>CAWKKE010000011.1:0-360401 GCA_963850185.1 uncultured Acidimicrobiaceae bacterium
GGGATGGGGTGGTTCGAAGTTCAGCGTCGACATTCCAGGCGGTGGAGCCTGTCCAGCCTTGCGGCCGGGCTGGGCGTGCGCCGCCGCCGGCCCCGAGGGCGTAGCGTGCCAGCCGGAGATCCGCGCACTACTCGACGCTCGATCGATCGCCTGACGCAACAGGCGGGCCGCTCGACGAGGGTCGGGGACTGGGTCAAGTAGCGAACCACGACGAAGTGACGGACGCCCGCGGCCATCAGGGCGGAAATCTTCTCGGGCGTACCCCGCCGGTCACGAACACAGGAACTCTGGATCTGCGCTGGCCTGGGTGACGTAGCCGAGCCCGGTCCCGGCCCGGCCGGGCTTGGTCGGCGTCTCCTCCACCGGGCCCGCCGAGATGTAGGTGACGTCCTCCCGGGCGGCACCCTCGAGGTCGGCCGGACAGTGAGTCGACAGGCCGACGATGGCGTCAGGGCCGAGGATGCGTCGTGCCAGCGAGACCGGTCATCGTCCTGCCCCAGATGGACTCCGTCCGCGCCCACCGCGAACGCCAGGTCGGGGCGGTCGTTCAGCACGAACGGCACGCCGTGGGCTCGGCGCGCGGCCGTCGCGACGACGGCCCGGGCCACCAGCGGCTGGCCTCGAGCCCCTTCTCCCGCAGCTGGACCACGTCCACGCCGCCGGCGATGCAGTCTGCAGGAATGCGGCCAGGTCGTGCCGGTCCGGAGTGCACAGGTAGAGGCGGCGCTGGGAGAGGTCGGGGCCGGCTGTGTCCCCCCGCCGCCGCTTTCGCCTTGGCCTTCGCCTTCAGTGCCTTCTTGTTCGCCCGCACCTTCGCGAGGCTCTCGGCGCTAGGTGATGTCGGCGACCGAGAAGAGCTGTCATCCTTGCCGTAGGGCGTGGTGGCCTTCGCCAGCCCTCCGGGCGGACGTCGAGCTGCTTCCCGAGCAGGGCGGCGAAGATCTTCGCCTTCTGGTCGCCGAATCCCGGCAGGGCCCTCAGCCGGGCGAGCAGCTCGTCGCCGCTCTTGATGCCCTTCCATATGGCGTCGGCCTTGTTGCCGTACTCGTCGGCGACGACGCGGAAGACCTCTTGCACCCGGCCGGCCATCGAGCCGGGATAGCGGTGCAGGGCCGGCTGCTCCCTGAAGAGCCGGCCAGCTCGTCGAGGGCCATCTAGGCGACGGCTGCCGCGTCGAGCGGCCCCACACGACCAGTGCTGCAGCAGGTCGGCCGGCGAGGAGAAGGCTTTCTCGATCGGGACCTGCTGGTCCAGCACCATGCCGATCAGGAGCGCCAAGCGGGCCGCGGCTCAGGACCGCGTCCGCCTCGTTGTCGCCGGTGAGATGGAGCGCGATCCGTGCCATGGAGAAGATCTTGGCACGACGGGCGCACCTGGCCGGAAGTGGCCACGGGCTGCCGACGGGGGCAGCTTCTGCGCCATGCATATCCCCGGCCAAGGTCGACTACGGAATTCGGGCCTTGCTCGCACTGGCGGCGGCCGGGACGCCGCAGACGGCCGAGTATCTGGCCGGGGAGCAGGGCCTGTCACCGCGCTTCCTCGGGGCGATCCTGGCCGATCTGCGCCGTGCCGGGGTGGTGGCCAGCCGACGCGGCGCGGAGGGCGGCTACCGGCTGGCCCACGACCCGGGGGCCATCACGATCGCCGACGTGATCCGCGCCCTGGACGGCCCGCTGGCCGAAGTGCGGGGCTACCGGCCCGAGGCCACCAGCTACGACGGGGCCGCCGAGAACCTCCAGCAGGTCTGGGTCGCCGTCCGCGCCAGCCTGCGCTCGGTGCTCGAGAAGATCACCCTGACCGACGTGATCAGCGGGAAGCTCCCGCCGCACGTGCAGAAGCTCGTCACGGATCCGGATGCCTGGGTCGCCCACTGACGGCGAAAGGGCGGCGTCGGTCGCCGTCTTCCCGACCGACGACCCACTGTGGTTCGTGGACCTGGCGCTGGGCCAGATGACCGCCATCGTGGAAGAGCTGGGCGAGTCGCTGGTCAACCGGCGGCCCCCCTTCCCGCGACGCCAACTCCGCCTACGCCATCGTGACCCACTGCCTGGGGGTCATGGAGTACTGGGGCGGCGCCACGGTGGCCGAGCGCCCGGTCGAGCACGACCGCGCCACCGGAATTCACGGCCAGTGGCGACGTCGCCGGCCTGCTGCGGCGCACCGAGCAGGCCCGGCGTCGCCTCCGCGAGGACATGGTGGGGCCTCAGACCGGAGGCGGCCTCCGGTCAGCGGCGTCCGGCGCGACCCCGACGACCCCGTCCCCTACACAGAGACGAAGGGCGCCGCCCTGGTCCACGTCCTCGAGGAGCTGTTCCAGCATGTCGGGCAGATGGAGCTCACCCGGGACACGCTGGTGGCAGGGAGCCGGAGCAGCCGGTGACGGCCGGCGGTTGCGGGGACGAGCCGATCGCCTGCAGCCTCGACGCGGCGTCGTTCCGGGAGCATCGCCAAGCGAATAGCGCACACGTTCGTGGCTTCGTCGGTCGTCTCGGTGGACTCCGACGAAACCGACGTGCGTCTGGAGCTGCGCCGGTCCGATGCCGCCCTGCACGGCGGCGGTCGACCTGGCCCAGCGGGAGAAGCGGTGCTGCGCCTTTCTTCGACGTGTCGATCGTCGCTCGAAGCCGGAGCGGCGCACACTCGTCCTCTCCGTGCCCGACGGCGCCGAGGAGGTGTTGGCATCGTTCGTCCTGCTGCTGGGCGACGGGGCTGTGTCGAGGTCGGGTCAGACGATGAAGGGGGTGCGCACTGGCGGGGTCGATGCCCAAGTCGGCGATCGCCTCGGCGACCACCGATCGGGCGATCCTTCCGCCCTGGGCGAGCTGCTGCAACACGGCGACAACCAGGTTGGCGCTGTCGACCTCGAAGTACGACCGCAGCGCGTCGCGGGCGTCGGAGCGCCCGAAGCCGTCGGTCCCGAGCGACGTGTAAGGGCGGTCCACGAAACGCGCCACCTGGTCGGGCACGCTGCGCATGTAGTCGGTGATGGCCACGACGGGATCGGGCCCGTCGCCCAGTGCCTCGGTGATGACTGCGGTGCGCGGCTCTGCCTCGGGGTGCAGGCGGTTCCACCGTTCGACCTCGAGCGCGTCGGTGCGCAAGTTGCTCCACGAGGTGACGGCAAAGAGGTCGGCGGCGATGCCGTACTCGGCCAGGATCCGTTGTGCATCCACCGCGATGCTCCACATCGGTCCCGAGAAGCACAGTGACGTCCGCAGGTTGCCCGTGACCTCGGGGGCAGTCGCGAACAGGTAGACGCCGTCGATGATGCCCCTCCGCACGGCCTCGCCTTCGTCGCCCTTGGGGAGAGCCGGCATGGGATAGGTCTCGTTGTAGAGCGTGGTACCAGTAGCGGTCCTGGGGTGAGGCACCGAGCATGTCCGCCACCGCCGCCTCCATGATCACGGCCACCTCGTAGGCGAACGAGGCGTCGTAGACGAGGGCGGCCGGGTTGGTGGAGCCAGGAGGGGGGACTGCCCGTCGTCGTGCTGCAGGCCCTCGCCCATGAGGGTGGTGCGCCCGGCGGTGCAGCCGGCCAGGATGCCCCGGCCGCGCATGTCGCCCAGGGCCCAGGCCAGGTCGCCGACCCGCTGGAAGCCGAACATGGAATAGAACAAGAACACCGGCACCATCGGCTGGCCCCACGTGGCGTAGGCGGTCGACAACGAAATGAAAGTTGAGAGCGCACCGGCCTCGCTGATGCCTTCCTGGAGCAGGTCCCCGAGGCGCTCTCGGCGTAGTTGAGCGGCAGGTCCGCGTCGACCGGGATGTAGTGCTGACCTTCCGGCGCGTAGATCTTCGCTTCGGCGATAAGGGGCTCGAGCCCAAAGGTGCGCGCCTCGTCCGAGACGATGGGAGCCACCGGCCAGCCCACGGTGGGGTCGCGCACCAGGTTGCGCAACAGCCGTGCGAAGACCATGGTGGTCGATACCGACTGCTGGCCCGACCCGGCGGCGAATTCCTCGAACACCTTGGCGTCGGGTCGCAGCGCCGGTGTAGGCCGGACCACGCGGACAGGGAGCGGGCCGTCGAGGACGCGGCCCCGCGCCCGCAGGTACTCCATGGCGTCGGAGCCCACGGCGGGACGGACGTAGGGCGGGTCGCCCTCCAGGGCGGAATCAGGGATGTCTTCGGTCATGTACAGGCGGTCGCGCAACACCCGCACCTGGGACTTGGTCATCTTCTTGATCTGATGCGTGGCGTTGCGCGCCTCGATCTCGGGACCGAGCGTCCAGCCCTTGATGGTCTTCGCCAGAATGACGGTGGGGGAGCCCTTCTGCTCGGTTGCCAACTTGTAGGCGGCGTAGAGCTTGCGGTAGTCGTGGCCGCCACGGGGAAGCGACCGCAGTTCGTCGTCGCTCAGATCCTCGACCATTTTGCGCAAGCGGGGGTCCGGACCGAAGAAGTGCTCCCGGATGTAGGCCCCCGACTCGACGGCCAGCTTCTGGTACTCGCCGTCGACCGTGGTGTTCATTCGGTCGAGCAGCACCCCGTCCACGTCCTTGGCGAGGAGTGCGTCCCAACGCGAGCCCCAGATCACCTTGATCACGTTCCAGCCGGCGCCGCGGAACACCGCCTCGAGCTCCTGGATGATCTTCCCGTTGCCGCGGACCGGCCCGTCCAGTCGCTGCAGGTTGCAGTTGACGACGAAGATCAGGTTGTCGAGATGCTCGCGGCCGGCGACGCCGAGGGCGCCGATGGACTCGGGCTCGTCCATCTCGCCGTCGCCCACGAAGCACCAGACCCGGCTGCCGCTGGTGTCGACCAGGCGGCGGGCGTTGAGGTAGCGGTTGACGTGGGCCTGGTAGACGGCGGCGATAGGCCCCAGCCCCATGGAGACGGTGGGGAACTCCCAGAAGTCGGGCAGCGAGCGCGGGTGGGGGTAGCTGGGGAGCCCGTCGCCCCCGACCTCGTGGCGGAAGTTGTCGAGCTCCTTCTCGGTCAGGCGCCCCTCGACGAAGGCCCGGGCATAAATCCCGGGTGAGGCATGTCCCTGGAAGTAGACCTGGTCGCCGAATCCGCCGTCGGCTTTGCCGCGGAAGAAGTGGTTGAAGCCGACCTCGTAGAGCGCGGCCGAGCTGGCGTAGGTGGAGAGGTGCCCGCCGATGCCCTCGGTGCGGGTATTGGCCCGTACCACCATGGCGGCGGCATTCCAGCGGATGTAGGCGCGGATGCGGCGTTCCTGGTACTCGTCGCCGGGGAACCAGGGCTCGGCGTCGGCAGGGATGGTGTTGACGTAGGGCGTCGAGACGGTGGCGGGGAACTCGACCTGCTTGGTGCGCGCCCGCTCCAGGAGCTTCATCAGGAGGTAGCGAGCCCGGGCCCGGCCCCGAGCGTCGACGATGGCGTCGAACGAGTCGAGCCACTCCTCTGTCTCGCCCGGATCGGTGTCCGGGACCTGGTGGCCGATCCCGTCGAACAGCATCGGCTCCACGGTACCGGGAGGCGGGCGACCATCACGACCACCGGTGGCGGTGCGACACATTGTTGGCCATGTCACCCGAGAGCGACCCGATCGTGGTCTACACCGACGGCGTGTGCCGGGGGAATCCCGGACGGGGTGGCTGGGCCTGGGCCGTGCCTGGGGGTGCCTACGCGAGCGGCGCCGAGGCTCGGACGACCAACCAGCGGATGGAGATCACCGCGGCGCTCGAGGCGTTGCGGTCCCTCACGCCCGAGGCGACCGACGGCGTCGAGGTGGTGAGCGACTCGACCTACGTCGTCAAGTGCTTCACCGACGGATGGTGGCGGGGGTGGCTCCGCCGCGGTTGGAAGAACTCGCAGAACAAGCCCGTGGCCAACCGCGACCTGTGGGAGCCGCTGATAGAGCTCGGGCTCTCCGCCGACGTCCCCGTCAGCTGGCGTTGGGTGAAGGGCCACTCCGGTGACCGTTGGAACGACAGGGTCGACGAGTTGGCCACCCAGGCGGCGGATCTGGGGAGCGGAACGACCGGCTGAGCAGGGCCGGAGCCGGACTCGGGGGTGTGGTCCGAACGGTAAGCTGCGGACGTAACGCGCCGGGCATGGAGAGGACTCTCGCCAGTGCGATCGGGTGGTTCCGGGGAGGCCGAGCGCGCCGGACGGACGTCGTGAGCACACAGGGAGAGGAAAGGCGATGGCAGGCGAGGACGAGTTCGACATCGTCGTGATCGGCGGTGGTCCCGGCGGCTATGCCACTGCGCTCTACGGGGCGGCGGCGGGTCTCTCCGTCGCCATCGTGGAACGGGACAAGGTGGGCGGCACCTGTCTGCACCGCGGCTGCATCCCGGCCAAGGAGTTCCTCGAGACGGCCTCCGTCTACCGGACCATCGAAGGGTCCAAGGACTTCGGGATAGAGACCTCCGGGGTGGCGATCGACTTCTCGGCGAGCCAGGATCGCAAGAACGCCGTGGTCGACAAGCTCTTCAAGGGCCTGTCCGGCCTCCTCAAGGGCCGCAAGGTCACCACGCTGACGGGCACCGGCACGCTCAGGGCGGACCACCGTGTCGAGGTGGTGGACGGGGAGGATGCCGGTCGCGTCATAGTGGGCCGGAACATCGTCCTGGCGGCAGGCTCGGTGCCGTTCCTGCTGCCCGGCTTCGAGGTCGACGGCCGCTTGATCATGACATCGGACGAGTTCCTCGACCTCAAGGAGCTCCCGGCCTCGGTGGTGGTCATCGGTGGCGGGGTCGTCGGCTGCGAGTTCGCCTCGCTGCTGGCCGACCTCGGCTCCAAGGTCACGATTTTGGAGGCGCTCGACACCATCCTCCCGGGCTGCGATGACGACATCACCCGCGTCCTCCTTCGCTCCTTCAAGAAGCGTGGCATCGACGTCGTGACCGGAGTGAAGGTCGAGGGCCACACGCCGTCGGTGGACGGGACCACAACGACCGTGAAGGCGGGGAACCAGACGTTCGACGCCGAGGCGGTCGTCGTGTCGGTGGGGCGGCGTCCCCGCACGGAGGGTCTGGTCGCTGACGGCCTCGGGGTCGAAATGGACCGGCGCGGCTTCGTGGCGACCGACGAGTACCAGCGCACCGGCGTAGACGGCGTGTTCGCTGTCGGTGACATCGTGGACGGGACACCGCAGCTGGCCCACGTGGGATTCGCCGAGGCCATCGTGGCGGTGAAGACCATGTTGGGAGAGCCGGTGGTGCCGGTCGACAACGCCAAGGTGCCATGGGCGATCTACTGCCGACCCGAGGTCGCGTTCTGCGGCATGACCGAGGCGCAGGCCAAGGAGGCGGGCATCCCGATCGTGTCCAAGAAGGACCCCTACGGCGGCAACAGCCGGGCGCAGATCATCGGCGATACCGAGGGCGTCGTGAAGATCATCGCCGAGCAACGGCCCGACGGGACCGCCGGACGGATCCTGGGCGTGCACCTCTGCGGCCCCTGGGTGACCGAGCAGCTGGGGTCCGGCTACCTGGCCGTCAACTGGGAGGCCTTCCCCGAGGAGGTGGCGCAGTTCATTCAGCCCCACCCTTCATTGTCCGAGACATTCGGTGAGACCATGCTCGCGTTGAGCGGAAGGGGACTGCACGTTGGCTGACGTGATGATGCCGCAGTTGGGCGAGACGGTGACCGAAGGGACGATCACGCGCTGGATGAAGGGAGTCGGGGACGCCGTCGAGCGCGACGAGCCGCTTTTCGAGGTCTCGACCGACAAGGTCGATTCCGAGGTGCCCTCGCCGGCGGCAGGCGTCCTCAGCGAAATCCTCGTCCCCGAGGGCGAGACGGTCGAGGTCGGTGTGAAGCTGGCGGTGATCGGCGACGGCACCGGGGCGGCACCGGCGCAGGATGCGCCCGCTGCTGCAGAGTCCGAGCCCGCGCCGGCTGCCGCGGCCCCGCCGCCACCTCCCGCTCCCGCCCCCGCCCCCCCCTGCGCCACCGACACCCGCACCGACCCCCGCTCCGGCGCCGGCTCCCTCGGCCGAGAGCAACGGTGACGGGCCGAGCCTGTTGTCGCCCATGGTGCGCAAGCTGTTGGCCGAGAACGGGATCGGTGAATCCGAGGTGACGGGCACCGGCTCCGGTGGACGTATCACCCGAGATGATGCACAGCGCGTGGTCGAGGCACGCCGAGCCGCGGCCCCACTGTCGGCACCGGCCGCTCCGGCTCCACCAGCGCCTCCGCCCGCCCAGGCCGCGCCCGCTGCACCCGTGGCGCGGGCGCCGCAGGCTCCGCCTGTCTCCATGGCCTCGTTCCGCGCCGCAGGCGATCAGGTCGTGCCCTTCTCCAACATGCGGCGTCGCACGGCGGAGCACATGGTGCGATCGAAGGCGACGTCACCCCACGCGTTCATCGCCAACGAGGTCGACTTCGAGAGCGTCGAGCGTGTGCGCAAGGCCTGGGGCGAGCGTTTCAAGGCAGAGGAGGGTTTCGCGCTGACGTACCTTCCCTTTGTCGCCCGGGCCGCCGTGGAGGCATTGCGCGACTTCCCCTTGCTCAACGCATCGGTCGTCGACGACTCGCTGCTCGTCCACGCCGAGGTGAACCTCGGGATCGCCGTCGACCTGGCACACGAGGGCCTGATTGTGCCGGTCATCCACCGCGCAGAGGAGGTCACGCTGCGTGGCGTGGCCCGGCGCATCCGCGATCTGGCCGAGCGGGCGCGGGGTCGTCAGCTCAACGCGGACGACATTGCGGGCGGGACGTTCTCCATCACCAACGACGGCCCCTTCGGCACCTACTTCACGGTCCCGATCATCAACCAGCCCCAGGTGGCGATCCTGGCGACCGACGGCATTGCGCGTCGGCCGGTGGTGGTGACACAGCCCGACGGCTCGGAGTCCATCGCCATCCACTCGACCGGCATCCTCGGCGTCAGCTGGGACCACCGGGCGGTCGACGGAGCGTACGTGTCGTTGTTCCTGGCCAAGGTCGCAGACCTGTTGGGCAGCCGCGACTGGGCGGCGGAGCTCTAAGGCCGCGCCGGTGCTGCGAGTCCGGTCGCTCGGGACGGTTCCCTACCACGAGGCATACGAACTCCAACACGCACTGGCGACGGAGGCGGCCGACGACTACCTGCTGGTCCTGCAGCACCCTCACACGTACACGTTGGGGGTGCACGCGGACGAGTGCCACGTGCTGGTCGACCCCCCTACCGTCGGCGCGGTGCTCGAGCGGACCGACCGTGGTGGCGACGTCACCTATCACGGTCCGGGCCAGCTGGTGGCCTACCCGATCGTCACGGTGCCCGACGACCCGGCATCCGGACCGGCACACGTGCACCGGTTGGAGCAGGTCGTCATCGCGACGTTGGCCGACCTCGGCCTGAGCGGGGCGTCGAGCGAAGGCGACTACCCGGGCGTGTGGATCGACGCTGGGGGCACCCATCCCCGCAAAATCGCCGCCGTCGGCATACGGACCCTGCGCACCGGTCCCGGGCGCCGCCGCACCCTCCATGGAGTGGCACTCAACGTGAGCCCCGACCTGGCGATGTTCGGCCATATTGTGCCGTGCGGCATCGCGGATCGCGGCGTCACTTCGCTGGCGGCCGAGGGCATCGGCCTTCCCTTCGGGGAAGTGGTCGACGCGTTCGTGGCCCGCGCCACCGCGGCTTTTGGGGCGGCACAGCGTCGACCGCCACGACGTCCTCGGGGGCCCGGCCGACCCGCTGGGCGCATCGGCGCAGGCGGAGCGCCCGCTCCTGCGCAGACTGCGCCAAGCCGGGGTGGCTCCCGAGGAAGGCCTCGACATCGGGCAGCGCAAGCCCGACTGGGTGCGCGTGCCCGTGCGTATCGGCAAGGGCTACCGCCAACTCGGCTCGACCGTCCACGACCTCGGTCTCGTCACCGTGTGCGAGGAGGCGGGTTGCCCCAACATCTACGAATGCTGGGCCGACGGCACTGCCACCTTCATGATCAACGGTGAGCGCTGCACGCGCGCCTGTGGCTTCTGCCAGGTTGACACCCGCCATCCACTTCCGTTGTCGCCCGACGAACCGGCGCGGGTCGCGGAGGCGGTGACGCGGATGCGGCTGGGGCACGCGGTGATCACCTGTGTGGCCCGCGACGACCTCCGCGACGGCGGTGCCGGCGCCATGGCGCAGACCATCAGGGCCATCCGGTCGCGTGCGCCCGAGACGACTGTGGAGGTGTTGATCTCGGACTGCCGCGGCGTCGCGGCGTCGCTCGACACCATTTTCGAGGCACGCCCCGACGTGCTGAACCACAACATTGAGACGGTGGCGCGCCTACAGAGGGCCGTGCGGCCCTCGGCCGGCTACGCGGTGGAGCCTGGCCGTGCTGGCCCGGGCCGGACAAGCGGGTCTGGTGACCAAGTCGGGGCTCATGGTTGGGCTCGGCGAACGAGAAGATGAGGTCGTCGCAACTGTGGCCGACCTACGGGGAGTGGGCGTCTCCATCGTCACCATCGGGCAGTACTTACGACCGAGCCGGGACCATCTCCCGGTCTCCCGCTACTGGGCACCCGAGGAATTCGACCGACTGCGCCAGGCCGGGACGGCCCTCGGGGTGGCGCATGTCGAGGCGTCCCCGCTCACCCGGTCGAGCTATCACGCCCGCGAGGCCGCGCTGGCAGCCAACCACGGAGCCTGAGCCGCCCCTTCACCAAGCCGGGTGCGGGCTCCTCTCCGGGGTGAGGCGTGTCGAAGAGGTCTCGTGCCGCCACCGGGAGCCGGGGCGGCGTGGCGTCACGGACTCCACCGGGCTCGCCATTTCTCGCCGCTACGCTCGTCGGCACCACAGGCCCGTGGGCTCGAGGACACGACAGGAGATCCGAGAACAACAATGGCGAACGTCGCACAGAGCCCGGAGGCGGTTGTCGATCAGGCGGTCGCTCAGCCCGTGCTCACCCCACTGACGGCCAGTGCCGTCATTCTCGTCCTGACCATCGAGGACGGCGGTGAGCCGGTGGTCCACGACCTCTTCGCCGACCTGTCGGGTTTGGCCCGAACAGTCTCCTTTCGTTCCCTCGAGGGCGGGCTGGCCGTCGTGGCGGGAGTCGGATCGACTGCGTGGGATCGTCTCTTCGCCGGACCTCGACCGGCGGAGCTGCATTCGTTCGAGGACCTCGTTGGCGATCCGCACCGGGCGGTGGGGACTCCGGGCGATCTCCTGTTTCACATCCGCGCGGCGACGATGGACCTCTGCTGGGAGCTCGCCTCGCTCGTTGTCGGCAGGCTGGCGGGGGCAGCCACAGTGGTCGACGAAGTCCACGGGTTCAGGTATTTCGACGAGCGAGACCTGCTCGGGTTCGTCGACGGGACCGAGAACCCGACCGGGCAAGCCGCCCACATCGCGGTCACCATCGGAGACGCGGATCCGGCGTTTGCCGGCGGGTCCTACGTCATTGTGCAGAAGTACCTGCACGACATGGCGGCCTGGGACGCCCAGAGCGTCGAGGACCAGGAGCGAGTGATCGGACGTGCCAAGCTGTCGAACGTGGAGATGGACGACGATGTCAAACCTTCCAATTCACACGTAGCGCTGAACACCATCATCGACCCCGATGGCACCCAGCGACAGATTTTGCGGGAGAACATGCCGTTCGGATCGCTCGGAAGCGGGGAGTTCGGCACATATTTCATCGGGTACGCAGCAACACCCTCGGTCACCGAGCTGATGTTGCAGCGCATGTTTCTCGGTGATCCACCCGGCAACTACGACCGGATCCTTGATTTCTCCACCGCAGTCACCGGCGGCCTCTTCTTCGTGCCCACTGCGGACTTTCTCGACGATCCTCCGGCGCTGCCGGACGGCGCCGACGAGGTGGCGCCATCGGAGAATGGTGGTGCCGTCGGAGATGACGGGAATGAGCAGACCGCCTCTGGTGACGGCTCACTGGGCATCGGCGGGCTCTCCGGCACGTCGGCCTGAGAGCCCGACCAGAAGCCGGAGGTCGCGTGTACCTGGAGTTCACGGAAGCGCAACAGAACTTGCAACGAGAGCTCCGCCAGTACTTCGAAGCGTTGGTCGGCGACGTGGAGTCTTCGCCCTCCGCCGAGCCGTCCTACACCCGCTACATCCGTCGGATGGGTGAGGACGGCTGGCTCGGCCTGGGGTGGCCGAAGGAATACGGCGGCCAGGCTCGGGGTCCGATCGAACAGATGATCTTCGTAGAGGAATCCCATTGGGCGGGGGTGCCCCTCCCGCTGCTCACCTTGAACAGCGTCGGACCGACGCTGATGGCCCTCGGCACGGAGGAACAAAAGGAACGGATTTTGCCGGGCATTCTCAAGGGGGAGGTCCATTTCTCCATCGGGTACACCGAGCCGTCGGCGGGAACCGATCTGGCCTCTCTCAAGACGCGGGCCGTGCGGGACGGGGACGAGTATGTGATCAACGGCCAGAAGGTCTTCACCAGTGCGATCCAATATGCCGACTACATCTGGTTGGCGGCCCGCACCGACCCCCAGGCCCCGAAACACAAGGGCCTCTCGGTCTTCATCGTGCCAGTCGACGTACCGGGGTTTCACTGGACACCGTTGCCCACGATGGTGGGCGACATCACAAGTTCGACGTTCTACGAGGACGTCCGGGTCCCGGTCGAGAACCTCGTCGGGGCCGAGAACCAAGGCTGGAAGCTGATCACGAACCAGCTCAATCACGAGCGAGTGGCGATCTGCCCTGCCTCGGGACTCTCGAGGAGCCTGACTGAGGTCCGCCGATGGGCGCAGGCGCATCGACTCGGAGACGGACGCCTGATGATCGACCACGAGTGGGTGCAAATCAGTCTGGCCAAGGCGCACGCCAAAGTTGATGTGCTCAAGCTGTTCAACTGGAAAGTGGCCTGGGCCGCCGACAAAGGCCTGAATCCAGCCGATGCGTCGGCGACCAAGGTGTACGGGACGGAGCTCGCACTCGAGATCTATCGACTGCTGCTCGACGTCGTCGGTCAAGCCGGCTACCTGGTCGAGGGGTCGCCAGGGGCGGTCGTGCGGGGCCGCTTGGAGAACCAGGCACGGGGGCAGACCATTTTCACCTTCGGAGGTGGGACGAACGAGATCCAACGCGACATCATTGCGATGATCGGTTTGGGGATGCCTCGCGCCCCTCGCTGAAGCAGCTCTCGGTGCGACTGGTCGGGGCATCGCCCGATCCGGACGACGATGTGCATTCAGCCCGACGGATCGGACGCGACGCTTCTTCTGCGGGAGTCACGACAGTACGCTCGAGAGCGTGTTCGAACGATTTACAAGGAGGGCGGAGGATGACTTGCCACTTCGGGTATGCGATCGACTGGCGCTATCTTCCGGTGCTGTTGCCCTTTTTCCTCCGTCCTTCACGAGACGGTGTGACGCTGACGGACGATGGTTTCGTCGCCACCCTCGGGCTCGTCAAGATCACGACGCCACGGACGAACATCACCGGCGCGCACATCACCCGGCACTACCGGTGGTGGACGGCATGCGGTGTCCGCATGTCGTCCGTCGACGACGGATTGACGTTTGGGACAAACCGTGATGCGGGTCTCTGCGTCCACTTCGCCGAGAGAGTTCGCTCACCGCTGCGGCGAGACGGTCATTCTGCGTTGACCGTGACCGTGGCGGATCTCGAGGGACTGGAAGCTGCTCTTGCCGACCCCGGGCAACAGCCAGAGGTGGGTTGAGCCGCCACATTCGCAGCAACGATCTCCTAGCCAGGTGGAGCGAAGAACTCCAATGCGATGTTGTCAGGGTCGCGGAACGAGAGCCCCGAACCATAGGAGGCGTCGACCACACCGCCGTTCTCTATGCCCAGCTCGTTGAGCTTCGCCTCCCACTCTTCGAGCTCGTCTCGACTGCCGCAGGCAAACGCCACGTGGTCGAGGCCGGGCCGACGTTCGTCGAAGGGATCCGAGCCGTGCGCATCATGGAACTGGTGGAGGCCCACCAACGTCTGACTGCCCAGCAGCCAAACGACATGATGGAAGGGTCCCGTATCCTCGTCGATCACGGGTGGGTTGCCGATGAGGGTCTGATACCACGGGCGGCTCCGTTCAAGGTCGGAGACAGTCAGGGCCACATGGGTGACGCCGGGGAACTCGGGCACAATGACCTCCTTGGGCCGCGTCTGTCCAGAAGTTAGCGCCCTGTTTCTCGAAGTGTCGAGGAGGTTACGCGGTGCGGCAACTGGGATTCACCTGGGATTCAACTGCTCACTGAGGCCGAGCCGCACCTCACAGGCGCGGTGCGGCGTGGCGCGGCCGACGAGGCCCGACCCGCGGCGGCATCCGAAGAATCAGTTGGGCTTCTGACGATCGGAGCAAGGTGTCGACGATGGCAAGGGTCCGGCGAACGCCGTCAGTTTTTTTGTGGACCTGCGACGAGAATCGAATCATCCCAATTGTTGAGCGGGGCGAGGGCAAAACATCCCGAACGCCACGTAGCGTTGGTGCTCGTGGCGCGCGCGAAACTCTCGGTCATCGCAGGGGTCAGCCTGCTGGCGATGGCGCTCCTGAGCCTTGCCGTGTCCCGTGGGTACAGCGGGCTCATGTTGGATCGGAATGCCATTCACCTGCTGGGCCGCCCTCCGGACGTCGCCCTTTGGAAGGGTGTGGCCGACTATTTAGCCGCTCCGGCCATCGCTGTCGTTCTGATCGCCAGCCTGGTCGTCGGCGCATTCCATCGGATCCTCTTGCGGGTCGGGGTCTTCGGCGGCTTGGCCGGGGCCGCCTTCGTGGTCGGCGAACTCGTCGTCAAGCCCGCCGTGGGCGAGAGGTTCTTCGGTCAGCTGAGCTTCCCTTCCGGAAACGTCACCGCGGTGTGTGCGACCTCGGTGGCCATGTGGATCGCGCTCTACCCGGTGCTGGGGAAATGGGCACGCAGCATCACGTTCGTGTTCGGCCTCGGCTGGACCGTCCTGATGTCGGCGGCCGTGGTGGGCGCCATCTGGCACACCCCGCTCGACTGCGTCGGGGCCGTCCTCCTGTCCCTCGGTGTCGTCACCGCGGGCGCAGCCATCTACCAGCCGAAGACGGCTCCGATTCGGGCGGCGCCTCCTGAGCCCGTCCGGGTCATGGAGGGCGTCTGAGGATCCGAGCGGAGCGGCCCGAGCGGTAGCCTCTCGCGGAGGTCCGGTTGCTCGGTTCCGTGCGGACGAATGCCGCGCGCGTCCTTTTCGGTTGCACCGAGCCCGTCGGTCTCTCGACCGAGGATCGCGCCGACGACGATGGGGAGCTGAGAATGAACACTGGCGGACGTCGTTGACGAGCGACATCGTCGAGGTGCTGGGGGGACGCCCGGGATGGCGCCGCGAGCCGCGATCGACGCCGGGCTCGACGCCGTTGTGGGCCTTTGTCTCCAACGGGAAGATCGAGTACTCGGTGACGGCCGAAGGCGGCATCATCAACCTCTACGTGATGGAGACGGATCAGGAGATCAGCTTCGACAACGCGGACGGGCTCATGTCCTGGTTGCGATCCAATCGACCCGAGGCGGCCCAGGACTCCGAGCAGGGGAAGCCCCGAAAGTCCATCTTCCGCAGGGTTACCCAGTGGGAATAGCGACGTCTTAGGGCGCCACCAGCTCGAGAGCGATGCCATCGGGGTCGCGCAGCTGCAGCGACGGGTGACCGCCCTCGAGCACCACGCCGGCATGGTCGATACCGGCCTCGGTGAGATGAGCGGCCCAGGCTTCGAGTGCGGCGCCGTCGGGCACCGCGAGCGCCAGATGGTCCAGGCCGTCGCCGCTGGACTCGGTCTCGGTTTGCCCCGCCCGTGACGCCGGCGTTTTGGTCAGCACCACGACGAACCGTCCGCCACGGTGCTGGAGCGCGACGTAGCCGATGTCGGCGTCGTCCGCGAAGGGAACCAGGCCCAGCACGGTGCTGTACCACTTCGCGCTGGCGGCGACATCGGAGACCAGCAGTTGGACATGTGACAGCCCGGTGATCGGCGCACTCTGGGCGGTGCCGTCGAGTGAACTCACCCGGCGGATCCTAGTGATACGACCCGGGAGGAGGCTGGAGCCGCTGCGGCAGCACTAGTCTCCGGCGCCGTGCCGAGCATCCGGGGAGCCATCGGGTCGTGACCGTCGTCCTGATCCACGGGGGAGGAGCCACGGGCGGGTTCTGGGACCGCCTGGTGCCCTCGCTCGACCATGAGTCACTGGCCGTCGACCTGCCCGGGCGCCGGTCGCGGCCAGCCGACCTGGCCACGCTGACCGTCGAAGGCGAAGTTGCGTCGGTGGTGACCGACATCGAGGCCGGCGCCGTCGGAGGCCCGATCACGCTGGTCGCGCATTCGTCCGGGGGCCTCGTCGTGCCCGGAGTCGTCGCCGCCTTGGGCGGCCGCGTGCGGGCGGTCGTCCTCAATGCCGCACTGGTGCCGGTGGAAGGCGGATGCGGCATCGACTGCATGCAGGAGCGGCACCGCGACGGCTTGCGCCTGGCGGTGGAGGCCGCGGCGCGCGACGGGCGCACGATCACCCTGCCGCCGCCGGTCGATCCGGAGGCATCCCGACGCGCCTATGGCGGGGACCCGCTCGACGACGCCACCCTGGACTTCGTCCTCGATCCGGCGCGCTCGGTGGAGGACACGGTGCACCATTACTTCCAGCCCGTCCACTGGTCCGCCGTTGCCGGCGTGCCCATCACCTACGTGGTGAACGAGAGAGACCGCCCCATCCGGCCCGAGATGCAAGAGGTCATGGTGCGGAGGCTGCCGTCACCGGTCGAGGTCATCCGCCTCGACTCGGGCCACCTGCTCCCGGTGACATCACCCGCGGTGTTCGCGGAGATCGTCGATCGCGTCGCCGGCTGAGCCCGGCGAATGAGGATGGGGCCGCGGCTGGCTCGTTGCCGCCGCCTCCAGCGCCAGACGTCGTCGTCGGAGCAGGCCCGGTGCGGCCACTGCCACCGCCGCGATGGCCACGACGACCACGGCCAGGCCGATGGTGCCGGCCGAGGCGCCCTTCTTGTGACCGGCTGACGGCGAACTGGTCGTCGCACCCCCAGGCGCCCGCGCCATCGCCGCGTGCTGGGACCCGGCGAGCCGTTCGGCGTTGGCCGGGGGGATGGGGTGCGCACTGCCCGCCGCCGAGACGAGGGACAGGAGATCGGCGTAGGCGCCCGCCCGCGTGGTGATGGCCTGGCCGACCCCGTCCCGCTTGGTCGCCGCGAAGTACGTGACGCGGCGCCCGCCCGGGACGGATGGCAGCGGGTCAGAGCTCACGATCTCTCCCGTCCCCAGCCCGTGCTGCGCAGCGTCCAGGAACGACTCGGCCCGCACCTCGTCGGGGAAGCGGACGAGCACGTCCTGCATCTCGTTGCGTCCCCCGTCCGCCCGCCAGACCCGCTCGTACGTCGAGACAGACGGCTCCAGCGTCGACAGCGCGCCGGCCGCCGCCGACGGATCGGGCGACAGGGAGGCGAACCGTGAGGCGTCGAGGGGTCCTTGCGACGTGACCGTGTAGCCGGGGGCGATGGTGGACAGCATCACCGTCGCGAGCAGAAAGGCGCACACGAGGAACGCGGCGGCCTCGCCAGGGCGGGCCCAGCGCCGGGCCCGCGTCCACCCTCACGCGACGAAGTACTTGGCCTCTGGGTGATGACAGATGATGGCGTCGGTGGTCTGCTCCGGGTTGAGCTGGAAGCCCTCGCTGACGGTGACGCCGATGCGGTCCCCGCCCAGGAGCTCGACGACCTTGGCGTTGTCGGTCAGGTCGGGACAGGCCGGGTAGCCCCACGAGTACCGGCCGCCCCGGTACTGCTGGCGGAAGAGTCCGTTGAGCGTCGGACCGTCCTCGTCCGCGAACCCGAGCTCCTCGCGGATCCGGCGGTGCCAGTACTCGGCCGTGGCCTCGGCCATCTCGACGCTGAGGCCGTGCAGGAACAGGTACTCCTGGTAGTGGTTCTCGGCGAACAGCCGCGCCGTCTCCTCCGATGCCCGCGCCCCAATGGTGCAGAGCATGAAGCTGGCGTAGTCGTCGTCGCCCGAGCCCGTCGGACGGAAGAAGTCCGAGATGCACAGCCAGGGCTCCTTGCGCTGCCGGGGAAACGCGAAGCGCATCCACTCCGAGGTCCGGCTCTCGTCCTTCCAGATCACGAGGTCGTTGCCCTCGGCGTTGGCGGCGAAGTGGCCGTACGCCACCGACGGCACGAGCAGGTCGGCCTCCTTGGCCTTGCCCAGCTGCTCGCGCAGCGTCGCCTTCACCCGGTCCTTGAACTCCGTGTCGTTCTCGCCGTTCTCGGGCCGGAAGCCCCACTGGTTCCGGAAGAGCGCGGTCAGGTTGAGGTACTCGGCCACCTCGTCGATCGGGATCCCGACGGCGACCCGGCTGCCGACGAAGGGCGGGGCGAACAGCGGGTTGTCCGCCGCGACATCGGCCCGGGCGGGCTGCCCCTCCACGGGGGACGTCTCCTGGTCGTCGAGCCGGCTCCGCCGCGGCACGTTCTTCTCGGAGATCTCGCGCCCGAAGAGCGGATCGTCATCACCGCTCTTCTTCAGCTCCACGAGGCGGTCCATGGTGCGCAGCCCCTCGAAGGCGTCGCGCCCGTAGAACAGCCGCCCGTCGTAGACCTCGCGCAGGTCGCGCTCGACGTAGGTGCGGGTCAGGGCGGCCCCGCCCAGCAGGACGGGGATGCGCGACAGGGAGCGGTCGTTCAGCTCGACCAGGTTCTCGCGCATGATCAACGTCGACTTCACCAGCAACCCGCTCATGCCGATGGCGTCGGCCTGGTGCTCCTCGACCGCGCTCACCATTTCGTTGATACCGATCTTGATCCCGAGGTTGATCACCGCGTAGCCGTTGTTGGTCAAAATGATGTCGACCAGGTTCTTCCCGATGTCGTGCACGTCGCCCTTGACCGTGGCCAGCACCACGGTGCCCTTGCCGCCCTGGTCCGACTTCTCCATGTGCGGCTCCAGGAAGGCGACCGCCGCCTTCATCGTCTCGGCCGACTGCAGCACGAAGGGCAGCTGCATTTCGCCCGAGGCGAAGCGCTCGCCCACGACCTTCATGCCCTCGAGCAGAATGTCGTTGACGATGGCCAGTGCGGCCATTCCAGCCTCGAGCGCCTCGGTCAGGTCGTCCTCGAGCCCGTTGCGGTTGCCGTCGATGATGCGCTGGGACAGGCGCCGGTCCACGGGCCACTCACTGTGGTCCTCCGCCGGCCCGGTGTCGGCCTTGACGCCCTCGAACAGTGCCAGGAGCTCCTGCAGCGGGTCGTAGTCGTCGGTGCGTCGGTTGTAGATGAGGTCGAGGCAGACCTCCTTGGCCCGATCGTCAATGCGCGCCAGCGGGAGGATCTTGGAAGCGTGCACAATGGCCGAGTCGAGCCCGGCCTCCACGCACTCGTGCAGGAATACGGAGTTCAAGACCTGGCGGGCCGCCGGATTGAGCCCGAAGGACACGTTGGACAACCCGAGAATGGTGGACACGCCGGGCAGCTCCGCCTTGATCGCCCGGATGCCCTCTATGGTCTCGATCCCGTCCTCCCGGCTCTCCTCCATACCCGTCGACAGAGGCAGGGCCAGTGGGTCGAAGAGGAGGTCCTCGGGCTCCAGGCCGTACCGCTCGACGGCGATGTCGCGGATGTTGCGAGCCGCCCGCAGCTTCCACTCCGCCGAGCGCGCCTGGCCCTCCTCGTCGATGCAGGTGCAGACGACGGCGGCCCCGAACTCCCGCGCCAGGCGAAGGAACGTGTCCAGCCGCGTGCCGGGCCCGTCACCCTCCTCGAGGTTGACCGAGTTCAAAATGGGGCGCCCGCCGATCCAGGACAGCGCGGCCCGGGCGACGGGGCCCTCGGTCGAGTCGACCATGAGCGGCACGCTCGATTGCGTGCAGAAGCGGCTTGCGATCTCGGTCATGTCGGCCACGCCGTCGGCGCCCGTGTAGTCGACACACACGTCTATGAGGTGCGAGCCCTCCTTGACCTGGTCCCGGGCCATGCCCACGCAGGTGTCCCAGTCGGCATCGAGCATGGCCTCGCGGAAGGCCTTGGAGCCGTTGGCGTTCGTGCGCTCGCCGACGGCCAGGTACGAGGAGTCCTGCGCGAACGGGACCGCTGTGTAGATGGAGGCGGCGGAGGGCTCGTAGACCGGCGTGCGCGGCGCCGGGGTGGCGTCGGCGCAGCGCGTGACGACGGCAGCCAGGTGCGCCGGGGTGGTCCCGCAGCACCCGCCGATGACGGAGACGCCGAACTCGGTCACGAAGCGGTGCAGGTGCTCCGCCAGGCCCTCGGGCGTGAGGTCGTAGTGCATCAGGCCGTCGACCACCGAAGGGAGGCCCGCATTCGGGACGCAGGCGATGGGGACGCGGCTGGCCCCCGAGAGGTGGCGCAGCGCCTCACTCATCTCGACCGGGCCCGTGGCGCAGTTGAGGCCGACGACATCGACCTGCATCGAATCGAGCACCGTGAGCGCGGCGCCGATCTCGGTGCCGGGCAGCATGCGGCCGGTCAGCTCAATGGTCACCTGCGTCTGCAGCGGGACGTAGCGGTCCAGCGCGACCATGGCGCGCCGGGCGCCGTTCACGGCGGCCTTGATCGAGAGCATGTCGAACTGCGTCTCGATGAGCAGGAGGTCGACGCCCCCCTCGAGCAGCCCGAGAGCCTGCTCCTCGTAGGCGTCACTGAACTCGGCGTACGGAATGTGCCCGAGCGTGGGGAACTTCGTCCCCGGCCCCATGGAGCCCGCCACCCAGCGCGGCCGCTCGGGCGTCGAGAACTCGTCACGGACCGCGCAGGCCAGCTCGGCCGCCCGCCGCGTCAACTCGCGGGCGCGGTCGGCCAGTCCGTACTCGGCCAAGACGACCGAGGTCGAGCCGAAGGTGTCGGTCTCGACCACGTCGCAGCCGACCTCGTAGAAGGAGCGGTGGACCTGGGCCACGACGTCGGGCCGGGTCTCCACGAGCCACTCGTTGCACCCTTCGAGGTCCGGCCCGCCGAAGTCGTCGGGGCCGAGGCCCAGCATCTGCAGGTTGGTCCCCATGGCGCCGTCGAAGATGACCACACGCTCGGCCACCGCCTGCAGGTACGTCGAGGCGGACGGGTCGAGCCGACCGAGGAGTTCAGGCGAGGGAGTGACCACCAGTACAGGATACCGGTGACCCTCCGGGCACCCCGAACAAGCCCCGGTAGCATCCGCCCATGGCTGCGCCACGGATCTACACCAAGCGGGGTGACGACGGGACGACCGGGTTGCTCTATGGCGGGCGCGTCCCCAAGAACTCGTGGCGGATCGACCTGAACGGGAGTCGTCGACGAGGCCCAGGCCGCTCTCGGCGTCGCCCGCGCCCAGACGCCGGAGGGCACCGAGGTCAACGAGCGACTGACTGCCCTCGCCCGCGAGCTCTATGTCCTGATGGCGGAGGTGGCCACCGCCCCGGAGAACCGCACGAAGCTCCAGGCGGGGTCCAGCCTGGTGACGCCGGACATGGTGGCCACGCTGGAGGTCGGGATCGACGACCTGCTGGCCCGCTTCGACATGCCGAGTGACTTCACCGTGCCGGGAGAGAACCGGGTCTCCGCTGCGCTCGACCTGGCCCGCACCATCGTGCGCCGGGCCGAGCGCCTGGCGGTGGCGCAGTCCATCGGCGACGGCTCGCTGGTGGTGGCCTACCTCAACCGGCTGTCCGACTTCCTGTGGGCCATGGCCCGCTGGCAGGAGGGACCCGAACACGTCTTGTCCAAGGACCCGACGCCTTAGCCGAGGATCATCCCCAGCGACCCCGGTGGATCCGCCCCGACGTCGTCGGGCTCGTCCGGTCCAACGACGCAGAGTGGTGCTGGCGAGCGTCGGAGTGGCCGAGCAGCACGGCGCAGAACAACCGCCAGCCGTCCGGGACCCCGAGCCGGCCCGCCAGCTCGTCCTCGCCCCTGAACGCGCCGAGCACGCAGCAGCCGAGACCGGCGTCGACCGCCGCGAGCAGCACTGCCATGACGCCGAAGGCGGCGTCGCCGTACCAGTAGGGGACCGGCCAGGCCTCGACGCCCGACCCGAGCCCGGACGACGACTTGTCGGCCTCGGCATAGCGGGCGACATACGCCTCGGGCGACGTGTAGGCCAGCAGGACGACGGGGGCGCGGCGCAGGCCCTCGTTCCACTCCGGGTGCTCCGCCCGCCACGTCGCGTCGGTCGTGGCGTCGAAGTACCCCGCCGTCTGGAGCGGCCCCTCGAGGACCACCCAACTCGTGCCCCTGGAGTTCCCGGCCGTGGGCGAGCGGAGGGCTGCGTGCAGCATGCCGTCCACGATCCCGTCGGGGACGGGTTCGGTCGAGAAGCTCCGGACCATGGATCGTCGGCGGATCGCCTCCTGCAGTTCCACGGTTGAGGAGTCTCCCACCAGGACCTCGGCGGGCCGGCACCCGTCGGGAATGTTGACCCCACTGGTAGTGTTTTACCCTTTGACGCCAGCCGTAGAAGCGGTCTGGTGCGATCCGGAGGTTCGAGAGTGCCCACTCCCAGAGATCTGCTGAACGAGGCCAAGAAGTCCATCCGCGAGGTGGACCAGGCCGACGCGCAAGCCCTGCTCGAGGGTGGCGGCGTCACGTTCCTGGACGTCCGTGAGCCCGACGAGTACGAGCAGGGCGCCCTGCCCAATGCCGTGCACCTGCCCCGCGGCCACCTCGAGTTCCAGGTCGAGGGCAAGCTGCCCGACAAGGACGTACCGATCGTCGTCTACTGCGCCGGGGGCGTGCGCTCGGCGTTCGCCGCCAAGACCCTGGGGGATCTGGGCTACACCGACGTGCAGTCCATGGTCGGTGGGTTCAACAAGTGGAAGGACGACGACCGTCCCTGGTCGGCACCGCAGACACTGACCCCGGCCCAGCGCAATCGCTACCAGCGCCACCTCCTGCTGCCCGAAGTGGGCGAAGTCGGGCAGCTGAAGCTCCTCGGGTCGAAGGTCCTCCTGCTCGGCGCGGGCGGCCTCGGATCGCCGGCGGCCCTCTACCTGGCCGCGGCCGGCGTCGGCACCATCGGCATCATCGACATGGACGTCGTCGACGAGTCCAACCTCCAGCGCCAGATCCTCCACAACATGGACCGGATCGGCGACCGCAAGGTCGACTCGGCCAAGAAGACGCTGACGGCGCTGAACCCCGACGTGAACGTCGTGACCTACGACGTGCGCCTGGGCGCGGACAACATCCTCGACATCATCGACGGGTACGACGCCATTGTCGACGGGACCGACAACTTCCCGACTCGCTACCTGGTGAACGACGCCTCGCTGCTCAAGCGGATCCCGGTGATCCACGGGTCCATCTTCCGCTTCGAGGGGCAGGTCACGGTCTTCGACCCCTACAACGGTCCCTGTTACCGCTGCCTGATCCCCGAGCCGCCTCCGGCGGAGCTGGCTCCTTCGTGCTCGGAGGCGGGTGTCCTGGGCGTGCTGCCCGGCATCATCGGGTCGATCCAGGCCGTCGAGACGATCAAGGTCCTTCTCGGGCTGGGGGATCCGTTGATCGGACGGCTGCTCGCCTACGACGCTCTCGAAGAGTCGTTCCGGACGTTCAAGGTGCGCCGGGACCCGGCCTGCCCGGCTTGCGGTCCTGACGCCGGCGAGATCGTCATTGCGGAATACGACGATCTCTGCATGCCCCACGCGCACTGAGCGCACTCGGCGCCGGCAGCGCCGCCCGGCGCAAGAGTGGGTTCCGAGACGACTCCTATTTCGCTGCTTCGTCCGGTGAGCCGAACCGGATGAGGTTCCCGTCCGGATCGATGTGCGAGCCCTCGCGGATTCCGTAGGGCATCGGTTCGACGGGCCGCGTGATTCCGCCGACACCGGGTTTCGTCCACTCTTCGTAGAGGGCGTCGGCGTCCCGCACGTCGAGATAGGCGGAGCCGGGCTCGTGCCCGGGGTCGAGGGTGAGGTGAATGCTCAGCCGGTCGCGGTTGGCGAACCCGTAGTCGACACCGCTCTCGTAGGCGAAGGTCTTGCATCCGAGTGCCGCGTAGTGGCGCAGCGCTGCCGCCAGGTCCCGGACCGGGAAGATCGGGCTGAACTGCCGGAATTGCCGTGTGCGTCGGGACCGGCGTGGGAGGCCGGCGCCAGAGGCCGTCGCCTCCGCCTTGATGTTGGCCAGGGCGGTCAACCCGGACCGCAACGCCTCAACGCCTTCGGGCGACACCCTGGCCGCGAGCTGGCTGTCGATCGCCGCGGTGCCGTGCCAGACGGCGGCCACCACTTGGTGCCCGCGCTCGGTCAACTCCAAGGTGATTCGTCGGCGGTCTGACGGATCCGGGCTGCGCTCCACGTAGCCCCGGTTCACCAGGATGTCGATCGCCTGGCTCACGGCCTGCTTGCTCACGCCCAGGCCGGCGGGCAGATCGTCGCGGGGCTCGCTGGACTCGTGCAGGCGGAACAGGATGAAGGCGCCGTTCCTGGGCAGGTCC
Organism: uncultured Acidimicrobiaceae bacterium; assembly: GCA_963850185.1. Lineage (GTDB taxonomy): Bacteria > Actinomycetota > Acidimicrobiia > Acidimicrobiales > RAAP-2 > Bog-473. The sequence goes on from CAWKKE010000011.1 coordinate 24,269, forward strand.
TCGACACCGATGGCCTGGAGGTGGGCCCTGATGGAGCGGGCGTAGGTCCCGCGTGCGGCGCGCATGAGGGTAGGCGTCGCCAAGTCCGAGAGGTCAATTGGCATGACGGCAACCATAAAAGTAAGAAACTAGACAGTCAAGATCGTTGCCTACTCCGGATCCCGCCCTTTCCTCATGCCTAGAGTGTCGACACGTCCCCGACCGACCTGCTCACACGCCCCGTGCCGGTGGCGGAAACGCCGGCGCCGCCGGTGGAGCCTCCCGGCCTGACCTCACGGCGAGTCAAGCGCAATCGCCGCTTCTGGGGGTTCGGTCTCGTCCTCGTGGTCCTGGCCCTCGTCCTGGTCCTCGCGCTGAACCGAGGGACCGCGAACCCGACGGTCGCCGGACAGAGCCACAGCGGAGCGGGTCGCCACCACGACGGACCGCCTCCGCACGCCGGGAATCAGCGCCTCGACGCGGATTGGGAGGGGAACGGGCACGCGGTGACCTTTGCCTTCGGGGGGGACGTGCATTTCCCCGCCGGGACCAACCTGGGCAACCGGTTGGCGGCCGACCCGAGCGACGCTCTGGGGCCCACGGTGCCCACCCTGCTCTCGGGGGTCGACCTCTCCATGGTGAATCTCGAGTCCGCGCTGACGGACGGCACCTGCCCGCAGCCCCAAGACAAGCAGTACGTCTTCTCGGCGCCCGCGTCCGCCGTCAGCGCGTTCAAGGGAGCCGGTGTGACGCTGATCACCGAGGCCAACAACCACGGCGAGGACTGCGGGCAGGCAGGTCTGAGGATGGCGCTCACGACCCGGGCACAGACTGGTTACACGATCCTCGGCATCGGCCAGGATGCCGCGCAGGCCTTCACCCCGTACACGACGACCATTCACGGACAACACATCGCGATCATCGCGGCCACCCAGGTCATCGACTCCGATCTTCAGACGGCCTGGACAGCGACCGCCGCCCAGCCCGGTCTGGCCTCCGCCTACGACGTCAGCGACCTCGTGGCTGCCGTGGAGACAGCGCGCAAGACCGCAGACACGGTGATCGTGTACCTGCACTGGGGAACAGAGCTCGACGCCTGCCCGAACCCGTTGCAGGAGCCGCTGGCCCAGCTGCTGGTGCAGGCGGGCGCCGACATCATCGTGGGCACGCACGCGCACGTCCTCCTCGGTGGTGGTTACCTCGGCACGGCCTATGTCGACTACGGCCTCGGCAACTTCGCCTTCTACGACAACTCGCCGCCGGAGAATGCCAGTGGCTCGTTGGTCATCACCGCCACGGGTCGCAAGATCGATGAGGTCACCTGGCGGCCGGCCGTCATCGTCGACGATCTGCCCCAACCACTCTCCGGTGACGCCGCCACTTCGGCGCTGGCGGCGTGGAACCAGGCCCGAGCCTGCACGAACGTGAGTGTCACGCCCGGCGCCCCTGTGGCCTCCGTCCAGACCGAGACCTCGCCCGCGCCGGCCGCGGCCGTGCAGACCCTCTCGGCCGACTCGGGGTAGCGGCGGCGACGGCGCCGCCCCGGCGAACAGGCAGTGCGAGCAGCTAAACAGGGGCGATGGCACCGACAGCGGCTCCGGCCGAGATCTTCCACGTGAACGGCGTCGACCTGGTGTGGTCGGAGCGCGGACGAGGCCCCGTCGGGACTCCGACCCTGGTGCTCTGTCACGGTTACACCGGGTCCGCCCTCGACTTCTTGCTGGTGGCCGACGCGCTGGCGTCCGACCGGCGCGTGGTGACGCTCGACCAGCGCGGGCACGGACGCTCCACGAAGACGGGGTTCCTCGAGAGCTACACCGTCGAGCAGTTGTCAGCCGACCTCGCGGCGTTCCTCGGGGCGGTCGGAGAGGGGCCCGTCGATCTGCTGGGTCACTCCATGGGTGGGCGGGTGGTGATGGGTGTCGCGCTGGACCGTCCCGACCTTGTGCACTCATTGATGCTGATGGACACCAGCGCGTGGTCCTTCCTTCCGCCCGACGAGGAGATCCGCGGACTCGTCCACGGCTTCATCAACGGGTTCGACCCTGCCGGCGGCATGCCCACCACACTCAGCCTGGGCGGCCCCGAGGAGGCGCTCATCGAAGCGACCACGCCGGACGCATGGCGGAGGGAGAAGGACGCCGTCTTCGCCGGCATGGACCCCTACGCCGTCAAGGCACTCGGCGGCGAGCTGATGGGCGATGGAGCGGACGATGACCGCTCACTCCGGGCCAAGCTTGCTTGCATCACCTGCCCCACGACCGTCATTGTGGGCGAGCACGACCACCCACTGGTGGACCAGGCACCGGCGTTGGCCGGCGAGGTCGCGGACGGAAGGCTGACCGTCATTCCCGGCGCGTACCACTCCCCGCAGTTGACGCACGCGCCGGAGTGGAGGGCGGCCGTCGAGGCCCATCTCGCCTGGGTCACCACGATCGGAGTGGACAGGTGAGCGATGCCTCGCCGCCCCGGGCGAGCGATCTGATCGAGCTCGCCGGCACGGACGTCGCCATCCCGCCTCTTGGCGTCGGCACGTGGGCCTGGGGCGACAGGGGGACCTGGGGCATGGGCGGCTACGACCAGTCCCTGACGGAGTCGAGCATCCGAGAGGCCTGGGAGGCCAGCATTGCTGCGGGTGTCGTTCTTTTCGACACCGCCGAGATCTACGGCGGCGGCGAGAGCGAGCGCATCATCGGCCGCCTCCTCGCGGCCGATCCCGGGGCCCGCAACCGGGTCGTCATCGCGACCAAGTTCATGCCGAGCCCGTGGAAGCTGAACGTGCACGCTGCGCTGCTGTCAGCGGCTCGCAACTCACGCGAGCGGTTGGGAATCGATGTCATCGACCTCTACCAAATTCACGGCCCGATTTCGCTGCGCTCCCACGACGCCTTGGCCGAGGCGCTGGCGACCGCGCACGCCGAAGGAATCGTGCGAGCCGTCGGCGTGTCGAACTATTCGGCCAAGGAGACCCGCTCCATGGACGCCGCCCTGCGCCGGCGCGGCCTCAGGCTGGCCAGCAATCAGATCGAGTTCTCGCTCCTGCGCTCAATGCCACTTCGTGTCGGGCTCATCAAGGCGTGCCGCGAGCTCGGTGTCGTGCCGCTGGCGTATTCGCCCATCGGGCAGGGCCGCCTGACCGGCAAGTACTCGGCGGCGCACCCCCCTCCCCGTGGCCGGTCCTTCTCGGCCCATCCAATGGCCGAGGTGGACGAAGTGGTCGCCCTGCTGCGCCGCATAGGCGAGGCAAACGGAGACCGCACCCCGAGTCAGGTGGCGCTGGCCTGGCTCATTGCCCAGGGAGCGGTGCCCATCCCCGGGGCCAAGAACCAGGACCAGGCAACGCAGAATGCCGGGGCCCTGGGCTGGCGATTGACCAGTGAGGAGCTCGAACTCCTCACCGCCGCCTCGCTGTTCGGCACCCGACGGATATCCCAGCGCATTTGGCAGCACGGCTGACACTGGCGATACCGTCTTGAGGTGATCGCTGCGATCGTCGACGCAGGGCTCCCGCCACTACGGGGCTCGCAACTCTTCTCCACCCAGTTCGAATTCGTCCCGGTGGCGATGATCGTCGTCGCGCTCGGCCTGTACCTGTGGGGCGTGCGGCGCAACAACGCCCTCCACCCGCGCCACCCCTGGTCGGTGGGCAAGACCGTGGCGTGGATCGGGGCGCTCGTCTGCACGTCGGTGGCCATCTTCAGCTTCGTCGGCGTCTACGACGGCGAGCTGTTCTGGGATCACATGGTCCAGCACCTGATCCTCATCATGGTGGCCGCCCCGCTGTTCGCCATCGCCTCGCCGCTCGACCTGGCCTGGCGCTCCACGTCGGGTACCGCACACCTTGTCGTGACCGAAGCCCTGCGCTCCAGCGTGGCCAGACTCCTCGGGAACCCGTTCGTGGCCTTCGTGCTCTATGCGGTCGTGATCCCCGTGAGCCATCTGACCAGTTGGTACAACCTGACACTCGAGCACGAGAGCGTGCACAACGCGGAGCACCTGGTCTTCTTGCTCGTCGGCTACCTGTTCTGGCGTCAGATCTTCGGCAGCGATCCGAACGTCCACCGGCTCCACCCCGCGCTGCAGTTCTTCTATCTCTTCATGGCCATCCCGATCGACACCTTCACCGGGCTGTCATTGGCCGGTGCGAGCCACGAGTTGTTTCCCGCCTACCTCGCTACCCACCGGACCTGGGGCCTGTCCTACGTGACCGACCTCCATGTCGGGGGCGACATCATGTGGGTCGTCGGCGACACCCTCATGCTCTGGCCCATGATCCCCGTGGCACTGCGCTGGATGCACATGGAAGAGCGAAAGGCGGACAGGATCGACCGGGAGCTCGACGAGCAGGCGCGGCGAGAGGCTGCCGCGGCCGGCCCGGTGCCCGATCATCCGCCCAGGTCCATCAGCTCCACGCGGACTCCGTCGGGGTCGGTGCAGTAGACGAACTCGAGGGCCGTCCCGCCGAGGTCGATGCTCGTCCGGCTGGCCTCGACGACTGCTCCTCCGAGTTCCACAATGCGGGCTGCCGTACCCGCCAGGTCGCGCACCCGGAAGGAAAGGTGCGTCAGCCCGAGCTGATTCACGGCCCGCCGTTCGCGCGGTCCGAACGGAGCGGGCTCCCGGAAGGCCAAAAGCTCAATGGCCGTCGGCCCGCGGCGGATGAACTGTGACGTCACGTCCACATCGGGGAACTCCATGAGCCGGGCGAACTCCGGGCCGATGGCGTGCGACTCCGCTTTCTCGAAGCCGAGTGCGTCGCAGTAGAAACGCAATGAGTGCTCGAGATCGCTGACACAGATGCCGAAGTGCGAGAAAACTGGTTCTGGGGTGTCGTCCACGCCCGTATTCTGCCCTGTGTGGCCGGGGCACCCTCATCGTCCGTAGTCTCATAGCCGTGACTCCGGAGAAGAAGAACCCCCAGGCGGACCCCCAGCGCGTAACCGACTCGGGCATCGTCATCCAGCCGGTCTACCGAGCGGAGGACCTCGATGCTTGGGACCCCGCGGCGCAACTGGGCGAGCCCGGGGCGTTCCCGTACACCCGGGGCGTGCACGCCGGCATGTACCGCTCCAAGTTGTGGACCATGCGCCAGTACGCCGGCTTCGGCTCCGCCGAACAGACCAACGAACGCTTCAAGTTCCTCCTCGAGGCCGGGCAGACGGGGTTGTCGTGCGCCTTCGACCTGCCGACCCAGATGGGATACGACTCCGATCACCCTCGGGCCGAAGGCGAGGTGGGCAAGGTCGGTGTTGCCATCGACTCCCTGGCGGACATGCGACTCCTGATGGCAGGCCTCCCCATGGACAAGGTGACGACGTCCATGACGATCAACGCGACCGGTGCGATCCTGCTTCTGCTCTATCAATTGGTGGCGGAGGAGCAGGGAGTGGCGAGCGAGAAGATCCGCGGCACTATCCAAAATGACATTCTGAAGGAGTACATCGCCCGCGGGACCTACATCTACCCGCCGCGTCCCTCCATGCGCCTCATCGTCGACACGTTCTCCTACTGCGCGGCGAACCTACCGAGCTGGAACACCATCTCCATTTCGGGCTACCACATACGTGAGGCGGGTTCGACGGCAGTGCAGGAGATCGCCTTCACCCTCGCCAACGGCATCGCCTACGTCGAAGCGGCGATCGCGGCCGGCATGGACGTCGACGCCTTTGCACCCCGGCTGTCGTTCTTCTGGAACGCGCACAACAACCTGTTCGAGGAGGTTGCGAAGTACCGGGCGGCGCGGCGCATGTGGGCCCGCATCATGACCGAGCGTTTCGGCGCCAAGGACGACCGCTCCAAGATGCTGCGTTTCCACACCCAGACCGGTGGGTCGACCCTGACAGCCCAGCAGCCCGAGAACAACATCGTGCGGGTGACGGTGCAGAGTCTGGCCGCCGCCCTCGGCGGAACGCAGAGCCTGCACACCAACGGCTTTGACGAGGCCCTCGGGCTTCCGACGACGCGGGCGGCCAAAATTGCCCTGCGTACCCAGCAGATCGTCGGCTTCGAGTCCGGCGTGGCCGACACGGTCGATCCCATGGCCGGTTCGTACTTCGTGGAGTCGCTCACCGACGAGGTGGAGCGGGCGGCCAACGCCTATCTGGAGCGGATCGAGCAGCTCGGCGGCGCGGTGGCTGCCATTGAGGCCCGCTTCATGCAGGAGGAGATCGAGGCAGCGGCCTACAGCTTCGCCAAGGCCGTGGATGACGGCGAAAAGGTGGTCGTGGGCGTGAACCGGTTCACCGACGCCGACGCAGAACCCGCCGAGGTGTTCCCGATCGACGTCAAGCTGCAACAGATTCAGATCGACCGCACACGGTCAGTCCGGGCCGAGCGCGATCAGTCCGCAGTGGAGCGCGCCCTGGCCGACGTGACCGAGACGGCCAGGGGCGACGGCAATCTGCTCGTCCCCATGAAGGCCGCCCTCGAGCAGATGGCCACCCTCGGCGAGGTGTCGGACGTCCTGCGTGCCGAGTTCGGCGTGTACCAACCTGGGGGCTGAGCGGTGGCGGGGGAGGGCCCGGTCACGTTCTGGCCCCTGTTCGACCTTGTTGTTCGGACGCCGCGGCTGGAGCTCCGGCTGCCGCGGGAAGAGGAGTTCGGCGCCGTGGTCGCGCTCGTCGACGCAGGGATCCATGACCCGGACACCATGCCCTTCTTCATCCCATGGACCGACGTCGAGCCGCGGCGGCGCGCACGGGAGGCCGCGCAGTGGATGTGGCGGCACAGAGCCAATTGGTCGCCCGATGACTGGACGCTCACCTGTGGCGTCTTCGTGGACGGGAAGCCCGTGGGCATGCAAGACCTCGGGGCGACGCACTTCAGCCACGTCCGTTCCGTCGAAACGGGATCGTGGCTCGGCCAGGCGCATCAGGGACAGGGCCTGGGCCGGGAGATGCGTGAGGCGGTTCTGCACCTGGCCTTTGCCGGTCTTGGTGCTGAGGAGGCGCTGAGCGGTGCCTTCGAGGACAATGCCGCCTCGCTCTCGACGTCGCGTGCCGTGGGGTACGAAGAAAACGGAGAGGCGAGAGGGAACCGCCGCAATGGCGCGGGCCGCACCATCCGTTTTCGCCTGGGACGGGAGACCTGGGAGGGGCGGCGTCGCGCCGACATCGAGATCGTCGGCCTCGAGGGGTGCCTCGACATGTTCCTGGGACCGGCCCTCTGAAACAGTGTCGTCCGCCCTCCTGGGTCAGATCGGCGCACCACCATCCGAGGACGTCCGCGCGCGCTCGAGCGCAGTCGCGACCTCCCGCCGCCAATCCTTGTCCATGGTGAAGTGGATGGCCGTCCACCCGTGCCGGTCGGCGGTCTCGACGTTGCCGAGGGTGTCGTCGAGGAAGACCACCGACCGTCCGAGGCCGACGACGCCGAGACGTCGCTCGGCCTCTCCGTAGAAGTCCGGATCGCTCTTCACGAGGCCCAGGTCTCCCGAGAAGGCGACGCCAGCAATGGGGAGCACTGGAGCGAGGCGGCTCTCGATGAAGCGGGCCCGCCGCGGCTCCTGGTTGGACACCAACGCCAGCGGAATGCCGAGCTGTGCCCAGGCATTGGCCGCGGCCATGACGGCCGGCGCCGTGACGAAGTCCTCCTCGAACCAGCATTGGAGGGCGGCGTCGACACCCATGCCCCATCCCAGCTGCTGCAGCACCTCGCTCAGCGCGGACTCGACGGGTCGCTTCCCGGTGATGACATCGGCCCAGCCCGAGGCGAAGAAAGTCTCATCCAAGCGGCGGGCGTCGACGCCGAAGCGCTCGCCGAAGGTGAGCTGCCACGGACCACGCCCGCCTCGTCGGGGATCGAGGATCACGCCGTCAACATCGAGAGCCAACAGCGCGCGGGTTCGCCCCTTCGGTTGCCCTTCGAGACTCAACCGTTCTCTGCCTTGCCCCGTGGCGATCTGCGGCCGAACGCGGAGAACTTGCCGAGGAGCCAGTACCCCCGCCGCTGCCGTACCGCGCTGCGCCGGAAGGGATCACCCGGCTCCAGGTGTTCGACGGCGCCGGCGACGACCTGGTCGAACATGGATGCCGCTTCCTTGGACCGTTTGAGTGCTACCAGCTCCGTGGCGATGGCCCATTTCTGGTAGAGGATCGTTCGCTGATCGGCTCCGTTTCGTTCCAGACCGGCCAGAGCATCGCTGAACAGTCCCAGCGCGATTTCGTGGTTGCCGAGATGCCGATGCGTCTGGGCCAGGTCGATCTCCGCCTTGAAGGTCGCAACGCCGTCGGCGCCCAGGATTCGCCGGGTGGAGCCGAGGACCCGAACCCTGAGTGGGAGCTCGTCGCCGTAGCGACGAAGTTTCCGGAGGGTGATGGCCAGGTTGGTGGCGGTTTGCCGGGAGAGCTCGCTGTCAGGCCCGGAGTCCTGATCGGAGGACTCGAGGACCCGTTCCCAGAGCCGCCGGGCCGCCTCGTGCTCGCCGAGACGGTCCAGGACAATGGCGAGGTTGAAGTCGGTCCACCGAACCCGGACCTCGTCGTGTTCGGCCGAACGGTTCTGCAGGGAAAGCGACGCCGTCAGCACCCGTTCGGCCTCGCGGAGCTGGCCCGCGTCGCGCAGGGCCCGGCCCAGCTGCAGCATGGCGTCGAGTGTGGGAGGGTCTGACTCTCCGTACAATTCCTGCCGCGCGCCGAGGATCAGCCTGGCTTCCTCCACCTCGCGCTCTTGGCGCTCGTCCACTGAGGGCTGACGTTACCGGCCGCGGTGTGCCCGCCGGGAGGCGGCGCCAACTGCCGCAGCGGTGGCGTGGGGAAGGGGACCCCTCCGGAGGGACCGGTCAGGCGACGGCGCGGCCGATGTCCTCGAGCGAGAGCTCGGTCGTGGGCGACGTGAAGCATTGGGCGCAGTCCTGCGCGTGAATGAACGAGCGGATGCGGCGCGTCCCAGCCTCGTTGAGGACGACGGTGAAGGTCCCCCTCCGGCGATCGATCTCGAGTTCCCAGTAGCGTCGCCATTCGGTGGAGATCCGGCGTTGCCCGACGGCGATGCCTCTGAGAATGCGGCAGAACCGCAATTGGCGGGTGTCGAAGATCCACGTGCTGTGGCACGAATCAAGCGTGATGATGTTCATGTCGCCAGCATGACGGGCGAGCCTCAAGCGGAAGTCGGAGAGACCTGGCTGGGCGCTTGGAATCGGGTTGCGGTGTCATGTCGCTTTCCCGACGGCATCCGTCATGGTTGTCACGGGACTGATATTCAGACGGTGATGACGGCCTCGAAATGTTCCACTACCGGGAAGGGGTCGTAGAAGTGATGCAGGGCGGCACGCCACTCCTGATACGCCGCGGAGCCCCGAAAACCCTCCGTGTGATCCTCCAGGCGCTCCCATTCCGCCAGGAGCAGGAAGCAGCTGGGTCGCTCGACGCAGCGTTCGACTCGCAGCGACGTGAAACCCGGACTGCTGGAGATGTGGATCTTTGCTTTCTCCATCGCCTCGAGGAAGGCGTCTTCCTGCCCGGGAACGACCTCGAGCAGGGCGTGCTCGGTGATCACGCGCTGAGCAACCGCGCCCGCAATGCCGGGTCCGTTGCGGCGTCAATCGCCGTCCAGGCCAGCGCGATTGCTCCGTCCCGTACCGCGGCGTCCGCGGAAGGGGTCACACAGGCGGCCGCGAACTCGCGTTGATGGTTGACGGCCCCGTCGGTCTCAATGCCGATGAGCGGGTGGATGGTCGGTACCGCCAGCGAGACGTTTGCCATGTCCGTCGAGAACGTGGGGAGCGGCGTCCCATCGTCGTCGGCGTCGAAGTGTCTGCCGAGCGCCTCCGCATTGACCCGGTAGGCCCGCAGGAGCGCGGGGTCCGCCTCCATGTGCGAGTAGACCGGCGACAGCTCCTCGTAACTGAGCGAGGACCCTGAGGCGAGCGCTCCAGCCTCGAAGCAGGCTTCCACGCGGGGCCGCAATGCGGCCAGCCCGTGGACCGTGCGCGAACGGACCATGTAGCGGGCGGTGATCGAGGCTGGAATGATGTTGGCCGCGGCCGAGCTGTGGGTGATCACCCCGTGCACCTGATCGCCCGGGGGCAGCTGCTGCCGCAGAAGCCCGATGGCAACCTGAGCGATCGTCAGCGCGTCCTGCGCATTGACCCCTTCCCACGGTGCGGCCGAGGCGTGCGCCTCGCGTCCGCTGATGTGGACGTCGAAGTGCGCCACGGCCAGGCAGCTCCCGGTGAGCCGCTCGGTGGGCCAGGGGTGCACCATCATGGCGGCGTGCACGCCGGTGAAGGCGCCGCGCTCGAGCATGAGCACCTTCCCGCCGCCGCCCTCCTCGGCCGGGGTGCCGAGCACACGGACGGTGAGCCCGAGCTCGTCCGCCACAGAGGCCAGCGCCAGCCCGGCTCCCACGGCCGTGGCGGCAATGATGTTGTGCCCGCATGCGTGGCCCACGTCGGGCAGGGCGTCGTACTCGGCGCAGACCGCCACGACCAGCTCGCCGTCACCGGCCCGGGATTCGACCGCCGTGGGCAGGTCGTAGACACCCTCACTGACCGACAGGCCACCTGCACGCAGTGCCTCGGCCACGGCGTGGGCCGAGGTGGTCTCCCCGAAACACAGCTCCGGCGTGGAGTGGACCGAGTGGCTGAGCGCAACGAGCTCCTTCAGGCGCTTTTCGACGACCGCGGCGGCGGCCTCCTTGGCCGACGACACGGCAACGGGCGGGGTTGTCACCTACTCAATTACCGCCACGACGTCGCCGGCGCCGACGGAGTCGCCCGCGCTCACCCGGAGCTCCTTGATGACGCCATCCTTTTCCGCCGCCACGGCGTTCTCCATCTTCATCGCCTCGAGCAGGCAGATCGTCTGGCCCACCTCGACCACGTCGCCCACCGCGACGAGGACTTTGACGATGGTCCCCTGCATCGGGACCGCCACTTGTCCCGATCCGCTGCCGCCCGACGACGACGACGCGGCGCGCTTCGGCCTGCCGGCGACACGCCCGGGCGCGGCCGAGGTACCCAAGTCGGGCACCCACAGGCGCACCGAGAAGCGCCGGCCGTCCACTTCGGCGGTCACGTCGCGCTGCACGGTCGGCACCTCGTCCTCGCTCGGCGCCGGCGCCGGGGCGCCCGCCGCTTCGACGACCAGGTTGCTCAGGTCGAGCGTGTCCTCGACCCACCTGGTCGAGTGCGTGGCCGCCACGAAGTCGGGGTGGCTCAGAATCGCCACGTCCGCCGGCAGCGTGGTGGCGACGCCCGTGATCTGGGTCTCGTCTATGGCGCGCAGCATGCGCCGCCGTGCTGCTTCGCGGTCGGGGGCCCAGACAATCATTTTGGCGATGAGGTTGTCGTAGTACTGCGAGACCGTGTCGCCGGACTCGTAGCCGGCGTCGAGGCGGACGCCCGGGCCCGACGCCGCATGGAACGACGTGAGGGTGCCGGGCGAGGGCGAGAAGCGGCCCCCGCTCGGGTCTTCCGCGTTGATCCGGATCTCAATGGCATGGCCGTTGCGGCTGATGTCGGCCTGGGCGAAGTCGATCGGCTCGCCCGACGCGATGCGGATCTGCCAGGCGACGAGGTCGAGCCCGGTGACCAGCTCGGTAACGGGGTGCTCCACCTGCAGACGGGTATTCATTTCGAGGAAATAGAACTCGCCGTCCTGGTAAAGGAACTCGACCGTCCCGGCGTTGTAGTAGCCGCACGCTTCGGAGACCTTCACGGCGGCGGCGCCCATGGCTTGCCGGACGTCGTCGGGGAAGTCGGGAGCCGGGCTCTCCTCGATCAGTTTCTGATGCCGGCGCTGGGCGGAGCAGTCGCGCTCGCCGAGCCACAGCGTGTGGCCGTGCTGGTCCGCCAAGACCTGCATCTCGACGTGGCGCGGCCATTCGAGGTATCGCTCCACATAGATCTCCGGGCGCCCGAAGTAGGCCTGGGCCTCGCGGGCCGCCGACTCCATGGCCTCCGCCGCCTCCTCCGCCGCGGCCACGACCTTCATGCCGCGCCCGCCTCCGCCATAGGCGGCCTTGATGGCGATGGGCCACCCGTACTCCTCGCCGAATGCCACCACCTCGTCGGGGGAGGTGAGCGGCTCGGAGCGACCGGGGACTCCGGCCACCCCAGCCTCCTCGGCGGCCAGACGGGAGCTGATTTTGTCGCCCATGACCTCAATGGCCTCGGGCGGAGGACCAATGAAGGTGACACCCCTCTCGGTGATGGCGCGGGCGAAGTCGGTGTTTTCGGAGAAGAAGCCGTAGCCGGGGTGGACGGCGTCGGCGCCACTCTCCTCAATGGCGTGGAGGATCGCTTCGGTGTTGAGATAACTCTCGGCCGCCGTCTCGCCGCCAAGGGCATAGGCCTCGTCGGCCATGCGGACGTGCAGGGCATCACGATCGAGGTTGGAGTACACGGCCACTGTGGAGATGCCAAGCTCGCGGCACGTCCGGATCACCCGGACGGCAATCTCACCACGATTTGCAATAAGGACCTTCTCGATCACGCTGGCCTTTCCTCCGTGCGGCGAACCCTCACATTTGCATGCACCCTATGGTGTCTGCCATGTGGAGCGGTGTGTGGGACATCCACTGGCTCGACGAGGTCGATTCGACCAACACCAACGCCCGTGACCGGGCCCGTCGGGGGGCGCCCGCCGGGCTCGTCGTCGTCGCCGACCATCAGACGGCCGGTCGGGGACGCCTCGACCGCCGCTGGGAATCACCGCCTGGGGCGAATCTCTTGGCATCTGTCCTCCTCCGGCCGGATTGCGCGGCGGAGGACGTGCACCTGTGCGCCGGGGCAGTGGCGCTGGCCGGGGCGGACGCCTGCAGGGAGGTCGCGGGGGTGGAGCCAGCCTTGAAATGGCCCAACGACCTGCTGGTCGGCGGCGCCAAGCTGGCCGGTGTCCTGGCCGAGGCGGAATTCGAGGGGTTGGACTTGAGCGCCGTCATCGTCGGCATCGGGCTCAATGTGGCCTGGCCAGGGCCGGTCGACGTGGGCGGCAGCTGCCTGGACGATGTGCGCACGACGGGGACCCCCGTGGATCGCCGGGTCCTCCTCGACCGCCTCTTGGCAGCGTTGGAACCCCGGTGTGAACTGCTCCAAGACGCCGCCGGCCGACGGGTTCTCGCCGACGAGGCGCGGCTGCGCTGCGCCACGCTGGGGAAGCGGGTGCGGGTCGTCCTGGCCGGCGAGGAGCTCGTCGGCCGGGCCGAGGCCATCGACGACGTCGGCCGTCTGGTGGTGGAGACGGCCTCGGGCACCCGACCCGTCAGCGCTGGGGATGTGGTGCACCTGCGGTCTGACCAGGATCGGGATGAGGTCCGGGGCCTGGGCTAATATCGCCGGCATTATGCGCCTTCTCGTCACGGGAGGTGCCGGTTTCATCGGGTCGAACTTCGCCCGTTACTGGGTCGAACAGCACCCCGAGGACCATGTGGTCGTCTACGACGTCCTCACCTACGCCGGCAACCGACCCAGCCTGTCCGACATCGAGGACAGGATCGTCTTCGTCCAAGGGGACATCTGCGACCCGATAGCGGCCGAAAAGGCCTTGCGGGGCGAGGGGATCGACACCATCGTCCACTTCGCCGCCGAATCGCACAACTCGCTGGCGGTCCTGAATCCCGGTCTGTTCTTCCGGACGAACGTCCTCGGGACCCAGACGATGCTCGAGGCGGCTCGCCAGGCCGGCGTGGCGCGCTTCCACCACGTTTCGACCTGCGAGGTCTACGGAGACTTGCCACTGGACACCGAGGAAGCCTTCCACGAGGACTCGCCCTACCGGCCCCGTACGCCCTACAACGCATCGAAGGCAGGCGCGGACCACGCGGTCCGGGCCTACTCGGAGACCTATGGGCTGCCCATCACCATCACCAACTGTGCCAATAATTACGGCCCTTACCAGTTCCCCGAGAAACTGATCCCGCACTTCTGCGCGCTGGCCCTCGACGACAAGGCACTCACGCTGTACGCCAGCACGGAGAATCGGCGCGAATGGCTCCACGTCTACGACCACTGCACCGCAATCGATGCAGTCCTGGCGCGGGGGAGGATCGGCGAGACCTACCACGTCGGCAGCGGGGTGGAGGCCTCCATCATGGAGGTGGCCGATCGCATCCTCGCCGCCCTGGGCAAGCCGGACTCGCTCAAGACCATTGTCCCTGATCGTCCCGGTCACGACCGGCGTTACGTCCTGGACGCTTCCAAGCTGCGGAACGAGCTGGGTTGGGCGCCGTCGGTGGAGTGGGAGCAGGGGCTGGCGGAGACAGTGGCGTGGTACGCCGCCAACCGGGACTGGTGGGAACCGCTCTTCGCCCGGGCACCGATCGCCGAGGGCTCCTGGGGCTCCGGAGACACCTGAGGGTGCGCATCCTGATCACGGGGGCGGACGGGCAGCTGGGTCGCGACCTGCTCGACTGCTTGGAGGGACGAGTGCCCGACGGCGGACGTCGTTGTGCGCTCCTGGGACCCGAGGGTGCCCGGCCGGGCGTGGACCACGAGGTGCTGGGCACCGACATCGGGAACATGCCGGTCGACGACAGGGACGCTGTCCAGACCACGTTCGCCGACTTCCGGCCCGAACTCGTCCTCCACGGCGGCGCGCTCACCGCAGTCGATCGATGCGAGACCGAGGCCGATCTGGCCTTCGCGGTGAACGGTATTGGCACCCGTCACGTGGCCGAGGCTGCCGCATCGGTGGATGCCCATATGGTCTACGTCTCGACCGACTACGTCTTCGACGGCAGGTCGGATCGTCCCTATCGCGAATGGGACAGCCCTTGCCCGACGTCGGTCTACGGTGCCTCCAAGTTGGCGGGCGAGCTGGAGTGCCGGCCCGGGTCGACGATCGTCCGAACGAGCTGGGTGTGCGGTGCACACGGGGCCAACATGGTCGTCACGGCCCTGCGCCTGGCGGCAGAGAGCGACGGCGAGCTGCGCTTCATCGACGACCAGCACGGCTCGCCAACATTTACCGCCGACTTGGCGCCGGCGATCGTGACCCTCGGCCTCGACCGCCGGCCCGGGCTCTTCCACGTCACCAATAGTGGCGCCACCACGTGGTGGGGCCTCGTGCGGGCTGTGCTGGCCGAGGCAGGCGCCGATCCCGAACGGGTGCGCCCGATCACGACGGCAGAGCTGGACCCACCCCGGCCCGCGCCCCGCCCGGCCAACTCGGTGCTCGACAACATGGCCCTCCGCCTGAGTGGGTTGCCGGCGCTCCCCGACTGGCAGGACGGGCTCGGACGGCTGGTCTCGGCCCTCAGGGCGCAGCAATCTGCGGCATGAACGACCACACAGACGGCCGGAAGGTGGCCGTGATCGGGGCTGGGTACGTGGGACTCCCGACGGCGGCGACCCTGGCCCACTTCGGCCACCACGTCGTCCTCGCTGAGCGCGACGCCACCAGGCTGTCGGCGTTGCGCTCGGGTCGCATGCCGATCGTGGAGGCCGGGCTCGACGAGCTGGTGGCCGACGGCGTCGCGGCGGGTGACCTGTCTTTCACCGACTCGGCAACGGAGGCGGTCAAGGAGGCTGCGTTCGTCTTCCTGTGCGTGCCCACTCCCCAGAGCGCCGACGGCTCGGCCGACCTGTCCTACGTCGAAGAGGCGGCCAAGGAAATCGCCTCCTTCCTCATGCCCGGGGCCATCGTCGTCAACAAGTCGACCGTACCCGTGGGCTCGGCGAACATGGTCGAGCAGGAGATCGGCCGGCCCGACATCGCGGTCGTTTCCAACCCTGAGTTCCTGCGCGAGGGGACGGCGGTGGTCGACAGCCTCAACCCGGACAGGATTGTGGTCGGCGCGAACGACGCGGCGGCTGCGGCTGCGGTGGGCGAGTTGTTCTCGTCGACCAAGGCGCCACTCATCGTCACGGATGCCACGACCTCGGAGACCATCAAGTACGCGTCGAACGCGTTCTTGGCCACCAAGCTGAGTTTCGTAAATGCGCTCGCCGGATTGTGCGAGGAGGTTGGAGCAGACGCCCGCGACGTGTTGCTGGGGCTCGGCTACGACAAGCGGATCGGCTTCGAGTTCCTCCGTCCCGGGCCGGGCTGGGGCGGCTCGTGCCTGCCGAAGGACACCCGGGCCCTCCTCCACATCGCGGGGGAGGCGGGATACGACTTCTCGCTGCTGGCGGGCGCCATCTCTTCCAACGACCAGCAGCTGTCACGGGTGGTGGCCAAGGTCGAGACGGCCTGTGGCGGTTCTGCCTCGGGGGCCACGATCGCCGTCTGGGGTCTCACCTTCAAGGCCAACACTGACGACCGGCGCGACTCGCCCAGCCTGCAGATCGCCCATCGCCTGGCCGGTCTGGGCGCCACCGTCCAGGCGTTCGACCCCACGGTCGACGCCGACACCGAGGTTCCCGACCTGATGGGCCTGCAACTCCGCCCCGACCCGTACGAGGCGGCGCAGGGTGCCAGTGCCCTGGTGGTGCTCACCGAGTGGGACGAGTTCCGCTGGCTGGACTTCTCCCGCGTGTTCGCTGCCATGAGCGAGCCCAATATCGTCGACGCCCGCAACCTGCTCGATCCGGCGGCCGTGCGACGAATGGGGTTCCGGTACGACGGAATCGGGCGCCAGTGAGCCGAGTCGTGGTGGCCGGTGGGGCCGGGTTCCTGGGCTCGCATCTCTGCGACCACCTGATTGAGCGGGGCGACACCGTGGTCTGCCTCGACGACCTGTCCACCGGATCGCGCGAGAACGTGGCGCACTTGTCCGGCCACGAGCGCTTCTCGCTTCTGGTGACCAACGTCAGCGAAAGCGTCGATCTGCCCGACGCGTCGCCGGTCGACGCGGTGTGCAACCTGGCCTCGCCGGCGTCTCCGCCGGCGTATCTCGCCCGCCCCTTCGACACCTTGGCCGTGGGCAGCGAAGGCACCCGCCGTTTGCTCGAGCTGGCGCGGGAGCACGCCGCGCGCTTCTTGATGGCCAGCACCAGCGAGATCTACGGCGACCCCGAGGTGCATCCCCAGGTGGAGAGCTACCGGGGCAACGTCGACCCGACCGGACCGCGCAGCGTCTACGACGAGGCCAAGCGCTTCTCCGAGAGTCTGACCATGGCCATGCACCGGACCTACGGCGTCAACGTGGGCATCGTGCGCATCTTCAACACGTACGGGCCGCGGCTGTCCGCCGGCGACGGCCGCGTCGTGTCCAACTTCATTGTGCAGGCGCTCCGCGGGGAGCCGTTGACCGTTTACGGGGACGGCAGCCAGACGCGCAGCCTCTGCTTCGTCGAGGACGAGATCAGGGGACTCGTCGCCCTCCTCGACTCGTCTCTCGTCGGGCCGGTCAACATCGGGAATCCCGACGAGCGCACCATGCTCGAGTTGGCCCACTTCGTCCTGGAGGTAACCGGTTCGGCATCGGAGATCGTCTACGAGCCGCTGCCGACCGACGACCCGACCCGCCGCTGCCCGGATATCACCCTGGCCCGGCGCGAGCTCGGTTGGGAGCCCAGGATCGGCCTCCATGAGGGAATTGAACACACGATCGAGTACTTCGCTGACAGAGTGTAAGACTGAGGACCCCATGACGGAGCCAGACGTGACGGAGAACGACGTGACTGCCGTGAGTGATGCGACCGAATTTCTCCCGCCCCGGACCTATGAGACGCTGACAGTCCTCGTCCCGGTCTACAACGAGCGCACCACTGTGGCCGAAGTGATCCGGCGCATGCGCGCCGTAGATCTCCCCGTGGTGCTGCAGATCATCGTCGTGGACGATGGATCGAGCGACGGCTCCGACAAGGTCCTGGGTGCGATCGAGGATTCGACAGTACGGGTCCTGCGCCACACGGTCAACCAGGGCAAGGGCGCGGCGATACGCACGGGACTGGCCGAGGCGCGCGGGGACCTCCTCCTCATTCAGGACGCCGACCTCGAGTACGACCCCAACGACTGGCCCCGACTGCTCGAGCCGATACTGCGAGGCAAGGCACTCGTGGTGTACGGCAGTCGGTTCACCGGCGAGCGCAAGAACATGATGCCGTTGCACTGGATGGGAAACCGCCTCCTCTCGCTCGTCACCAACGTGCTCTACAGCTCGACGCTGTCGGACATGGAGACCTGTTACAAATTGTTCGACGCGCGCGTGCTCGAAGGTCTCACGGTCGTCTCGAACCGGTTCGACTTCGAGCCTGAGATCACTGCCAAAGTGCTGCGGCGCGGTCACCGCATTTATGAGGTCCCGATTTCCTACGCGGGCCGTGAGCCGGACGAGGGCAAGAAGATCACCTGGCGCGACGGCTTCAGCGCGCTACGGGCGCTCGTGAAGTTCCGCTTCGTCCGGGACTACTGAGCGTCGGGTGGCCGGCCAGATCGGCGCCATCGTGGTGGACCACGACGCCGGGCCGTTGCTCGAAGGGTGCGTCCGCTCCCTTCTCGCCGACGGTGCTGCCTCGGTGGTCGTGGTGGAGAACGGTACGGCGGGAAGCGCCGGAGCAGCCCTCGCCGAGCTTCCGGGCGGCCCGCAGGCGCGGCCATTGCGTCTGGTGCGACCCGGCCGAAACATCGGCTTCGGTGCCGGTGTCAACCGGGGTCTCGCTGCATTGTCAGGGGAGCCCAGCCCGCCTGAGTGGGTCCTGGTCTGCAATCCGGACCTGGTCGTGCACCCGGGCGCGCTTCCGCGCTGCGCCAGGCCCTCGAGACCGAGCATGCCTGGGCGTTGGTGGGGCCGCGCATCTACGACGAGTCCGGCACCGTCTACCCCTCGGTGCGCAATTTCCCCTCGTTCACCGATGCCGCCGGTCACGCGCTGTTGGCGATGTTCAACCCCGAGAACCCGTTCACGCTGCGCTACAACCCCGGTACGCCGGAGGGAGACGCGAGGACCGGAGCGGGATGGGTGTCGGGCTCCTGCTTCATGGCGCGGCGCAGTGCGCTCGAGGAGCTGGGTGGTTTCGACGAGGCCTATTTCATGTACAACGAGGACATGGACCTCTGCTGGCGTGCCCATGACGCCGGATGGGGCGTCGGCTTCGCCGGGACGGCGGAGGTGACCCATGTCCAGGGTCACAGTACGGCCCGGCACCCGTATCGAATGATGGTGTCC
Source organism: uncultured Acidimicrobiaceae bacterium (assembly GCA_963850185.1). GTDB lineage: Bacteria > Actinomycetota > Acidimicrobiia > Acidimicrobiales > RAAP-2 > Bog-473. The sequence continues at coordinate 43,238 of CAWKKE010000011.1, forward strand.
CATCACCGCTCCGCCCTCCGCTTCACCTTCCGGACCACGAAGGGCTGGCGCCGCGCCGCGTTGCCGGTCGCAGCCTTGGTGCTCGGGGTGCGCCTGATCATGGCCACCGTCCGCATCGCTCTCAGCCGCTAGCGCGTTGAGCGGGAACCGGGGTCTGCTCATCGTCGCACTCGCGGCCATCGGGATCACGGTGCTCGTACTCGTCCTGGCGGCGGCCGTCAGCGGCCCGACGCACAAAACCGCCACGGTCCACGTCGAGCCGCAGGTCACCTTCGCTCTGCCCCCGGCGACGAACAGCTGCAACGGAGCCACTACCGAGGCAGACGGCGGGGAGAAGGTGCCGCTGACGGTCAGCGTGGTCGCGGGCCAGGTCGCCGAGACGGTCGACGTGTGCATCGGCAACCGGGGACCGTATCCCTTCATCCTCGACACGGGGGCAGGGCAGTCGACCATCGACGCCGGTCTCGCGCACCGACTGCACCTGGCGACGGCTGGTGCGGACACCGAGTTCGCGGGTGTCGGATGCACCGGCACCGCACGGCCGGTCGCGGTGGCCTCCTGGTCGCTCGACGGGATTCCGTTGGCTGCCCAGCAGTTGACCGCGGCCACGCTGCCCCAGATGGGCGGGAAGGGCGAGCCCGATGGCCTGCTCGGCTCCGACGTCCTGTCCCGCTTCGGAGGGGTGCGCGTCGACTTCGACCGCGGCGCGCTGAACTTTCCCGGTCCGGAAGGCGCACCACTGGACCATCCGACGCCGTATACGGGGCCGCAGGGCTCACCGCCGGCGGCGCTGACGGACGGGGAGAGTGGGACGACGGTGCCACTCACCGTGACGCCGACCACGGGCGACGTGTCTCTGAGCGTGGCCGTCGGTTTTGTCAGAGGACCGAGGCGAGAATTCGTTGTGGATACCGGCTCGTCGCAGAGCGTGGTGTCGTCCCTGGTGGCCCGGGGACTGCCATTGCAGCGCACGAACCTGGCACAGCGTCAATCCACCGTGTGCTCGGTGATCACCGTGCCGCTCGTGCACAGCGGCCCGTGGTCGGTGCCGGGATTGGCACTCCATCCCCAGCTCATAGGCTCCACCGACTTCGGCGCCATCACGGAGTCGGGCACCCAGGGTCTGTTGGGCTCGGACCAGCTCCGCCGCTACGGGTGGGTCGTACTCGACTATGCCGGGGGCCAAATGGTGCTCGGGTGAGCGGTCAGATCGCTCCCTCTTCCATGGCGTTCTTGATCCATGGGATGACCTCGTCCAGCATGTCGCTGAGCGAAGTCGTGGCTTCGAATCCCAGCACTCTCGCCGCCTTCTCGGTGGCCGGGATGCGGCGCGCCACGTCGTGTTCGAACGGAGTGTCCGCCACGTAGCGGAGCTCGGAGTCCTCCCCATGGATCTTCTTCCAAATGGTCTCGGCCAGCTCGAGCACGGTCGTCGACGCGGCCGTTGAGAGATTGAAGTCCTCGTTCAGTGCCTCCGGGCTCTCCATGGCCGTCACGATCCCCGACGCCAGGTCCCCTCCATACGTGTAGTGACGGATTTGACTCCCGTCACCGAGGAGATGCAGCGGGTCTTGACCCTTCAGCACCTTCTGAACCAGGTCCGGGACCACGTGACTCATGGCCAGGCTCACGTTCCCCGAGAGGATCTCGACATCACCCAACGCCCGACGTTCGCCGATCCCGACACAGTTGAACGGCCGCAGAATGGTGTAGGGGAGCCCGTACTGGGAATGTGCGGCGCGGGCGAAGTACTCCACCGCCAGCTTCTGGAAGCCGTACGAGGAAATCGGCGGCGGGATTTCGAGCACCTGCTCCTCGGTGGATGGCCAGGTGGTCGTGGACTCGAAGACCATGGACGAGGACAGGTAGGTCACCTTTTGGAGACGACCCGCATGGTGGGCTTCGATCGCAGCGTCGCACGAGGTCGCGATGATGCGCTCATTGGTGGCGAGGAGATCGTAGGCGTAGGTATGGAAGTAGGAGATACCGCCGATCATGGCGGCGCCGGCAATGAAGTGGTCGCAGTCCAGCAGCAGTTTCGTCATCAGGTCGACGTCCCTGGCATCTCCTTCCACGAACGTGTAGGACCGGTGGTCGTCGTAGGACTTCGTGACGCGGCCGTACTTCGACAGGTTGTCGATTCCCACCACCTCATGACCGCGCCGGAGAAGCTCCTCCACCACGTATCCACCGATAAAGCCAGCCGAGCCGCTGACGAGGACGGTCGCCATGAATCACTCTCCTTGTGCGGATTGAAAGAATCTAGAGGACATTCGGGAGATGCCGGAGCTGCAGACGCTCAGGAAGTACACCTTTCGGGGTCCTGATCGCTGCGAACCTGCTCGACGGTCAGCTTCGGGCCGAATGCGTATGAGTACCACCGGAGATAGTGAGGCAACCATTTCCGTAGTTTGAAGTTGGACTGCCCGCTTGTCCGCTCGAGCCAGATGGTCGGGATCTCCGCCACGGGAAGGCGGAGGCGGCGAGCCTTGGCGACGAGCTCGAGGCCAACCTCGAAACCCTCGTCGGAGTCAATGCCGACCGATCGCACGAATTCCGTCGAGTAGGCCTTGAACGAGTTGGTGCCGTCCCGAGTGCCCACCCGGGCCAAGAGATGAAGGGAGATTCCCGCGGTCCGAGACATCACACTCTTCAGAAAGGGACCACCGATCTGCCGGCCGCCTCGGGCATAACGGGAGGCCGCAGCGATGGTCACCCCGCGATCGACCAGCCGCGCCAGCGAGTCGATCTGCATGGGGTCGTCGCATCCGTCCGCCATCGTCACCACCGCGACGTCGGCGGCGGCCTGAGCGAATCCGAAGCGAATGGCGCGTGCCGGGCCCTTGCCGTAGAGGTTGAGCACCGGGACGACTCGGGAGTCGGCACGCTGGCATTTCTCAATCCATGGGACTGTCGGGTCGTCGGGCGAGTCATGGACCACCAGAACCTCGCACGGGAGCTCCACCGAGGCGAGAATGCGCTCCAGGCATGGCACGATTGCCTCGCCCTCGTTGTAGGCCAGAACGATCACCGAGACCTGTGGCTTCACAGGACCGTGCCGTTCCCGAGGGTCCCCCAGATGTCGATCAGCGGCACATCCACCTGCAGCCCCTGGTATTCGCGATGCGGAGTCGACAGGATCAGGAGGTCCGACCGTTCGAGCACTTCTTCCAAGGGGGAGAGATTCAAGTCGACGGTCACGTGGGGGTCGTTGCAGAGGACCTCCTTCGCCTTGAAACGAAGAAGCCTCTTGAGCTTGTAGCTCAGGCTCGAACGAATGTCGTCCGACTCCGCCTTGAACGACATGCCGAGCAGACCCGACCGTCATGGTCGAGAGAGGGTACGTCCTCTCGAGCCGTGACACCATGTAGAGCGGTAGTCCCTCGTTGACCATCATCGCGGCGTGGCCGAGCACAAAGTTGTTGTTGTTGAAGGCAGCGAGCTGCATGGTGTCCTTCAGGAGACACGGTCCTGCCGCGAAGCCCGCGCCGGGCAGATCGCTGGCCCGCGGGTAGTCGAACGTCAAACCCGCCCGGATTCGCTCGTAGTCGAGACCGAAGTCGTTGGCCATCATAAAAAGCTGGTTCGCCGTCGCGAAACGTATGTAGCGCCAGGTGTTGGTGAAGAGCTTGGCCAACTCCGCCTCTTCAGGTTGCATCCGGACCATCTGTGAGGCCAGGTTGCCGAACAGCTTCTCGGCCCGGTCGAGAACGCCCGGCTGCCGGCTCGAAACGATCTGCGGGAGCTCGAACAGCTCGGTCATCGCTTTTCCCTCGGCGATCCTCTCGGGACAGAACGCGACATCAACAGACTTGCCGAGTTCAGAGACGGTCGCCTCGACGAGGGCGGTGGTCCCCGGGTAGACGGTAGAACGAAGAACCAGCAGCTGACCTTCGCGGAGAACGTTGCCCATCTGCGCAACCGCCTCCGAGACCGCATTGGGATCGGGGTTGAGATGCTCGTCAACCGGAGTGCCAATGACGATGACCACGTTCTCCGCGGTGGACACGACACCGGGATCTGTCGTTGCGGTCAAGCGCTTTCCGACCACACGCTGGAGAACCTCGTCGGCTCCCGCCTCGGCGAATGGCATGACGCCACTCTCGACCTGGTCGACTGCGTCGCCGTTCAGGTCGAACAAGGCAACGTTCAGACCACGGTCGGCGAAGGCCAAACCCAGGGGTAGCCCCACGTGGCCGCAGCCCCCCACAATGACGACGTCCCGCTCGAATGCCATTCCCGGCCTTTCCTTAGCCTGCACCCATGAGCCAGCTACCGCCGGTTCCGTCCCAAGAACCACATGTTAGAGGACGCCCGAACCCCCCGCCGTGGAGCGGCTCGACCGCCTCGGTACCCAGGTCCGGGACTTCGCATGGGTTTGCGGCCCGCATGGCGTGCTTGCCATCCCTCGCCGGCGGACCGGAGGTGACCCGTGGCCTCACTCGGGGCCTGACAGCCCCAACATGTCCGTCACGCCGTGATCCCGGCCGGCGGTGTAGCCGCCGTCGACCGGCAACGCATGGCCGGTGATGAAGGAGGCATCGTCGGAAAGGAGGAAGGCGGCCACGGCGGCGATCTCCTCGGGCCGGCCCATGCGACGCCCCAGCTTGTGCTCATGGACGATATCGGCCAACGCGGCCTCCATCCCAGGCCCGAAGATCGAAGCGGTCATCGGGGTCTCGATGAATCCCGGGCAGACCGCGTTGACACGGATGCCGCGCCCTGCGTAGTCGATTGCCATGTTCTTGGTCAGCAGTACAACGCCGCCCTTGGACGCGCTGTAGGCGCTGCCGCCGGCTGTTCCCTCGAGGCCCTCGATACTGGCCACCGTCACCACCGATCCCCTCAGCCCGTCGTCACGCGCGGCTTGACCGAGCATTTGGCTGATGACGTGCTTCGCGGTGAGATAGGTACCGGTCAGATTTACCGAAATGATGCGGGCCCATTCATCGGTCGGCAACATGTGCACCGGTCCGCCACCGGCTACGCCTGCGGCATTGACCAGTCCGTCGACGGCGCCCCCGAAGTGTACGGTGGCTCGAACGAGCGCCTCCACGGATCCTTCGTCCGTGACGTCCACCTGGGTGAAGGCCCACCCGCCGTCGCGTCCCGCAGTGCCGAACCCGAGCTCAGGCGCCGCGGCGATATCGGCTCCCATGACGCGGGCTCCCTCTTCGAGCAACCGGAAGCTCGTCGCCCGCCCGATGCCGGACGCGGCCCCGGTCACGATGTACGTTCGCCCCTGCAGTCCCCGCATGGCACCTCCCGACCGTCGTTGCTCCCCGGCCACCTCTCTGACTGGTGGAGTGCATTGTTCTAGCCCAGAGCAGTCCAGGTCGGCGCGTCCCGCCGCGGCGCACCCGGGCGGAGACATCATGGTCGGCGATCGGAGCTCGCCATCCGGGATTTGTTCGTCGACTTGTTGGTCGTCATGTCGACGTCGCGTTCCACCGTCCGCTGGTTGTCGCGATCCGGTATCGGGTGAGACGTGGAAACGAACCTGTGACTGTCGCCACAGGCATCAACGCTGATATCCCTCTCGGCGGATCCCCGCCGTCGAGGCTGCGCAGCGCCTCCGAAGGATCGACCAGAGGTCGCAGCAGTACCTGCGATGGCGCGAACGAAACGGCCGAAGACCCCGGTTGCGCAAAACGAGATGGCCGTGGATGCCGAACCCGCCTGTTCCTGAAATGGCCGCTGCCGGAGAGTGGGGCTACCCTTCAGAGAAAGCCATAGCGATGGTAATCTGTGCCTGGGAGCGACCCTCCTTAGCACCACGGGAGACGAAGGCGAGGTGGTCCTCGTGAGAGAATCGGTCAGCGTCACCGGGATCGCCATGACGCCCTTGAACAGTCGGGACAAGGGCCCAGACGCTCTCGCCGTACAGGCGGCATCGGAGGCCCTGCGCGACGCGGGGGTCTCGCCCGCCGAGGTCGGTCTGGTCGTCATGGGAAATGCCCTCGGCGGCCGTCTCTCGGACCAGGGGTCCATTCGTGGGCAGTCCTGGCTCGGGGATCTCGGTCTGAAGGGCGCGGGGATCATCAACATCGACAATTCCTGTGCAGGAGGATCCTCCGCGCTCCACATGGGCACGATGGCTGCGCTGGGCGGGGAGTCGCCCGTACTCGTGGTCGGCGTCGAAAAGATGTGGACCGGTGACCGCACAGCGACGCTGGCCGGCATCGAAGACGGGCTTCCGAGCCACGAGCGGGCCGGATTGCGCGCCGAGCTCTCCGAGGCCTCCACCGGAAGCGTGTTCATGGGGCTCAATTCCATCTGGGCTCGGCACCAATTGGCCGAACGGGGGACGACCCTCAGACAGGTCGCAGAGACGGCAGTCAAGGCGCGCCGGCTGGGGGCCCTCAATCCTCTCGCCCAGTTCCAATCCGAGGTGACAGCGGACGAGGTGCTGGACTCGACAGCGGTGGCCGGCCCCATCACGCGGTTGATGTGTTCGTCGTTCACGGATGGTGCAGCAGCGGCCGTCTTGTCCACGGGTGAGAAGCGCGGAGCGCCGCGCATTCTGGCGAGCATCGTCAGGTCGGGCAACGGCGATTTCGAATTCCACGACCGGCTTCGTGTGGTTGCGGGCGAAGCGTGGAACGCGGCGAGCATCGATCCATCGGATCTCGACGTCGTGGAGCTGCACGACGCCACAAGTGCGGAGGAGCTCTACTCGATCGAATCCCTCGGGTTCTTCGGCCCTGGCGAGGCCGGCATTGCCACGGTGAAGGGTGCGACCAGCCCAGGCGGGAGCGCCGTGTGCGTCAATCCGAGCGGCGGGCTCGTGTCAAGGGGCCACCCGATCGGCGCAACCGGACTTTGTCAGGTGTTCGAGCTGGTGCAGCAACTTCGTGGTCGGTCTGGTCCGCGTCAGGCGCCGGGCGCCCGACTTGCGGCCGCGGTCAACGCCGGAGGGATCGTCTCGGGAGACCCCGCCTTGGTGGCCGTCCACGTCCTCGCCATCGACTGAGCGATCGCACTCAGGGCCAAGGCCCGACGACGGGCGGTCCTCCGCCTACGTAGATCGTCTCTCCGGACAAGAAGCTGGAGGCCCTGGAGACCAAGAACAGAATCGGCAGCGCAATCTCCTCTGGGCGACCGGCCCGGCCCATTGCGTTCGACTGTGCGGCGACGTCGTTCGGATCTCTGTCGACGGCATGCATGGCCCGGGCGAAACCATCTGACCCGACGAACCCGGGCGCGACGCAGTTGACGCGGATGTTGTCGGATCCGTACTTCGCAGCCAGAAAGCGGGTGAGGTTGTTCACACCTGCTTTCGCCATTCCGTAAGGCCCCAGGCCCGGCATGGCCGTCAGGCTCGCGATGGACGAGATATTGACAATGTTGCCGCTGTGCTGCTCGACCATGTGGCGCAGAACCGATTGGGACAGGAAGAAGAAGCTCCGCAGGTTGAGAGCGATGGAGTTCTCGAACTCCTCGAAGGTCCATTCGTCGAAGGAAAATGCCTTGCTGCCGCCCGCGTTGTTGACGAGGATGTCGATCCTTCCGAACTCCTCGTGCGCAGCCGCAATAAGGGATCGACAATCTTCTAGCTTGCGTACGTCCGTTTTCTTGACGACGGCCTTGCGTCCGAGCCCTCTGATCGCGGACGCGGTCTGCTCGAGGTTCTCTTCTCGACGGCTCGCCAGCACGACGTCGGCGCCATGCTCCGCCAGTACGCGCGCTGTCGCGCGGCCGATCCCGGTGCCCCCGCCCGTGATGACTGCTACCTGACCGGTCAGGTCGAAGACGTCCGTGCTCATGGGCTCATTTCGAGGATGGATCTCGACAGCGGAAGGGCGGTATGTCCAGGTCCAAGGCGAGGGTAGCAGGGTCCAGGAGGTCGCCTCATCTCTCTTCTTGCGTCCCGGAGTTGAGCCGGACGGTGCAGCCATCCAATGACGATGTCGGGTCAGTGATCGTCCGCCCAAGGAGCGTGCCGATTGGTTGCGCTCGGGTCACTCGGCTGATAGGAGCAGTGAACTGATTTCGCCCGGGCGCGTCCCGGGATCACCGTCCAGGGGGAGCCCACGTCATGAAGTTCGCGCTGTTCTACGAAATCCCCGTCCCCCGCCCGTGGGAGGCGGACAGCGAGCTCGTGGCCTACCAGAACACGCTGGAGCAGGCCATCGCCGGCGACAAACACGGCTGGCACGCCTTCTGGACCGTGGAGCACCACTTCCTGCAGGAGTACTCGCATTGCTCCAACCCCGAGGTTCTCTACGGCGCGATTGCGTCTCGAACCGAGAACATCCGGCTCGGCTACGGCGTCCGCCTCATGCCCAAGCCCTACAACCACCCCGTGCGTACTGCCGAGTCGGTGGCAGTACTCGACCTCTTGTCCAAGGGCAGGGTCGACATGGGCGCGGGCCGGTCGGCCACGCGGGCCGAGCTCGAGGGATTCGGCGTCGACCCCGCGGAGAGCCGCCAAATGTGGCAGGAGGCCCTCGAGCACATCGTCGGCTGCTGGACCAACGAGGAGTACGAGTTCGAAGGCGAGTACTGGCAGATGCCGCGGCGTCGCGTCCAGCCCAAGCCCTGGCAGAAGCCACATCCGCCACTGTGGGGCGCCACCACGAGCGACGAGGGCCATGCCCAGGTGGGCGACCTCGGCTTGGGTCTGTGCTCCTTCGCCGTCGGCCTCCCGCCCACGGAGGTGAAGCGCAAGATCGACGTGTACCGGGCGGCGGTCGAGCAGTGCTCCAAGCCCATCGGCGCCTTCGTGCACAACCAGGCCGCGACCTTCACCATGGCGCTGTGCGGCCCCGACTCCGACAAGGCCAAGGAGGAGGCGCGGGAGTCGTTCGAGTGGTACCCCAAGACCGGTGCTCGCCAGATCGCGACGCTCACCGACTGGATGGCCGAGCGAAAGCAGGAGCTCGGCAGCTACTCCTACGCCGCCGACATGAAGAAGACCGACGACGAGGGCACGCTCGACCTCCTGAGCCTCGAATACCTCGTCGATGCCAACGCCTGTGTGCTGGGGACCCCCGAGGAATGCCTGGAGGCGTGCCGTGCCTACGAGGCTGCCGGGGTCGACCTTCTGCTCTGTCTCGTGAATCCCTACAACATCTCCCACGAGTCGGTCATGCAGACCATTGAGCTCATGGGCACCGAGGTGATCCCGCACTTCACCGGCTGACCGGTCCGGCAGTGAGTGCTACGGCAGGAGCGCGATCTTCCCGACAGCCCTTCGACCCAGCAGGTCCTCGAGCGCTCTGGCCACGTCGTCCAGTAGGTATTCGGTCGGACGGACGGGTTCGAGCGTGCCCGCCGCCACCATGGCCAGCAGATCCTCGAGGAGCGCACGCTGTTCGGTGGCATGCGTCATGGCCCAAATGCCCCAGTCGATACCGATGACCGACCGGTTCCGCAACAGGACCTGGTTGAGCGGCACGGACGGGATGTCACCCGACGCGAACCCGATGACCAGGTAGCGGCCCCGGTCCCCGAGTGCCCGCAGTGCCGGCTCGGCCAGCGCACCACCGATCGGATCCACGACGATGTCGACGCCGGTGCCCCCGGCCCATGACCGCGCCGCGTCCTTGAGCGGCTCAGCCGCAGGGTCGAGCGTCGCTTCCGCTCCGGCTTCGAGCGACGCCTGGCGCTTGTCCGCGCTCGACGCCACACCCAGCACCCGGCAACCCAGCGCCCGCGCCACGCCGATGGCGGCCAGGCCGACGCCACCCCCCGCGCCGAGGACGAGCACGGTCTCGCCGGGCGCGGCGTGGCTGCGGTCGCGGAGCGCGAAGAGACACGTGCTGTAGCTCTGCGTGAAGGTCGCGGCCCGCGGCGCGTCCATCCCTTCGGGCAACGCGATCACCGAGGCCGCGGCCACGACGACACGGCTGGAGAATCCGCCGAGGCCCACGGAGGCCAGCACCCGGTCGCCGACGGCCACCCTGCTGACGTCGGGCCCGAGCGCCACGACGTGCCCGGCCACCTCGCTCCCAGGGACGAAAGGGAGCGACGGCTTGATCTGGTACTGCCCGGCCACGAAGAGGCCGTCCACGAAATTCACACCGGCCGCCTCCACCTCCACCGCCACCTGCCCCGGTCCGGGCTCGGGGTCGGGCCGCTCCTCCACCCGTAGGACGGACGGTGGTCCAAGCTCGTGACAGACGGCCGCACGCACGGATCGAGACGCTAGTGGGTGCCCAACCAGGCACCCTGTTGTTGCTGCGTTGTGCAAAGGGCCTCTGAGCGGACAACTGCCGCCCCTCTTTCGCTGTTCGGCTTAAGAGCCCTTTGACCCGGGCCGAAAGTCACATGTGGCCCCTTTTGCATATCTCTCGCGACGGACCACACCGGCGGGCGCCTCAATCCCCGCCACGGCCTCGCCGCTGAGGAGCCCGCGTCGCTGGGTGGGGATGCTCGGGTTGGTGGTGGTCATCGTCGTTGCCGTCGGGGGCGTCTTCGCCGTGCCGGCTGCGGTCTCCTCACCTGACTATTTGCCTGCTCTGCAGCCGAATCAGCCGCACCAGTACGTCGACGTGCACCTCTTGGCGTTGGCCTCGACCTCGGTCAATGCCCCGGCTACCACCACCTCGACCACGACCGCCGCCGTGGCGACGCCCGCCGTGCTCGCCGCGACGCCCGTGGCCCTGGCATCCGATTCCGTATCCGCCCCCGCCCCCGCCCCCGCCCCCGCCGCCCGCCCCCGCACCTGCACCCGCCGTCCCGGCCGTCGGCCAGGCCACGGCGTGGGGCTGTTCGGCTGCAATGGCCTACCTCCAGGCCTATGCGGCTCCGGGCTTCGCCCTCGACTGCCCCGGATACGCCGAGGGCCACGAGGCCATGACGTGCGTCCACGACACGCCCGCCTACCCCGACGCCTGTCCGAACGGCCCAACGATCGACATCTCTGATGCGTGTCCTCAGGCGTACATGAACGAGAGCGCCAACTCCTGGAACTTGACCGGTCAACTCTCGACGGAGCAGCAGAAGTTCGGTGTGTCCTACGCCGAGATCGATCCTTTCGGGGCCTGCCCGTAGCCCCTACTAGGAGGACGGGCACGGGTCGTGATCACCCTCCTTGTCCGCTGCACGAGCCCGCGGGCTTGTCTACCGTCGCGACGTGGAGCGCAACGGGTTCGTACCGAACGTCCGCCCCGTCCGGCGCGGCGAGCTCGCGCTGCTCCCTGCACTCGAGACCGCGGCTGACTCGGTCTTCGGGCCCCTCGGGATCGGCCCGCTTCCCGGTCCGGGCACGGTGGATGCGTTCGCCGCCGCATTGGTGGTCCTCGTGGCGGGAGAGCCTCCGGTCGGTTTGTGCCGCATGGACGCCATCGAGGGCATAGTCCCGGGCGCCCACCTCGAGCAGCTCTCGGTCCATCCTGACCACGCCGGCCGTGGCATCGGACGGGCACTACTCCGAGCAGGCTGCGCCTGGGCGGCTGCGCGCGGCTATGCCGAGATCACGCTCGCCACGTACCGCGACGTGCCCTGGAACGGGCCGTTCTACGCGTCGGAGGGATTCGTCGAAAGAGGCGCCGTGGACGACTTCCTGCGGGCCCACGGCTTGCCACCCGAGGAGCCTGTCATGGCCCGCTTCGGGGACCGTGTCCTCATGGTCAAGAGCCTGTGAGCTCCGCGTACCGGAAGCAGCCGACGAGATGGTCGTTGATCAGCCCACTGGCCTGAAGGTGGGCGTAACAGACGGTCGGGCCCACGAAGCGGAAGCCGCGCCGGCGCAGGTCGGCGCTGAAAGCCTCCGACTCGGCGCTGACCGGGGGCAGCTGCGCCGTGCGGCGCCACTTGTTGACCAGGGTCCGCCCACCCACGAAGCCCCAAATATAGGTATCGAAGGAGCCGAACTCCTTCTGCACGTCCAAGAAGAGGCGCGCGTTGCGCACGGTGGACTCGACCTTGGCCCGGTTCCGGATGATGCCGGGGTCCAGCAGCAGCTTCTCCACCTTGGCCGGCGTGAACCGTGCCACCTTGGCGGGGTCGAAACCGGCGAAGGCCTTGCGGTAGCCCGCCCTGCGCTTCAGGATGGTCGACCAACTCAGACCCGCCTGCGCGCCCTCGAGGATCAGGAACTCGAAGTGCTTGGTGTCGTCGTGTACGGGCACGCCCCACTCGGTGTCGTGGTACGCCACCATCTCGGGGTCGTGGCCCGCCCAGTCGCATCGCTTCAACGTCGGCGAATCGGTCATGGCGTCACGCTAGGGCCGGCCTGTGACGGTGACGGTGACGTTGACGGTGACATTGACAGTGACGGTGGTGGCGGCGACGGGCTGATCCGGTACGGCACGTGGCGCCGCGGCGGGCTGCCTTCGGGCACACCGGGTGGTCGAAGTCGCGGTCCACGTCGCGCGTGATGCCGATGCGCTCCATCACCGACTGCGACCGCGTGTTGACCGCGGTCGTGAGGGCGACGATCGCGTGCAGGCCAGCATGGTCGAAGCCGAATTCGAGCGACGCCGACGCCGCCTCGCGTGCGTCGCGCCGGCACTGGTGGTCCGGATGCAGGCGCCAACCCACCTCGACGGCGTGAGCGCAGGGCAGCGCCGGCCGACACGGTGCAGGCCGACCATGCCGACGAAGGGAGCGCCACCGCCCCGGCCCTCGACCGCCCAGAACCCCTCCCCAGTGCCCCCGCCCGAGTCTTCGCTGTAGCGCGCCATCGCGGCGTCGCTCTCGGCGCGGGCCGGCGACGAGCCCACCGATTCGACGACCAGCCGGTGGGTGTTCAGCGCGTAGAAGGGTGCCCGGTCCACCTCGGTGAACGGTCGCAGCACCAGGCGCGCCGTCACGACACGTTGGCCCCGATCCGCAGACGCAGAGGCAGAGGCAGAGGCAGCAGTCGTGGCTAGACCCCGGCCCCGGCGGACCCGGCCGAGGCCTTGACAGCTGTCGCGGCCGCCCAGCGGTAGTCCGCCTTGCCCGACGGCGAGCGCTGGATCACGTCCACGAACACGACGTCCTTGGGCAGCTTGTAGCGCGCGATGTGGGCCGAGGCTTCTTCCACCACGGACGCAGGGGAGGTGGTCGCACCCTCGGAAAGCTGGATCACCGCCACCACCTCTTGGCCCCAGCGTTCCGAAGGGCGCCCTACGACGACGACGTCGGCCACAGCCGGATGGCCCGCAATCGCCCGCTCCACCTCCTCGACGAAGATCTTCTCGCCCCCAGAATTCACCGTCACCGAGTCCCGTCCGAGCAACTCGATCTGACCATCCGCCCGGTGGCGAGCCCGGTCACCGGGGATGGAGTAGCGGACACCGTTTATCACGGGGAAGGTACGCACCGTCTTCTCCGGGTCGCCGAGATACCCCAGGGGAACATTCCCGGTCTGCGCCAGCCAGCCGTTGCCCTCGTGCCCTGGCGGCAGCACGTGGGACAGCGTCTCGTCGACCACCAGCGTCCCCGGACCGGGCAGGAACGAGCCGACGGCGACGTCATCGACGGATGTCACGTGCATCTGCGCCCCGGTCTCCGAGGACCCCGCCGAGTCCGAGATGACGAGGTTGGGGATGCGCTCGACCGCCATGGCCCGCACTGCCGGCGTCAAGGGCGCCCCCCCGTTCCCGACCGCGAAGAACGACGAAAGGTCATAGGACTTCTTGTCGAGCTGCACGAGCAGCGGCCGCAGTACCGCGTCGCCGACGATCGTCATGGAGTTCGCCTTCTCGCGCTCGACGACGGTCCACACGTCATCGGGATCGACCCGGCGCGTCTCGTCCGGGAAGATCAGTGTGGCCCCCTGCGCCATCAGCATGAAGCAGGCCCACTGCGCTGCGCCGTGCATGAGCGGCGGCAGGATCATGAGGCGCACCGGAAAGCACGACGCCAGCCGTTCCGTGAGCTCCTCGTAGCTCGTCACGATGTTCCATGTGCCCACCTGTCTGCCGCCCATGGCCGCCATGAAGATGTCGTGCTGACGCCACAGCACGCCCTTGGGCATGCCGGTGGTGCCCCCCGTGTACAAAACGTAGAGATCGTCGGGGGAGGGGTCGACCGGAGGCCCTTCGGGCGAGGATGCGGCCAGCGCCTCTTCGTACCAGACGGCCCCGGGGAGGAGGGGGTGGCCCGATTCGTCCTGGACCTGGAGCAGCACCTCGGGCGGCGAGTCCAGTGTGGGCAGCACCTCGGCCAGCGTCGGGGCCAGTGAGGAGTGCAGGATCATCGCCTTCGGCCTGGCGTCGTTGAGCAGGTACTGCAATTCCTCGCCCACGTAGCGGTAGTTGACGTTGAACGGTGCCACGCGGGCCCGGTACGAGCCCAGCATTCCCTCGAGGTACTCGTTGCCGTTGTACAGCGCCAGGGCCACGTGGTCCTGGCCCGACTCCCACCCCTCCAGGTCGGCCCGCTCTACGTGCACGCCCAGGCCGCGCCCGTGCAGGTAGGACGCGAGCCGGCGGGAGCGCTCCTGCAGATCGGCGTAGCTCAGTCGGCGGTCCCTCCACACAATGCATTCCCGGTCGGCCAGGGTCTCGACCAGCGTGTCGAAGGCTTTGGCCAGGTTGAACTGGACGGTCTCTGATTGGGGCACGGCCCCGCACTGTATCGGCGCGTCGTCGGACCGGGTTGGGGACCGGGGTCCCCATCGGCAAAGATCACGGCGTGGACATCCGCAATCCCGCCACCGGTGAGGTGCTCACCACCATTGAGAGCCTGACCGTCGAGCAGACCGACGCCGCCATTGTGAAGGCGGCCGCCGCCTTCGAGGAGTGGCGTGCGGTGGCGCCCGGGGACCGGGCCCGCCTGCTCCGCCGCTTCGCTGCCGCCGTCGACGCCGACATTGTGCAGCTGGCCGCCCTGGAGGTGATCAATGCCGGCCACGTCGTCGCGAACGCGCGCTGGGAGGCGGGGAACGTCCGCGACGTGATTGAGTTCTACTCGGGTGCCCCCGAGCGCCACAGTGGCCGGCAGATCCCCGTGCCGGGTGGCGTCGACCTCACCTTTCACGAGCCGCTCGGTGTCGTCGGCATCATCGTCCCCTGGAACTTCCCCATGGCCATTGCCGGCTGGGGCTTCGCCCCGGCCCTCGCCGCTGGGAACACCGTCGTGCTCAAGCCGGCCGAGCTGACCCCGCTGAGCGCGCTGCGCCTGGGCGAATTGGCGCTCGAAGCCGGCCTCCCCGAGGGCGTCCTGCAGATTCTGCCGGGCAAGGGCAGCGTGGTCGGCCGGCGCTTCGTCGACCACCCCGCCGTGCGCAAAGTCTGCTTCACCGGCTCGACCGAGGTGGGACGCAGCGTCATGGCCGGCTGCGCCCAGCAGATCAAACGGGTGACGCTGGAGCTCGGCGGCAAGAGCGCCAACGTCGTCTTCGCCGACGCGGACATCGAGCAGGCGGCGGCCCGCGCGCCCTACGGCGTCTTCGACAACGCCGGGCAGGACTGCTGCGCCCGGTCGCGCCTCCTGGTCCAACGGTCTGCCTATGAGCGCTTCATGGAATTGCTCGAGCCCGCGGTTGCCGCCGTCAGAGTCGGTGACCCGACACTGGAGGAGACGGAGATGGGCCCGCTGATCTCGGAGGCCCACTTGGCCAGCGTGGCCTCGTTCGTGCCCGACGATGCACCAGTGGCTTTCCGCGGCAGCCGTCCCGACGGCGCAGGGAACTGGTTCGCCCCCACGGTGCTGGCGCCAGTCGAGCCTGGCGCGCGGGCGGCCACCGAGGAGATCTTCGGACCCGTGGTCGTCGTGATCCCCTTCGAGGACGAGGCCGACGCCGTCCGACTAGCCAATGACACGCCCTACGGGCTGTCCGGATCGTTGTGGACGCGCGACGTCGGGCGGGCGCTGCGCGTTGCGCGCGCCCTCGACACCGGGACGCTTTCGGTCAACTCGCACTCGTCGGTGCGCTACTGGACGCCGTTCGGTGGCGCCAAGCAGTCCGGCATTGGACGCGAGCTCGGTCCCGACGCGCTCGAAGCGTTCAGCGACGTGAAGAACGTCTTCATCAGCTCGGAATAGCCGCCGGCAGGAGGAACCCCATGAGCGACGACAACACCATCCCCTACGCCCATCGCCTCGGTGGCCGGGTTGCCGTCGTGACGGGCGGCGCCAGCGGCATCGGCCGCGCCATGTGCGAACGCTTCGCCAGCGAGGGCGCGTCGGTCGCCGTCGTCGATCTCGACGAGGACGCCGGCGGTGCCACGGCGGCGGCGGTGGGCGGCATGTTCGTTCGGGCTGATGTCACGTCCTCGGACGAGGTGGAAGCCCTGTACGCCGAAGTGGCCGCTCGCTACGGCGGACTCGACATCTGCTGCAACAACGCCGGCATCAGCCCGCCCGACGACGACTCCATTCTGGACACCGGACTGGAGGCGTGGGAGCGCGTCCAGCGGGTCAACCTCACGTCGGTGTATCTGTGCTGCAAGCACGCCCTGCCGCATTTGCTGGCCCGGGGCAGGGGCTCGATCATCAACACGGCGTCATTCGTCGCCGTCATGGGTGCCGCAACGAGTCAAGTGAGTTACACCGCATCGAAGGGCGGTGTGCTGGCGATGTCGCGTGAGCTCGGCGTGCAGTTCGCTCGTCAGGGCGTGCGAGTCAACGCACTCTGTCCGGGCCCCGTGAACACCCCCTTGTTGCAGGAGCTTTTTGCCAAGGACCCAGAGCGGGCGGCGCGTCGCCTGGTGCACATTCCCATGGGGCGCTTCGGAGAGGCCACGGAGATCGCCGCCGCCGCCGCCTTCCTCGCCTCCGACGACTCGTCGTTCATCACGGCGTCGACCTTTCTCGTCGACGGCGGGATCTCGGGGGCGTACGTCACGCCGCTGTGACCCGGGCCATGTGGTGACGCCCCGCAGCGAGCGCGCCGACGATGGCATCGCATCCTTCTCCGGACCGTTCGAGCCCGCCGTGGCTGCGTGGCTGGCGGGCCTTGGCCTCGTGCGCGACGCAGTGCGCCAAGAACTGGTCCGTCGTCAACTCGCCGTCAACCTCCCCGCCAACGGCGAGCCGCTGCGGGTGTTGGACGCAGGCTGCGGACAGGGGACCCAGGCGATCGCACTGGCCGGTCTCGGTCACCATGTCGTTGGCATCGACCTCTCCGACGCGCTGCTCGAGGCGGCGCGAGGGACTGCGGCGCTCCAGCCAACCGAAGTACGTCGACGGCTGGACTTCGTAGCCGGCGACCTCCTGGCTCTGGGAGACCAGCACATGGAGCACTACGACCTCGTCTGTTGTCATGGCGTGGCCATGTACCTGCCCTCGTTGGATGACACCGTGCGAGCACTGGTACGAGCCTGCCGGCCGCACGGCATCGTGTCGCTCCTCACCCGGAACCGCAGCGGCATTGCCATGCGGGCCGGCATGCGCGGCGAGTGGGCGGCGGCACTCGAGGGATTCGACGCCCGCTCCTACGACAACCGTCTCGGTGTCACGGATGTCCGGGCTGACGAGCCGAGCGAAGTCCGAGCAGCGCTGGCGGCCGCGGGTGCCGTCTGCACGGCCTGGTACGGGGTGCGGTTGTTCACCGACCATTGGGGCCAGGAGCCCCCGGGCGACGACTTCACGCAGCTTCTTGCTGCCGAAGAGGAAGCCGGCCGTCGCGATCCTTACCGCTCGCTCGCCGCGCTGACGCATACCATCGCCCGGGTTCCCTGAGGTCACACGGGCCGCAGGCTCGGGGCGTGAGGCCCATTGCGGCGGGGAGTGGAATGGGTCAGCCTCCGAGACTCTCGCGCAGCTCCTGCACTTCGCAGACGCAGGCCCGCTACCTCCGCCCTGAGCTCGGTCAACTCTGATCGCAGGTCGTCGATGACGTCGATGAACGCGGGAGCAGGGGGGGCACCGGAACCACTGTGCTGCGGCGAGTCCGAGTCGACGGACGTGTCAGCGACGAGCGGGGTGGCCCAGCGTTCCTCCTTTTGCCCGGGACGGCGTCCGGCGTTGTGCGCGAGAGGTTCCTCGCGCGAGCCGAGGAAATCGAGCTGATGCTGTATCTCTTCGAGGCTGTCGAACGTGGTCATGCGTTCGGTGCGGATGCGTAGCTCGCCGACCGTCTGCGGGCCACGTAGCAGGAGCACGGCGAGGATGGCGCACTGCGGTGCGTCGAGGCCCAACGTCTCATCGAGCACCTGGCGGTAGCGCACGACCGAGCGGCCGTGCGAGGGCAGCACGAAGCGGACCAGCTTCTGATCCTTCAGCTCGTGCAGCGCGTCGAGCACCGTCGTCTCGTCGTAGCTGACGACCGGCTCCCTGTTCGAGGTCTGGTTGCAGGCTGACTGCAGGGCGTTGATGGTGAGCGGGTACTGCTGGGGGGTGGCCAAGCCCTTCTCTATCAGCGCGCCCAGCACCCGCGCACACTCCGGGCTCAGCTGCACGCGAAGGAGCATACGGCGGGCTCAGCTCGGACCGGAGCCAGCGACGCTGTCGCCGAATGCCCGCGATGGAGAGATACAGCGCGGCGGAAACAGTTGACTCGTCAGCGGTACGCGCAGTGGCGCTCGGAACGCCGCAGTCGAGGTTGCTCGGCAGGGTGCGCGCGGTGACGAGGACGCCGCGGACGTCGGGTTCGGGTCGGCCTTTGCATGGGGAAGAACTGGGGACGGAAATGGCGTCGCTTGGGGATGACCTGAAGAAAGATGGGGAGAACGTCTGGATTTCGCGAATCGCCATTGACCTCGCGAGACGGGTGGCGCAACCTGTTGTCAGTTCGGAGACAAGAGCCCGCCGAACCTCAAGCGAGCACCGCAAGGTGGGAGCGAGGGAAGCCCGAAGGGAAGCCGCAAGGCGGAACGGGGGGAAGCCGAGAGAACGCTGCAGAGCGGGATCGAGGTAAGGGAGCGAACCCTGCGAGGGGAGCGCGACCGGAGTGGGCAGGAGGACCCGACTGAGATGGTCCGTGGTGCGTCACGGTGGCTTCCCTGGAGTCGCCGGGACCGGCCCGGGCCGGGATTGTCCGACACGATCCCGGTACGGCGCCAGCGGCCCATCGCTGACGTGGCCCCGAGGAGCACGGGAGGCTTCGGCCGATCGGTTACTCGGGGTTGCGTCGCGCCCGGGCCCTCGTTCTGTGATTTTTGCTCTCTGACCCATGGATCGTCATACCCTGGTGCCCGACCCTGCGAAAAGGTCGACCAGGATTTGGCACCGGGCCTCCGTCTTAGGGAACCTCGAGGGTTTCGGCGAGCCGCCCCTTCTCTCTGGGCTGGGGATGTGCTAACGCAATGGGAGTGTCATCCATCGCCACACCCGGTCTCCTGGCGGAAAATGGCACCGCAGCCGGTGAGTCCTCAGTCCGGCCCAGACCGTCGCCAAATGGAAGCCCACGTCAGGTTTGGTTGGCTCTCGGGTTCGTCATCCTCGTCTTTGTCGCTCTGGCGAGCATCATCGCCATTCGGACGCCCGCCTGGGAATCAGCAGATGAGCCGGATCACGTTTACAACATTGAGACCCTCGCCAGCGGACACTGGTACGGGATCAACACGCGCTGCCGAAACCTAAGCACCGTCACGACCCCCTCGTGTAGACCTCGCGAAACTCAGCAGGCCCCTCTGTACTACCTGATCATGGCGGCGTGGCAGAAGACGGTGGGATTGCCGCCAAGGCCACTAGTGGCCGAGCAAGTCGCGACGCCTTGCTTCGGTTCCTGCAGCCCGTCCGAGCACTTCGTGAACCACCGTGCTTCTGACCATCGGTTTCTTCTCTGGCTCCGCTTTCCCAACATCGCCTTGGGAGCCCTCACCGTCTTCGCGGTGTTCGCGGCCATACGACGCGCGAGCAATGATCCGTGGACCCCAG
The DNA here is from genome assembly GCA_963850185.1 of uncultured Acidimicrobiaceae bacterium. Taxonomy (GTDB): domain Bacteria; phylum Actinomycetota; class Acidimicrobiia; order Acidimicrobiales; family RAAP-2; genus Bog-473. The sequence goes on from CAWKKE010000011.1 coordinate 62,939, forward strand.
TGGTCGCCGCCGCAATGATCGCCGCTCTCCCGCGTTTCGTCTTCCTCTCAGCGTTTGTCACCAATGACAACTTGGTGAATCTGTTGGGGGCAGTGTTGGGCTACTTCGCTCTCCGGTTCGTCATGAATCAAAGCGGCTGGAACATGATCTGGGTCGGTCTCACCTTCGGGCTGCTCGTTGCGACCAAGCTCTCGGCTCTTCCCATGGGCCTTGTTGTCGTCTTCCTCCTTCTGCTCGTGCCCACCCGGAAACGACGGCTTCTCCTGCTTGCCCTTGCGGTCGGAAGCGCATTGCTCACGTGTGGCTGGTATCTGATGCAGAACACGATTCGCTACGGGGATCCGTTGGCCAGGGCGGCCAGTTCCCGATATCTCGAAACAAACGGGGGCCTCGGCACTTTCTTTGCGCCGTACCAAGTGAAGGATCCGCTTGGTCTCGTTCTCGTTGGGGTACCGACCAGGCTCCTCACCACATACTGGTACGAATCAGGGTGGAACCAGTTCACCTGGAAGACTCCTGTGGATCTCGCTGTCACGGCGGTCGTCCTCATTGTCCTCCTTGGCCTTCATGGCCAGAAGAATCCTCCTCATCTGATCTTCACGCTGGCCGCCATCTCTGTCGCCGCTCTGCTCAGTGTCTGGTTGGTTGCGACTCAGACCGCCGAGTACCAAGGCCGCTATGCACTCGTCGGCTGTGTCGGCACCGCCGGCTTGATTGCCTTTGCTCTGCAACGATGGAGGTTGCCAGTACGGTTCGTTCTTCCAGCAGCAGGTGTTATCGGAACGTGCATAGCGATCCAGTCAAATGTGCTGAGCATCCGCTGGACCTGAGGGCGTTCTGATCGCTACCAAGGTTTTTGCCTCAGCTCGGTGGAGCTTCCGATGAAGGAATCGGATAGGGCATGTCGCTCGGTTGGCCCGTCGCACGCAACCTTTGACTTCGGCACTGGACGCGCCGAATCTCCGGTTCGATCGATTCGGTTGCCTTAGGGGAGGGAGTCCCAGAGCTTGGCAGGGCGCTCGCCGGCTGCCACCTGGCGGTTCAGCTCGGCCTGGACGAGGGAGAGATCGTCGGGGTGTGTCACGCCGATGCAGCGGCCCGACGCCGGCAGCACGCTGAACGAGCTGGTGGCCAGCGACTCTGCGACGACCTCGGGCAGCAGCACCTCGGCCTCCTCGGAGGCGTCGGTGGCGGCGTCCATGGCGGCCTTGAGGGTCTTGTGGAAGGCGGGGGTGAAGCCCCAGAGGTTCATCGACACCCGGGCGTCGGGCGGCAGAATGGCCGGCTCCCGGCCGTCGCCGGCCACGAAACCCCCTTCAGGTGTCCGCGTCACCTGGCGTCGCTCGTCCACCCTGATGAGCGTGCCATCGTCCGCGACCTGGCAGATGCCGCGGGTGACCGGCGAAGACCCGATCACGGCATCGGTGAGGCGGTACCCAACCAGCGCGTTGACGTCGGAATGGGTCTGGAGGTGGGTGACGAGTTGGGCGCAGGCCGCGCCGCCGTAGATGTCGTCGGCGTTGCCCACGCCGTAGGGAGTGGCACCGACGTGGTCGGAAGCGCTCAGGACCGCGTGGACGGTGCCCAAGGGTGCCGGCTGAGTGGCAAAGCGCACGTCGACGGCGGCGGGCCAGGTGTGCTCCACGTGGTAGCGGATGGCCGGACCGGTGCTCGGGCCGAGGACCAGGACGATGGTACCGAACCCCGCCGCCACCGCGTCGGAGGCCACCAGGTCGATGACGGCCTCACCGTGGGTGCCCACGGGCGCCAGGGGCTTGCACCCGCCGTATCGGCGGGCCCGTCCCGCGGCCAGGATGACGAGTGCCGGAGAGGCCCCGCCCTTCCCCTCGCTCATGCGCCCCAACGGAAGACCGCGCTGGCCCAGGTCATGCCGCCGCCGAATCCCGTCAGGAGGAGATGGTCCCCGTCGTTGACCCGGCCCGTCTCGAGGGCGTCGTAGAGCGCCAGGGGGATGGAGGCCGAGGACGTGTTGCCGTAGCGGTCGATGACGATCGCGGTGCGTTCCTCGGGAATGCCAAGGCGCTGGCACGCCGCTTGAATGATGCGCACGTTGGCCTGATGCGGCACCATCAACGAAATGTCGTCCGGCCCGAGGCCGGCGTCCGCCATGGCGCGTTCGGCCGATTCGACCACGACCCGTACGGCCCGCCGGAAGACCTCCTTGCCATCCATGAACAGCGTCCCGCCGTGCTCACACTTGAGGAGGTGCCGGAGCGAGCCGTCGGAGTTCATGTTCCAGCTGATCAGACCGCCCGGACCGTCGACCGGCTCGACCAACACGGCGCCGGCACCGTCGCCGACGATGATGGCGATTTTGCGGTCGTCCATGTCGGTGACGCGCGAGAGGGTCTCGGAGCCAATCAGGAGGATGGGGCCCGAGCCGATGGAGATGAGACCCGCCACCGTGACGAGGCCGTAGACGAAGCCGGAGCAGGCCGCATTGAGGTCGAAGGCGCCGCCGCGCATGCCGATCCCGTGCTGCACGCTGGGTGCCGTTCCCGGGATGATGCCGTCCGGCGTCGTCGTGGCAAGCACAAGGTTCTCGACCTCGTCGGCGGTGCGCCCCGCCCGGGACAGGGCCTCGACTCCGGCCTCAATGGCCAGACCGGAGGTGGTGCCGCCGATGTGGCGCTCCCGGATGCCCGTGCGCTCGACGATCCAGGCGTCGCTGGTGTCGAGGTTGAGCGCCATGTCCTCGTTGGTGACGACCTTGTCCGGCACGGCGATGCCCCAACCCGTGATCTTGATGCCCCTCACGCGGCGGATCCGGCTTGTACGGCGTGGATGCCCACGAACCCCGCGTCCCCGTAGATGATGCCCCCCGTGTTCACCGCCACCCCGAGCCGTGCCCCGGCGACCTGCCGGGCGCCCGCCCGACCGCGGAACTGCGTGGCCAGCTCGACCACCTGGGCCAGACCGGTCGCACCGAGCGGGTGCCCGCGGCCGACGAGGCCGCCGCTGGAGTTCACGACGAGACCGGGGGAGTCGACGCCGGTGACGCCCGCCTCGGTGGCGGGTCCCGCCTCGCCGGGGCCGAAGAAGCCCAGCGATTCGAGGGCAAACAGCTCCTCGGCGGCCGTGGCGTCGTGCAGCTCGAGCAGATCGGCGTCCTCGGGGCCGAAGCCGAACGCTTCCCAGGCCGCAGCGGCGGCCTGGGACAGCCGGTCGTGATAGTCGAGCAAGCCGTTTCCAGAACGCGCCACCGAGCCGATGATACGGGGCGCCGACGCGGGAGCAGGGACAGAAGGCCCGCCGAGGACGACGGCCGCCGCGCCGTCGGTGAACGAGCTGCACATGAGCCGGGTCAGGACGCCGGCCACCTGGGGGGAGGCGAGCACCTCCTCGATGGTCACGCGTCGCTGGAACTGCGCCAGCGGGTTGCGTGCCGCATGCTCGAACGCCTTGACCGCGGCGGCGGCAATCTGGCGCACGGTGGCGCCGACTTCGGCCATGAGCCGGTGCGCCCATCCGTTGTTCAAGCCCATGAGGATGCTGCCGGCGGGGTTGTCATCTTCGTGGCGGCGGTCGTGCAGGTCATGGCGGTACTCCGACGGAAGGCCGTCCTCAATGCCGGCGATCGTCCCGGCGCGGTCGCCTGTCCACATCTTCTCGACCCCCAGCGCCAGTACCGGGCGGTCCTGGGCGACGGCCGCCAGGGTCGCCAGGTGCAGCGAGGAACTCCCACCGGCGCACGAGTTGTCCACGTTGATGATGGCGACCTCGCTGAGGCCGGCCTTCCTGAGCCAGGTCTGCCCGCGTACGCAGGCTTGATCGCTCAGGCGCCCCGCCATCGCATTGCCCATGATGACCAGACCAAGCTCGTGGGCCGACACCCCGGCATCGCCGAGCGCCTCGTGCACGACCTCGTAGGCCATGGTGTCGGGCTCCTGGTCGCGGCGGCTCATGTCGCTCATGCCGGTACCGAGGATGGCGACGTCCGTGCCCTTCACGACACGCCCGCCAGCGCTTGCCGGTGCTCGCCGGCGAACGCCGCCCGCAGCTGGCCGAAATGCTCGACGGCAGGGGACCCCGCCACCATCACGAGGATGTGCCGGGCTCCGGCTTCCGCGTAGCGGTCCAGGGCGGCGGCACAGGCATCGGGTGATCCGGCGACCAGGTGCCGCTGGAACGCCTTGGTCGGGAGTCCGTAGAAATCCGAGAGCCATTGAGCACCTTCGACCGGCGCCCGCTCGTCGTCCCCGATGCAGGCAAAGACGACGACACCGCCTGCACGGCCTCGGGATCACGGCCGGCCTCGGCCGTCTCGCGGCGCAGGGCCGCCAGCGCCGGCACGTACTGCTCAGGGGAAAGGAAGAGGGGCACCCAGCCGTCGCCGACGGCGGCGGCCCGCTTCCGGGCGGCGTCGCTCGAGCCTCCGAACCACAACGGGACCGGTGCGGACGCTGGTTCTTGCACATAGTCGTCTGCGCTGCCCGCATCGGGGCCGGCCCAGGCTTGGCGCAGCCCGGCGACCCCTTCGTCCATGAGCTGGCCCCGACGGCGATAGTCGATGCCGGCTCGCCTGTATTCGGGCTCGTGGATGCCCACGCCCAACCCGAGGATGAATCGCCCTCCCGAGAGCAGCTGCAGCGCGGTCGCCTGCTTGGCCACGACCGAGGACGGGCGCAAAGGCAACTGCAGCACGCACGTGCCCAACATGGGCCTGGTCGTCGCGAATGCCGCCACGGCCAACGTGGTGAAGGCCTCGCCGACGGGGCTGGGCCAGTAGAGGTGATCCACCGCCCACAGGGAGTCGGCCCCGGTGGCCTCGGCGCGGCGGCACATCTCGGCTACTTCGTCGGCACTGCCGGTAGTACTCTTGGTACTACCTTCTCCTGTGGAGAGTTCTCCCTGCGTGGTGGCGGGGAGGATGAAACCGAGGGTGGGTCGCGGCACTCCACTTCCTACCGGGGTCACACCGTCATAGTAGGTCGGCCGCCGCGGGCGTGACTATTTCTTCGTCACGAGGTCGGGTGCACCGCGCCCGTGGCTCCTCCGGGGGCGCCGAGGACCGAAAGGGTGCAACGGGCCTCACAGATGGCCCGCCCCTCGTCGTCGGTGAGCGAGATGCGCCAGACCTGGACGGTACGCCCGACCCGCACGGGCGTTGCCTCCGCGGTCAGGTGACCGTCGCGCACCGAGCGCAGGTGGCTGGCGTTGAGCTCGATCCCGACCACACTGCGTCCGGGCTCTGCGGCCAGCGCCGCCCCGTAGCTGGCGGCCGACTCGGCCAGGAGGGCCGAGACGCCACCGTGGAGGATGCCGTAAGGCTGGTGCACCTTCCAGTTCACGGGAAGCCGCATGACGACCCGCCCGGGACCGGCTTCGAGGACCTCGACGTCGAGGAGCTCGTGGATGCTGGCGCTGCCGTCGGGCAGCACCGTCCCGTTGCCTGGTGTGGAAGGGGGTGTGGTCACCGCCGGATGTTAAACGGTGCGGCGTTAGCCTGACCGCGTGCCCGATCTGGTGGACCTGCGCAGCGACACGGTCACCCGGCCCACGTCAGCCATGCGGCGCGCCATGGCCGAGGCCGAGGTGGGAGATGACGATTACGGCGAAGATCCCACGGTGCGGGCGCTGGAGGAGGCCTTCTCGGCGCGGGTCGGCAAACCGGCGGCGCTGTTCGTGCCTTCGGGGGTGATGGCGAACCAGATTGCCCTCCGTCTCCTCACCACTCCGGGCTCCGCTGTCGTGGCGGGACGCCGCCAGCACGTGGTTTCGTACGAGTTCGGGGCGGCGGCCCTGAACGCCGCCGTCCAGTTCATTGCCGTCGACGACGACGACGGGATGATCGACCCTGCTGACGTGCGGGCCGCCCGCCGGGCCACCGAACACCATCAGCCCGAGGTTTCGCTCGTCAGTATCGAGAACACGCACATGGCCGCATCGGGCGCCCCGTGGACGACCGCTCGCCTCGAGGAGGTCGTGGAGGCCGCCGGACCGGTTCCCATCCACATGGACGGGGCCCGCCTCTTCAACACCGTCGCGGCGACCGGCGTTCCCGCCGCCGAGTGGGCGGCGCCCGCCACCACACTCATGTGCTGCCTGTCGAAGGGGCTCTGCGCCCCCGTGGGCTCGCTGCTCGCCGGCGGCGAGGATGTGATCGCCGAGGCGCGTCTGGCCCGCAAACGTCTGGGCGGCGGCATGCGCCAGGCGGGCGTGCTGGCGGCGCCGGGTCTCATCGCCCTGCAGGACATGGTGGCCCGTCTGCCCGAGGATCACGCGCGAGCTGCTCGGCTGGCGGACGCGGTGGCGCTGCGCTGGCCCAGCTGCGGTCTCGATCCGGCCAGCGTGCGCACGAACATCGTGACGTTCACCCATGGCCAACCGGAGAAGCTCCTGGCCCACCTGGAAGGGCACGGCGTGCTGGCGCACGCCATCGCCCCCGAAACGGTCCGCTTCGTCACTCACCACGACGTCGACGATGCCGGCGTGGCGCAGGCCGTCGCCGCGCTGGACGATGCGCCGTGAAGATCCGCATCGGCATCAGCGCAGGCGGCGAGAGCCTCGGCCCCGAGGCGATGGTCGCGTTGGGGCAGGGGATCGCCGGGACCGGCTTCGACTCGCTCTGGCTGCCGGAGGTGCTGACCCGGCCCGGCCCCGACCCGCTCGTCGGGTTGGCCTGGGTCGCGGGGGCCTGCCCGGGGCTGAAGATCGGGACGACCATGCTGCTGCCGGGCCGCAACCTGGTGTGGCTGGCCAAGGCGGTGGCGACGCTGGACGTGCTGTCAGGGGGCCATTTCCTGCTGACCTTCGTGCCGGGCCTGGCCGTCGGCGGAGAAAGCAGCGCCATCGGGATCCCCACCGCGACGCGGGCCGAGCAGATGGAGGACGCGCTGCCGGTGTTGCGACAGCTGTGGTCCGGCGAGGTCGTCAGTCATGAGGGCCCGGCCGGCTCGTTCACCGACGTCTCTGTCTCACCGCAACCGAGGCAGCACCCCTTCGACGTATGGCTCGGTGGCAATGTGCCGGCCGCGCTCGACCGATGCGGGCGATTGGCGGACGGGTGGCTCCCAGCTTTTTGCACCCCGGCCGACGCCGCGGCGGGCAGGGTCGTGATCGACGAGGTTGCTGCCGCACATGGACGCGACATCAGCTCCGAGCATTTCGGAGTCAGCCTGGCCTATGTGCCAGAAGGGACCGACGTCGCCTCGCTGGCCTCGTCGCCGTTGGCCCGGCGGGCCCACGGCCGTCCGCTCGAAGAGATCATCCCGGTGGGGCGCGGCGGCTTGCGCTCCATGCTCGAGCAGTTCCTCGAGGTCGGGTTCTCGAAGTTCGTCGTCCGCCCGATGGCGCCACCGGACGAGTGGGCCCGGGAGTTGGAGCAGCTGGCTGGCGCGGTGGGCGACCTGCAGAGGTGACGGGAGCGGCCGCGCCGACCTCTACGCTGCCTGCAATGCCCGAGCACCCTCTCACCCTCATGGCGGTCCACGCCCACCCCGACGACGAAGCGATCAGTACCGGCGGGATCCTCGCCCGCTACAGCGCCGAAGGGGTGCGCACCGTGCTGGTTACGTGCACCAACGGCGAGCTCGGGGACGCGCCGGGCGGGATCAAGCCCGGCGAGCCCGGGCACGACGAGGCGGTCGTGGTACCGCTGCGTCGTCACGAGCTCGAGGCCAGTTGCGAGGTCCTGGGTGTCACCAACCTCGAGCTGCTCGGCTATCACGACTCAGGCATGGAGGGCTGGCCGCAGAACGACGCGCCCGGCTCCTTCTGGCGCACGCCGGTGTCCACGGCCGGAAGCCGGCTGGCCGCACTGATGCGCGCCTTCGAGCCGCAGGTGGTCGTGACGTACGACGAGAACGGCTTCTACGGGCACCCCGACCACATTCAGGCCAACCGGGTCACGCACGCGGCCATCGAGGAATGCGGGATTCCGGCCAAGCTGTACTACACGGCCATGCCCCGCTCACGGCTGCACGGCTTCCGCGACCTGATGGTCGAGGCAGGCGTCGAGCTCCCAGACGAGGTGCAGGAGAATCCAGATTTCGGGACGCCGGACGAACTGGTCACGACGACGATCGACTGCGGCGACTTCACCACGCAGAAGTACGCGTCGCTCGCCGCGCACGCGAGTCAGAGCGACAACATCTTCTTCTTGAAGATGGGTGAGGAGCTGTTCGGTTCCATCATGGGAACGGAGAGCTTCGTACGGGTGCAGGACTCGACCGGGGCGCCGGTGCCCGAGGACGACCTGTTCTCCGGCATCCGCTGACCTATTCAACCGTGGCGCGGCTTCCGAGCCGAGCCGGGCCTGCGCCCCACCGGGAGAGAGGGGTCGCAGGGCCCGGTCCGGTGTGGTCCCTACGTCGCGGTGCCGGCCGGGGTAGAGCCGGCGCGTGCGTGGGGAACCGATCCGACGAGGCACAGCGCAGCGGCGGCGATCAGCACCACCGCGGCGAGCAACTCGACAGTGAAGGCCTCCTTGGCGAAGGGGGCCAGCCATGAGTCCTTGAATCCGAACAGCCCTATCCCCACCGACAGGAGGAAGCCGGCCAGGGTGCTGAGGACGAACCCGATTCCGACCAACGCCGCCCAAAGCCGGCGGACGGCTACGACGCCGAGGCCGATGACCAGCCCGGCGATCGACTGCAGCAGGAAGAGGGGGCCGATGGTGGGTATGGAGCGGTAGCCGTCCGTCTCGCTCCAGAGGTGGAAGTGGATGAAGGCGGACCAGATGAGGAGCGCGCCGCCGAGAACAAAGGTGGCCGTGGCGGCCAGTTGGACCGGCCGGCGGGAACGGCCCGGACCGAGGGCCAACAGGTCCCTGAGGGATCGCATGCCAGGCATCCGGAGACGCGCCTGGTGTTGGATGTCAGGGCTGATTGTGGCCACGATAGGGATACGGGCCCAGGTCCGTTCGAGATTGGCCGGAAACCCGGGTAAATCCCAGCTTTGGGATCGTCCGTATATCCGTGGATGAGAGAATCACGTGTGGCCGAGGGCGAACTGTCGGACGAGGCACTCCTGGCCGGCATGGCCGTGGGGGACCAGTCGGCCGCCGTCAGCTTCACCCGGCGCTATCAGCGTCGGCTGTTCGGCCTCGCCTATTCCATGACGAACGACGCCGGCGTCGCCGAGGACGTCGCCCAGGAGGCGATGATCCGGGTGTGGCGCCACGCACCGGTGTTCGACCCGAGGCGCGGCTCGGTGACGTCCTGGGTCCTCACCATCACCCGCAATCTCGCGATCGACGCGTTGCGCCTCCGGCGTGCCGTGCCGACGGATCCGGACGACTTCGCCGCCTCCGCCATGGCGAGCTCGGAGCACAACCCCGAGGACGCCGTGCGCCGGGGCGACGCCCGCGAGACCGTCCAGGCGGCGCTGAGGGTCCTGCCCGCGGAGCAGCGGCGCGCCGTGGTCCTGGCGGCGGTCTACGGTCGGACCGCTCTCGAGATCAGCGAGTCCGAAGGGATCCCGCTGGGCACGGCGAAGACGCGTATCAGGACGGCGCTGATCCGGTTGCGGGCCGCGGTCGAGCCGGCAGAGGAGGCGCGCGATGACTGACGACGTGCGGGAGCGTGGCTGTGAGGCGTACGGCGAGGAGCTGGCGGAGCTCGCCCTCGGCGTACTGACCGGGCGCGACAGGGCGCGGGTGCTGTCCCACGTCGAGTCCTGCCAGCGCTGCGCCGAGGATTTGGAGATTCTCTCCAGGACTGCGGATTCGGTCGTGCAGGCGGCGCCGGAGATGGAGCCGCCGCTGGGATTCGAGGTGCGCCTCTTCGAGCGGATGGGCCTGACTGACGTCGCGCCGCGGCGCCGGCGTCTCCGCCCATCGCGCTGGGTGCCGTCCGTGGTGGGCGTCGCCGCAGCGGCCCTGGCGCTGGGTCTCGGTCTGAGCCTGACGTCGTCGTCGCCGACCCCGACGGTGACCGCGCAACCGCAGGGCTCGCACCGGGTGGTGACGGCGGCACTCGTCGAGCGCGGCAAGACCGTCGGGCACGTCATGGCCGTGAACGGTGCCAAGCCGTGGATATCGATGATGCTGGACGATTCGTCGGCGCACGGCACGGTCACCTGCGTGGTCGTGACCGACGACGGCACAACGCATCATGTGGGGACGTTCGAGGCTGAAAAGGGGTACGGGGCGTGGATCGCCCCACTGCCCGTCAGCCCCTCCGACGTGCGCACCGCCGAGTTGGAGTCGCCCAGCGGGACGGTGATCGCCACCGCCACGCTGGGCTAACGACCCCTTAGTAGCGGTAGGTGTCGGGCTTGTACGGCCCCTCGACCGGAACGCCGATGTAGTCGGCCTGCTCCTGGCTCAACGTCGTGAGCTTCACGCCCAGGGCGCCGAGGTGCAGGCGAGCCACCTTCTCGTCGAGGTGCTTCGGCAGGACGTAGACGTCGTTGACGTACTGGCCCGTCTGGGTGAACAGCTCGATCTGCGCCATGGTCTGGTTGGTGAACGAGTTGGACATCACGAAGCTGGGGTGGCCCGTCGCGTTGCCCAGGTTCAACAGTCGGCCCTCTGACAAGACGATGATGGCGTGGCCGTCGGGAAAGATCCACTTGTCGACCTGCGGCTTGATGTTGACGCGCTCGATGCCCGGCATGGCGGTCAGCCCCGCCATGTCGATTTCGTTGTCGAAGTGACCGATGTTCCCGACGATCGCCTGGTGCTTCATGCCCGCCATGTGCGCGGCGGTGATGATGTCCTTGTTGCCGGTCGTCGTGATGATGATGTCCGCCAAGGGCAGGATCTCCTCGAGCGTGGTGACCTGGAAGCCCTCCATCGCCGCCTGGAGTGCGCAGATCGGGTCGACCTCGGTGACCACGACGCGGGCGCCCTGGCCGGCGAGGGACTCGGCGCAGCCCTTGCCGACGTCGCCGTAGCCGCAGACGACAGCCACCTTGCCGCCGATGAGAACGTCGGTGGCCCGGTTGATCCCGTCGATCAGCGAGTGGCGGCAGCCGTACTTGTTGTCGAACTTCGACTTGGTCACCGAGTCGTTCACGTTGATCGCCGGGAAGAGGAGCTCGCCCTTCCTCGCCATCTCGACCAGGCGGTGCACTCCGGTCGTGGTCTCCTCGGTCACGCCCTTGATGCCGTTGGCGATGGAGGTCCAGCGGCCCTGGTCCTCGGCGAGGCTCTCGGCCAGCGCGGTCAGAACGACCTCGAACTCCTCCGAGTCGGCCGTGGACGGGTCGGGCACGGCGCCCGCCTTCTCGAACTCGACACCCTTGTGCACCAAGAGGGTGGCATCGCCGCCGTCGTCGAGGATCATGTTGGGGCCACCCTCGCCGGGCCACAGCAGCGCCTGGAGGGTGCACCACCAGTACTCCTGCAGCGACTCACCCTTCCAGGCGAACACCGGGACGCCCTGGGGGTCGTCGACCGTGCCGTTCGGTCCGACGGCCACGGCGGCGGCGGCGTGATCCTGGGTGGAGAAGATGTTGCAGCTGGCCCAGCGCACTCGCGCGCCGAGCGCGGTCAGCGTCTCGATCAGCACAGCGGTCTGGATGGTCATGTGCAACGAGCCGGTGATGCGTGCCCCGGCCAGCGGTTGGGAGGGCCCGAACTCGTCCCGCATGGACATCAGTCCGGGCATTTCGTGCTCGGCCAGCTCGATCTCCTTGCGTCCGAACGCGGCCAGGGAGAGGTCCGCCACCTTGTAGGGGAGGGGTGAAGTCATTGACGTGCTCCTTTGGGTCAGTTGAACGTGCGCGGGCGCGCATCATCGCAGCGGGCCGGACGGCGGAGGCGCAACGCACGTGCTCCGACATCTGTCGGAGGCCGTGTACCCTCCCCAACACTACGAGATTGCGCGGGTCGGTGGGCCCATCGCTTTCAGCCGCGGTCGCCGGCGCAGCGTGCGGAGCGATCATGTCGCCCGCTCCGGCCGGTGCGCACGCGCCGGTGGCCGGCGGCGGAGGCTGCAACCCTGGTCTGCAACCCCAATTGGAGGAGTGCTGAGCAGAGCACCGGTGGCATAATTAGAAGGTGGGACGAGATACGTACTACGACATTCTCGGGGTTTCGCCCACGTCCCCCCCGACCAGATCAAGGCAAAATACCGTGCGTTGATCCAAAGGGTCCATCCTGACCTCGGCGGTCCGATTGCCCTCTTTCGACTGGTCCAAGAATCGTACGAGGTGCTGTCGGATCCGGTGCGACGAGCGAGCTATGACCGAACACTCGAAGCCGTGCACCACCGGCAGCGCAGCCGCGGTGCGGTGGCGAGGCCGGCCCGAAAGGCGGCTGCTCGTACTGCTCAGCGCCGTCGCTCGGGTTCCGCCCCGTCGCGCCCCGCTACGGCACGCCCGCCGCACAGAAATGCCAGGCGGGTCTCGGAACGGTACGTCCGGCGGATGGACGCGGTCCGATCCTTCCCTCGTGACTTCCCCGCGCCCGCCGCCGCGATCGCCGGAGCGGGGTGCCTCGCCCTCGGCGCCGCGCTGGGTCCGGACGACATCGGCTGGAGTGCGCTCTCGCTTGGAGTCGTGGTGCTCATCCTGGCGACGGTGGCGGGACTGGGCGCGCGCGGCATGAAGGAGCGTGAGGCGTACCGACGCGGCGGCATGGCGGCCGTCGACGCCATGACAGGCCGCCAATTCCGAGCCCTGCTCGAGCACTTCTTTGCTCGCCGGGGCTACCGAGTCGCTCGGCTCGGTGTTCGCGGGAATGTGGGTGCGGACCTGCTCCTCTCCGACCCTCAAGGGCGCACGATCGTGCAGCTGAAGCGCTGGAGCGGGGTGGTCTCCAGCGACGCCGTCCAGAGGGCCATGATGGCCAAGGCTCGCTTCGGGGTCTCGCGAGTCATCATGGTGACGTCCTCCAATTTCTCGGAGCAAGCCGTGATGGCGGCGAACTCGAACGGCATCACTCTGTGGAACAGGGCGACGCTCGACGACGAGCTGTCTCTGTTCGACGGCTCCCCGCCTCCCTCTGGCGTCAGGCGATTGACGTCGGATCTGCAAGCCGGAACCCGCATGTGCCTCACTCTCGTGGCGGCACTCTTCATGGCGTTGCTGAGCGCCCGACGAAGGAACGAAGGCGAGGAGCGGACTCGGAGCGAACGGGTCAGTTCGCAACCTTGACGGTGAGGCCTTTGCTGGTGCTGCTGTCGCCTGCAGAGTTGTAGGCGATGGAACGAAGGACGTACGTCCCGTTGGGAACGAGCTTTGTGTTCCATTGCATGAGCCAGAGGTTGCCGGAGTAGGCGCCGGAGCCGATAACGGTGGTTTTGTGCGCTGCGTCCGTGATCTCAAATGTGACTTTTGCGATGCTGTCGTGAAACGCCGAATAGCCCCCGATGAGCTCCTTCCCCTTCAGAGGCTTTCCGTGCGCTGCGGTGGTGACTTTCATCACCGGCAGGGCGTTGTTTTGCTCCTCGAGGGCGGGGATGCCGAGTTGGGGAGTGATCCAACGTGCCACCCACAGGGAGCCCTCGTCGGTGTAGTGCGCGCCGTCGCCTCGTACCCACACCGAGTCCACGATGAGGGGACATGGCGGTCCGGAAGGGCAGATGCGATTCGCAAGTGGGGCCACCTTCACGTGGGGCGTGCGGGACGCGATGCTGGTCATGAGCGCGTTGAGTCGTGCGAAGTCCTCATCCTCCGGGGTCGAGACGGTGGGATGCGCACCAATTGGGACGAACGGGGCCTGGGTCAACATGACCACTGTGGCGCCCGTGTCGGTGAACTCCTTCAGGCGTTGGCTGATCCGCTTCGTCAAGACGGAATACCACTGCCGTGAGCCCGGCGTGAGGACCTTCTGATCGGTGCCATCGCCGACGACCAGACCGCTGCGCTCCCACGAACTCGACCACAGGACGACATTGGGTCGCCCGGACCGAATGGCGCGTTTCGCCTGCGCCGAGGCCTGGCCGCTGCAACGTGTCGACGCTGCGTTGGCGTTCACGCCGTTCGTGACCTGGGGAGCGACCTCGCCGCTGACCACGCCGCAGCCGATGACAGCGGCATTCTCGACCTGCACGCCCGCCGGTTCTGCGACCGCCTCCAGGCCGGGCAGCATTGTGCACGCCGTCGAGTCCCCGACCACCAGAACTCGGGCAACGATCTCGTGGCGGGCGCCGGGGCCGGTGCCCATGAGGGTCTTCACCTCGTGGGACGACGGATTTGGACAGTCGTCGCCCATGGTGAGACCGGTCAGGCCGGCATTGGCGAGGCTTCCTCCCGGATGCCGGTTGAGCTCCACGGTGGCCACCGTGAGGCTCGCGGCAATCAGGAAGACTCCGAGGGCAAGGCTGGCCCAGCGTCTCGAGGCGAGGAATTTGGCGTGGCGCACCGGGTTCTCAATGAACCGATAGGTCAGTGACGCCAGTACCCCTGCGCCCACCAACAACAAGACGTCGTCCCACACCGGCAGCGTCGCCACCCCCCGGCGCTGCGCGGCGATCTCGAGGATCGGCCAGTGCCACAGGTAGAGCGAGAAGGAGATGAGGGCGAGGAAGGGAAACGGCTGGCGGCGAAGGAGGAGCTCGACCCCCCACTTCGGAGCGCACGCACCGGCGGCGATCACGAGACCGGCCGCGAGAGTCGGGATGGCGACCAGCGCTCCGGGGTAATCGCTGGCCGGAGTGAGGGTGACGCTGGCTACCAGTATCACGGCGAGTCCAACCCACGATGCGACGGCCGCCCACGCCTGGGGGATGCGCCGGAGTTCGGGGCTGTACACGGCGATCAGACCCCCGAGTGCGAGCTCCCAGGAACGGACCAGCAGTGAGAAGTACGCGCTCTGCGCATTCGAGGCGGTGAACACGATGGAGTACGTGTACGAAGCAACGATGACGGCGACGAGCACGACGGTGATGCGGAGCCGGAACGACCCCCGCCGCGCCCGCTGGGCCCACCACCCCAAGAACAAGAAGAGCGCCGGGTAGACAATGTAGAACTGCTCCTCGACACCGAGGGACCAGTAGTTCAGCAGTGGCGACGGCGGCGACTGGGCCACGAGGTAGTTGGTATCCGTCGCGGCGTAGTGGAAGTTGGCCAGGAAGAGGGCGGCCCACCGGCCGTCGATAGCGGTCTGGCCGCCGACGGAGGCGCCGATGAACACGTACGAGGCAATGATGGTGACGATGATGACGAGCGTCGCCATCGGAAGGATGCGGCGCACCCGGCGCCCATAGAAGCTGCGCAGAGACGTGCGTCCCGTTGTCTCGTGCTCCCGCAGCAACAAGCCGGTGATCACGAATCCCGAGATCACGAAGAAGACCTCGATGCCCACGTAGCCGCCGCTGAAGGGCTGTATGTCCGCGTGGTAGACGATCGCCAAGAGGATGGCGATGGCGCGCAGTCCCTGTACGTCGGGGCGTAGTCGGCGATCTCCCGGTGGAGTCCCGGCCTCGTGCCCGGTGACCGTGACGTCGTCGGTCGTGACCGACATCAGGCTGTGCGAGTACGAGCGCTAGACAACGCCGACACTTCCCCCAAACTCCCGTCCACCTCTCGACCATAGTTCGTCGTCCAGAGTTCTCTTCAGCGGGTCGTTCAGCGGAGCCACAGCGCCGACGGCCGGTGACGCCGACGATGCAGCGGACTGGTGCCATGGCTGCGTCGATCGGTCCCAACGGATCCCAACTGGCACTGGTGGGCCGTCCTCGCCGCGGTCGTGGTGCCGGCGGGAAGGGGAGGTGCGGCAAGAGTGACGCGTGGCGGACACTCCGGACTATTCTCGCCATCGCGATCGAGGGCCGCTCTCCGGTCGGAGGAGGTCTCGGCCCGGGCGCAGACGCGGGCTGCCGCCTCGGATCCCCTGCCTGGAGGGACTCTTTGACCGAAGACTATGGTCGGGCGGTGGTCGGAGGTCTGGGAGGGGTAGTGGGGGAGTCCCCCTCGCCAAGCGGCGCACAGCAGCGGTAGAGATGGCGGTAACCATCGATCCATCCCCGGTGGCGGGTGGCGAGGCGGGAACTCCACCGGGAGATCGCCGTTTTCGCCCCGACGTACAGGGACTGCGCGCCATCGCCATCCTCTTGGCGATCGTCTACCACGCGGACATACAGCCCTTCAGCGGCGGCTACGTGGGCATCGAGGTCTTCTTCGTGATCTCGGGATTCGTGATCACCGGCTTGTTGCTGCGCGAACGTGACTCGACCGGGCACACGTCTCTGCGCAGCTTCTATGGGCGCCGGGCGCGGCGCATCATCCCCATGGCGACGCTCGTCATCATCGTCACCGTCATCGTGACGTACCATTCGCTCGGCACGCTGGTCGGACACGAGACCGCGGTGGACGGCGCATGGTCCGCCGTCTTTCTCGCCAACGTCCACTTCCAGGCGACGGATACCAACTACCTGCTTTCACAGGCGCCGCCGTCGCCACTGCTGAACTACTGGTCCCTCGGTGTCGAGGAGCAGTTCTACATTGTCTACCCGGCGCTCTTCTTGTTCTTGGGGTGGTGGGCCCAGCGGGCGCGGCGGGGGTCGTTCCGGCTCCGCATCACCGTCGTGCTCGTCGCCGTCATCGTTGCTTCGTACACGTACTCCATCGTGTTCACCGCCTCGAATGCGCAGAGCGCGTACTTCTCACTGCTGGTCCGTTCCTGGGAGCTCGCACTCGGGGGTCTGATCGCCGTGTACAGCCCCGAACTCCGGCGCATCCCCCAGGCGTGGGCGGCCGTCGCATCGTGGGTTGGACTCGCCGTGATACTGGTAGCCAGCGTCACCCTCACTCCGGCCAGCGATTACCCGGGAGCGCTGGTCGCCATCCCGACTCTCGCCGCCGGTCTCGTGATCGCCGCCGGTGCGTGCGCTCCGAAGTGGGGGGTCGAGGTCCTTCTTCGCCGCCAGCCGTTTCCCTTCCTCGCCCTCATCTCCTTCTCGCTCTACCTGTGGCACTGGCCGATCCTCGAGATCGCCGCGCAGCGCCGGGGGGTGGCGACGCTGCCGGTGTGGGACGACGTCTTGTTGTTGGTGGGCGCAGGGGTACTGGCGTCACTGACCTATCGGTTCATAGAGAACCCGGTGCGCCACGCCAAATTCCTGGTCCGGCGAAAATGGGCCAGCCTCATCATGGGCCTGTGTCTGATCATCGCCACGCTCGCGGTGACCACGTACGAGCAACGCCGGCCGACAGTGGATCTCGGGCCCATCGCGCAGGCGACCTCGGGCTCGGACTGCCGTTCGCCGTCACCGAGTGCAGTCGCACATTTGCGGTCGACCTCTGCCCCGACTGCCTCGGGACAGACAGCAAATCCGAGCTGAAGTCGGTCGTCGTGATCGGAGATTCGACAGCGTGCTCTCTTCTCATCGGCCTTCAGGCCGTCGGGCCTTCCTATGGCATGCAGTTCGAGAACGGTGCCGTCATCGGCTGTGGCGTCGTCAGTGGCGTCATCGCCCCCGACTATCTGTATGGCCACAACGTCGTCGGGTACACGACGTTGTGTCAGGGTCAAGCCAATCGAGCCGAATCTCTGGCCATTGAGCGCTACCATCCAAGCCTCATTTTGTGGGGAAGCACCGATGAGCGGAGCTCGATCGTGGTGAACACTGCGCACGGCACCAAGACCGTTGCCTCGGGATCTCCGGAGTGGGAATCAGTCATGTTGCAGCGGATGAACACCCGCGTCAAAAAGTTCCTTGCCACTGGGGCCAGGGTCGTCCTCATGCTGCAGCCCCCAGCGGTGCATCCCAAAGCGCGTGCACGATCGACTGATGCCGACGACGAGGCCTACGGGCGGATGAACGCCCTGTTGAAAAAGGTTGCGGCGAAGCACCCGCACCAGGTCGCCGTCGTCGACCTGGCGTCTCGGGTGTGTCCTACGGGTCCGCCCTGCCAAGGAGTCGTGCCGGCCTTCAATCCGAAACCGACGTCCGTCACGCAGACCGTCCGACCCGACGGGATGCACTATCTGCCAAACGGATCGCTCTGGGTGGCGCAATGGCTGGTGCCCCAGATCGCCGAGGCGGCAAAACGTCTCTGATCACATCCATCGGGAGAACACCGGAGCAGCCCGCATGAGTGCCCGGGCCGAATGCGTGCACCTTGAGGACCGACGGGTAGTTGACGGCCGGGATGCTATCAGCGCCAGCCCGCGTTGGGGAGACCACAGAATGGATCTAATGTCGTCCAGAACGTGACCGGTGGTCCCGGCGGGAGTCACCTGACCTTGCGTGATAAATGGATCTTCGTTTTTCGTTTTGGAGGGACTCTTTGACCGAAGACTATGGTCGGGCGGTGGTCGGAGGTCGGGGAGGGGTAGTAGGGGAGTCCCTCTCGCCAAGCGGCGCAAAGCAGCGGTAGAGATGGCGGTAACGATCGATCCATCCCCGGTGGCGGGTGGCGATGCGGGGACTCCACCGGGAGATCGCCGTTTCCGCCCCGACGTACAGGGACTGCGCGCCATCGCCATCCTCTTGGCGATCGTCTACCACGCGGACATACAGCCCTTCAGCGGTGGCTACGTGGGCATCGAGGTCTTCTTCGTGATCTCGGGATTCGTGATCACCGGCTTGTTGCTGCGCGAACGTGACTCGACCGGGCATACGTCTCTGCGCAGCTTCTATGGGCGCCGAGCGCGGCGCATCATCCCGATGGCGACGCTCGTCATCATCGTCACCGTCATCGTGACGTACCACTCGCTCGGCACGCTGGTTGGACACGAGACAGCGGTGGACGGCGCATGGTCCGCCGTCTTTCTCGCCAACGTCCACTTCCAGGCGACGGATACCAACTACCTGCTTTCACAGGCGCCGCCGTCGCCACTGCTGAACTACTGGTCCCTCGGTGTCGAGGAGCAGTTCTACATTGTCTACCCGGCGCTCTTCTTGTTCTTGGGGTGGTGGGCCCAGCGGGCGCGGCGGGGGTCGTTCCGGCTCCGCATCACCGTCGTGCTCGTCGCCGTCATCGTTGCTTCGTACACGTACTCCATCGTGTTCACCGCCTCGAATGCGCAGAGCGCGTACTTCTCACTGCTGGTCCGTTCCTGGGAGCTCGCACTCGGGGGTCTGATCGCCGTGTACAGCCCCGAACTCCGGCGCATCCCCCAGGCGTGGGCGGCCGTCGCATCGTGGGTTGGACTCGCCGTGATATTGGTAGCCAGCGTCACGCTCACCCCGGCCAGCGATTACCCGGGAGCGCTGGTCGCCATCCCGACTCTGGCCGCCGGTCTCGTGATTGCCGCCGGTGCGTGCGCTCCGAAGTGGGGGGTCGAGGTCCTTCTTCGCCGCCAGCCGTTTCCCTTCCTCGCCCTCATCTCCTTCTCGCTCTACCTGTGGCACTGGCCGATCCTCGAGATCGCCGCGCAGCGCCGGGGGGTTGCGACACTGCCGGTGTGGGACGACGTCTTGTTGTTGGTGGGCGCAGGGGTACTGGCGTCACTGACCTATCGGTTCATAGAGAACCCGGTGCGCCACGCCAAATTCCTGGTCCGGCGAAAATGGGCCAGCCTCATCATGGGCCTGTGTCTGATCATCGCCACGCTCGCGGTGACCACGTACGAGCAACGCCGGCCGACAGTGGATCTCGGGCCCATCGCGCAGGCGACCTCGGGCTCGGACTGCCGTTCGCCGTCACCGAGTGCAGTCGCACATTTGCGGTCGACCTCTGCCCCGACTGCCTCCGGGACAGACAGCAAATCCGAGCTGAAGTCGGTCGTCGTGATCGGAGATTCGACAGCGTGCTCTCTTCTCATCGGCCTTCAGGCCGTCGGGCCTTCCTATGGCATGCAGTTCGAGAACGGTGCCGTCATCGGCTGTGGCGTCGTCAGTGGCGTCATCGCCCCCGACTATCTGTATGGCCACAACGTCGTCGGGTACACGACGTTGTGTCAGGGTCAAGCCAACCGAGCCGAATCTCTGGCCATTGAGCGCTACCATCCAAGCCTCATTTTGTGGGGGAGCACCGATGAGCGGAGCTCGATCGTGGTGAACACTGCGCACGGCACCAAGACCGTTGCCTCGGGATCTCCAGAGTGGGAATCAATCATGTTGCAGCGGATGAACACACGCGTCAAAAAGTTCCTTGCCACTGGGGCCAGGGTCGTCCTCATGCAGCAGCCCCCAGCGGTGCACACGTATCGGAACACCGCCGGGCAATTGCTTGTGCCGGCTGCACATTCGCCCGGTCAGGTGGATGCCGACGACGAGGCCTACGGGCGGATGAACGCCCTGTTGAAAAAGGTTGCGGCGAAGCACCCGCACCAGGTGGCCGTCGTCGACCTGGCGCCTCGAGTATGTCCGCTGGGTCCGCCCTGTCAGTACGTCGTGCCGGCCTTCAATCCGAAACCGACGTCCGCCACGCAGACCGTCCGAGCCGACGGGATCCACTATCTGCCAAACGGATCGCTCTGGGTGGCGCAATGGCTGGTGCCCCAGATCGCCGAGGCGGCAAAACGTCTCTGATCAACATCCATCCGGGAGAACACCCGCCCGGCGAGTTCGGCAGGACGGTCGAGTTTCAGCGGCTCCCTGCAGCTGAGCCCCGTGGTGCCAATGGCCTCCGCCTCAAATGATCAGGCGAGTGTTCCTATTGAGGGCTGACACCGGCTGAGTCGGGGGACGGACGGGAGCGTTTCGCTCGGCTCCAGGGCAGCCAAGAAAACCAAGAGGCCACGGTCGACAAGGACATCCTTTCGACATAGGCATGTCCTTCTAGGCGGTCCTTCCACTCCATGACCGGTTTCTCGATGAAGAACCAGGACAGGGCCGTGAAGAAAAACGTCGCCAAGACCGCCACCGAGATGCGGACGGGGGTCGGCCATCCACCGGCGTGGTAGCGGATGCCGAAGTAGATCGGGAGGTGCCACAAATAGAGGGCGTAGGAGACTGTCCCCAGGATGATGAAGGGCTTGAAGCCGAAGAACTTGCTCCCTTTCCACTTGCCGTCAAGGAGGGCGAGGATGATGAGCGCGCACGCGAGGTCGATGGCGCTGATCCCACCGTCGAAGAGGAATGGGGCCATGGTGTTCACCAGCGGAAGGCAAATGAGGAGAAAGATCGCCGAGATCGTGGCCGCGATTTTGACGCCCCTCTTCGGCTCCCGATAGCGCATCCACAGGTGGGCGAGGAGGCATCCCAAGAGGATGCCGTCTGCTCTGGTGTCGGTGCGGATGAAGTCTGCGTACCAGCTGTTGGGGCCGTTGTACATCAGGGCGCGGTGGACGGCGATGGCCACGATCAGAGTCACAAGGACGATGACAACCGTGCGCAGCTTCGTGCGGATGGTGAGAAAGAAGATCGTCACCAATGGCCAGATGAAATAGAACTGTTCCTCCAACGCAAGTGACCAGAGGTGCTGAAGTCCCGGGGCGATGTTCCCGCCCAGTGCATTCGAGTTAAACGCGAGCTTCCAATTCGAGTAGTAGAAGAGGACTGAAGTCAGCGACGTCCATTCCTCGTGATAGGAAACGCCGGAATTCAGGGCCATGATCGCCTGAAAGACGAGAACCGCCAGCAGTGGAGGAAGCAGCCTCATGGCCCGGCGCCGATAGAACCCCTTCGCGTCTATGCGATCGGTACGCATCTGCTCGCGCAGCATCAGCGACGTGATCAGAAATCCGCTGAGCACGAAGAATGAGTCGAGGGACACGGTGCCTCCCGGTACCACCGCGAGCGTGGGAATCGGAACGATGACCTCCATGTGCGAGACCAAGACGATGATCACCGTCGCTCCACGCAACCCATCCAAGGAATCCACCCGGCCCACACTGCGAGGAGGGAGTACCGGTGGCGCCGCGACGTCAGGTCCCGACGTCGGGGCCGAGGTTACGCCACTCTCCTCCGTGGTCACGCGACCGGCACCCTTCTAATTTCGGGGGCCTCTCCGACGCATGCGGTCCCGGTAGCCGAGCAGCTTGCTTGCAAATTGGTCCGAGAGGCCGAGGCGACGCTTCATCCAGTCGTACGCGCGCAACATGTGTTTGTCGGCGAGGATGAGAATCCCGTGCGCCCCGTCGCCTGGACGGGCTCGGTACTCGGTCGAACGGACGACGGGGTCCACTTCTGCGCTGAAGTAGTAGAGGGCCAGGGAGCGTCTGGCGACGTCCTCGGGACATTGCATGGGTTCTGGGTGGCCGTGGTACGAGGTGGCGTCGGTCGTGAATATCACGGCCCGGTTCGCGATTGGGCTGACCTTCTCGACGCAGGTCTTCATGTCGGTGCTCCAGAGCTCGAGGTCACCGCCATATTCGGGTTTCCAGTCCTCGTTGAGATAGAGGATGATGTTGGCGCGGCGTTGCCAGTTGCGCTTGTGAGGGTGGACGGTGAAGTCCGCGTGGATGTTGAGAAATCCGCCCTTCGACGATTGATGGAGCCCGCCACCCTCGAGGGACGGGTCAGGGACAAGGTCCTGGATTTCGAGGAGCTGGCCGACGAATTGAACGAAGCGCGGCGAATTCAGCACGTCGAGAATGCGTTGCAGTGTGGGCCCCCATGTCTCGGGCTCCGTGTTCGCAAATTTGCGCTCGTTGACATGCAAGTAGTTGTTCCAGCGTTCGGGGTCGAAGGGGGGAAACTCCACCATGGCGGCCTTGGCGGCTTCGGGCAGGAGGAAGTCGTCGATGACGATGTGGGGATAGGGGGACGCCGCCTGGTACTCGGCGTGCAGCCGTTCGACGTTGCCTTCCAGCTCGTCCAGGTCAAGGACCGGTAACGGCGTCTCCGTCTCGGATTGGATCGTCATGTCCTCGGCGTCCCTGTGTTCTTTGACACTCGCATGTGGGTGTTACCTCCCCAACCGCGCCGACAGAGAGCCGAATGAAGGCCTCTGCTCCCGTGGGTCGCCTCCAGAAGCACGCATTCTGCCATCGTGTCCCTCCGGTGACGTCCCCCTGACGCGCCGCCTCCAGCAACCGCCGGATCCTCCTGGTTGCAGGACAGATTACAGCTTCGTGGTGATCGTGCCAGGCGGCCGCAGACGAGGCGGGTGCGTGTCGGCGTGCAGGGCGTCACCGCGAGGTCGTTGGCGGCTGTTCGCGCACCGGTGCCACCGCCGATCACCGTTTTGGCATACGCACCGATTCGGCCATGCGAGTCGTAGGGGAGCTGTGATACTGCGGCTTCACCCGGGTTTCCAGGTGCCACTTGTGATGGCCCGGCCGTGCCGAGAGTCCGGATCCGGAAACGCCCCTGTAGGCCGACACCTGCGACGACGTCTTCAGCGGTTCAGGCTTTGGCAGAGCGTCGGCGGAGAGAGGGGGACGTTCGTGGCATGCAGAGAGCTGAAGCCGGTCTGGGTCGAGGTCGGAGCGTCCACCCGTATGGTCTGGCCCTTGGGCAAGGTAAAGGGGGTCAGGTCCACGAGCGTGACGCTCGCGTCGTCCACCAGGTCGTACGTGGTCCCGTTGACCTCGACATTGACCTCGTGCTTGACCGGATCCGTTGTCACGAGCACGTCCTGGGTCGACCGGGGTGGGACGTAGAGGGAAGCGGTCTTCACCTTCTTCCCGGAGCGGTAGGTGCCGAATGTCAAGAGGACCCGACCGCCAGCCAGGCGCGACGCACTCACCTTGACGGTGAGCGTGCCGGCACTCACGAGGGGTACTGAATCGGTCTGTCCCGGTTCGACCGTGGGCACGGCCAGCTCGAATGCGTGTTGGAACGGCTCGCCGAGTTGGACGGTCATCCAGGTGTCGCGGTGGTATTGAAAGCTGGGGTACGACGAGTAGTTCTCGCCGTTCGATATATACAGCCCACTGCAGTCACCGATGACGTACAACTGTCCTGCTGGGCCCCAGGCCGGAAGCGACTGGGCTCGCACCACTCGTGCGTTCGAGCGGGTGACCGGTCCAATCGCTGAGAGTCTTCTGAGCTTGGACGTAGCTGAGGAGCTGCGTCGTGTCCCACTCTTCATTGGGGACGACGGCGATGCCAATATTCGCGACGATGCTGAAAACGGCAACGACGGCGATGAGCCCGGTCGCCCCGAGCCGTATGGAACGTTGTCGCCCTTCCAGGCGCCGAAAGATGTCTGCGATGCCAACCGCACTGGCGAGCACGAGGATTGGCATGAAGTCGCCCAGGTACCTTGGCGCGATGTAGCCCCACAAGAGCAAAGCGGCGGCGGCGCCGCCGGCCGCCAACAGCAGGATAGCGGGTCCTCGCCACCTTGCCGAGAGCGCTGCGGTCGAAACGCTGTGACGAGGCCCCAGATGCTGAGGAGGAAGAGGAGCGGCATCGACGCCGGGACACTGGAGGTTCGATACAACTTGTCGAACAGCACACCACCTACCGCCGTCGGTGGGCTCGTAGGGAGAGTGACGTACGGGAATACATCGCTGAAGCTCAGACTGTCGGGCCGGAGGTAGGTGAGGAGGTCTGTTGGTATGAAGGCCGTGCCCACCTCCGAGTTGTGGTTGGCGGCCAGGAATTGCTTTCGGTAACCGTTGACCTGGGACCAGACCTGCTCGGTGATCGGGACATTGAAGGCGACGCCGAATTTCGCGTAATTGACTGCGCACCCGATGACAAGCGGGATCAATCCCGCCAAGAGGACGGGGAGCCACCAGCGCCTGTTTTCACGCCCACCGAGTCCGAGGAAGAACCACACCGCAATGAGGGCGGCGCCGAGAACACAGGCCCAGCCCGTGGTCGCGCCGGTCGAGGCTCGCGCACAAGATGAGGACACCACTGGCGATCACACGACCCCACGACGGTCGTTCGACTACCCCGAGCAGGGCAAGGATGCTTCCCAGGGTGAGGCATATGCTCCACGCGATGTCCTCGCCGAAGACGTAGGGAATGGCCCCCAACACCATCCAGACCGATCCGCCCATGATGGTGGCCATCAGGACCCCGTAGCCCGTCGCCTCGATCTTCCCCATGGCGGCATCGCCACGAAGGAGGAAGCGAACCTTCCAGAGCAGGAGCGCAGCGAACAGGCCCGTCACCAACCAGGCGACCAATATGGACAGGGTGGTGAGCTTTCCGTCCAGGCTGCTGGTGATCAGCAGGATCGGCATCCGGATGATGGAGCCGAACAGGCCGAAGTAGGTATAGGTCCGGCCATCGTGCACGAAACCCTCGAGTCCGAGAGCTCCGTTGGGAAGGGACAGATGGCCATGGAACATGGCCCGCGTCTGCAGATCAAAAAAGTTGTCCTCATAGACGGCCTGGCGGAAGAGGGTGGGGGGCCCCCACTCAGACCAGAGAATCCAGATGAACGGAATCGCGGTGAGGCCCATGGCGATCAGCGAGGCGATGGTGAATCGCCGCCGAGCCGACATCGAATGGTGTGCGGGAAACGGCCACGTCGACGGATGCGACATCGTCGAGGCCGCGCTCGTTCACCGCCGAGTCGGGGCTCCCGCCGGGAGGAGCCACTTGAAGTGACCTACCCGTTCCTTCCCCCACGCCCGGGGAGTGTAGCGAAAGGAGTCGATCCTTTGGGGCGCGCCCAGTGGCTGCGGGCTCGAGTGGGCCGGGTTTGCGGCAAGCGATGGCACGGGCAGGGGGGGAGGCCATCGGAGTACTGTTGGTCGCCGTGAAGGACGCTCTTCTGCGGCTCTGGGCGATGTCGCGGACGCCCCAGGGCCTGAAGGTCATCCGCTACACGATGGTGTCGGCGATATCGGCACTGACCTCGCTGGTCATTCTGGTCTTTCTCTTCGGGGTGCTTCGGCTCTGGAACGAGGTCGTTTGCACACTGATCGCCAACATCATGGCGGGTGTTCCCTCCTACATCCTCAACCGCCGATGGGTGTGGGGCAAGGGAGGACGATCCCACCTCTGGAGAGAAGTGCTGCCTTTCTGGGTGATGTCGATCACGGGGATCGGTTTCGCCCTGGTCACGTCAACCTTGGCGCACAACTTTGCCGTGAGCCATCATCTGCAGCACCTCGCTCGTACGGTCCTGGTTGTCGGAGCCAACATCGCTGCGTTCGGGATCCTGTGGTTCCTGAAGTTCCTCATCCTCAATCGGTTGTTCGCCGAGATCGCCGATGCCGAGGTCGGGGCGGACGTCTGAGGGTCGTGGGCGCTTCGGCGGCTTGATATGGCAACCCAGTTGCTGGGTCCAGACGACAGAGCGAGCGGACATCCGGCCTCGGTGTCTGCGTTCATCACAACGGATGCACAACGCCAGCTTCGGGCTCATCACGCGCACGGTGTTCGGACTCGTGCATGATCTCGCCTGTCCCACGAGACTCAGCTCCTGTCCTCCGAGCAAGCGAGCCCCTTCCTGAAGGCCCATGTGGGGCCACTGGCTCATCGCTGACGGTCACCATCGACCGCTGAAAGCGCGGAGGTGATGTCTCGAAATGATCTACAGCGAGAACGCCCTGAGGGAACCGTCCTGGTTCGCAACGTAAAGCGAGTTGCCGACAAGGGTCGGGGGTGCCCAGAACTCGCCGGTCGGTGCGCCGAAGTAGAGACCCTTCGGCACCGGCTTGGTCGGTTCCGTGTAAGAGAAAAGTACCTGCCCTGAAGAGCTCGAGACGAGTTCGACCGAAGGGCCGGTTCCCACGGCGACGATCCCTGGCACCTCCGTGAGCGCACCTTCGACGCTCCCCGGCAGGAGAACCTGCCACTCCGGCTGCCCGGTGGACGGGTTGAGCGCAGCGAGCGTGCCGTTGC
The DNA here is from genome assembly GCA_963850185.1 of uncultured Acidimicrobiaceae bacterium. Classification (GTDB taxonomy): domain Bacteria; phylum Actinomycetota; class Acidimicrobiia; order Acidimicrobiales; family RAAP-2; genus Bog-473. The sequence continues at coordinate 89,440 of CAWKKE010000011.1, forward strand.
AAGACGGACCCGCTGGTGCTCAGACCGGCCACCATGACGGGTGACCCCGTCCCGGCCCAAGCGGAAGAGGAGATGGGGTCCACGTTCCCGCACGCCTGACTGGCGATCGTCTTCGTTGTCGCTGCGACGTACGTCCACACGGGCCCTGCTGCGAGATTGTCTCGATCCAACACGTAGTAGACGCCGTTCTTGTTCACCGCGCCAACGAGCTGGCGCGTCGCACCGCCGATGGTTGCGCTGAAAAGCATGGGAGTTGCGCCGAAATCGGAATCCGCCGGGTGCTGTGACGGGGGAACCTGCCACAGTGAGGTGATGCGCAGCGTCGAAGGGTCCAGCTTCAAGAATCGCGTCTTGGAATCGCGAGCTGCAGAAGTCGTTCGAGGTGCCGATGAAGATGGAATTCTCGGCCGGGTCCACGGCGGGCGACGACCATGCGCCGAGTTCGCGGCACTTGGCTGGGACTAACGAAGAGAAGTTCAGGGCCGCCTGGATGGCGCCGGTCGCCGCGTTGAGTCGCACGACTCTCCCGAACACCGGGGGACAACCCTGGAAGGAGGCCACGCCCACGTAGATGCTTCCCGTTGTAATAGGCCGGAGAGCTCCAGATTGAGTTTCCCGGGTTTGGAGCGAAGGTCAGTTTGCCAGACGATCTTGCCGTTGGAGGCGTTCAAGGCAACCATCTGCCCGCGCCCCCCGCCCACCCAGAGCACCTGCCGACCGCCGATGGTTCCGACCGTCGGCGTGCTGAGGATGCCCTGGCGGGCGAGGTCGAATACGCAGCCCGGTGGCTTGGGCGTGGTGCCGAGGAACCTCGACCACAGCGCCTTCCCTGAGCACGGTCGTGGCGTGGATGAAGCCGTTCCAGTCGCTCCAAAAGACGTCCCCGTTGGAAACAATGGGCTGGGCCGATATGGAAGCCGTCGCAGAGGCGTGCCAACTCTGCTGGAGCTGGGCCGCGTTTTGGGCGCCGACCGACGTGTTGGTCGTGTAGCCGGTGCGCGAGAGAGTTCCGTGGTACGTCGGCCACGGGCCCCCCCCGGAGGACTTGCTCACGGCTGACGCGGCGCTTGACGTGGCAAGCGAGGCGGACACGGCGACGCATGCCAGCGCCGTGGCCACCCGACCGCCCCACCCGCGGCCCGACCGCCGCCATAGCGTCCCCATTGACTCCAGCCCCTTACGTCAGTCGCACCCTGTCAGAGCGGAGAGCGTAGCGTGGCCGACCGCGCCCCGAGGCGCGGGCGTCGCTATCGATCTCGCCGGAGTACATCGCTCTGTCGAGGGTGTGGCACCGTCCGGAGCGCTCGAGCGGAAGGGCGCCACCGCTGCATTGGCAGACGGCGAAGGCGTCGTATTGCCCTGGTGCTACCTGCCATTCGGATGAAGAAGGTGGAGGGGGCGACGTGAGATGGCGCCTTCCGATTCCGCTACCCCGTTCGCATCCTCCACATCACGCCGACGGGGCGGGAGTGGTCCGCTCAACTGTCCACCCTCCGGTATGGTCCGCTCAGTCGCAGCATCCTGTCTGTATCGGTCAACAGGAGCATCACGACGATCGAGGCGACGCAGAACGCCGGCGGTCAGAACGCCAAATCGACAGCCTCAACGGCCCATAACTTACTTCCCCTATCGGAGTTATCCGTTTGGAACGTTTCACGAATCTTCTAATAGTCTGCGGAGACGAGGGATTGCTCGTGGCAGTGGGTCGGGGGGTTACATGGGGCGGCGTGGGTTTCGGACGTGTGAAATCAGGGACCCGACGTGGTCGCGGTTAGGAAGGGAGCGGCATGCCCAAGGTGGATGATACCGACGGGCATTTGTCCAAGGAAGAGCGCTTTATTGTTTTGAGTGCGCTCTGGGTGCGGCGGTCGCACTTGGATGGAGTGGGCTCGGCCGGCGCCGAAGCTCGAAGAAGCGTTGATGCCATCGCGCAAAAGCTCGGCGGAGATCCAGAGGCCTACTTCTTTGGCCTCAAACCAGACAACCAACATTTTTGATGTGGGGGTCGTGGCTCTGACCACCGAACTGAGAGCAGCCTCAGCAGTTGGAGGGCGGGCGTCGATCCCGCAGTCGACGACAGTCCCGATGATGCAGAAGGTCGCTCTATGCGGGAGTGCCCGACGGCACGTGCCGACATGCAGCGCCATTCGGAGAACTCGCGTAGCGATCGCCGGCATCCTCCCGTTCCTTCGATCGGCCAAGCCGTCCTCGAAGGCTTCGAAGACGAACGAGGTGTCGCGGACTTGTGCCGCCTCCCATCGTCGCCAGTGCTGGCTTCATGGACTCGCTGGGGCCCAGATTGAGTAGCCCGGTAACCAGGTCCACTTCGGCGATAGCGGCACAGCGAAGGGGGATCATGTCGCAGATGCCCGAGGCCACCCGATCGAGAACACCTCGGTGGCAGCATGTGTTGGCGGTCGTGCTCGCAGTCGGGCTTGGCATTTCTCGTCCTCGGCGACGCATTGAGGCGTGGCGCAATGATCGGCCCCTACGACATTTTGTCCCAATCAGGGCTGACGTCGCATCCTCGGCTTCCCGTTCAATGGCGACACGTTCGAGCCGGATCCGATCAAACAGATGATCCCCTGGACCTACCTTGCCTGGACACAAGTGCACCATGGAGCGCTCCCACTCTGGAACCCATATTCGGGTCTTGGAGTACCGCTCGCCTTCAACTGGCAGTCTGCTGCCTTCGGTTTACCGTCCCTCATCGGTTACGCGATGCCTCTCCGCGACGCGTACACGGCCGGTGTCATGACAATGTTGGTCATCGCGGGGACGGGAGGATACGTCTTTGCGCGAGTGCTCCGGCTGGGAATGGTCGGAGCCTTGACGGTCATGGCTGTGTTCGAGTTGAGCGGGCCGCTCATCGCATGGAGCGGATATCCGCAGTCTCAGGTCGGAGCTTGGGCAGGTTGGATATTCGCGGCGGCGCTCTTGATTCTGCGAGGCGAGAGACGAATCCTCTCGATCACTCTGTTCGCCGTGTCCACCGCAGGTGCGGTGTACGGCGGTCATCCCGAGACGCTCATCGCCACGATGAGCGCTGCAGTGCTCTTCTTCGTCGTGCTCCTCGTGACTCGAGGGTTGCCGGACCGGCTCCAGCTGCCGCGTGGCCCGGTCCTGAAGCCGGTGATCGACCTCGGCGTCGCCGTGGCGGCGGGGGCCGCGCTGAGTGCGCCCCTCTGCTCCCTGGCGCGCAGTTAGTGAACCAGTCGATTCGATCGTCTGGAGGATCTTCCCCGGCGTTGCCGGTGCACGACTTGCTCTACTTGGCTTTTTCGAACTTTGACGGCGCCCCAGTGCCCGGCAGTCTTCCTGTCGCGGGCGCCTTCTTCTACAACGAGACGGCCACTTACATCGGAATCATTGCCGTCGTGCTCGCCCTGGTTGGGGATCCTGATCGGGGTCAGGGCGAGGCGTCCAGCTGCCATTGCGCTGGCAGTTGTCGGAGTGGTGCTGGCGGCGGTGGAATGGGTTGGTCCAGTTTCGAAACTTGGTCAACGAGCTTCCGGTCCTCGACCTGTCGAATTGGCTTCGTGCGTTTATGCCACTCGCTGCTCGTCATTGCCACCCTGGCCGGGATCGGGACAGACGGATTGCTCCGGAAAGAGGCCGATGCCCTAGACCGGATCGCTCTCGGTGGCGCATTCGGACTGGCGGCGCTTCTCACCGCAGCGCTCTGGGTATTCGGTCGGACGGCCAATAACGTGGCCGACGTACTTCAGAGCGCTGGTCGAACACGAGCACACGGCGACGTTTTCTCTGGCCTGTCATCGCGATCGTGATAGGCCTCGTTGTGAGCGGGCTTCTGTGGTGGCGGCCGCGTTGGAGTACTGCAGGTCTGTCGATACTGATTGGTACTGAGGTCCTCTCGTCGTTGGTTGCAGGCAGTGTCCTGATTGCTTCGAGCCCAGACGGCTACCCGGCTACTGCCGCCGTGCAGCGGTTACAGCGCATTGTAGGGAACGCCAGATTGGGGACCGGGGAAGCCGCGGGGGCCGGGGCCAGCTGTCCGCTGGGTATTTTGCCCGACGCGAACATCCTCTTCGGGGTCCACCAGGTCAACATGAATGAACCAATCATGCCCAAGAAGTATTACTCCACCGTGGGAGAGCGCAGAACCACTCGGTACCCGGCGCGGCCGCGTTCAGTCAGTTCTGTCCCGTGATTACAACGGCCGCGCAGGCACGGCAATTAGGGCGTGAGCTATGTCCTCGTGCCAGGGGGAGCGCCCGGTCCGATGGGGACCACGTACATCACGAAGCTCCGGGTTCCCAATCCTCATCCGAGCTTGCCGGGGGAGACGACCACAAGTAACAACGAAGAGCATGTACTTCGTCCCTGCATCAGGGATAGTCACGCTGTCGACTCGTCCCGCTAGGAGGGCTGGCGCGGAGGCCCGCCGCCTACCTCAGGGTCTCCTCCACCAGTTCTGGAGGGCTGAACGTGATTGTCCACCAGAAAATGAGCGGGAACATTGAATCTTCATGTCTCCGACGTGCCCGGCTGGCATGCGTCCATCGACGGTAAGCCGCTTGCCCTTCGGGCCTCTTCCGAGTTCGACCTGCAGGCCGACATTCCGCCGGGGGGAGCCATGACATCAAACTCGAATACTGGCCCTGCGCTCTTCAGCGCTGGGCTGGTCATTGCCGCGATCGCCGTCCTTGGCATCGGCGGTGCGCTCTCGGTCGACGTGGCTGCCGGACGCGCCGTCGGAGATCAGACCGAGGCTACGGGTTGAATTCGGCTGCGGCCGCTCGTCGGTGCGACGACCGGTAAGGGCGACGTGTGGGAATCATGTCCCGCGTGGCTCGTATGGCCGTGGAAAGGCCTTTTCCTCAATTAGGGCCTAGGTCCCTTCCTGTGGTGCTCTCAGGCTCTCATACGCTTGTGTGGAGCATGTCTTTCTACTTGCCCTGGCCTATCGCTTTAAGTAGCAGAGTTCAAACCCGACACAGTGGTCTGCAGGGTGTGAACCTGTGATCGCAGATGGACGATCTCGATGCCGGCGAACACCAGGGCGATCACGAGAACGACGCTGAGCCGCGATCACCGCGTACCAGACCGATGAACGCGCATACGGCGCACGTTTATTTTTCATCTCACCCTCCTTCGATCGCTGTGAAACCGCGCAGCAGAGTAACCGCTGCGGCATCCGGTTACACATTCGCATGTCCTGACAGTTGCTGCGCGGCGCTCTGCCACCTAGAAGGCAGTCCCCAACGTGATCGGCTCCAGCGTGCCCTGACGGCCCCGCCCACCACCTCGAGCAAACCCGTCTCGGTGCCGGCGTCTGGCGGACGGCGGCGCAGGCCATGGGCGAACCCAACAGGCGAAGATCAGTACCGTGAGCGCTATGACGGACTCATTGAGCGTCAACCGGGGAGCTCGGACATGACGCTGGGCCGTTACGCCGAGAGCATTGTCCTGTGCGGACTCGTAATCGTCAGCCTGGGTGTCGCTGCTGTCAGCCTTCGCCGGAGGTCTTTGCCGACATGGTCCGGTGCACCGGCCCGGCTGGTGGAGCTGATCATCGCAATCTCACTTGTGGTCGTGGTCTCGCAGACTTTGGGGACGATTGGCCTGTTTCGCGTCGGTCCACTGGTGATGGCCCTTGTGTTGGTCGCACTCTTGACATATTGGGTCGGCAAAATCGGGGCCCGCGGCACCGAGTCGTTGACCGGGGCGGCCGCACGACCGCCCGTCGTATCACACAGCCGCCAAGAAGCATGGTGGGAGCCGGTCGCTGCCATCGTTGGCCGTCAGTCTCGTCGCTGCAGAATGGAGCGCTGGAACACTTCACGCTTTGCGGAATGGAGTCAGCCAGATTGACAGCTTGTGGTACCACATGCCACTCAGTGCCGGGTTCGTGCAAAGCGGCTCCGTTGCCTCACTGCACAACATCAATAACGACAATGTGATCGAGTTTTATCCCGCCACATCGGAGTTGTTGCACGCGGTTGGCATCCTCCTCTTCGGAAGCGATTTCTTGTCGCCGCTCGTCAACGCATTGTGGCTCGGACTCGCCCTGTTCGCCGCCTGGTGCCTTGGTCGCCAGTACGGCGTCAGATCGCTGACGACAATGGCCACGGCTTTGGTACTGGGAACGACGGAAGTGATCGCGGACGAACCAGGCTCCGCCTACAACGACCTTGTCGGCACCGCGTTGGTCTTGGCCGCGTTGGCCCTCCTCGCATACGTGGACGTTCCGTGGGGCCGGCGAGGTCACGTCCGGGGACTCTGGACGGTTGCACTGGCCGCCGGTCTGGCCGTCGGCGTCAAGGACACATTTGTGTTTCCCGTGGCGGCTTTGACGGTCGGCATCATCGCGCTCTTACCGAGGGGCGAGCGTACACGTCAAGGTCTCTTGTGGTGCGCAGTCGTCGCGGTGACCGGGGGTTTTTGGTACGTCCGCAACCTCATCTACGCCGGGAACCCGGTCCCAAACATTCAACTCGGACTGGGACCCTTTCGGCTGCCGAGTTCGCCCAGCCACATTGGAACGACGATTTCGAGCTCACTCTTCAACGGCCAAGCATGGAGATTGTATTTTCTCCCTGCTTTGCCACAGGCGTTCGGCCCAGCATGGTTGGTGCTAGTGGTCATCGCAGCTGCAGGGCTCGTCGCCGGAACCGTCGGAGGCGTGCAATGGATCTGGCGAACGCTGAAGGCATCCCGGCTCGACGACGTAAGTCCAGCACAGGCCACCAGAGCGAAACGAGATGGCGGGCCCATGACCGGATTTCTCGCGTTGGTGGGGATTGCCATGCTGCTCGGCTACCTGGTCACTCCGCAGCCAAACTTACCTAGGTCCTTCGTGTACGACCTCCGGTTTTCTCTCTTGACGTTCTTGGCTGGCGCCGTTGCTCTTCCGATCGCTCTCAAGCGAGCGTTCTGGGTCCCCGTGCTGGCGCTGGTATTCGGTGGGGCCATGATCGCGACGCAGTTCGCAGGAGGGATTTGGTTCGGCAATATCAGCCAGAGCCTCGTCGTCTACCACTCCGTCTCCGACGGACTGCTCATCGGGATTCCTATCCTCCTCGTAGGACTGGGGGCCCTTCTTGCGAGACGGCTCTCGGTAGGGTGGTTCCGCCGAGGCGCGTGGGTCGCGTCCGTCGTGCTGGTATTCGCGGTGATCGGTGGCGGGCTCCCACTGCAGAGATTCCACCTGTCGCATTGGTATGTGACATCCCCGTACCCTCGAATCGACCGATGGGCGAGCACGGTCCAGCATGCACGCATCGGTGTCGCGCCGGGCATTCTCCTCCACTATCCGCTTTACGGCCCTCATCTCACCAACGACGTACAATTCGTCGGGACGAAGGGTCCGCACGGCACGCATTTTGACATCCGAACCTGCGCAGCGTGGCGTCAGGCGATAAACGCCGGGCGATACGACTATGTCGTCTCAGTCGAGGCCGTTCTCCCCAATGGGAAGGTCTTGCCGTCCCCGACCCGCTGGCTGCGCACCGATCCCTCGGCAAAGGCACTGTTCACAGAGAGTCTCTTGCCGGCTTTGAGCGCCTCTCTGGTCTTTGCCATTCACGGAGCCATGCCGTGTCGGCGTGCCCCAGTGGGTGAAGTGGGACCGGATTTGCATCACGGTCGCAATTCGCGAGGCAATGGACATACTGCAAGATGCCGCCCATATGCAGCCGGTCCGATGCCACTAGCTCTGATTGTCCATTCGGCGATGCCGGCCTGGGCCATCAAGCCCGTCTTACATTGCCGTTCGGCGGACACTACCCAGCATGGGTGCGAGGCGGACCAGCAATGGCGTTGGCCGTCGCCTTATAGCCGAGGAAAGTGTTCGTCCGGTTAGGCGCTATTACAACTTGAAGCCGAGAATCCCGGATCCACACGGTAGAGGAAGTAACCGACGTAACCGTGAAACGGGCTTCCGGCGCGGGTGGCTCCCTGAAGGATCAACGTGGTGCCCTTGCCCTTCGTCCATCTCCATTCAGGTGGTGCCTCCGAGATGACCTCGGGTTTCTTCGCAACGAGCGCGGTTGTGATGCTCACGTATGAATAGCGGCCGTCGATCACGGCCCGGCGCCACTGCTTGCAGGAACTGAAGGACAAATAGGCTCCGTCAGGACCGCGGACACCCATGAACTGGACGTAGTTCGAGAGCGAATCTCCGTAGAGGGGATATTGCAAATACGACAGCGGTCCGGCTGCAGCGATCCGGGCGTTGTCGACGTGGATGAAATACTGCGACACGCCTGGAAGGTCGCCCGCGACTTGTTCCCTGGTATCGGTCGCGGAGGTACGTTTGTTGAAGCGGGAACCCGGCTATCACGAGGACGGTCGCGATGAGGCACCAAGCGACCCAGCGGAGTACGTCGACTCGGTGGCTTCCGCTTGTAGAGCATCGCCGCGGCTCCAACCACGGCCACTGCGACTCCGATGAGCAGGCCAACGACGAAGTCAGAGCCCCGTACGGGACTCTCGAATCTTCTCGGTAAAGAATGTCGTTGGCCAAATGCCAGCATCGAATTGGGTGGCGACAAGAATTGCCATATAGGAGCCGAGAACCCAGCGCGAGCGTCGCCACGGTGCGAGAACTGGACAGGTCGGCAGCAGAACGAGTCCCAGGATGAGGGCATCATCGGCATACCGCGCGTTGTCGACGAAGAACACCGGAGCGTGGTACACCGCCAAGAACTGCGGAGTGAACACGAAGACAACCCCAGCGAACGCCCCCACAAAGCCCAGAATCCGCTGCAGGCGATTCCCGGTCACGATCGCCAGTACGAGGCCCGCACAGGACAGCCCAATGAGGGCCCACCAGCCGGGGCCGAACGAGACGCGAAGCCCCGGCAAGAAGAAATCGGACCACGCGGATTTTATCGAAGAGGAACTGGGCGACTGTCGATGTGGGGGTCGCAATATGCGGGCTTGGGAGCGAGATCGGACCGAGCTTTAGAGCGAGCGAAGGGAGCGGGTTGCCTACGGCGAAGAGGTTTCGGAAGTACCAGAAGCTGCCCACCAAGATCAGCGCTCCCAGCCAGAGGGTCATGCGGAGCGCTCGCTCGCCACGCTTCAGGAGGAACCAAACGCCAACGGTGAGCGCGGCGATCGGCCCAATAAGTGTGAATTTGGTGCCCAATGCGAGGCCTGCAGCGAGCCCGGCAAGGACCCAGGCTGCCTCGCTGGAGCGCTTGCTCAAGCCCTGGGAATTGACCAGCAATGCGACCGATGAGAGCAACAGGGCAAGCCCGACCACGTCGTCGTAGGCTCCTCCCGGCTGCGTCCCGACGAGTCCGGGCGTTGCGAACAAGATCGCGCTGCCTGCCACGGCGATAGGTGCGACGCCAAAGGGTTTTCCTATGCACCAAGACGCCAAGAGAGCCAAGCCCAGCCACAACATGTTGAGAAGAGGTGACAGGAGGTCGTTTCCCATTACCAGCATTCCGAAGGAGTGGAAGAGCTCCGATGACGCAGGAAAGAAGACGGTCACAGGCTCGGAATCCACATAGTGCAGGGGGGTGATAGAGCCGTCCTGAACGAATCGTGCCGCGAAGGGCATGTGGTACCACAGGGAATCTGTGCTCAAGATGCCGTGGTGATAGGCCGCGACGGTTTTGGTGCACCACTCTCCCACGACAACGGCAACCGAGATCAGGGCCGCGATGTTTGCGAGGCGAGGCGCGGATGTTGTGTCGACTGGTTCCGTGTCCACCGCAGTCTCCGCCAAGGCGAAGTCGTCTCGACGATCGCTTCGCCGCCCAGATGGCGACGACACCAATTGCGGCGAGCAGGCCGACGACGGGTCCTACGCGATAGAGGTGCACGGCGCCAAGAAGCTCGGAGACGCATATCACCACCGTCAGATCGATGACGATTTCGGCGAGCCGGGCCTCGGCGCCTGTCCACCCGCCAAGGAATCTGGAACGCCAGAGGTAGGCGGCCGACTGAAGGGGAATGAGGGCAATTGCGAGGAGGAGGATTCCTTCCGCGTACCTTCCCACCGTCGACGCCTACGTGCTCTCTGCGATATCAGCCGGAGCAGCGGCCCGAGGCCCCAAATCGAAGGATCACCTTCATGGGAGGGTGATCCCAAACCCTGGGCTGGGTGCTTCTGCTCGTGCTCATGGGAGAGGTTCTGCGCCATCGTCGGCACGATGGTACCGGTTCTCCGCCGTTGCACGGCGTCAAGGTGCGGTCCACATGGGCACACAATGCCCCCCGTCCCGCCGACTCGCACAGCTTCATAATCGTCAAAGACCACTGGAGGCGCAAATAGCGCAAAGGAACGGGACAGGAAGCCATGATCGTCAAGGAGCGCATCCACTACTCGTCCCGTATCGAGAGAAGGGGCGTGGTGGGGTCCGCCGACGTGGGGAGGAGCGCCGTGCCGCTTGCCGCTGTTCGTTGGCTCCGTCTGACGGGAAGGCGCCCAGAGCGGGATCCAATAGACGTAAGGCCTCGAATCTCGTCGCCTTGGCACGCTGTCTCTAACTCAAGCAGCGCACGTTGCAGATCCTCGGCCGAGAAGGTGGGTGAGAACGCAATGGTCCTGACATTCCGAGCATACCTTCCCCGGGGACCGGCCATCGGGGTCAATGGACCGACACAAACGAGCTCCGATTTCGCTGCCGGAGCCATCGCAACGGAGTCCACGCAGCGCGGACAAGCAGCCCTTCTGATGCCTGAGGCGTAATCGACCTTTCCGGCAAGCTATCTTTCTTGCGGGATGCCCTGTCTCATCGTTGCGGCTGCCGTCATCATTGCGGCCGGGGAGGAGATGCGGTCCGCTGGCATGGTTGGCATCGCGTTCGTCTAGGGAGGCTCGATGAATGTCTTCGGCATGCCGAGGATGGGGTATGAGGCGGAGGAACAAATACACCTCTTCCGTTGCCGACGGTACTCTCTCCGCGCCCATGAAGCCCAAGTCCCAGTCGGCCGCTGGGCTCGGACCATGGGAAGTCGGGAACTTGGACCCTCGAATGGTGAAGGCCCTGACCGCGATCGGCTTCGCTCTGCCGGTTGTCATGTACATCGTTTTTCTTCAGCACTACCAGGTGAACGCGATGTGGCAGGACCAGTGGGACGACGTCCCGGTCATTCGTCAATCCTTTCTGCACTTTCCCGATTGGTCCTCGCTCTGGGTCCAGCACGTTGACAATCGAGTTTTCTTCCCAAATCTCATCGTGGTCGCATTGGCACACACAGTGCACTACAACATCACGGTGGAGGAGTACATAAGTGCCTTCATGCTGTTCGCGTCGACTGCGCTTTTCATCTGGGCTCACAGACGTCGGTCGCCGCAGACGCCGTTGCTCTTCTACTGTCCTGTCGCCTTCCTCACCCTGACCCTCGCTCAGTGGCAGAACACCATCTGGGGATTCCAGATGGCTTGGTATCTGGTATTGCTGTCTTTGGCTCTAACGATCGCGTTACTCGATTGGCCCAAGTTGGCCTGGCCGATCTTTGCTCTGTCGATTCTCGCAGCGGTTGTCGGCAGCTTCTCCTCCATACAAGGACTTCTTATCTGGCCGGTGGGTTTGGTGCTCTTGTACCACCGCCGGCGGCCTCTCTGGACGGTCGTCGTCTGGGTCCTCGCCGCGGCAGCAACGGCGGCCTTTTATTTTCACAATTTCAAGAGTTCGAAGGCCTTCGATCCCAACGCAACAGTGTTGAAAGCCCCTTGGGATGCCGTGAAATTCTTCATTTTCGCCCTCGGAGACATCGTCGGCGTCCAAGTCACCAAGCCGCTAGAGGCAAATCCGTGGGTGATGGCTTTCGGAGTCGTGATTCTCGTGCTGGCAGTCTTGGTGCTGATCAGATGGGGTTTACGTCGCGACGAGCACAGCGCAGTCCCGATCGGAATCGCCCTGATCCTTTATGGACTTCTCTTTGACGCACTGATCACTCAGGGCCGCCTGTACCTCTTGTACGAGGCAGCAGCGCAATCGCGGTACACGACGAACGACGTGCTCGTATTGGCTGGTATCTATCTCACGGCCCTGGATAGATCTCTGTCGAGGCGGAGCGTCGCCGTGAGATCCGAGACCCAAGCCGCGGGGGGATCCCGACAGCTGCTGGCTTGGGCTCGGAGACGTGTCGACCAGATCGATCGGATTCCTCTACGGCAGATTGCGTTGGCGGCGATTGCCCTTCAGATCATATTAAGCGTGAGTTTCTCTTTTAGCCCTGCTCGAAAGTTTCATGGTCAGCAAGTCCAAGCGGCAGTCGTGGCTCGCAATATCGATCACGAGCCAGCGGGCGTCGTCGAGATCGACCTCTATTTTGTGCGAAGAGCAAGCTGGCTCCGGGAGCAGACCCAGTTTCTCCGGGATCACCATCTGAGTCAGTTCGGATGATGAGCGGCACTCCCTCGCTTTGACGGACGGGGAAGACCCGCGGTCCGATCGATCTGCCAAATGTTCGCCGTTGTTGAATATCCGCCGTCGTTCGTTTCCGGGGGGCAGGGCGGCGATCGGGTCTGGTGACGAAAGTGTGGCGCGGCGGGTGTTGTCGCGCCGGCCTCCTCTGGCCTCGAAAGCCCCATCCTGGGCTCAAGGCTCTGCTGACTGTTTGCCGACGTCGTCTCGAGAAACGTTGGAGCCGACGACTCGTTTTCACCATCCTCGACCCTCGAGTTGTTCTGCGGGGGACGACCGAACGGAGCGCGTCGATGGTGAGGCAACGGCCGCAGATAGTGTGGTGACACTGCCCTGGCGGATCTTCCAGCGAACTTGGGTGGATACGCCCCCGTAGCTCAGGGGATAGAGCATCGGTTTCCTAAACCGAGTGTCGCACGTTCGAATCGTGCCGGGGGCGCAGATTGCGGTCGACCCATTCAGCGGGCCGCGGACAGAGAATGCAGATAATTTTAGGGGGCTTTCCTTGGCGTGCACGGGGGCTGTACCCCACTTGTCTCAGACGCGAGCAGTATCAGATGCAAGACGGAAATCACCGTCGACGACTGACCCGACGGCCAGTGGCAAACTGGTGCGATCGACCTCGCCGAACTCCTCACCCTGCCTGGCGTCAGCGAGGTGTGTGTCCTACGTTCCACCGTTGGGTTCATGGCGCTGCATGGTGGATCGCAGGATCGCGGCACGGACCAACTCGCCAATCGGGCGGCCGAGCAGTCTGGAGCCTCCTACTACGCCATCGTCCAGCCGAGCGGGTTGCGAGTCCATCTCACCTCCCGGCTGCACGACCCCGATCACTCGGAGAGGTTGCGATCGTTCCTGAATCATGTGGAGATCGCAATCTCGGTGCACGGGTTCGGACGTGATGGATTCTCCTTGTGGGTGGATCCCGAGAGGGGACCGGTCATCGAGCCATACGGACCCGCACTTCGGAGGCGTCAGACCGGACCACTTCGAGGGATCATCGTGGGAGGGCAGAACGAAGACATGTTGGACGCCGCACGTCGACTCTTGCAGGATCGCTTTGCCGGGTACCACGTAGCGGACGAGCGGGTGCGACTCGGATTCCATCCTGACAACCCGGCCAATTTGCCTTCCGCCCACGGCATTCAGATTGAGCTTCCACCGGGCCTGCGCGGCATAGGCGACCTTGGAGAGCGCCTCGTGCCCAGCACCGACGGGTTGGTCGCCGAGGTGGTGTCTGCGCTCGTCGAGCTGGCGGAGTTGGCCCGCGACCTGGTCCGCCCGACGGCCACGCCGAGACCAGGGGCGACTTAGCCTCGTGCGAGGTCCCGAAGTTCGGCGACAGCATCACGCATGATCGCATCGAGCCCTCGGCCGTCCGCTCCGGAGGCCCACCGTTGCATGGCGACGCGCAGGACGGTCATCCCGGATTCGGCGGCCAGGGTCGCCTGCGTCTCGCCGGCCCCGCGCTGACGCAACGTGGCGGCGATCGAGGCGGCGTAATCCGCCAGCTTGGCCAGTTCGCGCTCGCGCAGCTCGGGGTTGGCGGCGATCACCGCCTGGCGTTGGAGCACCAGGTCGCGGCGCGACTCCCCGAGCATGGACGCGGCGGCGTCGAGTCCCATGGACACGGCATCAAGCGGTCCGTCGGTTGGCGGAGCCTCGGCCACGGCAGCCACGATCCGGTCCTTGAGAAGCGCGGATCCTCCGAAGAGCACTTCTCGCTTGTCGGAGAAATGCCGGAAGAAGGTCCGTTCGGTGAGGCCGGCTCGCTCGGCGATCTGGGCCGCAGTGGTCTGGTCGAACCCTCGCTCGGAGTAGAGGGCGAGAGCAGCTTCATGGAGCCGTCCGCGACTGTCCGGCTGCCATCGACCCATACATTCGATCCTAGTGTTGACAGTCACAGACATCGGGGGTTAGATTGATGGCAGTTACTGACATCAAGTGAGCCCTGGAGAGCCAAATGAGAATCTTTGTGACAGGTGCATCGGGCTGGATCGGTTCGGCGACCGTGTCCGACCTGCTGGAGGCGGGTCACGAAGTCGTTGGCCTCGCCCGCTCCGAGCATTCGGCGCAGCGTTTGGAGGGAGCGGGCGCCATTGTGCACCGTGGTGACCTCGACGATCCGGATGATCTGGCGAAGGCGGCGGCCGACTCCGACGGGGTGATCCATCTGGCCTTCCAGCACGAGGTCGCCTTCGGCGGCGATTTCCCGACTGCCGCAGCAGCGGACCGCCGAGCAGTCGAGGCGATGGGCGCTGCCCTGGCCGGCTCGGGCCGTCCGCTGGTGCTCGCCTCAGGCCTCCTGGGGCTGGCGAATGGGCGGGTTGCCACCGAGGACGACGGGTTGGTCCCCGGGGCCCAGATTCGAGCCAATCCCGCAGGACTCCGCGCCGCCACCGGCCTCTTCGTCCTATCCCTGAGGGGTGTCGGCGTCCGCTCGTCCGTGCTGCGTTTCCCGCCGACAGTTCATGGAGACGGCGACAACGGGTTCATGGCAACTTTCGTCGCGATCGCTCGCGCCCGAGGCGTGGCTGGGTATGTCGGTGACGGCGCCAACCGCTGGCCTGGGGTGCACCGTTCCGATGCGGCCAGGCTGGCTCGCCTGGCCGTCGAGGCTGCGCCTGCCGGCTCCGTCTTGCACGCAGTGGGCGACGCCGGCGTTCCCTTCCGTGAGATCGCCGAAGCGATGAGTCGGCATCTCGACGTCCCGACGGCGTCGGTGAGTGAGGTCGATGCAGCCGAGCACTTCGCTCCCCTGGGGCATTTCGTCGGAATGGATAGTCCCGCCAGCGCCGCCATCACTCAGGAGCTGCTCGGCTGGGAGCCCTGCGGACCGAGCCTGATAGAAGACCTCGAGGAGGCCCACTACTACCGCCAGGCCTAAACCCAAGTCAATGCGCTTACCGGAAGTAAGTTTCCGGCCCGAAGTGCTTTGGATCTGCAATCGCGCCATCGACTCCCCCGGAGAGACTCGAACGCAGAGGTCGGCTTCTTCGCCAGGGCAGCCGCAGTCCACTGACGGATCTCCTTCCACATCGCTCAGTACTTCTCGAGGCCCGACGGGTAGTTCGGTTCCGCCGCGGCGTGCATCGACGATGAAGTCGTCCCGTTCGGCACCGCGCAACGGGCTCGCGAGCGGCTCTTGCGCCGCTCCGTCGTCGTGGCTCGGTCCAGGAGTGGTTGACCGATGAAGGTCACGACGTGGGCAACCTAGGTCCCGCCGGCGAACAGCGTGGGGCTCGCGTTTGCGTCGCCCTGGACGTCGTTGTCTATCCGAAGTCCGACCACTTTGGGAGCGATGAGGTCGCAAGGGCGGTCCGGTACGATGCGGCCTTCGAAACGAATGGGAAGCTTGGGAACGCAGCAGTAGGGCCGATCGGGAGCCTGCATGTCCCTGAGCGCGGCAGAGGGAGGCGTCATGCCGGGTCATCAGGAATTCAAGGCGCTCTCCTCAGCTGAGGTGCAGCGAGCGGCCGAACGGATCGCCGAGATGGAGAAATGGGCCCGTGAGGCCTATCTGAGCACCAAGCACATTGACGACATCGAGGGAATCTGGGTCCGCTACTTCGAGGCCGAACACCATCTCCATTGGATCATCCCTCCTGCCACCGAACCCGAGGCGACCTGAGCAGCCCAAGGAGTAGTGGGGCGTCTCGCGGAATTGCCGGAGCAACTTCGGCTCGCCTCCGTTCACCTGGCCATGAACTCCGCTACCGGCTCGTTTGCTCGCCCGGGCCTGGACCTCGGAGAACAGCTCTTAATGAGGTTCAACCACGACGATCTGGTGGGTGAGAAGTGCAGGCAGGGCGCGTCCTCTTCGGATCGGACTGCCTTTCGATCCCGTGTCGTTCCGTCGGTCGACCATTGCGAAGAACCATCGTCGGTGTTCTCCTCCGTCGTAATGCGCACCGCCCCTGTCGTGGTGTCTCCTGGCAACGACGCAATTCCGTGACGGTTCGCTTCGAAATTTCTGCCGCTCCGTGCACGCCGAGTCCAATACCCTCTCGGCGCCGTTGACTGATATTTTGGGCCGCGCCGTCGGCGACAAGCAGCGCGGACCTAGTACTTGACGACAGAGCGATGCGGCCGGTCGACGAAGTGCCAAGCGCTCGAGTTCGTCGAAGTCGTTCGAAGTGGCGATGCCGTCAGCATCATGATCATGTTGCCAGCCTAACTATCCTCCGATTTCTCCTAATGTAGTTGCTCGGATGGAACCAACGGGCAGGCGAATGACCGTGGCGGAACCTACCCCTGCGCCGGTGCCGCATCAACGCAGATGGCCGAACCTCTCCTCGAGGGCGTCCATAGCGATCCTTGTCGTGACTTATCTCGGTTTTGCATTGACCTTCACCTTCCTCACCCGAGCTTGGGACGCGGATGACGAACCTAGTCACACGCAGTACGTCGAGTACATCGTGGCCCACCACTCCATTCCACGGATCAGCCCTGCCAACGGCCTTGAGTCGGTTCAACCACCGCTCTACTACTCCATTGCAGCCGCATGGCAGACAGTTCTCGGCATTCCTGCGTTTCAACCAGATCCGGTCGCCGCACACGCGAGCCAGTCGAACACCTTTAACAGGGGAACCACCAAACTGGTCGTAAGCCCCGAATACAACCCGGCCGAGCATCGCCATGCCGTTGACCTCCACGAGATCCGGTTGATCTCGCTGGCCCTCGGAGTGGTCACCGTACTCTCGACCTACGCAGCCGCACGCGTCCTGAAGCTGAGAGAACCGATTGCACTGAGCGCCGGGCTGGTTGTGCGCTCTTGCCCCGTGAGCTGGTCCTCGTGTCTTCCGTCACAAATGATGCCCTGGTTATCCCCCTGTGTTCGCTTGCTCTGCTGTGTTTCCTTCTCGCCGAGCGCTTCAATGCAGAGGGTCACGCGCGAGAGCGACGTTGGTGTTCCCTTGGACTGGGATTTTTGCTGGGCACTGCTGCGATCACGAAGTTCAATAGCCTTCCAGTAGCTGCGGTTCTCTTCGCAGCCACTCTCGTGAGTGCGGTCGAGTGGCCAGTCCCAGCGTCAGCATTGACTGAACAGCGACACCCCCACCGCGGAGCTGTGTCATGGCTCGATCTCGGCCAGGTCGTGGATGGACTCTTGTCCCTGCTCCTGTTTTTCGTCGTATCAGGCTGGTGGTTCATTCGGAACCAGAGGCTCTATGGCCAGCTTCTTGCCACGACTACGAGCGAGAGATTCCAACGTGAGATGACATTCATTCTCCATCCCGTGCCATTGTCTATTTCCATGTTCGTCCACGAACTTCCTGAGACGCTGTGGTGGAGCTTGTGGTACCTCCAACCGGGTTCTGCGTTGCCCCCTTGGATCAACGATCTCCTCATACTGGTGGCGATCGTCTGTCTCGGCGGTGCAGTTTGGGGTTACCTGTTCCGTCCTGGAGGAAATATGATCCGCGCCAACCTCGTGGGAATGACGTTCTTCGGTTTGATCGTTGCCGGGGTTATCGCTGTGCTTCTCGTCATGAAAAGCGTAAGTGTCAGTGAAGCTCGCCTTGCCTACGTGGCGCTATCTGCTTGGGCGATTGTGCTGGTGTACGGCGCGACCTTTCTGACAACCCGTTTTGCACCGCGCCTGTCTTCTTATGCGCCATTCGTGTGGCCCACGGCGCTGGTGCTGGTGGACGTCTACGTGCTTACGAACTATCTCGTCCCCTTCGGGGGATTGTAAGGTCAGCCCCTACTGGTGGAGATTCATCCCAGTTAGATGGTCACACGCCGATGGATCGTCTTGCTCGGCTTCGTCGCGTTGTTCGCGGTTGTTGCGAGCCCAACCGCTTCAGATCTATGAACGAACGGGGGACGAGAGGGCCCCGACGCCGTCAGCGATGCGGTCGCCGATCCCCTTGTCGATGTTTCGCCAGTACTCGAGTGCCCGTTCCAGCACCGGCGTGGTCACCCCCTGGCTGAGATGTCCCACCACATTGGAGACGAGACGATCCCGTTGCGCGTCGTCCATGACCTCGCGCACGAGAGTACCGGCCTGGCCCCAGTCGTCGTCGTCCCGGCGCAGCGTGTACGCGGCGTGCACGAACTCACCGTCGGCATCCCATCTCTCGACATTGGGATAGCGCTCCGGGTCGGCGACCGGGCCGCCTTTTGAATTGGGCGCATAGACGGGGTCGGCGACCTTGTTCATCCGCATGGCGCCGTCCTTGCTGTAGCTGTGCACTGCTGCCTGTGGCGCATTGACGGGGATCTGCTTGTAGTTGACGCCCATGCGTGCCCGGTGGGCATCGGCATAGGAGAAGACACGGGCCAAGAGCATCTTGTCCGGGCTCACGCCGATTCCGGGTACGAGGTTGTTCGGCTCGAACGCGGCCTGCTCAATCTCGGCGTGGAAGTCCGTGGGGTTCCGATCGAGCGTCAGTCGCCCGACCTCGTGCAATGGGTAATCGCCGTGGGGCCAGACTTTCGTCAGATCGAACGGGTTGAAGCGATATGCCCTGGCCTCCTGGAAGGGCATGATCTGCACCCGTAGCGTCCAGGACGGGTGGTCGCCGCGCTTGATCGCGTCGAACAGGTCGCGACGGTGGTAGTCGCCGTCTTCACCGGCGATCCTGTCGGCGTCCTCCTGCGTGAGGAATTCGATGCCCTGGTCGGTCTTGAAGTGGTACTTGACCCAGAATCTCTCGCTCTTGGCGTTGACCCACATATAGGTATGGCTGGAGTAGCCGTTCATGTGGCGCCACGACCTCGGGATGCCGCGGTCACCCATCAGCAGGGTGACCTGGTGGGCCGATTCCGGTGACAGGCTCCAGAAGTCCCACTGCATGTCGTGATCGCGCAGGTCGGAGTCAGCCCGGCGCTTCTGGGAGCGGATGAAGTGCTGGAACTTCATCGGGTCGCGGAGGAAGAAGACGGGCGTGTTGTTCCCCACCATGTCGTAGTTGCCCTCAGACGTGTAGAACTTCAACGCGAAGCCCCGGGGGTCCCGCCAGGTGTCGGGGCTGCCCCGCTCGCCGGCGACCGTCGAGAAGCGGATCAGGGTGTCGGTCTTCGTCCCGGCTGGAAAACCGCCGCTTTGGTGAACTGGCTGACATCGGCGGTCGACCTCGAAATGGCCGAAAGCGCCTCCGCCCTTGGCGTGTGGCTGGCGTTCCGGGATGCGCTCCCGATTGAAGTTCGCCATCTGCTCTATCAGGTAGTGGTCCTGCAGCAGGATCGGGCCGTCCGGGCCGACGGTCAACGAATGCTCGTCGCTGGCTACCGGGATTCCTGCGTCCGTGGTTGTCGGACACGTCTGTGGTCGGCCATGGTCACCCCCTTGCTCGGGTGTCGATATTTCGACTCTAAGCCGATACTCGGTCTGTGGAGCGGCTGGTGCTCGGGTACCCCGCGGGCCCCTGCGGCGTGGTCACGATCCGCATGCGAAGCGCACGGCCATGACCGAGACGAATGCCGTCACATGCAGAGCACACAGTGGCGATGGCGCGCACCGGCGGAAGCGGTGAGGCCGCAGACAAAAGGGGCACTCCGATCGTGTGTGTGCATACGCAGCGACTGCGCCAATAGCGCCAAGCCGCAGGGACCGTCATCCGCCCGTTCGCTGCGCCCGTCCGTGACTACGTGTCGCGCACGCCCTGCAACTCGACCTGCACGCGATATCTCCGGGATAGACGCGGACCATCAGCATGCTCGGCGGCTTCATGCCGAACTCGCGGATGTCGAAGACGTCTTCACCCGTCAGGGCAATCCCCTCGTCCAGCGTCCTCGATCTGCATGTCCGTGCGCGAACGTCCGCGTCTTCCCGTGAAAGGAGATCTCGCCGGTGACCATGTAGTCGGGGTGCGCGCCTGTCGAGCGCGATATTGGTCAGCCGTCCAGCAATGGTCGGGAAGCGCTGGGCGTCCATACGTCGTCGTAGTTCGCGGTCGTAGAGCTGGTTACCCGAGGTGAGTCGTTCCACGGCAAGCTCCAGCTCCCCGGACACGTGTTGGTCCAGGTCAGTGATCCATCGGTCGCGTGCCGGCCTCGAACCACCCGTGATGCCTCGTGTCTCAGTGTTGATCGGGTGGAGACTGGACCGCCCGCTGACCCAGATACAGGAGCGAACGGAGTCGAAGGTAAAGCGAGCGAGTCCCATTGTGCTTTCCGTTCCCAGGTGGTTCGGTCGCCCGGATCCACGTCGAATGAAACCCGCATACTGACATAGAGTCGTGTCGTGGTCCGCATGCACGTCTTCCCCGGGAAAGGCGGTGGCGCGATGCGTGTCTGGGCACTCCGGCCGGTGCTCGGCGCGCCAGCGGACCCCTCCGTGCACGCGGAGGACACCAGAGCACCCTTCGCCACGCGGAAGGGAGGCGGGGAGAACGGCGATTGCCCAACTCAGAACTGCACTGCGTGCTTTGTCTTGCGAGAAGACGCGGTCAAGACGCAAGGGTCTCGACGAGGTTTTCTACGATGCGGTGAGGTCCCGTGACGATACCGGTTGACCGAACAGGAGGTGTGGCCGTTGAACACGCCAGCATCGGTGACCATTCATGGAGCGGTTCCAGCGCTCCTCACGGACCTTGAGATCCTCGAGCCGACCATCTGACTGTCCGCCCGTACGACATGGTGAATGACATGACGTGTGCTGGTTCCGATTCCGGAAACCAGATTTGACCTGCCACTTCAATTGCCCGGGCCAGGCGTTTGCCTGGTACGGTCCGCTGGACACGAAGTCAGGACCCGAAGCCAGGACGTCAAGGGCACAATGGCAACCGTAGAGCAGCCGCTCGGCGAAGAGATAGAGCAGGCTCGACGGCAGGTCGTTGTCCACTTCTGGCGGTGGCTGGGTCTGATCACGGCGAGCGGACTGGCCTTACGTCTACTCGTCGTAATCCTCTCCCGGCACGAGAAGGTCACCGGTGACGGTTACGAATGGTCTGCCCAGGGGAACCTCAACGCCGCTGGCCATTGGTTCGTCAGTCCCTTTACTCTCAAACCCGACGCCCTCCGTCCTCCGGCCTGGGCGATGGTCCTCACGATCTGGGCATGGTTCGGTCAACACAGCTGGCTCTCCCAGCAAGTCCTTGGATGCCTTATCGGCTCGGTCACGGTGTTGTTGGTCGGACTGTGCGGTCGCCAACTGGTTGGAGACAGAGTCGGCCTCCTTGCGGCCGGTATCGCCGCTGGCTATGCAGGTCTGTGGGTCTACGAGCGAGCAATCCTGTCCGAGACGCTCTTGCTGCCGGAAATAGCCCTCTTTATTCTGCTCGTCTACAGATTCCGCGAAAATCCCACGCTACGAGCGGCAGCCGTTCTTGGTGGCATGTCCGGACTGATGGCGATAACAAGGTCAGAACAGGTCCTGACCTTCCCCTTGGTGGTGTTGCCGGCCGTTCTGAGCGTCAATCGGCGTAACTGGCGCCGGGCTGTCGCATGGCTGGTGATTGCCGGCGGCGGTTCTGGTTTTGTTGATCATTCCATGGACGATCTTCAACGTCGGTCGCTTCGATCGTCCAGTATTGCTTTCGAACGGATTCGGCCCCGCCGTCGCCACCGGAAACTGTGGGCCCGCCTACTACGGACCCTACATTGGCTACGGGGAGGTGTCTTGTCTGTATCCCTACTACACGGGTGACCAATCCGTTGTTGATTCCAAGTATGTCCACAACGGACTCCGCTACGCGGAGAAGCCATGCGAGTCGTCTGCCGTTAGTCGTCTTTGCACGAGAAGGTCGAGCCTTCGGTTTCTGGAACCCCTTCCAGCAGACGACCATCGATGCGCAATGGATGAGCTCCTGGGTGGGAGTCACCCGTCTCGCCATGGTGAGCTACTGGCTCCTGCTGGTTCCAGGAGTCATCGGGGCCGTGGTGCTCCGCCGGCGATCGCGTCCCCCTGTATCCGCTTCTCGCTTTCGTGGTCACGGTCATAGTCTCAGTCGCTCCAAGCATCGGAGACCCGCGCTACCGCGCAGCCGCAGAGGTGCCGCTGGTGTTGCTCGGGGCGGTCGGGATCGATAATGTGGTGTTCCACAGGCGAACTCCTTCACACCGTTGGAGGCGGCCTCCGGCCGAGATGGAGTCGTCACCGCCAACGGATGTCGTAGTCAGCAGCTAAGGCAAGATCAGGCGGTTCGCGTTCGCTCGCCCTTTCATCCTATAGATTTTCATCCTATAGATTTCGGATGAGCGACTGAGCCCTCGACGAGTTCGGCGGCCCGTTCGTAGCCTTGGTTCTTCTCGCAAACTCAGGCGAGAAGGCGTCACTCCGTTTCAATGTCACTTGTCATCTCATGCCGTTCGGGCGATATTCGACTATTGCGATCCCACGGGTGAAGTCAGATCAGAACACGCTGAGGATCTCGAGAAGCGGACCCGCAAGAATGGCGCGTAACACGCTCCAGCCAGCCCTGGGTGTGAGCTTTTTGCCTTCGTCAATGGATCTCGGGTTGTATGCGACCGGAATTTCGACAATCCGATATCCATGACGCAAGAGTCGGCAAGGGACCTCGGCATCGAAGTCGAATCCATCACACTGCAAGTTAAGGGCCTTTCGCCATATCCGAGCGCAGCACTTTGTAACACGTCAAAATGTCGGTTAAATGCGTGAAAAACAGTACATTCGCTGACCACGTCAGAATCTTATTGCCCCCGTAGCTCAAGAGGGGAGTCTCGCCACGCCCGACACCCTTGAAGCGCGATCCGAAGACTGCTGACCGTCCTCCGTCTTCGAGATGTTCGAGCAACAGTGGTATCTGGGCAGGATCCAGCTCCAAGTCTGCGTCCTGCACGACCAGAATGTCGCCCGTCGCCCGTTCAAAGCCGGTGCGCACGGCGCGGCCCTTGCCCCTGGCGTGATCTTCGAATACCAGCACAACCTCGGGAGAGCTCGAGAGTGCCTGAAGCGCTTCGCGCGTGCCATCGGTCGAGGCGCCGTCGACGACAATGATCTCTCTGGACATGCCGTAGTCCACTCCACGCACGCGCTCGATCAGAGGGACAATTGTTTGTAGTTCGTTGCGAACTGGAATGACGATCGAGAGCTTCATTCGCGGACCGCGGCAACGGTGCGAGCGGCCTCCTCGAGCTGTTCCATCCCGTCAATCGCCAACCACGTTCCAGCAAACGGATATGCCCTCACTGAACATCCCGAATCGATCGCTGTGTTCAACAGTTCAGGCATCTCAAACGCCCGTCCGTCCGGCACAAGTCCTAGCGCGGACCATCGAAAGACATAGATGCCAGCGTTAATGGTGTCAACCACGGTCGGCTTCTCGACGATGCCCGTAATGCGATCGCCGTGTCTTTCGATGACACCGTACGGATGTTTGAGCTGAAACTCTCGCGTGACCACCGTAATGTCATTGCCGCCTTCCTCATGGGTGTCGATCAATCGGCGCAAATCGATCTCGGTGAGCAAGTCGCCATTCATCACGAGCAACGAATCGCTGTCCAGAGCCGTATGCCCGAATTGCTCTCTCACGAGTGCGAGGGGCCCTGCTGTACCGAGCGGTTCAGACTCATGGGCGTAC
This sequence comes from uncultured Acidimicrobiaceae bacterium, assembly GCA_963850185.1. Classification (GTDB taxonomy): domain Bacteria; phylum Actinomycetota; class Acidimicrobiia; order Acidimicrobiales; family RAAP-2; genus Bog-473. The sequence goes on from CAWKKE010000011.1 coordinate 113,282, forward strand.
TCGACATGTACTCCCAGGTGAGTGCCATCTCGGAAATAAGTCTCGATCAGTTCCGCCCGATAGCCGACAGCGATGACGATGTCGCGCAGATCGAAGCGCTTCAATCGGATAATGATCTCTTCAAGAATCGGATGCTCGCCGACTGGCAGCAGTGGCTTTCGGGATGGTGTACGTGAGCGGACGTAAGACGGACGCCGAGGCCTCCTGCGAGCAGAACGCACTTCATACCGCATATTCCTGCGTCCGGTACAGATCGAGGTGCTCCTCGATCCAATTGGTGGTCCGTCGAAGGCCCTCCTCGAGCGACACCTCGGCGCGCCAACCGGCGAGCTGAAGAGCCTTTGAGCTCTCAGCATGCAGTCGAGATACCTCGCTCGCCTCCGGGCGAACCCTACGATCGTCGACAGCGATCTCGAGATCATGACCGACGATCCTGGCGACCTGCTCAATGACGTCACGGATGCTGGTTTCGATTCCCGAGCCGACGTTCACTACCTCGCCCAACGCCTTGTCCGAGGAAGCCACATCTACGAAGCCACGTGCTGTGTCCTCGACATAGGTAAAGTCGCGAATCGTGTCTGTCGCCCCGAGCTTCAGCTTTCGGTCGGTAAGGGCCTGACTGATGATGGTCGGAATCACGGCTCGGGCGGACTGGCGCGGTCCATACACGTTGAAGGGGCGGACAATTGTGATTGGCATACCGAATGAACGGCTGAAGCTCAGTCCCAAGGCATCCGAGGCGATTTTGGTAGCACTGTACGGAGACTGCGCCTGCAATGGATGCTGCTCATCGATGGGTGTATACAAAGCGGATCCGTACACCTCGCTTGTCGATGTCAGTACGACCCGCTCAAGAGAATCGAGCTCCTTTGCGACAAGGAGAACGTTTGCCGTGCCCAATACGTTTGTGTCTATGACTTCTTGGGGGTGCTCATACGAGTAGGGGATACCGACGAGAGCAGACAGGTGAAAGACTGCGTCCGCGCCCCGGAGGATCTCTCGCATCGCATCGACGTCCCTGACATCACCAAAGGTGACTTCGACTTCTTCCATCACGGGTGCCGAGATGTATCTGAGACAGCCGCGTTCCGCGCGGGAGGTGTATCGCAGCATCGCGCGAACTTGGGCACCGCGCCTACGAGACGCTCGACGAGCGCGCTACCAATAAAGCCCCCAGCGCCGGTAACCACCACCGTCTTGTCAGCGAACCGCACGACCGCCCTTTCACTGCTTGCCGAAACAAGCGCAGAGGTTACTACCCGTACCGGGCCCCTGACATTGAGTCTGTCACGTGGTGCCGCGATCCGTCGCTTCCGAGAGGAGTGGGTTGCGCTCTCACTCGTCGACGGATATCAGTAGCTCCAGCCTTCGACCGGGACATCAGGCGATGCGTGCCATGAGGTCGAGCTCTGCCGGCTCTACGTGCCGAAAGGGCGCCGAGAGGAACTCCAGCCGTCCATCCAGATCTCACCAACATGTGGGAGAGAGGTCCGTGTCGCGTCGTCGTACCCGTCGAAACCCGTGTACGTCGGCGTGACGGTGAGCGGAAGACATCGGAGGGCGGGACGATGACTTCGAAGACGAAGGCCCACCGTCTTGCCTGAGAGGATGCATTGACGAGGCAGTCGACCGGGCCGTTTTGTGTCGTGAGGTTCATCCAGCCCTCGGTTGTCAGGGCCTCCGGACGGCGAAAATATCTCGGAAGCTCCAACTCAGGTCATAGCCAGCATCGGCCAACCGACGGTTGGTTTCGAAGACGGCTTCGTCGTCGGCAATCACGTGCTCATACTGAATAACCCTTGGCCGGGCCCCCGAGTTCAGGAGCTGGTCAACAACTTCGACGTCGGAGCCTTCAGTGTCGGTGAAGAGGGCGTCGATCTGGCCGGGCTCGAGCGACTGATCCTCAATGGCTTCTTTGAGGGTCACCGCTGAGACCGTCTCTTGCACCACCTCGTAACCCGTGAACCGGCGGTGGGGTCGCCGCCACATCGCATAGGAGAACCGCTCTGGTTTGGTCCTGGCCAATGACTTGCCGAATGGATCGGAACCCAGATCGACGCTCCACAGGGTGATCTCCCCGGCCTCCGCCGCGATGGCTGCGTTGACGCAAGTGACGTTGGTATGACCGCGATACAGTTCCACCAGCTTGTTGAAGGGCTCCCGTTGAGGCTCTATGAGAATGCCGCGCACGTTGGGTTGACGCAGAAAGTAAGGATAGAGCGGGTCGCTGAAAATTCCGTCGTTGGCACCGACTTGCAGAATGATCACATCTTTCCGGGCCGCGGCTGCTTTGAGGTACCTTCTTCGCTGTATTCCGACGTTCCCCTCACTGCCGACAAGGCGAAGCCCGGTCATGATCAACGTCCGCGACCGGCGTCGTTCCAGTCGACGAGGGGGCTGCCTGCCTGAGTTGCTCATGCGCTATTCGTACTACAAACGGCCACGAGCCCTGCAAGCGAAGGGTACGTGAAGAGTCTGCCTTCTTCGGAGATCGAACTTGAGATTGACAGCAGGTCCCTTGGGATAGGCGTCACGCGCTTAGCATGGCCCGCCATGGATCCGGCGGCTCCCCCTATCCACCCAGTTCCCCCACACCCCGCCATCGCCGATCACGATAACGCCTCTGCCGTGCTTCCCGCAGCGCCTACGGAACGGACGCGTCAACAGGGTCGATGACCGAAGTGCTACCCGAAGTACTCGGCTGGGGACGTGACGTGCTTCGCCGCCTCGGACCTTTGGGCCGGGATCCGTTCTCGTTGATCTTCGTCGCCATGGCGTTGCCCGTGGGCGTGTTCTTGGTCTTTGCGCAGCCGCCCGGACAGGGCCTCGACGAGGCCGCCCATTTCTATCGTGTGTGGACGCTAGCAAACGGGCTTCTGGTCGATCCGACCCGGCACGGCCAGACCGGCGCCCCCATCTCTCAGTGCGTCCTGCATTATCTGAACCACTTTGCCGCCGACGCGTCCAGCCGGAGGTCCTTCTCGTTTGAACAATATTGGCACAACTCGGTGCCGTGTTCGTCGAAGGCGACATTTACCAGGTTCCCTGGGTCCGCCGTCTACAGCCCAGTGGCCTACGTCCCGTCGATCGTCGCAGTCTGGCTCTTCCACCTGATCGGCTTCACGCTCCCGGTCGTTTTTTTCGCGGGGCGACTGACCTCCTTGCTGACCTTCGTCACGCTCTATGCCCTTGCCATCAAGATCGCGCCGGTGGGCAAGCAGGTGCTGTTCGTGCTCGGTCTCCTTCCGACCACCCTGCTGCTGGCATCCACCTACTCGGCGGATCCCATGACGATTGCCCTCGCCGCACTAAGCGTCAGCCTGACCCTGCGCTGCTGCACGCTCGAGCGTCCAGCGCGACGCGATTTTCTGTTGCTCTTCCTAGCGCTGGTCGCGCTTGCGTTGGCGAAGCCCAGCTTTTTCGTCCTCGCCTTCCTGCTCTTCGTGGTGCCTGTCGGCATGCTCGGGGTTCGACACCCCCGCCTCGTCCAAACGGCGACCGCAGCTGTGGTGCTCGGATGCGCCGCCGCGTGGAACTTCAGCGTCCGCAAAGTGCTGTCCGCAGCTTCGGGGAGCTACGGGATAAACCCCCATGCCCAGACTCGCTACATCCTGGACCATCCCCTCGGCTATGTCGCCGTACTGGCACGTACGTTGTTCGAGTCGTCGGGCGAGCAGCGCTGGCTTCCGGGAATCTTCTTTTCGATCGGTTTCTACCGGCCGTCCGGGGACAACATCTATGCCCCGGTGGGTCTCGTCATTCTCGGCAGTCTCACAGCGTGTTACGCGTTCTGGCTCGTCTTCGGCAAAAAGCGGGACGTCGCTTTGAACCGCCCCGCCCTGGTTTGGCTGCCTATCGCCATCGCAGTTGTCGGTTTCCTGCTGATCGAGACAACGCTGTTTGTCTACGGGACACCCGTCGGACTTCCCGAGGTAAATGTTCAGGGTCGGTACTTCTTTCCACTGGTCCCGCTCCCGCTCGTCACGATCGCTCTGGTTCGCAGAGAGCGCGTCGTCAACCGGTCGACGCGGTGGATCCTCCTGGGCAGCGGGGTGATGTTGGTCTGGTTGGTTCTCAAAGTGTTTGTGCACGATTACTCGCTTTAGCGAAGTCAAAAGGGCCCTTCTCAAAACAAGCCATCGCGTCAAACGCGTGCCAGAGCTGGCCCGAGCAAGCGGGCCTTTTCTGGTTCGTCCGGGCACAACGACCGGCCGCCGAGGTCTCCTTTTTGGGATTGCTGGCTGCTGTCGATGTCGGTAGCTTATGGAGGGGGCGCGAGGTTCCTCGCAAGGAGCCGTGTGCGACTTTGAGCCGACGCTTTCATCGGCTGTAGTATCAGGTGCAGTAGGCGCGGTGCTGCGCACGGTTTGGCTTTCGTGAGGGTTCGAATCGCATCCCATGCGTCACGTGTTTTGGGAAGGGAACAGGGGCGCCAGGTGTCGGAGATCGTGTCGTCGAGCGAGCGGGACGGGAAGAGAGCATCTGACGACGGGCCCGACCTGGCCACTGAGCTCCTGATTCCCGAGCACGATGTCGCAAATCCTGAAGTATCGATCGTTGTACCCGCCGTCAACGAAAAACTCACCATCTCTGAATTCGTATCCTGGTGCCACCAAGGTCTCCGTGATGCGGGCGTCTGCGGAGAGGTCCTCATAGTCGACAGTTCGGATGACGGAACTGCAGAACTCGCCCTGGCGGGCGGGGCCCGAGTTCTCCGTACCCCGAAGCGAGGACTGGGACGCGCATATCAAGATTCGGTTCCGTATATCCGTGGGCGATATGTCGTGATGGGTGATGCCGACTGCACCTATGACTTTCGATTGCTCGCACCCTTCGTGGCGAGCCTTCACGAGGGAAATGAGTTCGTGATGGGTTCCCGGTGGCTGGGCAGTATTGAGGACGGCGCAATGCCGGCATTGCACCGCTACCTGGGAACTCCATTGACCACTTGGATTTTGAACCGCCTCTACGGCAGTCGGTTCACTGACATTCATTGCGGTATGCGAGGCATCGACAAAAACGCACTACAACGCATGGGCCTCGCCTCACAATCGTGGGAATACGCATCGGAGATGGTGCTCAAGTCGGTCCTCATGCAGCTCCAGACCACCGAAGTTCCGGTCAAGTTCTACCGGGATCGCAACGGCAGGGTCTCGCACCACAAACGCTCCGGATGGTTCTCTCCGTTCTTGGCTGCCTGGATCAACCTTCGGACCATGTTCGTCTTCCGAGCACAGTTCTTCATGCTCAAGCCGGGCCTGGCGATGCTGGCTCTCGGGCTTCTCGTCACGTTGCCTCTGAGTTTCGGATCCATCACAATCGACACGTACACGTTCAGCCTGTACTGGCAACTACTCGGGGTCACCCTTGCCGTCTTGGGACTGCAAAGCGCATTCTCCGGGGTCCTTGCTCAGGTCGTCTCGGACTATTCGGGCAAATCAGGAGCGCGCTGGAAGGCACTTTTTCGCTATACCCGGACCGTCCTCTTAAGTTTCGCTCTCTTTTCATCGGGTGCACTACTCGTTGGCGTGTTGCTGATTGAGTACTTCGTTCGTGGTCATGCTCTTCCCGGCCCATCGTCAGCCGTGGACCACCTGGCGGTGACGGGCCTATTGTTCGTGATCATGGGCTTCTCGACCTTCTGTTTCACCCTGCTCCTTCACGCCACAGGAGTGAAGTTCGGTCGAGATGTCGTGACATCGGACGAGGGTGCGTAGCACTTGCCGCTCGGCAGGCTTGGAGATGCGGACCGGATGAGCTTCGCCGAGGAATTCCTCAAAGAATCCATCGAGGTGTTGAAGCAGATCGACTCATCGGCGGTTGAGGCGACGGCGTTGGGATTGGCTGCGATTCGAGAGCGCGGTGGTCGCCTCTTTGTGCTGGGTGTGGGCGGGTCAGCCGGTCATGCGTCTCATGCCGTCAACGACTTCCGAAAACTCTGTGGTTTTGAGGCCTATGCACCGACAGACAACGTCTCGGAGCTCACCGCCCGTATCAACGACAACGGCTGGGAGAGCGTCTTCTCTGATTGGCTGGATGGATCTCACCTGAATGACCGCGACGGAGTTCTGGTGCTATCTGTCGGTGGCGGGGATGCCGAGCGGGGTGTATCGGCCAACCTGGTTGCGGCCATGAAGTTTGCGCAAAACCGTAACGCCTCGATTCACGCGATCGTCGGACGGAACGGAGGGTTTGCGGCCGAGGTGGCTGACAACGTCGTGCTGATCCCTCCCCTCTATCCCGAGCGCGTTACCCCGCACACTGAAGGTCTGTGCGCGGTTGTCTGGCACCTACTGGTCACGCACCCTCTGTTGGCACACCAAGTTGCGAAATGGGAAGGCCTGAAGTGAGTCCAGCACGATCTCCCGACATCGTGAATATCTGCATCGTGGGAGGTGCAGGGTTCATCGGAAGTCACTTCGTTGACCGTCTCCTGGACGAAGCATCCATCGAATCGGTGATCGTGTTCGACAATTTTTCCTCTGGGCGAGAATGGCACCTCGATCGGCACGCTGGAAACGTCAAGCTGCGTGTCGTTCGCGGGGACGTCTCCGACTTCGGCAGCCTTGCTGCCGCCATGGAGGGTATTGACACAGTCATCCACCTGGCATCGAACCCCGATATCGCCCGAGCGGCTGTCGAGCCGGCAATCGATTTCGATTCCGGGACCGTTCTGACTCACCACGTTCTGGAGGCTATGCGGGTGGCAGGCGCGGCTCGTATCGTTTACGCGTCCGGGAGTGGGATCTACGGGGACCTTGGTGAGGAGGAGGTCGACGAGGACCATGGGCCCTTGTTGCCGATTTCCACTTATGGTGCCAGCAAGTTGGCCGGAGAAGCCTTGATCTCCGCCTACTGCCACATGTTCGGTCTTCGTGGCTTCGTTTTCCGGTTCGGCAACGTCATCGGGCCCCGTCAGACGCACGGAGTGGGCTATGACTTCCTTCGCCGGCTGTCGAGCGATCCTGGGCATCTTCGGATTCTGGGGGATGGACGGCAGAGCAAGTCGTATATCCATGTTGCCGATGTCGTCGAGGCCGTTCTCCTTGCGGTCACACATGATTCATCTCCGGTCGCGACCTACAACGTCGCAACGGGTGACTACATCACGGTGGGCGAGATCGCCGACATGGCTGTTGAAGTGATGGAGTTGGACCCCGAGCGCACGGAGTTCGAGTTTTCCGGCACGGACCGAGGGTGGAAGGGTGACGTACCGGTCATGCGACTGAGTACCAAGCGCGTCCGGGCCCTTGGTTGGACCAACACGATGTCGACTCGGGATGCGATGCGGGCCTCATTGGAGTCGATGCTCAAGGAGGTCGCTTCGGGAAGACTCACATGACGACGCAAGCGGTTCGTGCGACCAGCCGTGTTTCTTGACCGGGATGGGGTCATCAACAGGCCTGTACTCCGCCGGGGCCGGCCGCATCCACCCGCCTCTTTGGGCGAACTGGAGATCTATCCCGACGCTGCCACCTCCCTCGACCGGTTAGAGGCCGCCGGATTCATCCTGGTGGTCGTGACGAATCAGCCCGATGTCGCAAGGGGAACGCAACGCAGAGAGGTGGTCCACGACATCAACCGGGAGCTGTGCGGGCAGCTGCCGGTAGCGGCGGTGTACGTCTGTTTTCACGACGATGCCGACGAATGTGGTTGCCGGAAGCCCGCTCCCGGACTCCTCTTCGAAGCCGCTCACGATCTCGGACTCGATCTCAGTCGTAGCTTCATGGTTGGTGATCGCTGGCGGGACGTGGAGGCGGGACGAAGAGCAGGGTGTCGAACCGTCTATATCGATCGCAACTACTCCGAACCCGCGCCCGAGCTCCCGGACGTGGTGACGACAGGGCTGACCGAGGCGGTGAGCTGGATCGAAGACAGGCGATATCGTGGTGGGCGATGGACCGGGGAGTGGGGCGGGGGAGCGGCTTGCGGATAAAGGTCTTTGCCGATGGGGCGGACCTCGAGGCGATCCTCGAGCTCGCGGCCGACCCTCTGGTCAGCGGTTTTACCACCAACCCGACTCTCATGCGCAAGGCGGGAATTGAGGATTACGAGGGGTTCGCCCGCAAGGTGCTCGATCACGTGAGGGACCGACCGATCTCTTTCGAGGTCTGCGCGGACGATTTCGACGAGATGAAGCGCCAGGCACACCGACTGTCCTCTTGGGGGCAGAATGTGTACGTCAAGATTCCGGTCACAAACACTGAGGGGATCAGTTCGAGTCCCCTCATAGCCGACCTTACGGCTGATGGGCTGCATTTGAATGTGACTGGCATCCTCACCTTGGCGCAGGTTCGAGCTGTGGCCGAGTCGTTGTCGGACAGCACTGGTGCCGTCGTATCCGTTTTTGCCGGTCGCATAGCGGACACGGGTCGGGATCCGGTCCCGCTCATGGCGGCCGCCGTCGAGCTGTTGCGGCCGCAACCGAATTTGGAGTTGCTCTGGGCCAGCCCACGCGAAGTTCTCAACGTCTCCCAGGCTGAGTCGGTAGGTTGCCACATCATCACGGTCACTCATGAGCTTCTCAAGAAGCTCGGGGGTCTTGGAAGGAGTCTCGAAGAGGTGTCGCTGGACACTGTGAAGATGTTTTACAGCGATGCTGTCGACGCGGGCTACCTGTTGTAACCGGACAGGGTCGGCAGATGAGGGATACGGGGCAACCCGAAAGCGACGACTGGAATCGACACTGGGGTACCTTCGGAGACGCGGTGTCCGGAAACCCTGCCACCGTGTATCGAAGCCGACTCATACTTCGACTTCTGGGCGACGTCGATCCCGATGCTGTGGTCTTGGAAATTGGATGTGGCCAGGGTGAGTTCACGCTCCTGTTGGCGGAGACCTATCCTCATGCAGACGTGCGAGGAATCGACAACAGTGCCGAAGGAGTGGCGCGTGCCACCCAGACGGCCCACGCTCGAGGATTGTCGGTGTCGTTTGCGCAGCGTGATCTTCTGCAGGAGGTGGAACTCAACGACGAGGATCGGGGTCGAGCCACGTTCGCTGTGTGCTCCGAGGTTCTGGAACACGTCGACCAGCCCGACCTGTTACTTCGCAGCGCGACCGACTATTTGGCTCCCGGTTCTCGGCTCGTCGTCACCGTGCCGGGAGGTCCTCGCTCGGCGTTCGATCGCCATATTGGACATCGTCGTCACTTCACTGCGCGACGCTTGAGGCGTCTTCTCGAAGAGAACAAGTTCGAAGAGATCATGATCCACCGAGCCGGGTTCCCGTTCTTCGATCTCTACAAACTGTTGGTGATTGCCCGAGGCAAGCGCTTAATCGCCGACATTGAGCAGTCAAAGACGGCACTCGGTGAAGGCACGTCAGGTACGGCCCTTCGATTCTTCACGCGTGCGTTTCGCTACAATCTCGACTCGTCCCCCTTCGGCTGGCAGCTCGTAGCGGTGGCGCGGCTGTCGACAGACCTCGTTTCGTGATCATCACGCGGACACCGTTGCGAATCACCCTCGGAGGAGGCGGTACCGACCTGCCCTCTTACTACGAGCGTTTTGGCGGGCTGGTCTTGTCAGCGGCCATCAACCGATACGTATACATTGCGATCAATCGCACGTTTACTGACGACTATTTCCTCAAGTATTCCAGCCTCGAACGTGTCCAAAACATCGATGACATTGAGCATCCGATTATCCGGGAGGCCCTTCGGATCCATCCGATCGGACCTTCAATCGAGCTAGTGAGTGTGGCGGACATCCCGGCCAGCACCGGACTCGGGTCTTCGGGGACGTTCACGGTTGGCCTGCTACGTGCGATCTACGCGTACCTGCGACAAAGTCGGACCATTGAACAGAATGCCGCCGAGGCGTGCCACATAGAGATGGATCTGCTCGGCCGACCGGTCGGTAAGCAAGATCAATATGCCGCGGCATATGGCGGGCTGCAGTGCATGACGCTGGCGCACGATGGCCAGGTGACGGTCGCGCCTCTTGGAGCTTCCGACGATACTGTGCTCGACCTTCAAGAGCATCTCTGTATGTTCTTCACGGGTTACTCACGCAACGCCGACTCCATTCTCGAAGAACAGCGCGTGGGCTCGAACCGTGGCGACGCTGATGTCATGGACAGCCTGCATTTCATCAAGGAACTCGGGGAGTCGAGTCGGGACGCGTTGCAGCGTGGTGACACTGCCACATTCGCTGCCCTCATGAATGAACACTGGGCGCACAAGAAGCGTCGATCATCCACAATGTCCAACCAGGAAATCGATCACTGGTATCAGGTTGGGATGGACAGCGGGGCCCTCGGCGGAAAGCTTGTTGGCGCCGGGTCGGGAGGTTTTCTGTTGTTCTATACCAAAGAGACCGATCGACTTCGCGTGGCGATGAACGCCGAGGGTCTGAGCGAGGTGCGGTTTCAATTCGATCACGACGGGTCCGTCGTTCTCGTGAGAGATTGATAATGCAATGCGTCATTCTGGCGGGCGGTCTCGGTCGGAGAATGCGGCCCCAAACGCAGCATCTGCCCAAATGCCTTCTTCCCGTAGCTGGCAGGCCGTTCGTTGATTGGCAGTTGGAGTGGCTGGCAGCGCAAGGTGTTGAGCAAGTAGTCATGAGTATCGGGTATCGGGGCGACCTCGTACGGCGACATCTCGGCGACGGAAGTCGGTTCGGACTGGAAGTACGGTACGTCGACGATGGCGATTCGCCGCTCGGTACCGGCGGTGCTTTGCGGCTGATAGTCGAGAAGGAGTCGCCGATCCGAGTTTTTTCGTGCTTTACGGTGATTCGTACCTGTCGGCTGCTCTGGGCGAGGTCGAGACCGCCTATAAGACATAGGGTGCTCCCGTACTCATGACCGTTTTTCGCGATCGCGAGGGGCTTGAAAAGCCGAACGCTGTGTTTGATGGAACGATGGTGACGAGGTACGAGAAAGGACTCCAGGATCCGCCCGAAGAGATGCGATATGTCGACTACGGGCTCTCGGTATGGGAGCGAGGAGATCGTCGAGTCAATGGTGCCGCAGGGCGCCGTGGCGGATCTGGCGGACTCGTTCAGGATGCTGAGCCAGTCCGGTCAATTGGCTGGATTGGAGATGCAGGAACGATTCTACGAGATCGGCTCTTCTCGTGGGCCTGGAGGACCTCCAGTCGTACCTCGCGGCGGCTGGCGGCCTGGAAACGCTCCCGAGCCCCTCCGATAGCCAGGCTTAGAGATGCCGTGGCCGAAGGAGAGGGCTCCTCTGACCGACGAGCAGTCCGCGATCATGGCGGACTGGATAAATGAGTTTCTGACGTCTGTGAAGTCCACACGGTTCGGTTGGGTGAGTCGATTCGACCATACGTTCCCGGCTCGCTCTGCGTCCTCGGCTCTTCGGACACTGGAGATCGGGGCCGGCACCGGTACGCATGTTCCGTTTGAATCGACTGGTGAGTATGTAGCTCTCGAAGCATCAGGCCGGTCTTGCTGCTCAAATCCCACGGCGCGACGGTCTGTCGGTTGTCGTCGCCGACTGTGAGCAGAGGCTCCCTTGGGATGACGATTCGTTCGACCGGGTCCTTGCCATCCATGTCCTCGAACATCTCTACAACCTCCCCGCTGCGCTGAAGGAAGTTGCCAGAGTGCTCCGGCCCAACGGTGTCTTCTGCGTCGTGATTCCTTGCGAAGGGGGCGACCTCTACTCGCTCGGGCGACACTTTACCACGAAACGGATGTTTGAGAAGCGCTACAAACGCCCTACGAGTGGATGATCAAGCAGGAGCACTGCAACACCGCTCAAGAGGTGCTGGCCGAACTGAGCCGCCATTTTCAGGTGCGCATCCGTCAATTCTTCCCCTTGAGGGTGCCTTTGGTGGACGTCAACTTGGTCATCGGTCTCGAGCTGTCCCTCGGAAGCCAGCGGTGCCGCCACAGTGTCCCAATAGTGTTCTGGTGCTGGCGGGAGTGCCGGCTGCCCGGGTGCGGCCGCGACCGGAGTCGAAGCAAGCGAGCGAGCCCCAGCCCATGTTCATCTTCCGTTGCCCGGGTTTCGCGTCCGCCCGGATCCACGGCACGCGAGTTCTGCAGGCTGGCATACAGTTGCGCCGTGGCTCGTTTGGACATCCCCGCCGGACAGGGCGGCGACGCGGTACAGATCTGGTCGTTGCAGCCCGAGCTGGGCGCGGCCGCAACCCGATTCGTGCACGCCGCCTACAACAAGAGCATTCTCCCGACCCGTGTCCGCGAAGCGGCGAGGATGAGGATCGCCCAACTCAACGAGTGCACCGTCTGTCTCGGATTCCGTGCGGACACAGTCAAGGCGCAAGGTCTCGGTGAGGAGTTCTACTGTGCGGTGGGAGCCCCAGACGAAGCCGGGCTGACCGAGCAGGAGCGTTTGGCGGTGGAGTACGCCGAGCGGTTCGCCATCGACCATACGAGCATCGACGACGAGTTCATCGAGCGGCTCCAGGGCTCGTTCACCGACCCTGAGATCTTCGATCTGACCGTTTGTCTGTCCGCCTTCCTCGGGCTGGGACGGACGCTGCGGGCGTTGGGGATCACGGAGACGTCACTGACCGACGTCTAGCGGCCTTCAGGCCGCGCATCGAATGCGACGTCGCGGTCCTTGATCGCCTGGCGCAGCCCCACCTCGGCGATCTGTTTCGAGAACGCTCTGGCCTCGGGCGCCCGGTGACCGATGGCATCGTTCAGCGCGGCGAACCGTTGGAGCTGTGAGCGGCCCATCAGCTCGACGCCCATATTGACGACCCGTTTGTTCGCCACGAGAAGGTCGCGGCCGATCAGCGCCATGCGCTCGGCCAGGTCGAGGACCACACGGTCGAGCTCGTCGGCGGGCGCCGTCGCCACCACCAGGCCGATTTCCGCGGGCTTCGGCGCCGGAGATGGTGTCGCCCGTCAGCACCAGTCGCTTCGTCCACTGCGGTCCTAAGTGGTAGAGCCACATGTTGGTTGGCGGGACGCCCATGGAGCGCACCGGTGGGAAGCCGATTCTGGCGTCGTCAGCCGCCACGACGAGGTCACAGTGCAAGGCGAGGTCGGTACCGCCGGCCAGGCAGTTCCCCTGGACCTGGGCGATGACGGGGAGCGCGCAGTTCCAGATCCGCGCCCATCCGTCCCCGAGGGCGAGCATCGCCGTCACGTCACCTTCGATACCGGTGTGCTGGGGGAAGTCGCCCGGGTCGGCGTCCTCCGCGATGAAGCCGTACCCCGAAGAGAACGATCGTCCGGTGCTCCGGATGATCACGACGTGCACGCCGCCATCAGCCTCGGCTTCCGCGACGGCAGCCAGGAATTCACGAATGCTGCGGGGCGTCAGTGGGTTGTGCTGGTCCGGACGGTTCAGCGTGAGGCGCCGCACACGGCCGATGTCCTCGACGATCAACGTGGTGAAACGTGCTGTCACTGCGGGTCGACTCCAGACTCCAGGCGGGACTTGACGATTTTCCCGCTCTCGTTGCGTGGGAGCGAGTCGACCACGGTAATGCGGCGCGGGACCTTGTAGTCGGCCAAACGGGTCGAGGAGGAAGGCGCGCAGTTCGTCGGTCGGAAGTCCCGTCGCGTAGCACGACCCACGCCGCCACGTCTTCGCCGAGGACCGGGTGCGCCACGCCCGACACGGCGGCCTCGCTCACCGCGGCATGCTCGAAGAGTGCAGCCTCCACCTCCGCGGGCACCACATTGTGGCCGCCGCGGATGATGATCTCCTTCTTCCGGCCCACGATCCAGAGGTGGCCGTCGGCGTCGAGCGTGCCGAGGTCCCCGCTGCGCAGCCATCCGTCAGACCAGCGGTCCTCGATGCCCCCACTCTCGTCGAGGTAGGACCGGGCGGGACGCGTCCCGCGGATGGCGACCTCGCCGACCTCCCCCGTCGGTAGCGCTGCACCCTCGGGGTCCAGGATCCGGACCTCGACGCCCGGCAGCGGCACGCCGACCGATCCCACATGCCGGCCGCTGTCGCCCATCGGCATGGCGGTGACGGCACCGAACTCGGTCATTCCGTACCCGCAGAGCACCTCCGTCTTGGGCAGGCCTGCACCGAATCGTCGGAGGGTCGCCGCGGCAATTGGTGCGCTTCCGACGGTGACGACCGCCAGACTCGACAGGTCGGCCGTCCCGAACCGGGGTGAGCCCACAATGAGCTCGACCATGGCCGGTACGAGGAAGGCCGAGATGGGACGGTCCCGCTCCACCGCGGTCACCCAGGCCTCGGCGCTGAAGCGCGGCAGGAACCATCCGCTCAACCCGCCGCGGAGAGGGCCGGTGACGAGGAGCGACCCGCTGGTCGTGGCGAAGGGCGAGGAGGTGAGGAAACCCAGGCCCAGCCAGGAGGACGGCACCCGTTCGGTCGTCGAAAGGCCACCATGCCGCACCACGACACCCTTGGGCCGACCGGTCGTCCCCGACGTGTACATGATGTCGGCCACATCGTCGGGGCCGGAAATCGGCGCCAGGTCTCGATCGTCCTCCTCGAGCAGGTCGGCCCAGAGCAGGTCGCCCTCTCGGGTGGACACCACCGTACGCGGACCGCCGCCCGGACCTCGGGGACGACCTCGCTGCAGAGCGCAATGGACACGCCGGCGTCCTCCAGAATGGCGGCAAGCTCGGTTGGGCCCAGCCGGGCGAGCAGCGGCACCGCCACCGCGCCCGCCTTGTGAATGGCGACATACGACACCAGCCATTCCAGAGGTTGTTCGTTGTTAATGAGCAGGCCGACCCGTTGGCCGCGGGCGAGCCCCAGACCAAGCAGGCCCCTGGCCAATTGATTGGAGCGGCCGTGCCAGTCGCCCAGCGTGAGCTGGGCGCCGTCGGCCAGGCTGCGCCACGCCACCGCGTCCGGGAAGGTGGCGGCCAGCCGGCCTATGAGGTCGGTTTGGAGCAACGTCATCCTGGGGCTCTTCCCCGACGTCGCATCAGTATGACGCGCCGCCCTCGAGAATCGAGCGGGGGTTGTCGACCAGCATGGTGGTGATGTCGACCTCGCTGACGCCGCGCGCTCGCATGACCGGAAGCACCTCATCCGCAATGTAGGTCCAGCGCCAATTGCTCGACGCGTCCATCACCGAGCGGGGAAACCAGTCGACGAAACACATGGCATCGTGCGAGAGGACGATCCGATCGGCGTAGCCCCGGGCGCACAGGCGCGCCACCGCGTCGACGCGTTCCTCCAAGGTGATGCCGGGCAAGCCGAAGTGATCGAAGCCGAGGTACGAGCCGTTGTCGATCAGGCTCAGGTGGTAGTCGGTGTTGACGGTGCCGCCGCTGTGCCCGATGACGACCCGGCCCAGGTCGACGCCCTCCTCCTTGAAGATGCGTTGCTGCTCCAGACCCCATGGCTCCGGCGGCGTCGGCGTGTGCGTAGTGATCGGCACTCCGGTGGCCCTGTGCGCCTGCGCCACCGCCCGGAGCACGCGTTCGACGCCGGGCGTGATCCCGGGACGATCGGACGCGCATTTGAGGATGCCGGCCCGCACGCCCGTCTCGCCGATGCCCTCGCGGATTTCGCGCGCGAACATGTCCACCATCGGCTCCGGTCCCCCGAGAATGGTGCCCGGGCCCTGGAAGTGGAAGAACATCGGGACCTCGTTATAGGTGTACACGCCGGTCGCGACGACCACGTTGATCTCCGGCACCTGCTCTGCGATGGCCGCCACGCGCGGAATGTAGCGGCCGAGCCCCACGACAGTCAGGTCGACGAGGGTGTCGATTCCGTGGTCCTTCAGCTCGCGCAGTTTCGTCACCGCTCGGGCCTGCTGCGCCGCCTCGTCCCATTCATCGGCGGTCTTCTCGATTTCGGGACTCAACACGAAGATGTGCTCGTGCATCAGCGTGCGCCCGAGGAGGCTTCCGTCGACCGGACCTTGCACGGTGTTGACCTGGACCATCGCCTCCCCTTCTCAGTTACCCCGCGTGGCGATCGTAGCGAGGTGCGGCCGCGCGCGGCCGGTGGCCGATGTCCCGGTGGCCGATGTCGCAGCAGCCCCGGCGGATCTGCGTCAGTGGCGGATTGAGCATCGTCGGCCGGGGCATACGAGCGCCCACTGACCGATCCACGAAGCGTCACAATGGCCGGCATGCACACGGGCCGGACATGACACCGGAGGGCATCGTGATCCGGGACGCCGACGAGGCCGATCTCGGCCGTGTCGTGGAACTCCTGGTGCTCGGGGCGGTCCCGGGCGGCGGGGCTCGTTTCGAGGATCCCGACGAACTGGCTCCTTATCGCACCGCCCTGCGCGACATCGCCGGCAGTGGCGGCACCGTCCTGGTCGCCGAGCGGGCCGGCGAGGTCGTGGGGGTTTGCCAGCTGATCGTCTTTCGCCACCTCCAGGTCCACGGCGGGCTGTGCGCCGAAGTCGAGTCGATGCACGTGCACCCCGATCACCGGAACGGGGGAGTGGGCGCCGCGCTCATTGGCGAGGCCGTGGCCCGGGCCAGAGCGCAGGGCTGTTACCGCATACAGCTCACCTCGAACACCGTCCGTACTGATGCGCACCGCTTCTACCAGCGGCTCGGTTTCGTGCCCTCTCACGTGGGATTCAAACTGCTTCTGACCTGAGCCCGAGTCGCGACGTTGTCATGGAGTAGGTAATCGTGTAATCTCGTAATATGACTACAAGCGAGACCGGAAGGGGAGCCCAGCGAGGGAGGCGTCGTTCGGCTAGCCCACCGCCCTCTGGGCCCGAGCAGGAGAGGTTGATCGGAGCCTGGTTCGCCGGCCGGGTCCCCGCCACCTGGTACACGTCCAGCCCGACGATCACCATCGACGGTGACGAGATCCAGGTGGTCGGCACGCTCACCCCTCCGCAGCTCCCCGAGGGGGCCGGCGAGGACGAGGTCCGGGTCGCCGAGCAGGCGCGTATAAGCGGATTCCGCGAGGAGAGCCGTCTGGCCCGGATGCGCATCGCGGACGAGGCCCAACCGGCGTTCCGCCGCGCCGTGTCGTGGGGTGCCGAATGTGGGGGCTCACGCGTCCTCTTCACCACGGCTGGGGTGCCGGTAATGACGAGGCTGCGCATGGACGACCGTCAGGCGCTCGATACGTTGATCGACGCCGGCGTTGCGCGCAGCCGCAGCGAGGCTCTGGCCTGGTGCGTTCGCTTGGTGGCGCAGCACGAGGCAGAGTGGATCCGCGAGCTGCGTGATGCCATGTCCGCCGTCGAGGAGGTCCGCAACAAGGGCCCGAAGAGCGGGAGCGGCCAGGCCTGAGCGGCAGCGTGCCAGCATTGGCCATGGCACACTCACACTTCCATCAGGTCCAGGCCGACCTGCGCGAGCCCTACCGCGCGCTCACGAAGGCCATCCCCGATGTCATGGCGGGCTACGGCGCGCTCCATGACGCGGCGTTCGTCGACGGGGTGCTCGACATCAAGACCAAGGAGCTCATCGCCCTTTCCATCGCCGTGACGCGCGAGTGCGACGGATGCATTGCCGCCCACGGCCGGAACCTGGCGCGGCTCGGTGCCACCGCGGAGGAGGTCGCCGAGATGATCGGCGTCGCCATCACCATGAACGGTGGTCCCGGGCTCGTGTGGGGGCCACGCGCCCTGGAGGCCTTCTTGGAGTACAGGGACGGCTCCGCTGCACCCACGGCGACGGCTTAGTTGTGTGCGACCGGCGTGAAGCGGCAGTCGAGATGCTTGATGCCATTGATGAAGGGAGACAGGAGCCGGTCCGGCTCACCGACCGCCTCAATGTCGGGCAGGCGCTCGAAGAGGTGGCGGAACATGACGTCGATCTCCTGGCGGGCCAAGTGCGCCCCGAGGCAGAAGTGCGGCCCGGCGGCGCCGAACCCGATGTGGGGGTTCGGGTTGCGCAGGACGTCGAAGGTGAAGGGGTCTCCGAAGACGTCCTCGTCGCGGTTGGCCGAGTTGTAGAACATGATCACCTTGTCGCCTTCGACGAGCTCGACGTCGCCGAGCACGGTATCGGCCGCGACCGTGCGGCGCATCCAAATGACCGGGGAGCCCCAGCGCACGATCTCGTCGACGCCGGTGGCGGCGATGCCCGCCGGGTCGGCCTTCCACAGCGCCCGCTGCTGGGGATAGGTGGTCATGGCCAGGAGGCCGTGGCTGATGGCGTTGCGGGTCGTCTCGTTGCCCGCCACCACCAGCAGAATGAAGAACGCGGCCACCTCCGTGTCGGTGAGCGCCTCTCCGTCGACGTTCGTGTTGACGAGGGCCGACGTGACGTCCTCGGTCGGGTGCTCCCGGCGGTACGTGGCCAGGTCGATCATCAGCAGATTGAGTTGCTGTGCCGCCGTCATGAAGGCGACCATCGGGTCCTCGCCCGGCGTCACGTACTCGGCGTCCCCGGCTGACAGAATGACGTTCGACGCGTTGAACACGGTGTCGTAGTCGGCGGCGGCGATGCCCATCATGTCGCAGATGATCTCGAGCGGGAGCCGGGCCGCCACCTCGACGACGAAGTCGCAGGCGCCACGCTCCGCGACGCGGTCGATGACGTCGTCGGCCACCAGTTCAATGCGGTCCTCGATCGACTTGATCATCCGCGGGTTGAACGCGGCGGACACAATGCGCCGCAGCCGGGCGTGCCGCGGGTTGTCCATATTGATCATGGAGCCGAAGAAGTCCAGCATCTCCTCGGGCATGTCGACGATGGAGGTGGCGCCGTGCCCCGACTGGAAGATCTCCGGGTGCCGGCTGGCCTCGGCGATGTGGGCGTGTCGAGTCAGGGCGTAGTAGCCCTTCCCCTTCGGGATGACGTAGCGCAGGGCCTCGGGGATCTCGGGCTCTTCATAGAACGGCATCGGGCGCTCACGCCGGAGCGTCTGGAACGCGCCCTCCCGCTCGTCCCACGGCCGGGCCCAGAACTCGGTCGCAGAGAGGTCGATTTCGTCAGCGGTGAGGACGGCACGTGGTTCCACGGGAGGCCACCCTATCCACCCTCCCTACACTGCGGCTATGTGCGACACGCTCTGTGCCCCTGGTCCGCGCGGCATGGTGTTCGCCAAGAACTCGGACCGCCCGGCCGGCGAGGTCCAGATCGCCTGGCCCTTCGGCCGGCGTGCCTCGGCCGGATGCACACTGCGCACCCAGTACCTGTCCATCGGTGACACCGGTGCGCACGCCACGTTCTTGTCCTGCCCCACGTGGCTCTGGGGCGCCGAGCACGGCGTCAACGAGCACGGCGTCGCCATCGGGAACGAGCGGGTCAGCACCACCCACGACGCCGCCGCGGCCACGCCCCGGCTCATCGGTATGGACCTGGTCCGTCTCGGGCTCGAGCGCGCCCGTAGCGCGGTCGAGGCGGTCGAGATCGTCACTGGGCTCCTGGACACGTGCGGCCAGGGCGGCATCGCCGACGCCAGCCGCCAGGAGGCGTACGACTCCTCCTTTCTCATCGCCGACCCGACCCGGGCCTTCGTGCTCGAGACCGCCGGATCGGACTACGCCGTCGCGCCGTTCCCCGCCGGTGTGGCCATTTCGAACCGGATCACGCTCGCGGAATTCGAGGGGTACCGCGACACCTCCAAAGACACGGCCTTCGCCGATGTCCGCCTGGCGGCGAGCCGCCGTTTTCTCGCGTCGACCGGTTCCGGCGGGCTGACGCCGGCCGCGACAGCCGCCCATCTGCGCGATCACGGGGCCGGTCCCTGGGGCGCCCCTCGTACCGACGGTCCGGTCCACCCGCCGCCAACCGGCGCAGGCGCCGACGGCAGCGGCGTCAGCGTCTGCATGCATGTCCGCGGCGTGGTCGTGACCACTGCGTCCATGATCGCCGAGTTGCCCCCCGATGTGGCGCAAGGGGCCCCCTTGCGGGTCTACGTGGCGACGGGGAGCCCATGCGTCAGCATCTACGTGCCCGCCTTCCCCCGTACGGTCGCCGGCCCGCCCCCGTTCGTGCCCCTCGAGCTCTCCGGCGAGGAGCTGTGGCAGGCCGGCGCCACCCTGCGCCAGCTCGTCGAGGCCGAACCCCAGGCACTGCCCGTGATCCGGGGGGCACTCAAGCCGGTCGAGGACGAGTTGTGGGCCGAGGCCGAGGACGTGCTCGAGGAGCCCTCACGCTGGGCCGAGGTCGGCCAGTCGTGGGGCGGCCGCGCCCTCGGTGCGCTCCGGTCCTGTATCCCCTCATCGTCATAGGCCCGGCGGTACGCTGCGCCTACACGCCCGTGTGTGCCTTTACTCGCCGAGGGGGATGCCATGACAGACGTACTGACTGAGGACGAGATCGCCGTCGGTGATGTCGTCAGCACGCAGCTCGAGAAGATGTGGGGCTGGTACCTGGCCGGGGGCATCATCGCCATGATCTTCGGCTTCTTCGTGATCAGCTACCGGCACGCCAGCGTCTACGCCATCGTCTACCTGGCGAGCGGGTTCTTCATCGCTGGGGGCCTTCTCGAGCTCATTGGCGGCCTACGGGCGGCGCGCCAGCGCTGGCCTCTGATCATCTTCGGTGTGATCTGGATAGCGGCGGGCATCGTCGGCTTCGTATGGCCGCACATCACCATCTTCATCGTGGCAGTGCTTGTCGGGTGGTCCTTCTTGGTGTTGGGCATCTTCGACATCGTCAACTCCATTCGCTACCACTACCTGCCCTACTGGTGGGCCTACCTCATTCGCGGCATCATCGCCGTCGCTCTTGGCTTCCTCTGCATCCGTCACCCCGGCGCGCCGTTGACCGCGTTGGTCGTGCTCATCGGCATCGGGGCCATCCTGTTCGGCGCCGTCGAGCTCATCGGGGCCTTCTCGGCCCGACACGCCACGAAGCACTGGGAAAACTTCAAGACGCAGGCGCCGGCCAACTGAGGCAGCGGGGGAGTCAGCGGTGCGACTGGCCAGCTTCTCCCTCTCGGACGGGACCCCACGGCCGGGGCTGATCGTCGGGGACGAGATCCTCGACCTGAGTGACACCGCGACCGGACTCCCACCGACGATGGCGGGGTTGGTTTCGCTCGGTTCGGAGGGCCTGGAGCGGGTCCGCGCCGCGTCCGGGGGCCGGGCGGCCCGTCATGACCTCTCGACGGTGCGGCGCCACGCCCCGGTGCCGGATCCGCCGGCCATCCTCGCCATCGGCATGAACTACAGGGCGCACGTGGCCGAGTTGGGCCGGGAGCCCCCCGAGTGGCAGTACTGGTTCAACAAGCAGCGCACCGCCATCAGTGGGCCGGGTGATCCCATCGTGTTGCCTTCCGTGTCCGACAGCGTCGACTACGAAGGGGAGCTTGCACTCGTGATCGGCCCGCGTTGCCAGCACGTGCCGGCGGCCCGGGCGCTCGAGGTGGTCGCCGGCTTCACCATCATCAACGACGTCAGCGCGCGCGACTGGCAGTGGCGTTCGCCCACTTTCACCCTGGGCAAGTCCTTCGATTCGCACGCCCCGTGCGGCCCCGAGCTGGTCACCGGTGACGAACTCGGCGATCCGGGATCGCTGGCCATCCGGACCTGGGTCAACGACGACCTTCGCCAGGACTCGACCACGGCCGACCTGATCTTCGGTTGCGCCGAGATGATCGAGTACCTCACGACGGCCTTCCCGCTCGAGCCGGGCACCATCATCGCAACCGGGACGCCCGCCGGCGTGGGCGCTGGCTTCGATCCGCCACGGTTCCTGGCGGACGGCGACACCGTGCGGATCAGCATCGAAGGGATCGGCGAGCTGACCAACCCGGTGGTGCAGGGCGGTCCTCCCGAGCCCCTCGGGACCGACTGAACTGGTTCCGGCGGCCCGCAGGTGCACGGACTCGGGCCTCGAGCAGGCACAATGGGGGAGTGAGCGACACCGAATCCCAGCTGAGCGATGCCGAGCGGGCCGATCGCCTGGACAAGCTCCAGGGGATCATGGATCTCATGCGGCCGGCCGTGCAGGCCGACGGGGGCGACCTCGTGCTGGTCCGGGCCGACGTCGAGGCCGGGGTGATCGAGGTCCAGCTGCAGGGGGCGTGCAGCTCCTGCGCTATCAGCTCCGCCACGCTCTCGGGTGGGGTGGAGCGGATCCTGCGCGAGCGTCTGCCCTGGGTGACCGACGTCGTCGGCGGGATCGACGACTCCTTGAGCATTGACGAGAGCGCCGCGCTCGGCTCGGGCGGCTACGTCCCGAGCTTGTAGCCCTTCGTCACGGATTTCCGCGCCGGCCACGTTCAGGCGGGGTGCACCAGCTTCTGGGCGACAGGGGACATCACCGCGCCGAACTCGGTGACGAGCGACAACAACAGGTCGTCGACCGAAATGATCCCGGCGAGGTCCTTGTCCTCCAGGACCGGAAGCCGCCGGGAGGTGGAAGTCTGGAAGGCGGTGAACGCCTCGTAGACGTCGGCCGAGCCCTGAATGGTGATCGGGTCTGCCGTCATGACTGCTTCCACCGGGGTCGAAGCAGGTCTGCCCTCGCCCACCCCCCGCACGGTGATGTCACGGTCCGTGACGATTCCCGCCAGGCGATCGCCGTCGACGACGAGGAGCGAACCGACGCCATGGTTCCCCAGCAGCCGGCCGGCCTCCTCCAGCGTGCATCCCGGAGGGACGGTCACCGGCGCCGTTCGCAGGCACTCTCTCACCAGCATGGCTGTTCACCCCGTTCGCAGTATCCGACGCGTCCTCTCACCGGCCACAGAGTAGGGGAAGCGGCCGGCGTTGCCGAGGCCCGTGCCCGTCTAGTGAGGTTTCGGTTCCTTCGGGAGACCGAGGACGCGCTCGCCCACGATGTTCCGCTGAATCTCGGCTGTCCCGCCCCAGATCGTCTCCGAGCGCGAGAAGAAGAACAGTGACTGCAGGTTGTTGACGGGGTAGTTGGCTTTGGCCCGGCGGGCGCCCGGGAGGAGGGTGTCCTCGCCCTCCTCGCCCAGGAGGATCTGGCCGTCCATGGCCAGGATGTCCATCCCGAGCAGAAGGGTCTCCTGGTGTGCTTCCGACCAGAACATCTTGTTGCACGCGCTCAGGGCCGCGGTCGTATGCGTGCCGTTGAGCACGTCCGTCAGCGTACGGAAGCCGTTGATCTGCATGATCTTGATTTTCGACCACGACCGCGCCAGGCGCTGGCGGGTCAGAGGATCGCTGGAGCGGCCCCTGCGGCGCGCCTCGGCCAGGATCTCGTCGAATTCCTTCTGGAAACGCCGGTGTCCGGTGGTCGACGAAGTGCCGCGCTCGAAACCCAGGGTCGTCATCGCGACCTTCCATCCGTTGTTGACGCCACCGATGACGTTGTCCTTCGGACAGCGCACATTGGTGAAGAAGACCTCGTTGAATTCCGCCGAGCCGTCTACCTGCTCAATCGGCCGCACCTCCACCCCGGGCTGCTTCATAGGGACCAGGAGGTACGAGATTCCAGCGTGCTTGGGCGCGTCGGGGTCGGTTCGCGCCAGAAGAAAGATGAAGTCCGCGTACTGCGCCTGGGTCGTCCACACCTTCTGACCGTTGATCACCCACTCGTCACCGTCGAGCTCGGCCCGCGTCTTCAGGCTCGCCAGGTCCGAGCCGGCGTCGGGCTCACTGAACCCTTGGCACCACGCGATCTCGCCCTGCAAGATGCCCGGGATGAACTGTTTCTTCTGCTCTTCGGTGCCCCACTGCAGGATCGTCGGGCCGACAAGGGTGTCGCCGAAGAAATCGGCGCGCAACGGTGCGCCGGCCCGGGCGAACTCCTCGTTGAGCACGACCTGTTGCAACAGGCTCAGGCCCTTGCCGCCGTACTCGGTCGGCCAGCTGGCGCAGATCCATCCGCCGCCGTACAACTTGGCGGTCCATTCCTCGTTGAAGGCTTTGCGTTCCTCAGGAGTCAAGGTGAAGCCGGGTCCGCCCCAGCCTTCGGGGAGGTTCGCCTTGAGCCATTCGGCGATCTCGCTCCTGAACTCCTCGGCTTCGGGTGGGTAGGCCAGGTCCATAGGAGGCACGGTACCCGGCCGATCGGCCTCGCTGTGACCGGGGCAGAGCCCTATCCCATGTGGACAGCCCGGTAACATGCTCGTGCCGTGATTGTCGGCGTGATCCCTCCCGCACAGGGACGACGGAGAAGGAGGTGCGGCCATGTCGAAGGGCGAACCCCCCAGTAGGACTTCCGGCGCATATCCAACTCCGCCCCCCGGCTGATTCTCGCCACGAAGGTGCCCTGGGCCGCGAACCAGGAGAAGGGCATGCAGTCGGAAGCCGGGCATTGATCCTCTGGTGGCGCGGGCGACGCCCACCGGACATCCGATCCGAACCGGTCCCTCGAGGACGTCACAGGAGGGAGTTCCATGGCCACGCCACCGTCGACGAGCGCGCCGAGCCGCTCACGCCTCATCCCCGTTCGTTCCCGCGACGCAGATCGCCGGCCGCACCAGCGACGCCGCCGCACGCGCCGCATCCTGGCATCCGAGGGTGTCTTTGATTCCATTGTGTCGCTGGCCGGCCTTCTGGGTCGCCCGGTGCGCAACCAGACCGGGCAGGAGATCGGCCGTTTGGACGACGTTGTCGCCCGCTGGGCCGACGGGCAGACCTACCCGCCTGTCAGCGGTTTGGTGATCCGGGTGGGTCGCCGCCTCGCCTTCGTCCCGGCATCCGCCATCGACCGGATCGGCCAGGCCGAGGTGATCCTGCGTTCGTCCCGGCTCGACCTGCGTGATGTCATTCGCCGCCCGGGCGAGGTGCTGCTGGCAAAGGACGTGCTCGACCACCAGCTGGTTGACGTCGAGGGGGTCCAGGTCATTCGTGCTGCCGACCTCTACCTGGCCGAGGTGATCGGTCGTATCCGACTCGTCGGAGCCGACGTCTCCAACGCCACACTCCTCCGTCGTCTCGGTCCACGCCGGTGGCGACCACGCCCGACACCCGATCGGGTCATCGACTGGGCCGCCATTCAGCCCTTTGCCGACTCGGCCAAGGACGTCAGCGGCGCGGCCACGCAGGTGCGCCTCAAGACGACGAATGAGGGACTCCATCGCCTCCGCCCGGGCGAACTGGCCGACCTGCTCGAGGATCTGCGGCGCGACGAGCGTCGCGAGCTCCTGGCCGCGCTCGGACCGGACGAGGCAGCTGATGCCCTTGAGGAGATGCAGCCCGAGGACCTGGAGCAGCTCCTGCGGGAGTCAGATCCGGTCGAGGCCGCGCGCCTCCTCGCCGCAATGGAGCCGGACGAGGCGGTCGACGCACTGCGCGACCTCCCCGTCGCCGTGCGGGGCGAGGTGCTGACGCACATCCCCGCCATAACGGCACTGTCGCTGCGCGAGCTCCTCGGCTACGAGGAGGACGAGGCAGGCGGCATCATGACGACGGCGCTCGTGACGGCCAAATCGGGGGACAAGGTCAAGAACGTGGTCGACCGGCTCTCCGAGGCGCGCGCGCACGGCGCCGACCTCGATGCGGTGGCAGTCGTCGACGATGACGGCCGGCTTCTGAGCGACGTCAGTGTGTTGGACATTCTGCTGGCGCTGCGAACCTCGAGCGATACGCGCATGTCGGCGCTCCTCGGCGACGAGGACGTGGTGACCGTGAGCCCCCACACGTCGGCGGGCGAGGCGGCCGGGCAGCTGATCGAGGCGCGGCGCCACTCCATGGTGGTTGTCGACGACGACGGGCGTCCCATCGGGCGGATCCTGGCCGACGACGTGCTCGATGCACTGGTGCCGACCAAGGGTCGATTCCACTTTCCACGCCTCCTGTCGTGAAATTGAAGGTGTCGCGGCGTTGGCTGATCTACCTGGCGGCCGCCGGGCCGGGATTGATCGCCGCCGCGGCCGGCAACGACGCCGGTGGCATCGTCACCTATTCGTCTGCCGGGGCGCAGTTCGTCTACCGCACCCTCTTTCTGATGGTGCTGATCACAATTGCCTACGTCATCGTTCAGGAGATGGTGGCTCGCTTGGCGACCCACACCGGCAAAGGCTTGGCCGCCCTCATTCGGGAGGAGTTCGACCTCCGTCTCACTGCCTTCGCCATCACCGCCTTCGCTGTCGCCAACGTCGGCCTGATGGTGACCGAGTTCGGCGGCATCGCAACGTCTTTCGAGTTGTTCAATGTCTCGCGCTACATCTCGGTTCCCATTGCCGCCGTCGCGATCTGGTCGCTCGTGCTCTTCGGCTCCTATCGCTACGCCGAACGGATATTCCTCCTGCTCACCGTCGTCTTCATCGCATACCCGATCGCCGCCGTCCTTGCGAAGCCCAATTGGCACGAGGTCGCCGTCAACACCGTGTGGCCCCACTTCGAAGCCTCGAAGTCGTTTCTCTTGCTCTCCGTCGCACTCATCGGCACCACCATCACCCCGTATATCCAGTTGTACGAGGCGGGCGCTGTCGTCGACAAAGGCGTCAAACCCGAGGAGTACCACTTCCAACGCGTCGACGCGATCACCGGCGCCGTGCTCGCCGCCTTGGTGGCCATGTCGATCATCGTCGCGACCGGGGCCACGATCGGGGGAACGGGCCCGCTCACCTCGGCCACGACGGCGGCCGAAGGGCTCAAGCCGGTCGCCGGCGCCTTCGCCACGACGCTGTTCGGGCTCGGTCTGCTCGGGGCGTCCGCCCTTGCCGCCGCCGTGGTGCCGCTTTCGACGTCCTACGCCGTGGCCGAGGCCATCGGGGTCGAGCGCTCCGTCTCGTCGAGTTTCCGCCAGGCCCCCGTCTTCCTGGGCATCTTCACGTTCCAGATCCTGATTGGGGCGGCCGTGGTCCTCGTTCCGGGGAACCTCATCACCCTGATTCTCAACACCCAGGTGCTCGAGGGCGTGATCACGCCGATGACGCTCATTCTGATTCTGGTGCTGGCCAACCGGCGTTCGTTGCTGGGTTCGGCGGCCAACGGCCCGGTCGCCCGCTGGGTGGGAGGATTGGCCATTGTCGCAGTCGCGGTCGTGGCCGGCGTCTACGTCGTGCTGACCGTGCTCGGCTGGTTCGGCCTCGCCTGAGCGCCAGGCCGCAACGGTCGCTCATGGTCGCCGTTTGCGCAGGACCAGGGGGTTCGGGGAGGCTAGAGGGTCATGGTGAGTCGAGTCGGGACATCCGTTGCCTAAAACGCCTCGCCAGAAGTGGATCGAAACAAAGGAATCCTGGGAGCGCTCTCGGCACATAGAGCTACCCGCGCCGATTGCCGCCGCGCCGCCCCGACCAGGGGGTTTGCGGATCGCATTTCTCATTTACCGGGGGAACCCCCGTTGCGGCGGACAGGGCGTCTACACCCGCCACCTGACCCGTGAGCTGGTCGCGCTGGGGCATTCGGTCGAGGTCTTCGCCGGTCCGCCCTGGCCCGATCTCGACGACGGTGTGGGATTCACCCCCGTCCGCGGCCTCGACCTCTACCGCCAGCCCGACCCCTTTCGCGTCCCCCACCGGAGCGAGTTCACCTCCCGGGAGGATTGGACCGAGTTCGCCATCATGTGCACGGCCGGCTTCGGGGAGCCTCTCGCGTACTCCCTCCGAGCCCGCCAACTCTTGGCGCAGCGCCGAGACGAGTTCGACGTGGTGCATGACAATCAGTGCCTGGGCACCGGGATGCTGGGCATGGTCGAAGACGGCTGGCCCCTCCTGACGACGTTGCACCATCCGATCACGGTCGATCGCCAGCTCGCCTTGTCGCATACGACGAATCCGTGGCAGCGATTCACGACGCGGCGCTGGTTCGGCTTTCTCGGCATGCAAGTGCGGGTAGCGCGCGCCTTGCCGGCGGTGCTGACGGTGTCGCAGAACTCGCGTCAGGACATCGCGGCGCAAATGGATGTGGCGCCCGAGCGGATGACAGTCGTCCCCGTCGGCGTCGACCACACCGTGTTCCGGCCCTTCGAAGACGTGAGCCCGGTGCCGGGCCGGATCATGGTGACCTCCAGCAGTGACGTGCCCATGAAGGGGCTGGTGCCACTGCTCGAAGCCGTGGCGAAGTTGCGAACCGAGCGTGATGTCGAGCTGACCGTCATCGGACGTCCCAATGAAGGTGGCCGGGTCGAGCAAGCCATCGCCCGCCTTGGTCTGGCCGACTCCGTGCACTGCGTGAGTGGCATCACCGACGACGAGCTGGCCCGCCTGTACGGCGAAGCCCAGGTTGCCGTCGTGCCCTCGCTCTACGAAGGCTTCTCGCTGCCCGCGATCGAGGCGATGTCCTGCGGGGTGGCCGTGGTGGCGACGACGGGGGGCGCGCTGCCCGAGGTGGTGGGCACCGACGGGGAAACCGGCCTCCTTGTGCCGCCCGACGATCCGGGCGCACTCGCAGTCGGCATCGCCCGCCTGCTGGACGACCCGGTTCTGCGCGCCCGTCTCGGTGCCGCCGGGCGAGAACGGGTGGTGAGTCGGTTCACCTGGCAGGTCACCGCCGCGGGGACTGCGGCTTGTTACGACGCCGTCATTGCCGGGAAGCCGCTTCCGGGCGCGCCGTTGGCCGGTGTCGACGGTCTGCACGCCACGCCGGCCCGAGGAGCAGGCTGATGTTGACGGTTGACTACGACCGCCTCGGGGTGGGACCAGGGGACCGAGTCCTGGACCTCGGGTGCGGCTTCGGGCGCCATGCGTTCGAGGCCGCCCGCCGTGGCGCCTCCGTGGTCGCGCTCGACGCCGGCCCCGAGGAGGTGGCACAGGTGCGCGGCACGTTTGCGGCCATGATCGAGATGGGTGAGATTCCTGCGGATCATCCGGCGACGGCAGTGCAAGGCGACGCGCTCGCGCTGCCTTTCGATGACGGAACCTTCGATCGCGTCATTGCGTCGGAGGTGCTCGAGCACATTCCCGACGATTCGGCGGCGATGCGCGAGCTCGCCCGCGTCCTTCGGCCCGGTGGTTCCATGGCGGTGACCGTGCCGCGTTGCGGGCCCGAGGTCGTCAATTGGGCACTGTCGGATGAGTACCACGACACACCGGGCGGACACGTGCGGATCTACCGGCGATCCACCCTGGAGCGCCGCCTGACCTCGGCCGGTCTCGAGCCGACGGGACACCACCACGCCCACGGCCTGCATTCGCCCTACTGGTGGCTGCGCTGCCTCGTCGGGCCATCGAACGATTCGCACCCGGCCGTCGAGGCGTACCACAAGGTGCTGGTCTGGGACATCGTCAAAGCACCTCTCGTCACGCGCACCGCCGACCGGGTCCTCAGCCCCGTCATCGGCAAGAGCCTGGTGCTCTATCTGACCAAGCCGGTCGGCCGCGCGGCCGACCTGCCCGACGCGCGCCCCACACTGCCCCGCGGTGTTCCCGGCCGGCGCGGACCGACGACACCAAGCCAGGGAGCTGCGGCATGACCACAGAAGAGATCCGATCCGCCACGCTGCCGGAGGTTCCCGGCATCTTGACGAGCGCGGACGTGCTCGCCACGGGCCACGCCATTGCGGCGGTCCAGCGCCATGACGGACAGATCCCGTGGTTCGAGGGTGGCCACTGTGACCCGTGGAATCACGTGGAGGCGGCCATGGCACTGACCGTGTGCGGCCTGGTGGACGAAGCCGTCGACGCCTACCGCTGGCTGGCGCGTCGCCAGCTTCCCGATGGAAGCTGGTTCAACTACTACCAGGGCGACGCAGTCAAGGATCTGCGGCTCGACACGAACGTGTGCGGCTATCTGGCCGCGGGTGCCTGGCACCATCACCTGATCACGGGCGACGTGGAGTTCCTGGGGGAACTCTGGCCGACGATTGAGAAGGGCATCGATTTCATCCTGCGCTCCCAGCAGCCGGATGGCTCGGTGCTGTGGTCTCTCGACTCGACCGGCCGATCGGAGCACTACGCGCTGCTGACCGGCTCGTCGTCCATTTACCACTCCATGCGGTGCGCCGTCGCGGTGGCGGAATGTCTGGCCAAGGACCGGCCGGACTGGGAGCTGGCGGCCGGACGGCTCGGGCATGCCGTGGCCCATCACCCCGGCGCCTTCGCACCGAAGGTCGAATTCGCCATGGACTGGTACTACCCGATGTTGTCGGGCGCGCTCGAGGGTGAAGCGGGCCGACGGCGCATTGCCGAGGGTTGGTCGACCTTCGTCATGGAGGGCCTGGGGGTGCGTTGCGTCTCGACGGGCGACTGGGTGACGGCGGCCGAAACGGCGGAATGCGTGCTGACGCTCGACGCGCTCGGCATGGAGAGCCCGGCCCTGGATCTCTTCTCGGCCGGGCAGAACCTACGGCTGCCGGACGGGTCGTACTGGACCGGAATCGTCTACCCCGAGCGGGAGACCTTTCCCAAGCACGAGCGGACGACCTACACCTTCGCCGCCATGGTGCTGGCGGCGGACGCCTTGTCGAACACGACACCGGCTGCGGGCCTCTTCCGAGGCGAAGGCCTGCCGGCCGCACTCGACCTGGCCGAGCCGCACTGCGGGGACGCCATTGAGGGGTGCACCGTCGCCGATCCTCCGCAACGCTTCTCCCGCGGCTGATGGTGGGCCTGCCCTCGTGCGAATCGGGGGTGGCAAGAGCCGGCGTCCGGTCGGACGGGAGTCTCCGGTAGATTCACCCACGATTCCAGTGCTCTCTCGTCGACGTTCCATCCCCTCGGGTGTCTGATCCGCTGACCGCCGGAGAGGACGCCCGGGTGACGCGGCAACGCCGCCTCACCCTGGTTGCGATGTGCGTTGCGCAGGGCATGACCCTGCTCGACGTCACCATCGTCAATACGGCGCTGCCGTCGATCCAGCGCGAGCTACACATGACGGCGGGCCAGCTCGAGTGGGTGATCAGCGCGTACGCCCTGAGCCTCGCCGCCTTCATCCCTCTGGGAGGTGCCCTCGGGGACCGCTATGGCAGGAAGCGGTTCTTCCTCATCGGCATGGTCGTCTTCACGTTGGGCTCCGTCGCGTGCGCCCTGTCCACCTCCGACTTGGCGCTCATCGGCTCCCGCGCCGTGCAGGGCGCGGGCGGCGCCCTCATGTCGGCTCTGACCCTGGCCATCCTGACCGAGACCTATCCAGTCGAGCGGCGAGCGGGAGCTTTCGGCATGTGGGCCGCCATCTCGGGACTGGGCTTCGGGCTCGGACCGGTGGTCGGGGGAGCCCTCCTGTCGGTCTTCAGCTGGTCCTCGGTCTTCTGGGTCAACGTGCCGTTTGCGATCGCCGGGTTCGTCGTGGCCTACGTAGCCGTCGCCGAATCCCGCAACCGGGAGGGCCGCGCCCTCGACGTGGTCGGGATGGGCGCCATCGCTCTCGGACTCCTCGGCATCACCTTCGGTCTCATCGAGTCGTCGAGCCACCCATGGACCTCCCTGGAGGTGGTCGGGCCGCTGGCCGTCGGTGTTGTCCTGGTGGTCTTTTTCGTCCTCTGGGAAGGGCGGACGTCGTCGCCCATGCTGCCTCCCAGCTTGCTGCGGGCCCGCAGTTTCGTCTCCGGGTGTGGCGTGTACCTGCTCACCTATTTGGCGCTGGCAGGTGTCATGTTCTACGTCACGCTGCTCTTCCAAGACGTCGAAGGTTGGTCACCGTTGCGGACCGGGTTCTCCTGGTTGTCGATGAACATCCCGTTCATCGTGGCCGCGCAGTTCGCCGGGAGGCTCCGTCGACGATTTCAGCCTGTCGTGATCGTGGTCAGCGGGTGCGTGGTGGGCGCGGCCGGGGTCGCGGTCCTCGCGGTGCTCTCGGACACCACCCCGTTCGGCGTGGCGTTCGTCGGCTACGTGCTGCTCGGCATCGGTTGGGGCACGCTGGTACCCGGCGTCGTCAACGTCGCGATGCGCGATGTGCCTCCGGGCGTCTCGGGCGGCGCGTCAGGCCTCGTCAACGCCGCCCGCCAGGTCGGAACATCGGTGGGGCTGGCCGTCCTCGGAGCAATCGGGGTCCACGCGGCAACGAGCGCCTGGGCCACTCGCAGCGTCGGGGTGCCGGGAGCGGCCAGCCAAGCCCAGTCCGTCGCCGGGGGTCAGATCGGTGCGGTCAGCCATGCCCTCGGGGCGCAGTACCGATCTGACGCCGTGGCTTCCTTCGTCTCGGGGTACCACCTGGCCCTGATGGTCGCGGCCGGAGCGACGCTCGCCGCCGCCGCCGTGGCGGCGGTGGGTCTCCGCGCCGGCGCTGGAGCCGTCACGTCGACGCCGGTCGTGGTTCCGGGGCCGACGGCAGTCGAAGGGGCGGATTCGAGGCGCTGACCCCGGCTCCAGCGGGACAGCGTGCCGTCAGCGGGGCAGGGTGATGCGGCGCAGCACGCGCAGGCTGCCGCAGGCTCCGTCGTCGGTGAACTCGCCCGAAGCCAGCGCGGCGCAATAGAGCTCGTAGGGCGGTCGACCCCCGTCTGCGGGGTCGGGGAACACATCGTGGATGGCCAGCCAGCCGCCGAGCGCCACGTGCGGCGACCAGCCGCGGAAGTCGGCCCAGGCGGGATCTTCGCCGTGCCCACCGTCAATGAAGCAAAAGGCGAGCGGCCGGTCCCAACGCGCCGCCAACGTGGAGGAATCACCGACAATGCCGGTCACGGACGACTCGAGACCGGCCGTCGTCATGGTGCGGCGCCAGTGCGGCAGGGTATCGATGCGGCCTGTCTCGGGATCGACCAGATCGGGTTCGTGGTATTCCCATCCCGGCTGGTTCTCCTCCGAGCCTCGGTGATGGTCGATGGAGAGCAGCGCAGCCCCTGTCGCTTCTGCGGCGGCGCCCAGATAGACGGTCGATTTCCCGCACCAGGCCCCGATCTCCACGAAAGTAGCCGGTGCAGTCGTCGGGAGCTCGGCCTGGCCGGCGCGCAGGGCAGCGGCGAACAGCGCCACCCCTTCGTCGTCCGGCATGAAGCCTCGCGTGCGGCGCGCGATTGCGAAGAGAGACTGGACGCGCGTGGATTCGAGGGCGTCGCCCCCGGACCACTCCTCCCTCATCAGGATGTGGGTGCGCCGGCCACCCGCAATGAGTCGACCAGTCCCGCCCGTTCGCGAGAGCCAAAAGCCACGTTCACCCGGAGTCGCTCGACCGACTGGGCCACCCGGCGCGGCCCCGACGACAGCGGGTTGTCGTTGAGGAACGAAATGGCTCCCTCGGCGAACTCGGGGTCGCCGCACAGGGCGGGGATCGCCTCGATGATGCGCGGTGGTGCGTTCTTCGGGAAGCGATTGAGCACCGCATCCCAGGTCTCGGTGAGGCGGGTCCATGCGGCCTGATTGCCCACGGAGTTGGCCAACAGGGAGCCGATGACGGCGAACCCGTTCTGACTGCGCACTTCGGTCATCGCAAGGTCGAATGTGCGGAGGCACAGGTCCACGTCGGGGAACCCGGCCAGCGCGCCCAGAGAGCGCATCTCCTCTTGGGGCGTCGTGGCGGAGCGGTAGCGCTCCAGAAGTGCGTCGTAGTCGCCGGGTCGCAACAGTTGCGACACGACGGCCAGCGTGGCCGACTCAATGTCGGGCGGGATCGGCGCACCGGAGCCGCCGCCGATGGGCGAGGCGTCGAAGCGCCGTGCTGCCTCGGCGCGGACCTCAGCATCGGCTCCGACCGTACCGAGAAGGTTGATCGCCAACGCTCGCAAGGTCGGGGTGCGGTCGTTCTCACCCGGAATGGCGTCCCAGCCAAGTCGTCGCTGTGTGGGTCCAACGAGCGCCGCAACCGCATCGTGAAGTGCATCCTCCTGATCGGCCCCCGCGATACGCCTGGTGAGGAGCAACGCCGAGCCGACGGGGGACCACGCTGCGGGCTCGGGCTCGTCGCCGAGCCGCGAAGCCAGGACCAGGAACTCCTCGAGCGTCGAGAGTCCGGCAAGGGTGGTCGCCCAGGTGTCGGCGACCAGGTTGGCCCGTTCCAAGGGGGTGAGCTCGGGGAGGTGCTCGGCGAGCGCTGTCCGGTGCCCGGTCTCGTACCCGACACGGAAGATGCCCCAACCGCCGGCGTTCACCACGGCAAGGCCTTGCCGGGCTTCGGCGATCTCATCCGTTTCTGCATCGAGGACGAGATGGTGTACCGGCGCGCCAGGCCGCCCGCTCGAGGGCAGCGCCCGCACGGCGACGGGGACTCGCCACGCCGAGCCGATGGACGATGTCTCTCCGGTGGGCACGGGTCCGAGCGCGAAGGGTTGTTGGCTGAGCGTGTCGCCGCGCAGGGATACGAGCGGGTGCCCGCCCTGCAGAATGAAAGTGTCCATCACGTCGCGGACGGGTGCACCGCTCGCGTCCTCGAGTGCATCCCACAGATCGCTGGTCACCGTGTTGGCATAGGCGTGCGCCTTGAGGTAGGTCCGTACGCCGTCGCGGAACACCTCCGGACCGATGTGCTGCTCGAGCATGCGCAGGACCCCGCAGCCCTTTTCGTAGGTCAGCACGTCGAACATTCCTTCTGCCTCTTTGGGCGGTCCCACCGGGTACTCGATCGGGCGGGTCAGGTGGAGCGCGTCAACGGCCAGCGCTGCCTCGCGGCGACGGTGCGAAGCCGATCCACCGGTTCCACGAGGGTCGGAAGGCGTCGACACAGAGCACCTCCATGAAGGTTGCGAACGCCTCGTTGAGCCAGATGCCCTCCCACCAGCCCATGGTCACGAGGTCCCCGAACCACATGTGCGCCAGCTCGTGCGCAATGACGTCGGCGACCCGCTCGAGTTCGGCGCGGGCGGCCTCGTCCTGGTCCACGAGCAGCGCCGTATCCCGGAAAGTGATGCAGCCCAGGTTCTCCATCGCCCCGGCGGCGAAGTCAGGAATGGCCACCAGGTCGACCTTGTCCCCCGGGTAGGGGATGTTGAAGTACTCGGTGAAGAAACGCAGTGCGAACGCGCCGACTTCGAGGGCGAAGTCAGCCAACGGGAGCTTCCCGGGTGTGCAGACGACCCTGAGCGGCACGCCGTCCACGTCGACGGTCTCGGTCATCTCGAGCCTGCCGACGACGACGGCCACCAGGTACGTCGACATCTTCATGGTGGGGGCGAATCGGATGCGCTGCTTGTTGCCGACTTGGTCGATCTCGACGGCGGGGGAGTTGGAGATGGCGTCGAGGTCGGGCTCCACGATCAGCGTGATCTCGAAGACGGCCTTGCGGTCCGGCTCGTCGAAGCAGGGGAATGCGCGCCGTGCGTCCACCGACTCGAACTGGGTCGTCGCCATGGTCTGGGTCTCGCCGTCCAGCCCCGTATAGGTGGAGCGGTAGAAACCGCGCAGCTTGTCGTTGAGGGTCCCGCTGAACCGGCAGCTGATGGTGCACGGGCCGGCGGGAAGCGGGTCGGCCGGCTGGAAGGTCACCTGCTCGAGCTCATCGTTGAAACTCACGCTGCACAGAACGGTGGTGCCGTCAGAGGTCAGGACCTCGACGTCGCTGATCGCCAGTTCGGCCGCATTGAGCACGATTTCCTCGACCGCCTCATGGACGATGGCGTCGATCCGAACCGTGCCCGAGAAGGTTGCGGTGGCGATGTCCGGCTCGAGTTCGATGTGGTAGGTCTCCGGTTCGATCGTCCGTGGCAAACGGAACGGCTCCGAGCCGGGCGCGACGGCTGACGCAGGAACTGAGGGCATCCGTGCAGGCTACCCGCGGTGCCGCGGGTAGTTTCTCGCTCCGTGCCCTCTCCGGAAACTGCCCCCGCCAACGAAGCCAACGGCCGTGACCTCGACGTCGTGGCCATCGGATCGCCGCTCCTCGACGTCATCGAGCTGGCCTCCGCCGAACAGCTGGCCCAGACCGGACTGGAAAAGGGGTCGATGACCCTCATCGACCTGCCCAAGGCCAACCTGGTGCAGGAGTTCATGGGCGCCCCCCGCTTCGTCTCGGGCGGATCGGTCGCCAACACGACGCGCCGGGATCGCCGTACTCGGAGGCAGCGCCGGATTTGTTGGCGCAGTGGCCGATGACGAGGTGGGCCGGACCTACACCGAGAACCTGCGGGCGGCCGGCGTCGAGTTCGAACCCCACCTGAGCGAATCGGCGGCCGCGGACGGCCTCGGCACCGGGCGCTGCGTGGTGCTCATCACCGACGACGCCGACCGCACCATGGGGACCTATCTGGGAGCTGCCTCGACGCTGTCCCCCGAGGGAGTCCCCACCCCCTTCGTCGCCCGCGCCGCCATCGTCCTCCTCGAGGGCTATCTGTGGGATGTGCCGGCCGCCAAGGAGGCGATGCGCCATGCCGCGGCTACAGCGCACGGCGCGGAGGGCGCCGTGGCACTCTCCCTGTCGGACCCGTTCTGCGTCGGCCGCCACCAGCGCGAGTTCCTCGACCTTCTGATCGACGACGTGGACATCCTTCTCGGCAACGAAGAGGAGGTCACCATGCTCTTCGGGGCCAACTCGTACCAAAGCGCCCTCGAGGCGGCAGAGGAGACCGGGCTGCTGGTCGTCATGACCCGGGGCGCGCTGGGCGCGACCGTTCTGACGGCCCGAGGGCCCGAGGAGGTACCGGCCGCCCCTGTCGGTCACGTGGTCGACACGACGGGCGCCGGGGATCTCTTCGCCGCGGGCCTCCTCTACGGCTTGACCCACGGTATGGGCCCTGTCGAGAGCACCCGCCTGGGTGGCCTGTGTGCAGCAGAGGTCATTTCTCACACGGGTGCCCGGCCCGAGGCAGATCTCAAGACTTTGGCCGCCGACGCCGGTCTCCTCCCGGGCTCGTCGGCGCCCACGTGAGCCTTTCGATCGGCATTGTCGGGCTGCCCAACGTGGGCAAGTCCACCCTCTTCAACGCGCTCACGAACAACGAGGTGCTGGCGGCGAACTACCCCTTCGCCACGATTGAGCCCAACGTGGGCGTCGTTGCCGTGCCCGACATCCGGCTGCAGCAGTTGGCGGACCTCTATGGCGGCGCTCCGGTGGTGCCGGCGACGGTGACCTTCATGGACATCGCAGGGCTCGTGCGCGGCGCATCGCAGGGGGAGGGCTTGGGCAACCAGTTCCTGGCGGCCATCCGCGAGACCGACGCCATCTGCCAAGTGGTGCGTGCCTTCCACGACGACGACGTCGTCCACGTCGACGCGCGGGTGGACCCGGCCAGCGACATCGAGACGGTCAATACGGAGTTGATCCTGGCTGACCTGCAGACGGTCGAGCAGCGGCTACCGCGCTTGGCGCGCGAGGCGAAGGGTGACCCTGCGCTCCGGCCGACCGTCGATGCGCTGGCCTCCGCCCAAGAGATCCTCGATGCCGGTCGCACGATCATCGAGGCTGCCGCGAAGGGCGAGGTGGACGTCGGGCTGCTGCGCGACCTGCACCTGTTGACCGCGAAACCCTTCATTTACGTCTTCAATGTCGACGAAGCGGCTCTCGGCGACCAGGCCCTGGCGGCCGACCTGGCGGAAAGTGTGCGCCCTGCTCGAGCCATCGTCCTCTGCGCACAGATCGAGGCGGAGGTCGCGGGCCTCGATGCCGTTGACGCGGCCGAGCTGCTGCAGAGTTATGGGCAGGAGGAGTCGGGGCTCGAGCAGCTCGTCCACGTGGGATTTGCCACTCTCGGCCTGCAGACGTTCCTCACGGCGGGTCCGAAGGAGGCGCGGGCCTGGACCATTCACATCGGCGATACCGCTCCCAAGGCCGCCGGCGTCATCCACACCGACTTCGAGCGCGGCTTCATCAAGGCGGAGGTCATCAGCTTCGAGGACCTCATGGATGCAGGCTCGGTCGCTGCCGCCCGCACCGCGGGCAGGGCCCGGATGGAGGGCAAGGACTACGTCATGCGCGATGGCGACGTCGTCGAGTTCCGCTTCAACACCTGATACCTGGCGAAAGGCCAGTCAGGCGCCAAAGCTGCCCTGAAGTCCGCACAGAATCCGCGGGAATGACAGCGGCGGTCTGCTGGAGCAGTCCCTCAGCGGCGCTTCGAGTCCGGTCTCGGCCGTCGGCCGTGAGCCGGAACTTGGCTCCTTCTCGCCCCAGGGAGCCGCTCACGCACACCCCCGGCTCGTGACTGCCGTGCGTATGCCGCTCATATGCCCGAGTCGTAGCTGGGGATAAACAGCGAGGTGCTGGGATTCTTGCGGACGCGAAGCGACCCGGCCGAAGCCGGGGGAAGATGGCCGAGCCGCGAACGCTGCCGCCCGCCTGACCCGGTGTCGGCACAACGAAGAGAGGGCCTGAGTCTCGTCGGTCGACCTTCCCGCGATGGGCGCGAAGCGACCCCGCCCACAGGGGAGGGGACGGGGCCGATTCGCACAACTCACAATTCCGCCGTGCACTGTCTACGTGACCGATTGCTGCAAATGGACCGATTCTGGGATTACGGCCGCGTGAACTGACGCGGAACGGCCCCCGCTCAATGCCGGGCCCCACCGCTGGCGTCAGTGCGCGCCGATTCGCCGCGCTGAGGCGTCTCGCTCACATCACGACCACATCATCCTGCTCGCAATGCCACAATGATCGGGACGGGCTCGAGGAGCGTGTTTCGTGGTCAAGGAGCAATCTCGGTTCCGCCCAGCCGGTGTTCCCGACCGGCGCGGTTTCGTCCCTTTTGCAATCCCCGTCTACAGCCTGAACCGCCGTTCTGGTGACGGGTTGGGGCGTGGGGAGGTTCAACTGCTACTCGCGTGCGCCTCTCGCAATGCCAAGTGAGCTGCGCAGAGCAGCTCTGTGTTCCCCGAGAGCGGGTCCCTCACGGCGACGCCAATCTCTGAGCACGGGCTGACCTCTGGGTCCAGTTTGATGATCTGACACGGTCCGCTCTTGTCGGCAGGATGTGGCTGGTTGGTCATGGACCCAGCGTACGGGGTTCATCGACGAACGCCGAGTCGTTTGGTCCAACCTCGTTTACATCTCGAGGGGGCGCGGTATGGCCTAGGCATGACCACATCCGACCCATCGCAAGAGCGTCAGCCGGACGAAGCACCCGAACCCGATTCGCCAGAAGACTTTCCCGGAGCTATTCCTGAACCGTTGCCAGCTGATGGCGGTCCCGGCGACAGGTGACTGATGTGCTCGCTATCAGCCCCGCAACCGGCATCAAGTTGGCCGAGGTGGGCTTCCTGCTCCTCGTGATCGCGGGAGTGTGGTTAGTTGCCGCAGAGCTTCTCCAGCCGGAGAAGTGGCGGACGATTCGGACCGTCGTGGCGGGCGCCGCGCTTGCTGCTGCTGGCGTGCTTCTGATCATCGCTGCGCCATTGGGGCCATTTCAATTAGGCGCGCTGCCGTCCGAACTCGCGGATCCCCGTCAGGCCCTCCAGTTGCTCGGGACAGGACCAGACTTTCCACCGCTTGCCATCATTCCGCACGGCTGTACCAGCGTCCCGTGCACTGAGCTCTTCTCGGCGGTGGGTTGTCTGGAGCTGCATCGACTTGACGAGGCCCCAGCACTCGCCGGCTGAGGGATGAAGCCTGGGTGACGGTCGCCGGGCAGAGGGATCGGGCTCACCGTGCCGAGGGGTAGACGGGGGCCGTCGCGTACACCCATTCGCTAGCTGTGGGATCCATCAGCCCTTTCCACCGCCCGGCCGTGTGGCTCAACCGTTGGCGTTGCCGTTGACGTTCGGAGGGGTGACCGTGAACGACGTCGTGATCTGCTTCCCCTGCGCAGTGAGCACGTACCAGAGGCCGCCGTCCTGGTTGATGGCCTGACCCATGACGACGCCGGGTGAGACGTCGCCGTTGTAGGTGTAGAGCGGGTGGCCGCCGTAAGAGAGCTGGGTCGAGCCGTCGGGCCGGCGGAGCGTGCCCACCAGTGAGCGGTCGACGCCCTTGCCGACGCGCACCGGGCCGCTCGTGACGAGAGGCGGCCATTGCAACATGCATACGTTGCTGAGACAGGCGCTGTGGGTCGCCGTGTCGGGGACGAAGTCGTAGAGCGTGTCGTCGCCCCCCGTGGCGAGGATGGGCCCGACAGGGGAGTGCTGCAGCGTCAGCGTCAGCGAGCTGTCGGTGGTCGGCGTGCCCGACAGCGTCGTCACCCCTCCACCACCGCCGCCACACGCGCTGACAAGGAGGGTCAGGCCGGCGAGAGCTGCCGGAACGAGGACGGCGGTTCGGCGCAGCTGGCTTCCCATCAGGTGTTCGGCGCCGCCACGTTGGTGCCGAGCAACCAACTGATGGAGGCCAGGGCATCCGCCGTGGTCCAGTCAGGCCCCTGCGGGTTCTGCAGTTCGTGCAGGCCTCCGTCGTTGAGGAGGCCGCGCAGCTTCGCATTCAGCGTGCCCTTCTGATTCGGCGCCGAGGCGTCGACGAAGCGCTCGCGTCCGGACGGGTCGATGAGGATGTAGCCGTCCGTGTGCTGGACGTCGTAGGTAAGAGGTTTGCCGGTGTACCAGTCGATCTTGGCGGGCTGGGCCTCGGGCACAATCTGGTATTCCACGCCGAAGGGCCTCCAGAACGCTGCGATGTCGGCCGGCGTCCCGGTCCAGAGGTCCCAGTCGGCCCCGAACTCCCTCTGGTAGGCGCCCAGGCGCGCCACGCTGTCACGGCCCGGGTCCACCGTCGCCTCGACGAAGACGACGCGACGGGCCAGACCGGCGGCGCTCAGGTCGCGCTGCAAGGAGATGAAGGCACCAGTGACGAGCGGGCACTCGTCCTGGCACAAGCTCAGGAAGGGTGCCAGGACCACGACCTTGCCTCGCAGCCCGGCCAGTGACACAACCTGCCCCTTTTGGTTGACCAGCGACACGGTCTGCGGGGTGGGGCGGTCGAGGATCAGGCCCTGGCTCGGCGGCGGGGCAGCCGGCGCCGAGGAGCCGCAGGCGGCGAGCAGCGCGCTCGAGCGAAAGCGCGAGAGCGAAGATGGTGACGGGGGCCCGGCGGCGAGCGGAGAGGGTCAGCCGTCGTCCTCCCCAGGAGGCAGGAACGTGAAGGGCAGGTCGGCCAATGCGATCAGCGTCGAGGCGATCCAGCGGGCCAGGTCGTCGAAGACCGGTACGAGGGTCGACGGTTCCTCCAGGTGGTGCTCGCTGAAGCGAAGAGACCCCTCGTACGTCGCTTCGGCGGCCCAGCGCATGGTGCCATCCACCTCGTCCGCCTCCGTACGCACCTGCTCCATGGTGGTGGCGGTGCGCACCAGATCCGACGGATCTCCCAGCGGCCCGGTGGCCGGAAGGGCCGTCATGACCTTCTCGCTATCGGGGGCCTCGGCCATGCGCTGCACCCGCAACGCGACCTCGATCACGACCTCGGGCAGTTCGTCAGGTGGCTCGCCGATCGACCAGCTGCGGTAGGAGGTCTGGCTCCAGGTGGGCCAGTCGAGCGAAATGTCGGCCCGCACTCGGGGCGGCTGCTCTTCGCCGGGAAGGCTGTAGGAGGTCTCCCAGGACAGGTCGCCCAGGAAGACGTCGACCTGAAAGCGCTCCTCCACCGCCTGGCGCTGCAGGAGCGCCCGGTCGAACGAGGAACGGATGGTGCCGATGAGATCGACGAGGAGGTGATCGAGCACGCCGCACGAGGATAGGCCCGCCACGGCGGACTCCGGCTTCGCCCGCCGAACCGGGCGATGGCTGTTACCGTCGGTCGGGTGGGCACAGGGTCGGCATGGCTCGGGCGCAGGGTCATCGCCTATGCGCACCAGGGGGGCGCCTGGGAGTCGCCATCCTCGACCCTGCACGCCATTCAGCATGCGCTCGACGTGGGTGCGACGGCCGTTGAGCTCGACGTCCACGCCACGGCGGACGGCGAGCTGGTGGTCTGCCACGACGCGACGGTCGACCGCACCACCGCCGCGCAGGGCACCATCGCATCGTTCACGCTGGCGCAGCTGCGCGCCATGGACTTCTCGTACTGGTGGATCCCCGGGGCCGACGTCACGCCCGACCGCCCGGCCGCCGAATACCCGTTCCGCGGCCGAGCCCCGGGCGACCCGTCGTTCGGCATCGCCACGCTGCGTGAGGTGCTGGAGCAATTCCCCGGGGTCGTGCTGAACCTCGATATCAAACAGACGGCACCCGTCGTGGCGCCCTACGAGGAGCCTCTGGCCCGGCTCCTGGCCGAGTTCGGCCGTACGGACGATCTGATCGTGGCCTCCTTCCTCGAC
This sequence comes from uncultured Acidimicrobiaceae bacterium, assembly GCA_963850185.1. Taxonomy (GTDB): domain Bacteria; phylum Actinomycetota; class Acidimicrobiia; order Acidimicrobiales; family RAAP-2; genus Bog-473. The sequence continues at coordinate 154,948 of CAWKKE010000011.1, forward strand.
CCGGCCACCGACGCCTTCCGGCGGTTCGCCCCGGACGTGCCGACCTCGGCCGGCACCATGGTGACGGCAGAGGCTTGGCAGGCGGTGCAGGCTGGCGAGGACCTGCCCGAGAGCCCTGCGGTGGCCTTCCAGGTGCCCGAGCGCCAAGGGGACCTGGTGATCGTCGACGAACGGTTCGTGGCTGCCGCGCACAGGGCCGGCAAGGCCGTCCATGTGTGGACGGTCAACGATCCCCAGTCCATGGAGCGCCTGCTGGGCCTGGGGGTCGACGGAATCATCTCGGATGTGCCCACCACGCTGAGCGGCGTGCTGCGCTCGGCGGGAGTCGCCTGGAACGGGGAGTGAGGCCAGGGCGGTCGTGTGGTCACGCCGGGCCGTCAGCGTCGGGTCAGCCGCGACCGCAATTCGGCTTCTTGCCGTGGTTGGCCTTCTTCTTCTTCCTGAGCTTGCGCTTCACCGTTCGCTTCGACATGAGGCGAAAAGACTAGACGGAATGCGGCAGGCAGTCCGATAGCCTCGGACGCATGCGGTCCGGATGGCTGCTGCGGGACGGCGATGTGGTGTGTGCGCTCGAGCTGGCCGACTCGCCGGCGGAGCGCGGCGCCTTGCGTGGGCGCCCGAGCTGCGAGGGTGCATTGCATGTTGACGGCGCCCGCACGGTGCATACCGCCGGCATGAAATTCCCCATTGACGTGGCCTTTCTCTCCACCGACCTCACTGTGGTGCGCATGGCCCGGCTCAAGCCTTGGCGGATGGCCACAGGAGGCCGGACGGCCCGCAGCGCCGTGCAAACCGAGGCGGGGTCGCTCGAGCGCTGGGGCGTGCGGGTCGGCGACCAGCTCGAAATGCGCGTGGTCCCGAACGGCACCAACGGTGCCGCAAGCGGCACGGCGTGAGCGAGGGGCGGCGGGGCCAGCTCGTGCTGGTGGCCACGCCGATCGGGAACCTTGGTGATCTCTCGCCCCGGGCACGCGAGGTGCTGGCGGCAGCGGACCTGATCTGCTGCGAGGACACTCGCCGCACCCGGGCCCTCCTCTCGGCGAGCGGCATTACTGCGAAGGGTCCGCACGGCGACCGGCTCTTGTCGCTGCACGGGCACAACGAGGCGTCCCGGCTCGACCGGGTGGCCGGTGCAGTGGCCGGGGGCGCGACGGTGGCCGTCGTCAGCGACGCGGGCACACCCGGGATCTCGGATCCGGGTGCCTGGTTGGCTGCTCGCCTCGCCGAGGCCGGTGCCACGGTGAGCACCGTGCCGGGCCCGTCTTCGGTTCTCGGCGCGCTGGTCGTGAGCGGCCTGCCTGCCGACCGCTTCTGCGTCGAGGGATTCCTGCCCCGCAAGGGATCCGAGCGCCGGAGGCGCATTGGCGCACTGATGGCCGACGCGCGGACGACCGTCGTGCTGGAGGCCCCGAGCCGCGTCGCGGCCACCCTCGCCGAGCTGGCCGCTACCGACGCGGCCCGCCCGGTGGCCGTGGTGCGCGAGCTGACAAAGCTGCACGAGGAGGTCTGGCGGGGCATCGTCGGCGAGGCGGCGGCCGTCTTCGCGGCGCGGGAGGTCCGGGGCGAGGTCGTCCTGGTCGTCGGCGGTGCGCCGGCGTCCGGCGCCGGTCGGCGAGGACGAGGTCGAGGCCGCGGTGCGGGCGGCGCTCGTCGACGATCCCTCGGCGGGGCCGCGCCAGGTGGCCGAGCTGGTGTCGGCGTCACTCAGCGTGCCCCGACGGCGCGCCTACGAGGCCGCCTTGCGCGTGCGCGGGAGTACCGGAGCCGGACAGGACACGTCGGGCGGCGCCTGAAGGCGCCGGTACGCTACCGGCGGTGCCTCCGTACTACCTCACGACACCGATCTACTACGTCAACGACGCGCCGCACGTGGGCACGGCGTACACGACGGTCAACGCCGACGCCCTGGCGCGCTGGCACCGCCTCCTGGGCGACGACGTCTGGTTCATGACGGGCACCGACGAACACGGGGCGAAGATCGTCGAGGCGGCCGAGGCGAACGAGACCACCCCCAAGGAGTGGACGGACCGCACCTCGGCGCGCTTCGTGGAGGCCTGGAGCCGGCTCGACATCGCCAACGACGACTTCATCCGGACCACCGAGCCCCGCCACTACGAGGTGGTCCAGCGGTTCCTGCAACGCATTTACGACAACGGCTTCATAGAGCTCGGGTCGTACTCGGGCCTGTACTGCGTCTCCTGTGAGGACTATTACCTCGAGGACCAGCTCGTGGACGGCAAGTGCCCGGTCCATGGTCGCCCCGTCATTGAGATGAAGGAGGACAATTACTTCTTCAAGCTCAGCCAATTCGAGGAGCGTCTCCTCGGGTACTACGAGAGCCACCCGGATTTCGTCCGCCCGACGTCCAAGCGCAACGAGGCCCTCGGCTTCATCCGGGGAGGGCTGCGGGACGTGTCGATCACCCGGACCTCCTTCACGTGGGGCGTGCCTGTGCCGTGGGACAGCGGGCACGTCTTCTACGTCTGGTACGACGCGCTCATCAATTACCTGACGGTGGCCGGTTACGGAGGCGACCCCGCCGTGTTCGAGGCGCGCTGGGGCGCCGCCCACCACCTGATCGGGAAGGACATCCTCAAGTTCCATTGTGTCTGGTGGCCCGCCATGTGCATGGCGGCCGGCATCGCACCGCCGGAGGAGATCTTCGTCCACGGGTACCTGCTCATGGGAGGGCAGAAACTCGGCAAGACGATGATCGCGGCGGGCCTGGCCGGCGGCGAAGGGGCCGGGCCGCTCAACATCACCGACGTGTCGCCCCTGGCCCTGGCCGACGACTTCGGCGTCGACGCGCTGCGCTACCACCTGCTGCGCGACGTGGCGCTGGGCGGGGACGGCGATTTCTCCTACGAAGGCATCGTGGCGCGCTACAACGCGGACCTCGCCAACAATCTGGGCAATCTCGTGTCGCGGGTGACGACCGTCGTGCACTCCAAGTGCGGCGGGGTCGGGCCCGGCTGCAGTCTGTCCAGCGAGCTGTCGGCGGTGGCGGCCACCGTGGTGGAGGCGGCGACCTCCGCCTGGGCGCGCTGGGCACCGCACGAGGCGCTCGAAGAGACGTGGCGGCTCATCGGGGCCGCCAACGCGGAGCTCGAGTCGGCCGAGCCCTGGAAGATGGAGCCCGGGCCGGCCGTGGACGTCGTCCTGGGCGACGCGCTCGAGGTCCTGCGCATCGTCGCCATCCTGATCGCGCCGGCCATGCCGTCGACGGCGGTCGAGGTCTGGCGCCGCATCGGGGTGGCGGGCGACCCGTCCACGTGCCGCGTGCCCGACGACGCCCGGTGGGGGGGCTACACCGGCGGCGCGGCCGTGGTGAAGGGGGATCCCCTCTTCCCGCGGCGGAAGGCCTGACCTTGGCGGGTTGGTTCGACTCGCACTGCCACGTCCAGGAGGAGTTCCTGTCGGGAGACGAGGACGGGGCGGCGGACCTGGAGCCCGTCTTGAGCCGGGCGGCCGACGCCGGCATCACGCGGATGGTCTGCATCGGGACCGGGGTCGTCACCTCCGGGCAGGCGGTGGCAGTGGCCCGCTCGACGGCACGAGCTGGGACGGTCCCGCGGGCGTGGGCGTCCATCGGGTTACACCCGCACGAGGCGAGCGAGGGCGTGGACGAGGTGGCGGCGCTGCTGGCTCGGGAGCTCGTGGAGGCCGACGGTGCGGTGGTCGCGGTCGGGGAGTGCGGGCTGGATTACTTCTATGAGAATTCTCCGCGCGACGCGCAACGGACCGCGTTCGCGGCACAGATCGCATTGGCGCACGCGCACGAGCTCGCGCTGGTGATCCACGCCCGCGATGCATGGGACGACCTGTTCGACGTGTTGCACGCCGAGGGCGTTCCGGCGCGGACCGTACTGCACTGCTTCACCGGTGGTCCCGCAGAAGTCGAGCGATGCCTGAGTGCCGGGATGTACGTGTCGTTCAGCGGCATCGTGACATTCAAGAATGCGGCCGACGTCAGAGAAGCCGCTGCGCGCTGCCCGCTCGACCGTTTGCTGGTGGAAACGGACAGCCCCTTCCTCGCACCGGTGCCCCATCGCGGCCGAACGAACGAGCCGTCCTACCTTCCGTTCGTCGGTGACGCCATCGCCGCGGTGAAGGACTGCACGGTCGACGAGGTAAGGGAGCGCAGTGCGGCCTCGGCCGCCATGGTGTTTTCCACAGGAAGCTAAATCACGCGCTGTTGCGCGTAATACGAGAACCTTGTGACCTGGGTGTTTGACGTTGAATTTGGCGGAAAACCGGGGCTGAGCAGGAGGTTCATCTAAATGTCGCGGAGAGCGGAGGCCGTGACCTGGGAAAAGAGCGCGCGAAAGGTTTCCCTGGATTTCTGGTTTGCGTGGTCCGCGATTGGTTATCTATGTTCTCCAGAAACCCCCCGCCACCCGTACGTCGGCGCGGGTGTGCACTGTGTCCCCGAAGAAGGGTGGAGCCCTGCGGAACCAGAGCACTGGGGGGAGGCGCCTCGGCGTTGCTGCAGCTCTCTGCGGTGCGTTGATCGGTGCGCCTCTCCTCTTGTTGCAGAGCGCGTCTGCGCACGCGTCGCGGCCTCAGGCCGCGCCGGGCAGCGCGCACGAGAAGGAGACCACTGCGGCGCGTGCGTCCTCGCGCGCCGACGGCGTGCAGCCGCCGTCGAACCTCGTCGCGTATCAGGCGCCGACGACGACCTCGACCACCGCGGCGGCGACCACGACGACGACAGCACCCCCGACGACAACGACCACTGTGCCGCCGTCCACGACCACGACGACGACCGCACCTCCGCCTCCTCCGACCACCACGACGACCGCACCGCGCGGTGGCCGCGGCGTCGAACAGCGAAGGCGGTGACGCCACGTGGTACGCGGCCGCGCCGGCGGGTTACTGCGCCAGCCCCACGCTCTCGTTCGGTACGGTGCTCACCGTGGTGAACAACGCGACCGGTGCATCCACCGTCTGCACGGTGGACGACCGCGAGGCGGCGGGCTACCCGCGGGTGGTGGACCTCTCGCCCGAAGGGCTTCGCACAGATCGCCGACACAAGCCAGGGAGTGGTGGACGTCACAATCTCCTGGTGACCCTTTCCGGCGCCGACATCGCACAACTGCTGTCGGCGCACGGTCTGAAGCCCAGCCGTGCCCTCGGGCAGAACTTCGTCGCTGACCCGAACACCGTCCGCCGTATCGCCCGCCTCTCGGGCGCCGGGCCGGGATCGGACGTGCTCGAGATCGGAGCGGGCCTCGGCTCGTTGACGTTGGCGCTGGCCGAGACCGGTGCCCGGGTGGTGGCGGTGGAGACGGATCGCCACCTGTTCCCGGTCCTGCGCTCGGTCGTGGAGCCCGCAGGGGTGGAGACGCTCGAGGGGGATGCCCTCGAGCTGGACCTGGCGGCGCTCCTGGCCGAGCGGAGCCCGGGTCCCTGGAGCCTGGTGGCCAACCTCCCCTACAACGTGGCCACCCCCCTGGTGCTGCGGACGCTCGTGGAGGTGCCCACGGTGGCCCACCTCCTCGTCATGGTGCAGCGCGAGGTGGGGGAGCGTCTGGCGGCGTCTGCGGGCGAGGAGGCCTACGGGGCGGTCTCGGTCCGCGTCGCCTATTTCGCCCGGGCCGAGGTCGTGGGCCGGGTGCCCGCCTCGGTCTTCATCCCGCGGCCACGGGTCGAGTCGGTCCTGGTCCGGCTGGAGCGCCGGCCGAGCCGGCCGTCGATCCCTCCCTGGTCTCCTACGACCGACTGAACACGGTCGTGCGGGCGGGCTTCGCCCAGCGGCGCAAAATGCTGCGACGCTCGTTGGCCGGCGTGGTGGATCCAGCCGCCTTCGAGCGGGCGGGCGTGCGGCCCGATGCCCGGGCCGAGGAGCTCGACGTGGCGTCCTGGGGCAGGCTGGCGGCACTGTGACAGGCGGCACTGTGACAGCGGCATGTGACCGATGAGACCGTGACCGACGTGACGTCGACCGCTGGGAGGGTGCGCAGGGTCCTCGCTCCGGCCAAGCTGACGGTGTCACTGCGGGTGACAGGCGTGCGACCCGACGGCTATCACGAGCTCGAGGCGGAAATGCTCACCCTCAGCCTGACCGACGAGCTGCAGGTCGACGAAGGGGGATGCGGCCTCGTCGTCGATGTCGAGCCGGGGGTGCGCTCCGGCGGGCTGCCGGGGCCGGGCGCAGAACCTCGTCGAGCGTGCGCTGGTTGCCTGCGACCGCCGAGCGCGGCCGTGCATCTGACGAAGCGGATCCCGTTGGGCGGCGGGCTGGGCGGCGGGTCGGCCGACGCGGCGGCTGTGCTGCGCTGGGCCGGGTGCACCGACCCCGACGTGGCGGTCCTGCTGGGCGCCGACGTGCCGTTCTGCCTGACTGGGGGGCCGGGCGCGGGTCGAGGGTGTGGGGGAGAAGGTCACGCCGCTCCCGTTCGAGGCCCGGGACTACCTGCTGCTCCTGCCACCCTTCGGCGTGGAGACGGCCCGGGTCTACCGGGCCTGGGACGAGGATCCGCGGTGGGAGGGGCCGAACGCCCTGACGGCCGCGGCGCTGGCCGTCGAGCCGCGCCTGGGACCCTGGCGTGACGCCCTGGGGGAGTGGGCCGGGCGCGAGCCGGTGCTGGCAGGGAGCGGATCGACGTGGTTCGTCGAGAGTGGGTCGGAAGAAGAGGCAGTGCCACCCGAGCTGCGCATCGGGGCCGAGACGGCCCGGCTGGTCCGAGCCCGCACGGTGCCGGCGGGCTGGGAAGGGGACTGAGGGAAGAGCGGGGGCGGGGCGGCGGAAGTTACTTGCCGGCCCGGCGCTGCCACCGGGTGGCCTTCAGCATCTTCTTGTGCTTCTTCTTGCGCATACGCTTGCGACGCTTTTTGATCAGTGATCCCATGTCGTGCGGCAGGCTAGCGGTCCTCGGGTTCGACTGCCAGGTCGGGCCCCGGGTCAGGAGGCAGTCGTGGGTTTCGAGATCGTCCGGCTGGACCACGTGCAACTGGCCATGCCCGAGGGCAGGGAGGCCGAGGCGGAGGCGTTCTACGCGGGGCTACTCGGGCTGGTCCGCCGGCCCAAGCCCGAGCCCCAGGCGTCGCGGGGCGGCTGTTGGTTCGAGAAGGGGCCGGTGGCGGTGCATCTCGGCGTGGAGGAGGACTTCCACCCCGCCCGGAAGGCCCATCCGGCCCTGGTCGTCCGTGACCTCCATGCTCTCGAGGTCGTCCTGCGTGCCGCCGGCGTGGAGGTGCGACCCAATCCTGACGCTCCGCCCGGCGCGGGCGCCTACGTCGACGATCCTTTCGGCAACCGGATAGAGCTCGTCGCCGGCGACTGAGACGAAACAAGGCGGCGACGCCGGCAGGGACGGCGGCGGACCGCCCCCACCGGCGACGCCGGCGGCGGAAAGGTCTCCGCGCCATCGGCGGGAGGTGGGACTCCGCCACCAGGGGGTACTCACCATGCAGTGTGCGCCCCGCAGCTGGGCGGCCGATGGGCGCTCCCTAAGAATGCGCCGAGAAAGAGCGGCAGGGGCGGCCCGCGCCGTGTTCAGGCCCTCTCTGCCGCCTCGTCGGGACCGGCCCGCCAGCTGGTCCGGTCCGGTGATGGTCGGGAGACGAAGGGTCATCCGGGCCCCGCCCCGGGGGTCGTTCTCGGCCACGACGGTCCCACCCTCGGCCTTGACGACCTGGGCGACGATGGCGAGGCCGAGGCCGGATCCCGGCAGCCCCCGGGCTTCGGGCGAGCGGTAGAAGCGGTCGAAGATGTGGGGGAGGTCGGCTTCGGCGATGCCAGGACCGTGGTCGCGCACCACGACCGTGCCGCCCCGGCACTCCACCGACACCGGCTCGCCGGAGGGGCTCCATTTGCGGGCGTTGTCGAGCAGGTTGCCGACGGCTCGGCGCAAACCGTCGTCGCTCGCCACGACCCAACATGGCTCTGCGTCGAGGTCGAAGCGCACGTCCTTCGAGCGGCCGTGCGTGTTCTGCACGGCGACCTCGTCCTGGACGAGGAGGTCGAGCCGGAGGGCTTCGCGGGCTGCCGGCCCCCGGTCACCCCGGGCCAACTCGGCCAGGTCGCCCACAATGTCGGTGAGCTCCTGGAGCTGGACGAGCACGTCGTCGACCAGCACCGAGCGGTCCTCGGCGCTGAGCTCCTCCACCCGGCGGATCACCTCGAGGTTGGTGCGCAGGCTGGTGAGGGGGGTGCGCAGCTCGTGCGAGGCGTCGAGGACCAGCTGGCTCTGCGCCCGTCGCGACGACTCGAGCGCCGAGAGCAGACGGTTGAAGGTGCGCCGGAGGCGGCCCAGCTCGTCGAAGCCACCCGGCGCGAGCCGGCGCGTCACGTCGGTGGTCTCGGCCAGGTCCTCGACGGTATCGGTCAGCGAGTTGAGCGGGACCAGCGCCGTGCGGGCCACCAGCCAGCCGAGCGCGACGGCGAGCAGCACACCGGCCAGCGCCACCGCCCCCAGCAGTGCCGCGAGCTTCTTGAGCTCCGAATTCACGTCCACGAGCGTGGCGATCTGCAGCGCGCCGCCATCGACGAGGGGCTCCCCGTTGATCAACGTGCCGGCGGGCAGGTGCTCGACGTACTCGCGCAAGTCGTTGCCGTCCACCGTCACGGTGGTGAAGAAGGAGGGGGCCAGGTCGCGGGCGACCAGCCGGACCTGACCGGTCACGGGCAGGCCGCCTCCGGTCACGACGCCACCAGTGTCGTCGAGCACCTGACCGACCGTGGCGGTGGTCGACCCGAATTCCTCGCCGGCCAGGATCCTCTGCGCGGCCGTGGTGAGGGAGCTGTCCGCCGCCTGTAGCAGCGTGTGGCGCGCCACCAGAAAAGAGCCGAGAGAGGCGGCAAGCACCGCGACCACGACGGCCACGGTCGTCGCAAGCACGAGCCGGGTGCGGAAGGTCACGTGTCCCGCAGCACGTAGCCGACGCCTCGCACCGTCTGGATGCAGCGCGGCTCGCCTCCCTCCTCGAGCTTGCGGCGCAGGTACCCGACGTAGACGGCCAGCGAGTTGGTTCCCGAATCGAAGTCGAAGCCCCAGACCCGGTTGAGGAGGACCTCACGCGTGAGGACCTGTCGGGGGTGGCGCAGGAACAGCTCGAGGAGGTCGAACTCAATCCGGGTCAGCTCAAATGTGCGTTCGCCGCGTTGGCCTTCCCGCGAGGACAGGTCGAGGCTGAGGTCGCCCACGCGCAACAGGCCGCCCTCGCCCTCGAAGCGGCGCCGCAACAGGGCGCGCAGCCGGGCCAGGAGCTCGGCCAGGGCGTAGGGCTTGACCAGATAGTCGTCGGCACCCGCATCGAGCCCTTGGACCCGGTCATCGACGGCATCACGAGCTGTGAGCATCAGCACCGGGGTGTCGTCGCCCGCGCTGCGCATGCGCCGGCACACCGTGAGCCCGTCGAGGTCGGGCAGGCCGAGGTCGAGGATCAACGCGTCGGGCGGGGCCTGGGCCAGGGCCTCGAGAGCCTCGCCCCCCGAGGGAACGGTCACGACGTCGTAGCCCTCGAGGCGCAGCGCACGGTCGATGGAGCGGCGGACCGCCGGGTCGTCGTCGACCACCAGAATGCGCACGACCACAGAACCTATCGCCGCGCCTCCGCCGGGCACTGCCCATTGGCTGTCTAACCTCTAGGCGGCGCCCGCCACGGTCCGGGGTAGTTCAATCGGCAGAACGTCGGCCTTTGGAGCCGGATGTTGGAGGTTCGAGCCCTCCCCCCGGAGCGCCTGTCAGCGACCGCTGGCCTTGTCCCTCTCCGCCAGCTGGGCCAGGTAGTCGTTGTACGCCGCCATCTCCTTGTCCTCTTCTTTCTCCTGTGTCGTCTCCTCTGGAGCCGGCACGGGCGCGGCCGCCGAGCCGATCGAACCGCCGGGATCGGCGCCGACGGTCAGGGGCGGCGCGGCGTCCTCGGCCGCCTCGTGCACGAAACGCCACCACATGTAGATGGCGTAGGCCGCGAAGAGGGGCCACTCGAAGACGTAGGCCCAACTGAGGGTGTTGCCGCCGAGGGCGCGGCTGATCTGCCAGAGGCACAGCGCCAGGAAGGCCGGCACCACAATGAGGATGACCACGTGGAGCTTGATGGCGCGGCGCGAGAGCCAGACCTTCTTCTCCATCAGCCGTCCGGGAAGAGGAAGTCGGAGAGGATGCGGGCCAACTCGAGCGGCCGGTCCCCCTGGACGCTGTGGCCCGCGCCCTCGACGCCGATGACCGTCGCCGTGGGCTGGCGGCGCAGCAACTCGGCGACATCGGCGTCGTCGACCACGGACCAGGCCAGGCCGCGCACGAGGAGGAGCGGCACCGTGAGCCCGGAGACGGCCTCCCAGAGGTCACCGAAGTCGGGATGGGCGGCCGTCACGGTTGCTTCGCCGCGGAAGCGGGCGTAGCGCCAGACCCAGCTGCCGTCCTCGCGTTGGACCGCGTTGTGCAGAATGCCGCGGCGCAGGGAGGACTCCGAGCGGCCCGGATTGTGCTCAATCGTGCGCGCCAAGAGCTCGTCGAAGCTGTCGAAGCTGGCGGGCCCGTTGACGAAGTTGGTGATCGGCGCCGCCTTCTCGGCGTTCACCCCAGGCGTGACGTCGACGAGCACGAGTTTGCGCACGAGCTCGGGGGCGTGGGCGGCCAGAGCCAGGGACGACACGCCGCCGAGCGACATGCCGACGACGCCGCGGGCATCGGGGCGCGAGCTCGGCGATCACGGTGGCCAGGTCGCGCCCGTTGCTCCGTGGCGAGATGGCGCCGTCGGGACCGCCGTCGGAGTGGCCGTGCCCCGGGAGGTCGACCGCCAGGAGGGGCCGGCCCAGGGCCAGCGCCACCGTGTCCCAGGTGTGGGCGTTCTGCGCCCCGCCGTGCACGAGCACGAGCTCGGGTGGGCCGCTGCCCCAGAGCAGGCTGGAGACCGCCCGACCGGGCGAGACCTCGACGTCCACGCGCCGCACGTCGGGCGGCCCGTCGTAGGGCAGCCCGTATTCGGCGGCGTTCTCGTGGAACAGCCCGAACTCGTCGTAGGCCTCCAGTTCCGGCACGCCCACGAGTGTCCCATACGCACGCAGAGCATTTCGGCGGGCTAAGAATGCGCGATGCCCGAGCGCCGCCTTTCCGCCGTCGTCCTGGCCGCCGGGGAGGGGACCCGGATGCGGTCCGAGCGGCCCAAACCCCTGCATCTCCTGTGTGGGCGCCCGATGATCCTCCACGTGCTCGACGCCATGGCCGAGGTCGACGTGCGACGGGTCGTCGTCGTGGTGGGCCACCGAGGCGAGTGGGTCACCAAGACCCTGGTGCAGCACGCACCGCCGACCATGGAGATCGAGTTCGTGGAGCAGTTGACCCAGACCGGGACCGGCGACGCGCTGGCCGTCGGGCTGACGGGCCTGCCGGACGACGATGACGACGAGGTCGAGGACGTGGTCGTCCTGCCCGGCGACACGCCACTGCTGCGCCCCCAGACACTGGCCACGCTGGTGCAGGGCCCACCGGGCCGAGGACGCCGGTGCCACCCTGCTGACGGCGGTGGTCGAGAACCCCCTGGGCTACGGGAGGGTCGTGCACGGCAAGGACGGGGACGTCACCCGCGTCGTCGAGGAGGCCGACGCGACCGAAGAAGAGAAGTTGATCGACGAAGTCAACACGTCCATCTACTGCTTCCGCCGCAGCATTCTGGCGCCGACCCTGCGCCGGCTCAGCCCCGCCAATATCCAGGGCGAGTACTACCTGACCGACGCCGTGGGGGTCTTGAGCAGCGCCGGCTACGCGGTGCGCTCATTGGTGCTGCCCGACTCCATGGAAGCGGCGGGGGTGAACGACCGCGCCCAGCTGGCCGTTGCCGAGGCCGAGCTGCGCGACCGCATCAACGAGCGCTGGATGCGCCGCGGCGTCACCATGTGGGATCCGGAGCGCACCTACGTCGACGCCGAGGTCCACCTGGAGGCCGACGTCTCCCTGCTGCCCGGGGTCATCCTGCGCGGCAACTGCGTCGTGGGGGCCGGGGCGGAGATCGGGCCGAACAGCGTGCTGACGGATACGACGGTCGGCGACGGCGCGGTGGTGGCGGCGAGCGTCTGCACCCGGGCGTTGATCGGCGCCGGGACACGGATCGGTCCCTACAGCGTCCTGGAGCCTGGTGCCGAGGTGGCGCCAGGGTCGGAGTTGGGCCCGCATTCTGTGGTGGCGGGACCCCAGGCCTGAACGGGACGAAGAGCCACAACGGCCCGGCGACGCGGCACGCGGGGGCGCACTAGCGTTGGGGGGGTGGAGTTGATCCCTCGGCGTCGCCTCGAGATGTTCTCCGGGCGCGCCCACCCGACCCTCGCCCGAGACATCGCGTCCCACCTGGGCGTCGAGATCGGGGAGGCGAACCTGCGCGAGTTCGCCAACGGCGAGATCTACTGCAAGTACGACATCTCCATCCGCGGCTGCGACGTCTTCATTGTGCAGACGCACGCCAGCCCGGTGAACGACTCGCTGATGGAGCATCTCATCATGATCGACGCCGCCAAGCGTGCGTCGGCGAAGCGCATCACCGCGGTGTGTCCCTACTACGGCTATTCGCGCCAGGACCGGAAGTCGACGGGGCGCGAGCCGATCACGGCCAAGCTCGTCGCCGACATGCTCTCGGCGGCGGGCGCCGACCGGGTCATCAGCGTCGATCTACATTCGGGACAGATCCAGGGCTTCTTCGATACGCCCTTCGACCACCTGGTGGCAGCGCCGGTCCTCGAGGCCTACATCCGCGAGAACTTCGGTGACGACGTCGTGGTGGTGGCACCCGATGCCGGACGGGTCAAGGTGGCAGAGCGATACAGCCAGCATCTCGGCTTCGACCTGGCCCTGGTGCACAAGACGCGGCCAGCGCGGCACGTACAACGAGGTCAAGGCCCGCCACGTCGTCGGTGACGTCGAGGGCCGCCACTGTGTACTGATCGACGACATGATCGACACTGCCGGGACGATTTGCGCTTCCGCCGAGCTGCTCTCGGAGGCCGGGGCATCGGACATCTCGGCCATGGCGACCCACGCCGTCCTGTCCGACCCTGCCGTGGACCGATTGAAGGCGGCACCCATTTCACGGGTCGTGGTGACCGACACGCTGCCGGTGGCCGACGACCGGATCTTCGACAAGCTCGAGGTCCTGTCCGTCGCCAAGATCATCGCCGACGCCATCGACGCCGTCTTCGAGGACACCTCTGTGTCCGAGCTCTTCGGCGGCGACAACCTGGTCTAGGGGCTGGTGGACGGGCTGATGTTCCGCCTGCTCCCCGGCGGCTACGCTGGTGGGCCGTTCGCCGGAGGCATTGCGCCGTCCGCGACCGTCGCTCTCGCCACCTGAGGAGATTCGCAATGGCTGAAGTCGTACTCGCCGCCGAAGTCGGGCGCCCCACGGGCTCGCGGGCCGTGCGCCGCCTCCGGCGCGAAGGCAAGATCCCGGCCGTCATCTACGGCCACGGGACCGACCCGCTGCCTGTGGCCATCGTGGCCCGGGAGCTCCGCATCGCCCTCAACAGCGAGGCCGGGGCCAACCAGCTGCTGTCGCTCGACACGGGCTCGGGGACATTCCTGGCACTCGCTCGCGAGATGCAGCGCCACCCCGTGGCGCAAACGGTCACGCACGTGGACTTCATCATCGTCCGGCGTGACGAGGTCATCGCCGCCGACGTGCCGATCGTCCTCGTGGGTGAGGCGATCGAAGTGCAGCACGGCGACGGGCTGGTCGAGCAGCAGATGTTCACGCTCGCCATCAACGCCTTGCCGACCGCCATCCCCTCCGCGATCGAGGCCGACATCAGCGCGCTGACCATCGGCGGGCAGGTGCGGGTCTCGGAGCTCTCGCTGCCAACCGGCGTCACGACCGACGTCGACCCCGAGACCACGGTCGCGCTCGGGCAGCCGCCGCGGGTCACGGTCGAAGAGGAGGCGGGCGAAGGCGAGGGCGAGGAAGGTGCCGAGGCCAGCGCCGGCGCCGAGGGTGGAGACGCGTCGGCCGAGGCGGGCAGCGAAGAGAGCTAGGCCCTGCGCCGCCCCTTTGCCCGGTCAGAGCACCGGGGGACGCCGGCGGACCTGCTCGTTGTCGGGCTGGGTAACCCCGGATCGGAGTTCGCCGGGAGCCTGCACAACGCGGGGTCCGACACGGTTGAGCTGCTGGCCGAGCGCCACGGCGCTTCGCTGCGGGCCGAGAAGGGCCTCCAGGCCCGAGCGGCGGTGGTGACCCTGACCGGGCGGCGGGTTGCCCTGGCGGTCCCGACCACGTACATGAACGATTCTGGGTCTTCCGTGCGCTCCCTGGCCACGCGCTTCGGGATCGACGAGCCTTCGTCCATCGTGATCGTGCACGACGAGCTCGACCTGCCACCGGGCACCGTGCGCCTGAAGTCGGGGGGCGGCCTGGCCGGGCACAACGGTCTGCGATCGGTGCAGTCGCATCTCCACTCATCGGACTTCCTGCGGGTGCGCATCGGAGTGGGCAAGCCACCCAGCGCATCCCAGGGGGCTTCGCACGTCCTGCGCCGCCCGCCCAAGGCGGTCCGCGAACTCCTGGCCGCCGCGGTCCAGACTGCGGCGGACGCCGTCGAGCGCATTGTCGCTGACGGCATGGACGCCGCCATGCTGTGGTGCCACTCGCTCCCGAGCTGATCATGACCACCGTTCCCACGACCACTGTGCCTGACGCCGCCATCGAGTCGGCCACCGCCGGCGCCCTGGCCGCCGTACCCCGACTGCTGCGTGGCGACCCCGCGTTGGCAGCACTGATCGGCGCGGCCGACGCCACCGTGGCGGTCCCCGAGGCGGCCCAGGCGGTGGTCGCCGCCGCGCTCGCTGCCTTCACTCAGCGCGCCCCGCTGCTGGTGATCACCGCGACCGGTCTCGACGCAGAACGCCTGGGCGACGACCTCTCGTGTCTGATCGACCCCGACGACGGGAGCGAGGAACGCGGATCAGGCCTGATCGTCGGCGCGCTGGCGGGACCGGTCGTGGTTCTGCCGGCATGGGAGACCCTTCCCTTCGAGCGAGTCAGCCCCGAGACCGAGACGATGGGCCGACGCCTGGCGGTGCTCCACGCACTGACCGGAGCGGCCGGACCCCACCCTGCCCCCGCCGCCGCGGGTGATCGTCGCTCCGGTCCGGGCCATTCTGCAGCGGCTGGGCCCGCTGCAGGGCACGGCGCCGATCGTCATCCACCCGGGGCAGCAGGTCGACGTGGGTGAGCTCCTCCCCGAGCTGGTGGCCATGGGGTACCGGCGCGAGCATCAGGTGGAGCACCGTGGCGAGTTCGCGGTGCGCGGCGGCATCGTCGACGTCTTCCCCTCCACCGCCGACGCGCCCGTCCGCATCGACCTGTGGGGCGACGAGGTGGACCGCCTGACCGCGTTCTCGGTCAGCGACCAACGGTCCTCCCACGACCTGCGCGCCGTTGCGCTCTACGGGTGTCGCGAGCTCGTCGTGACGCCCGCGTTGCGCGAATGCCGCCGTCGGCATTGGTGACGCGGCGGCCCTGGGGCGCATCGGTGTGGGAGAACCTGGCCGAAGGCGCGCAGTTCGACGGCATGGAGTCGTGGTTGCCCTTCCTCGACGACACGGCGCGGGTTCTGCCCGATCTCTTGCCGGACGGGGCGCAGGTGGTCCTGGTGGAGCCGCGCCGCATTCGCGACCGCGGAGTCCAGTTGCTCGACGAGGAGGCGGCGCTGGCCGAGACACTCGCAGCGACCTGGGGAGCAAAGGAGGGGGACGAGGAGAGCTTCCCCCGGTTGCATGTGCCCTTCGAGCGTCTGCTCAGCGAGTGCGCAGCCGGCGTCACCGCGCTGCCACCCGTTCCCGAAGGACCGGACATGGCTGCACTCACGGTGCGGCGTTTCGACCCGGTGGCGGGGGACCCGGCCCGCCTGGCGGCCGGGGTCACAGGACTCGTGGGCCAGGGTTACTCGGTCGCCCTGTGTGCCGCCACCGCGGCGGGAGCGGGGCGATTGTCCGCCGCCTTGGCGGCCGAGGGCGTGCACGCGCCGGTCCTCACGGCCGCGCCGGGCACGGCGGGGGCCTGCGTGGTGGCCGCGCCGATCACCAGCGGCTTCATCCTGCCCGAGGACAAGGTCGCAGTCCTCTCGGAGACCGACGTCACAGGCCGGCGCGTCCCGCACCGCCGGGCCCGTCCCCGGGCGCGGGCGGCCGACGGCTTCTTCGACGACCTGGAGGCCGGGAGTTTCGTGGTGCACCGCCAGCACGGCGTGGCGCGCTTCGAAGGCGTGACGACGAGGACCATGGGAGGGACGACCCGCGACTACTTGATTTTGCAGTACCGGGGTTCGGACCGCCTGTACCTCCCCGTCGAGCAGATCGAGGCCATCACGCCTTACAGCGGGGGCGAGTCACCGACGCTCTCGAGGATGGGCGGTTCGGACTGGCAGAAGACCCGGGCCAAGGCGCGCGCCGCCGCCAGTGAGGTGGCCGCGGAGTTGGTCGAGCTGTACCGCCGTCGCCTGGCCGTCGAGGGGAGGGCGTTCGGTCCCGACACGCCGTGGCAGACGGAGATGGAAGCCTCTTTCGGTTTTGTCGAGACCGAGGACCAGCTCAAGGCGATCACTGACGTGAAGACCGACATGGAGGAGCCGCGGCCGATGGACCGCCTGGTGTGCGGTGACGTGGGCTTCGGCAAGACCGAGGTCGCCGTGCGCGCCGCCTTCAAAGCGGTGCAGGACGGGACGCAGGCCGCCATCCTGGCCCCGACCACGCTGCTGGCCAGCCAGCACGCCCAGACCTTCGCCGACCGCTTCGCCCCGTATCCGGTCCGGGTGGAGCTGCTCAGTCGCTTCCTCTCGCCGGCCCAGCAGCGCCAGGTCGTGCAGGGACTGGCCGACGGGAGCGTCGACGTGGTCGTCGGCACCCACCGCCTGCTGGGCCAGGACGTCCAGTTCAAGGACCTCGGCCTCTTGGTGGTCGACGAGGAACAGCGCTTCGGAGTGACCCACAAGGAGGCCGTCAAGCGCATGTCCGAGGGCGTCGACGTGTTGACGCTCACGGCCAGCCCCATCCCGCGCACGTTGGAGATGGCGCTGACGGGCATCCGCGACCTCTCCATGGTCAACACCCCGCCAGCCGACAGGCGGCCGATCCTGACCTACGTCGGGGAGCACGATCCCTCCGCCATCAGCGAGGCGCTGCGGCGCGAGATGCTGCGTGAAGGCCAGGCCTTCTACGTCCATAACCGCGTCTCGGACATCGACCGGGTCGCCCGGGAGATTCGCGCCATGGTCCCCGAGGCCAGGGTGGCGGTGGCACACGGCCAGATGGACGAGGGGAGCCTGGAGACGGTGGTGCTCGACTTCTGGGAGCGGCGCTACGACGTGCTCGTCTGCACGACCATCATTGAGTCGGGAATCGACATGCCCTCGGTCAACACGCTGATCGTGGACCGGGCGGACCTCCTCGGGCTGGGCCAGCTGCACCAGATCCGGGGCCGGGTCGGCCGGAGCGGCCAGCGTGCCTACGCCTACCTGTTCCACCCGGCGGACCGCGTGCTCTCCGAGCAGTCCTACGAGCGCCTGCGCACCATCGGCGAGCACACCGAGCTCGGCTCGGGCTTCAAGATCGCCATGCGCGACCTCGAGATCCGGGGGGCGGGCAATCTGCTGGGCTCGGACCAGTCCGGCCACATCGCCGCGGTGGGCTACGACCTCTACGTCCAGCTGGTGGCCGAGGCGGTGGCGGAGGCCCGGGGCGAGCCCAGGCCGACCCCGTCCACGATCTCCATCGACGTGCCGGGCGACGCCCATTTGCCCAAGGACTACGTGGCAGCCGAGGACGCCCGTCTGGAGGCGTACCGTCGGCTGGCCTCGGCGACCTCCATGGCCGACGTCGACGACATCGGCGCCGAATGGGTGGACCGTTACGGTCCCCTGCCGGTTGCGGCGGACGGCCTCCTGGCGCTGGCCCGGCTCCGCGCTACCGCGCTGGTGCGCGGCATCAGCGAGGTGGCGATGAGCTCGGTGCGCGCGCCGTGGCCGGGCGCCCGCCCACCGTGCGGATCTCCCCAGTGGCGCTGCCGGCCAGCGCCCAGGTGCGGCTCCGGCGTGTCGCCCCGGGCGCCACGTACCGAGAGGATCTGGGCCAGCTGCTCCTTCCCATTTCCAACGGAGATGCGGCACCCGACGCTGTCCGGGGCGTCATCGAGGAGCTGCTCCCGCTCGCTGATGCGGGCCTTCCAGGGGACACCTTGTAGAGTGCGCGGCGCATGAAGCGGTTCCTGGTCCTTCTTGTCGTCCTGGCCGGCGGCCTCGCCTGGGCGGCGTTCTCGGTGCCGTCGAACGCGGCCACCGTCAACGGGAGCGCTATCACCCAGCAGGATCTCAATTCCGCCGTCAGTGCCATCGCCAACAGCGCGTATTACCAGTGCTACCTCAACTCCGAGGAGTACTTGTCGTCGCAAGGAAGTGCGCAATCGCCGCCCGTCCTTGGCGCCGGCACAGGCCAGTACGCCGGGGACCACCCGACCGCCACGACCGCCTTCGTGGCCAGCTACCTCGAGACCGACATCGGCCACCAGCTTCTGCTCCAGCTCGCCGACGAGCGCAATGTCAACGGTGACCCAGTCCGACCTGGTGACGGCGCGATCCAACCTCACCGGGCAGATCTCGGAGGTCATGTCCGAGATCCTGCAGACGCCAGAGGGCGAGAACGTTCGCTACAGCTGCAGCCTGACTGGCCAGCCGCTGACCGGGCAGCAGGTCCTGGACTCCATGCCCGCATCGTTCGTCGACCAGCAGGTGCAATTCGTGGCCGAGGCGAGCGCCTTGGAAGAGGACCTCGCTGGCGTCGGCTCGAGCTCCGCCGACCTGCAGAGCTACTTTTCGGCGCACAGCGCCCAGTTCGACACGGCCTGCCTCTCTGCAGCCGTCTTTTCGAGCGAGAGCGCAGCACAGGCCGGCGCGACCCAGGTCGCCGCGGGCACTCCGTTCGCCACGCTGGCGGCGAGCACCAGCGCCAGCGGCGGCGGGGCGCTGGGCTGCGACGTGTTGTCGGACCTCATCACGAAGCTGCCGGCCGAAGCCGATCTCAAGAACCTGGCCACGGGCGTCGTGTCTCCGCCCATCAACGACAACGGGACCTACGTATTGCTCCAGATCACCTCGCGTACGCCGACGGCCTACAGCAAGGCGAAGACCGCGGTGGAGAACGCCGTCCAGCAGGCAGGCGCAACGGTGACCCAGAAGCGGCTCGCCTCCCTCGAGCGCCGCTCCTCGGTGAGCGTGAACCCGCAGTACGGGGTCTGGGTGCCCGTGAACGCTTCGGTGCTCACGCCGCTGACGCCGAACCCATCGGACGTCCTCAATCCATCGGCCAACATCCCGGCCGCCGTTCCGGCTGTCTCGGCGGTGCCGGGTGCGGGGGCTTCAGGAACAGGTAGCTCGGGAGCAGGTACCTCCGGTACGGGTAACTCGGGAGTTGGTACCTCAGGTACGGGTAACTCGGGAGTAGGTACCTCAGGTACCGGTAACTCGGGAGTGGGTACCTCCGGTGCCGGCAACTCCGGTGCCGGTGCGGCGTCCTCGTCCTCGGGTTCGGTTTCGTCCACCCCGTCCAGCGGCTGAGCGTGCCGCGGCGCCGCCCCCACGTCATGGTGGTGGGCCTCGGGCCTGCCGGCACCGATCTCGTCGGGCATGACGTCACTGACCAACTGACACGGGCGGCGACCGTAGGGCGCGCCTATCTGCGGACCGCACGCCACCCCGCGGCTCTCCGCTTCGAGGGTGTGCCGGCCTTCGACGACCTCTACGAGGCAGCCGCGACGTTCGACGAGGTCTACGGCGGGATCGTCGAGACTTTGGTGGCGGCTGCGGTCGAGGCGGCCCCCGACCCGATCTTCTACGCCGTGCCCGGGTCGCCGCTGGTCGCCGAGCGCACCGTCGACCTGCTTCGGGCTGACGGCCGGGTGGAAGTGACCGCCCGCCCGGCCCTCTCCTTCCTGGACCTTGCTTGGGCGGCGCTTGGGATCGATCCCCTGGCCGCAGGGGTGCGCCTCGTCGACGGCGGCGTCGCCGGCCCCGTGATCGAGAGCGAGGGTGGCCCATTCCTCGTGGCCCAGTGCTGGTCGCGGCACTTGCTCTCCGAGGTGAAGCTGGCCGTCCCCGACGACGGCCTGGAACTGCCCCGGCCGGTTCTCTTGCACCACCTCGGCCTCGAGGACCAGGTGGTGGCGGCCGTCGACTGGTGGGAACTTGATCGCACCTTGGAGCCCGACCACCTCACGTCCGTCTACATCCCTGCCCTCGTCCCCAGCGAGGGTCGCGCGGCGGGTAACGAGGTGACGCAGCTTGTCGCCCTCATGGACACGTTGCGCGAGCGCTGCCCGTGGGACTCGGTCCAGACGCATACATCCCTCATGCCGCATTTGGTCGAGGAAAGCTACGAGGTCCTCGATGCGCTGGCGGACCTTGCTGAGGCCGACGCGAACGACGGCGCCTATGCACACCTCGAGGAAGAGCTGGGCGACCTGCTGTTCCAGATCGTGTTCCATGCCCGCCTGGCCGACGAGGCGGGCGAGTTCGACCTGGCCGACGTTGCGCGTCGCGTCCACGACAAACTCGTCCACCGGCACCCGCACGTGTTCGGCGACGTCGATGCGGGCACCGCGGAGCAGGTGGTCACGAACTGGGAGGCGATCAAGAAGAGCGAGAAGGGCCGCACCAGCGTGACGGAGGGCATCCCGGCGAGCCTCCCCGCGCTGATGCTCACGACCAAACTGGCCCGCAAGGCGCGGGCCGTCGGATTGGAGCCGGACGACACCGCTGCCGGGCAGGCGGAGCGGGCGCTGGCGGCGTTGACCCGACGGGCCGAGGGGGTCGGCCCACCGCAGGCCGACGATCCCCTGTCGGTCGACGACGGGGACCTCGGAGCCCAACTGGGCGAGCTGCTCTACGCCGTGGCGAACCTGGCCCAGCGGCTCGGCGTCGATGCCGAGCAGGCGCTGCGAGACCGTGCACTGTCGTTGCGCGCGGACATTCGTGCAGCTGAAGGCGTCCCCGAAGACCAGGTGGACAGCCGCTAACGTTGTGCCCCGTTGTCCCGCCAGGGGGGACAGCCAAGGAGAGATGTCGTGAGCAGCATTGAGCACGTGATCGGGCGCGAGGTCCTCGACTCCCGGGGCAACCCGACCGTCGAGGCCGAGGTGTGGCTCGATTCGGGCGCGCGCGGGCGTGCGATTGCACCGTCCGGCGCCTCCACCGGCATCCGCGAAGCGGTGGAGCTCCGCGACGGTGGCGAGCGGTTCTCGGGCAAGGGAGTGCTGCGTGCAGTCGGCAACATCAACGGTGAGATCGCCGACGTTCTCGGCGGGCTCGACGCGCTCGATCAGCGCGCCGTCGATCACGCCATGATCGACCTCGACGGCACGCCCGACAAGGGCCGCCTCGGCGCCAACGCGATGTTGGCCGTCTCGCTCGCCAGCGCGAAGGCCCTCGCGGACGACCTGGAACTCCCGCTCTACCGCTCCATCGGAGGGTCAAACGCTCACGCACTCCCGGTGCCGATGCTGAACGTGTTGAACGGCGGCGCGCACGCCAACAACTCCATCGACTTCCAGGAGTTCATGGTGATGCCCGTCGGCGCAGCCTCCTTCGGCGAGGCGCTGCGCTGGGGCACCGAGACTTATCACGCATTGCGCAGCATTTTGAACGAACGGGGCATGTCGACGGCGGTGGGTGACGAGGGCGGCTTCGCTCCTGACCTGCCGCAGAACGAGGATGCGATCACGCTGCTCCTCGAGGCCATTGAGCGGGCTGGTCGGGTGCCCGGGGACGAGATCGCGCTGGCGCTCGACCCCGCCACGAGCGAGCTGTGGGACGACGGGGCTTACGTGCTGGCAGGGGAGGGCCGGACGCTCAGTTCCGCAGAACTAGTCGACTATTGGGTCGAGTTGGCGGGCCGTTATCCGATCGTCTCCATCGAAGACGGCATGGCAGAGGAGGACTGGGACGGCTGGGCGGCCTGCACCAAGGCGCTGGGCGAGCGCGTCCAACTCGTGGGCGATGACATCTTCGTGACGAACGCCGAGATCCTGCAGCGGGGCATCCGTGAGGGCGTGGCCAATTCGATTCTGGTCAAGCTCAACCAGATCGGCACGCTGACCGAGACGCTCGACACCGTGGCGCTGGCCACCGGGGCCGCCTACAGCACGGTGATCTCGCACCGCTCGGGAGAGACCGAGGACACGACGATCGCCGACCTCGTGGTGGCGGTCAACGCGGGACAGATCAAGACGGGTGCACCGGCACGTTCGGACCGCGTTGCCAAGTACAACCAGCTGCTGCGCATTGAGGAGGATCTCGGGGAGTCGGCCAGCTTCCCGGGACTGGCAGCGTTGTCCGGCAGGGGAGGGGATGAGCATGGCGCGCGGTAAGCGGAGCCGCGAGGCGCAGCGCCGTCCCCGCGGAGCGAGGGCGGCCGTGTCGTCGTGGTTCAAAGGGTCGGCCGGGCGGGCCCGCCTGGCCTTCGTGGGGGCCATCGTGGCCTCGGCCATTGTGCTCTTCGCCTGGTTCCCCGCGGGCTCTCTCATCAGCCAGCGCTCGAATCTGCACGGGACCGAAGCGGAGCTGCACACCCTGCATGCGCAGGACTCCGCTCTGGCACAGGAAAGCAAGAATCTCAGCGATGCCGGCGAGATCGGGCGCATCGCCCGGGAGCAGTACCAGCTGGTGAGCCCGGGGCAGCAGTCCTACGAGGTTCTGCCGCCCTCAGGCGCCACGGCTGCCGGGACCCCGTACGCAGGCGACCCGGGGTCGGACGGCCCCGTCACGCCCTCGGCGACGGCGGAGCTCCCGCCAGGGGGCGTCACCACGACGACCACAACCACGACGCCGACAGCGACGGAACCCGCCTCGTCGGGCGGGCACACGAACGGCGCACACGCGAGGGCTCCGTCGACGTCACCGGGCGGCTTCGGGTCGCGCGTGCTGCACTCCCTCGAATTCTGGCGTTGAAACCTAAACGGGCGTGTTGCCGACATGGATGATCGCGAGACGGTCGCCGCCTTGTTGGGTCGGTCCCCCTCGGCTGCCTTCACGGTGAGAGTCCGGCGCCCCGAGGGGATGCCAGCGGTCATTGAGAACGCACCCCTCCTCGATGATGGCCGACCCATGCCGACGCGATACTGGTTGGTCGACCCCCTGTTGCGGGAGGCGGTCAGCCGTCTTGAAGCCGCCGGAGGAGTGCGTCGCGCTGCGGCCGCAGTGTCTAGCGCGGCCGTGGCCGAGGCGCACGCACGTCACGCCACTGAGCGCGACAGGGCGCTTCCGCCCGGCCACACCGGGCCGGTTCCTTCAGGCGGCGTCGGAGGCACCCGCCGCGGGGTCAAGTGCCTGCACGCACATCTGGCCTGGTACCTCGCCGGCGGCGACGACCCTGTCGGTCGCTGGACGGCCGAGCAGCTGGGCGTGAACGTTGCCGCCTTCATGTCGGAGGTTATAGATATGCCAGATCGTCCGGGACCAGTAGCCGCCGTGGACTGTGGCACCAACTCGACGCGACTCATCGTGATGGACGCCCAGGGAAAGGTGCTGGTGCGGCAAATGCGTATCACCCGCTTGGGCGAGCAAGTGGACGCCACCCGCCGTTTGTCGAGCGCGGCGATTGACCGCACCGCTTCCGTGCTCCGAGATTACCGGCGATCCATGGATCACTACGACGTGAGCCGGGCCCGGGTGGTCGCCACGTCCGCAGCGCGGGACGCAGTGAACGCTGACGAGTTCATGTCGATCGCCGAGGAGATCACCGGGTTTCCACCGGAGGTCCTGTCGGGGGAAGAGGAGGGGCGCCTCTCCTTCGCCGGCGCCACCGCCCATCTCGGGTCGTCCCTCAGGGGAGCGGGGGACCTCCTGGTAGTGGACATCGGGGGCGGGTCGACCGAGTTTGCCGTCGGGCGTCCGGCTCGGCCCGGCGACACTCGAGCCCCCCGGGTGGTGGCGCGCTCACGCGACATCGGATGCGTCCGGGTGAGTGAGCGATTCCGGAACGACCCTCCCAGTAACGGCGAGTTGGACGCAGCGCGCCGCGCGGTGACGGAGGAGGTTGTTAGCGCCCAGGGCGACCTGCCCCGGCCGGGTCCCAACGAAGTGATGATCGGGTTGGCGGGAACAGTCTCCACGCTGGTCTGCCTCGATCGCGGCATCACGGAGTACGACCGAGAACAGGTCCACTTAGCGGTGCTGTCCCGTGACGATGTGGAAAGGTGGCTCCGCATCCTCTCCGGCGAGGACGCCCGCGCCCGCCTGGCCCGTCCCGGCATGACGCTGGGGAGGGAGGACGTCATCGTTGGCGGCGTTCTCGTCCTCGCTGTGGTGATGGCTTCGTTCGAGCGCGACCGTTGCATAGTCTCGGAGGACGACATCCTCGACGGGTTGACGGCGAGCCTTCTCGTCACCACGACCTAGCCGGACTCTGAGTGACGACGAAGCGCGGTATCAGTTCTCGCGTCACCTCTCGACTAGCGTCCGCATGCAAAAGGAGAGCAGACCATGCCCGGCATCACCTACCGGTTGTCGCACCTTCTGGGAGGCGGCCATCGGCGCACCAATCCCCCGGTAGCGACGGAAGCCAACGGCGCAGGCGCGGCCAGCATTCTCGATTCCTACGTGCACGACGCGCCGAGCGCCGAGGCGGCCCTCAACATTTTCGAGGGCGAGTGGAGTTCAAAGTTACCAACCCCTTACGAGAAGATCACCGGGCCCTCCGAGCTCTTCGATGACGCTCGCATCGAATGGATGCTGGAGGTGCTGGGCGGTGTCAGGGGATTGCGTGTTCTCGAGCTCGGCCCGTTGGAGGCGGGGCATACCACCATGCTCGAGCGCGCCGGAGCGGATGCCGTTACGGCCGTCGAGGGCAACACTCGGGCCTACTTGAAATGCCTCGTCGTAAAGGAAGTGCTCGGTCTCGAACGTTGCCGGTTCCTCTGTGGAGACCTTCAGGCCTACTTGGCCACTTGCACAGACCAGTTCGACCTCTGCCTCGCCAGCGGTGTGCTTTACCACATGCGACAACCCGTCGAGGTGCTCAATGACATGGCGAGGGTGAGCGATCGACTAGTGATTTGGACCCACTATTTCGATCCTGTCATCCTCGGCGACGGGCAGGAGCTAGGCCATCGGTTCAGCGCTCATACCCGCCGCGTGGTGGACGGCCTGACGTTCACCGAGCACCGCTACGAGTACACGCGAGCCCTCGATTGGAAGGGGTTCTGCGGAGGGAGTGCCCCTTATGCCAACTGGATCGAGCGCGAGACCATCCTCGAATGCCTCCGCAGGGCGGGGTTCCGCTCTCTTGAGATTGGATTCGACGAGCCTGGAGCTCAGAACGGACCGGCATTCGCAGTGGTCGCCCAGCGCAGCTGACCGGTCCGCTCCCGTTATGAAACATCCCGGCAAGGCAGCACGACGCGCCAACCGGGCGGGCTGACCTTCAGGCGAGCCGTTTCTGTTGGGTGGGCTCTGCAGGTCGCCGCTGCCTGTGTCACCTGCTCGCTCCAGAGCGGCCCCGCGGCGCGGACGTTGGCTCGATGGAAGTCGAGTGCCCAGACGGGGATCAAGAGGACAAGGCAGGCCAGGACCGGGACGTCAGCGCGTCACCCGCTGCGGGATGACCTGGCTCAATCGGACCACCTCGACCAATAGAGCGCTCCAGACAAGGAGGACGGGAGTCGCGCTGTAGCGGCTTCCGACGTACAGCGGCGCGACCACCAAGGTTGGGCCGGATCCCCTCGTGTAAACTGGCACGGCGAACGTGATCGCTGAGAACCCGATGGCGGCGACCACGAAAAACAATGTGGCCCGGTTGCGGAGGAGGCAAGCCACCCCCACGACGGCCGCCAGCACCATATAACCGGTGACCTGCCAGATGACTTGGTGCGAGGAGCCGAGAATGTGATTGCTCAAGTCGTTGCCGCTCAGCCAGCCCCAACCCACCCGGACTCCCAGCGCGGGAGCACCCCGCGGGTTGTTGCGTCGGCGAAGGTGGACTGACTCGTCTGGATAATACCGATCACCTGGTACACGAGCCCGATAACGAGCCCGATCACAGGTGCTTCCTGGCGCGGGTCCGCGTGTACAACGAAGACACGCGTGGCTGCTAGGGGGAGAAGGAGCGCCACCAGAGGTTCGGTGCCGGTGGCCAGTAGGCAGACCAGGCCCGCGAGGATGGCGTCGGTATTCGTGCGGGGGCGAGTGATGAGGGCCCAGAAGGCGGCGAAGAAAAGCCACCAGCCGATGTTCACATTGTTGTCAAGGATCTCTCCTGTGGCGAGCGGGAGGAGTATGATTACGGCCACCAGCAAGAGTCGGCTCCACACGTAGGGGAGGATGCCGCGCGAGGCGTGGTAGACGTAACAACAAACGAGAGCCAGGAAGCAGGCACCTGTCACGGCCATGACGGCGGCGGCATCAGCCATCGGTGCGAACCGAGTCAACTGTACGAACAGACGGGGCTCCAGCTGGAGATAGCCGGCATAAGGGATAGTCAGCGTGTGCAGGATGCCGTACGTTCGTGACTGCTGATAGAAGATCGTTCCGTCTTCGGCCCAGATCGTGTTGGTCGCTGCACCCCCGGACTGGCGGAGGAGGGCAAGCGCGACCAAGAAGAGGACGGCGAGCGGGTAGAGGACGGCGACGATCCACGCCGGGGTTGGTGACGGCTTGCTCAATGGGAAGAGCGGTTCGAACCACGGCGAGCGGACCCGAGCGTGCCGGGCGCCCACTATCTTGCGGGGAGCGTCTGGGAACTCGAGGGCAGGGGGACGCTCCCGGACTAGCGGTCATCGGGGATCCGATTGACCCGGGGCGGCCACGCCAGTGTGGCGTGCTCTCCCATCAAGGTCAGGTTCGGGTTGTATGCCGGATCGTCGCGTAGGAGGTGGGCCCAGCGTCGCAGCATGTAATCGACCTCGCGGCGCAAGCTTCGGCACGAGGCCCCACGTCGTCGCGTCCCCGCGAATATGGATTCGTGGTGGACCAATTCGGCGAACGGTGTCCAGATGACGGTCCAGCCCGCCTCCTGGGCCCGCAAGCAGAAGTCGATGTCGTTGAACGCAACGGCGAGGTCGGAGGCGTCCAGCCCCCCGAGGTCGTCCCAGACCTCACGTCGGACGAGCATGCAGGCTCCAGTCACCGCCGAGACGCAACGGGTGAGGGCCAGGTCGCCGAAGTAGCCGAGATCGAAGCGGTCGACGCCCCTGTGCAGATGTCCCGCCACGCCATATATGCCTAGGGTGACGCCGGCGTGCTGGATGGTCCCGTTCGGGTAGTTGAGCTTCGCCCCGACAACGCCCACGCCGGAACGCAGGATTTGGCCCACCATTTCTGACAGCCAGTCCCCGGCCATCACCTCCACGTCGTCATTGAGCAGGAGCAGCAGTTCGCCCTGAGCACGCTGCGCCGCTGTGTTATTAAGGGCCGAGTAGTTGAAGGGCCGTTCGTCCCTTAGGACCGTGATCTCTCTCTCGTGCGCGTGCAGGTAGTCGAGGGTTGGAGCCGTCGCGCTCCCGTTGTCGACGACAAGGATCTCGAAGTTCTCGTAGGTGGTCTGGCGGCGAACGCTGTCGAGGCAGCGGATCAGGCTTCGCCCGTCACGAGTGGGGACGATGATCGAAACGAGGGGTCGGGCGTTGCCGAGCTCCCAACGGACCCGATTTCGGCCGGTGGCCGAATTCCAGATCACCTCACCGGTCTGACCGGTCCGGGCCAGGTGCTCCTCGACGGCGCGGGCACCGGCCACCGCTGCGTACGGCTTGGCTGATCCTGAAGCCGCCGTCGACCCCGGGTGCACGCGGCCAGTGGTATAGGACCTGGGGGATGTGGCGTATCGCGGTCGGGTCGAGGCGCTCAGTTATTCGAAGCAAGAGGTCCCAGTCCTGGCTGCCCTCGAACCCCGCCCGGAACCCCCCGGCCTCTTCGATAGCTTCTCGGCGGGCCACGAACAAGTGACATGGGTAGTTCTCGCCGAGCAACATAGCCGGGTCGAAGTCGGGCTTGAAGAAGGGCGAGAAGCGCCGGCCATCCGCGTCCAGCTTGTCCTCGTCGCTATAGAAGTAGGACACCTCAGGGTGGTCTGCGATCGCCAGGGCCATCACGGCCAAAGCTTGTTCCGCCAGTTCGTCGTCATGATCGAGAAGGACCACCCACGACCCGGTGGCAATCTCCAGCGCCGAGTTGGAAGCAGCCGAGATGTGCCCGTTTTCCGACCGACGGAGGACCGAGATGCGCTCGTCGGCTTTCGCGTATTCATCGAGGATGGCCGACGTCCGCTCATCGGTGGAGCAATCGTCGGCGAGGCACAGCTGCCAGTGGGGGTAGAGCTGGCGACGCACCGAATCGAGCGCCGCCCGCAAGTACGCCTCGGGCGTGTTGTAGACCGGGACGAGTACGGAGAAGACGGGGGATCAGGGAGCAGAGCCGTCCGCCGACGGAAGGTGTCGCGATCGTCGTCGGTCAAAGTGTCGTAGGTGGCCACCCAAAGTTCGTACGATCCTCCGGCGAACTCTGGCAACTCGGCTCCGGCAGGCGTCGCCGGTTCGGTTGCCAGAGTTCGCCGTCGCATCTTGGCGTACATCTCCCGCAGACGCCTGGAGTATCGGAAGACCTTCGTCTGGTAGATGCGCTCCACCTCGAACCGACGTTCTCTTACGTCGGCTTCGAGGCGGGCCACCACGGTCCCCAACCTCGCCTGGTTCCTTCCCTGCTCGTCGAGCGCTTCGCTGGCCGCCTTCCGCTCCGCCGCCCGCCGCAATTGGAGCTGGTGAAGGTCGCGTTGGGCAACCTTCCGGGCCTGCAGCGCCTCAGCCTCGCTGGCACGAGCCGCCTGGATTTCGTCTTGGTCAGCTTCGGCTTTTGCGAGGGACGTCGCGGCGTTCCCACGTCGTTCGACACCGTCGCGCCAGAGTTGCCGCTCGTAGCCCTCGACTATTTGCTGGGCACTAAGAGACACGCGCCGAAGGAGCACAGCGTGGATCGCGATGTAGGACGCGTCAGTACGACAAGTCGCGATAGAAGCCCTGCTCGGCAAAACGTCGTGCCCATTGCTCCATCGGCCGGACATTGATGTGGGTCAGCTCATCGAAGTCTTCCGGAGAAGACGAAAAAAGAACGGCATCTGCATGCCGGCAGATGTTGGCTATGCCCTCGTCTGCCAGTCGCGGTGGTAGGTGTTCGACCACCTCTAGACAAGTGATGAGGTCGTAGTGACCCTCGATTTCGTCCGTGATCGAACGCACCGACAGGTAGGGCGCCAGCGCCGCGGGCGCTTGGCTGATGGCGTACGCGGAGATGTCGAAACCCCGGGCATCCATGCCGTTCGCTCGTAGCCCCTCCACGAGGAGACCGATGGCACATCCGGCGTCGAGCACTGTGCGGGGTCCGATGGTCGTCGGATCCGATTGGATACCGAGGCAAAGAACGCCTCCCACTCGTCGACTCCCCTTCGGTATGGCAGGTCGCCCAGATGGTTCTCGTAGTAGTCCTCGTCGTAGAAACCCTGGAGGGCTTCGACCAACCCTTCGTCGGTCACCCCACTGCCCCCACTGCTCAAGCGCTCCAGGAATGTGGGAGGACGACCGTCGCGGGTGCGAGGTCCGCCGCGCGGATCTCCCGCGCCGTGACGGCAGCGGCGGCGGGGAGTCCTTCCGACGAGGGCACTGGGAGATGGAGGAATTCCGCCAGCTCACCCGCAAGGACTTTGGGCTCTTCGAGCCGGGAGATTGCCACAACCATTGACTGCTGATGATCGGACGCCGCGAGCGGGCGCGTTGGAGGTCGGACCACAGGTGCTCGACCTCCGTGTTCGAGGCCTCGAGCGCCTTTGCCCACGTGGCGATCGCCGGCCCGGGTGGGCTCACGGCAAAGACCAACGCGATTCGGCCCACAGCCACGTCAGCCCAGAAGTCGGCCAGGAAGGCGGCAAACGGGTGCCGCCAGACCCACGGTCCCGCAGCTGACTTGGTGGCGTCGTCCAGGAGCGCCGCGGCTTCCTGCCGGTGAGGGCCGAGCCGGGAGATCAGCTCGGCCTGCGGCAAGAGCAAGGGGGCGACGGGTGTGCCACCCGTTGCCCGTAAAAGGCGCTCGTTGCCCGCGGCCAGTTCCTCGCGGGACTCGGCCGGCAGCGCTCGCGCCAAGCCGACCTGCACCAGGAAATCCGCCAACCGGTCACCTCCCCCGGGGGCGCCTAGGACCAGGATGCCAGTCGGCGTTTCGCTGTACTCATCGCTCCCGAGAATCACGAACAGCTCAATTGGCGGCGTCGAGAGCGGCTCGCGGGATCGTCCCCGCCTTGTCCAAAGCCGGCACTCGCAGGCTCACGCGGTCGCCCCATACAGCGACGATCACATCGTGTACAACGCTCATAGGATCTCCTTGGGGAGCGGCAGTGTGCATCAGATTCAGGGTGTCGGACAAAGGTGGGAGCATAGATCAACAGTTCCTGCCAATCGCTCATGCGGCCCGCTCTCCAGGCGGCTGCGGGGGCTGCACCCAATCGGTGTGTCACGAGGCCACGAGCAGGTGGCGCAATCCCTCACCCATCCGGCGCACGAACGACGTGGCGTCCGCGAACTGGGCCGCCAGGTCCCGGGCTTGGAGACTGAGCTGCCCACGAACCTTCGGCCGCCCGAGCGCTTGGGCCGCGCCGAGCAGATCAGCGGGATCAGAGAACGAGAGTCCGCCCCCGCCGGCCACGTACTGCATCGCCTGGCTCGTCCGCGGTACCAGGATCGGGGTGCCGAGGAGCATCGACTCGACGCATTCGCGGCTGATGAGGCCGCCGGGGCAAAGGTCCACTGAGGCCCGGGCGTGAGCCATGAGGCGGAGCAGGTCGGTCCTGCTGTCGATCGCCACCTCGCCCCACCATGAGCGGGAACGGAAGGCGGTGGCCTTGGCGTCCTCCACCACTACTAGGTGCTCCGAGGGGAGCCCGGCGGCCAGCCAGGCGGCCAACGCGGTCGGGGTGTCGCGGAGAGCGGCGGTGCCTGCTCGACGGTCCGAGAGAACCAACAGATAATCAGTGAAGCCGAAGCCGTTGTGGCGACTCTGAGCGGCCAGGGGGTTGAATGGCACGGCCATTCCGACCTCGTGGACGCGGTCGTGGCCAAGCTCTGCAGCTCGGCCAGGAGTGATAGTCCAGACATGGGCCGCGACGGGATCCTCGGGTCCGGCCACCTCGATCACTTCCGTAGCTGGAAGGAGGGAGTGGGCTGCGCGCACGCCGGCCGCCCCACCGACAACCACGGCCGCCGCCGCTTCGCCGAAGAGAATTGGCCAGCGAGCCGTCAGGGGCCACTCGCCGGACTGCCCGCCGATCCGAAATACGTCGAACGCGCCATCGGCGCCGGAGTCGCCGGATTCACCAGGCGTGACCACCGCCACCTTGGCGTGGCGTGAGAGGGCACCTGCGAGGGCACGCGCGGACAAAGGCCGACTCGGATTGCGGCTCACCCCAGCGGGCCGCCAGCAGGACAACGAGAGAGCCGCGGTCAGCCACGGACACCTTCGCCTAATCGCTGCAGAGCCGCCCGCATGGCGATCAAGTCCCCGCCCAGAGCTGTCACCGTCTCTTCGAGCAGGTCCTCGAGCCGCTCCAGCCGGTCGGCCAGCTGGTCGCACCGGGCTCCGAGCGTGTCCGCCGCCTGAATGAGCTGGCCGATGAGGACGCGGTCCTGCTGCTGTGCGGTGGCGGCCGGCTCGCTCGCCATCACTGCCCGGATTCGGCCCGGAATGTCGCCTCGGGCGAGGGGTGCGGGCGGTTCGAGTCCCGCCCAGCCCCGATGGAGACGTTCGAGCTCCTCCGATTGTCGGACGGGCGAAAGGGGTTCGGACGATCCGAGCGGCTGCGACAGGAGTGCCGGCTGGTCCTCCGGTGCCTCAGAAGAGGGGCTCACGACCGATCGAGGATCGAGCGCCATCTCTGCCACCACTCCTCCTCGCCCGGCGATCGCAACCGCAGACGGATCCACCCTCGTCAAGTTCGGATTGAGGAAGGGGTCGCCTCTGCAGATCGCAGATTCCCAGCGGTCGACGAACCGCTTGATATCGACCAGGCTGCCCGACGGCTCCCCAGTCGGTGACTCGTGGTGCACTAGCTCAGCAGCCGGCTCGTAGAGGACGCGGTAGCCGGCGGACCACGCACGCAGACAGTAGTCCACGTCGTTCAGATCAACCCCGAGGCCCTCATCGAAGCCTCCTAGCTCCTCGAAGACGGATCGGCGGGTGAGCAGGCAGGCTCCGGTGACGGCGCTGACTTCGCGAGTGGATACGGCCATGCGGCCGTATCCGGGCTCCCCAGGGGCCAGTCCCGCCAGCACGTGTCCGGCCGCCCCGCCCATGCCGAGGACAACCCCGGCGTGCTGGAGCCGTCCTCCCGGATAAAGGAGGCGAGCCCCGACTGCGGCCACGTCGGGGCGTCGCGCCTGGGCGGCCATCGCATCGAGCCAGCCGCGGCGCGTTGCTTCGATGTCGTTGTTCAAGAAGAGCACGAGCTCATCCGCGGCGTGGGCGGCGGCCATGTTGTTCAGGGCCGCCCAATTTAACGGCCGGCTGTCTGTGACCACGGTGACGTTGTCACGACCGTCCAGGCGCTCCAGGAGGGTGGCGGTCTCGGGCTCCGTGGAACCGTTGTCGATGAGCAACCACTGCAAGGGCCAGTCCTCAACGGTGGCAGTGACGGTGTCGACGCACGTGCGTAAAAGCGAAGGGGCATCCCGGAAGGGAACGATCACAGTGACCGGAATCAGCGTCGGGAGTTGTCGTCGTACCCTCCACGTCGCCGAACCGGGCCCGGGTTCCACCAATGCCTGATCATCGCGGTCTGCTCAGTGCCTGTTCGACGGCCCCGGGCCCTGCCTGCATGAGAGCCGGGCTCTGCCGGTGGCTGAGCACGTGGGCAGCGTGCCCGACCTGACCGAACTCCGCCATCCGTAGGACAAGGTCGTGCTGCCAGTCGCCACCGAGCAAGGGGCGGACCCCGCCCGCCTCCTCGAGCCGGTCTCGCCTGAGGAGAAGGGGCCAGGA
This sequence comes from uncultured Acidimicrobiaceae bacterium, assembly GCA_963850185.1. Classification (GTDB taxonomy): domain Bacteria; phylum Actinomycetota; class Acidimicrobiia; order Acidimicrobiales; family RAAP-2; genus Bog-473. Next base: position 187,925 of record CAWKKE010000011.1, read on the forward strand.
GGCGTAGTTGGTCGAGAGTGCCAGTTCAGGTGACCAGTCTGGTTTGAACGAGGGCAGTGGGCCGTGTCCCAGGTCCGTGTCGTGGTCGACATAAGCGCACGCGCCCCGCCAACGCACTGATGAGGAGAGTCAGACAGGTCGGTTCGAGCACATCGCCGTGGTCTACAAGGCAGACGAGGTCTGACCTGCCGGCGCTGACAGCCGCCGCCACGGCCGTTGCGGCATCGGGATCCGTAGTGAAAGGAATCGACGACGAGGGCAGGGACGTCGATTCCTCCGGAGACAGCGAGGACGCGGAGGCCAGGGACACGGTCCGGGGACGGTGGGTCTGGGCAGCCAACGACCGAAGGCAGTCCGCCAACCGCTCGGGCGCCTCTGCCCCCACGAGCACCACCACGTCGACCGATTCTTCGCTCTGCCTGCCCCGAACGGGGGCTGGCTGTCGCGCCGACCACTCGGCGTAGGTGTCCGGACTGCTCCCGGCGTCAGGACGCAGCGGCGGGAGCTCACGGGGTGCCCAGAGCACCCGGTCGACATCGCCGGTCGTCAGGAAGTCGATGGTCTCAGTCACGAGAGATCAAGGCTCGCCTCAAGGCCACGATGTCGTGCCGACCCCTCGCTTCACTGACGAATTTTACCTCATAGGCCGGACGATGCAGAAGGGAGGCGAGAGTTGGTCGCGGGCAAAGAGCACCCGTTCCACGCAGGCAATCTACTGGACCCGCCCTGGCGATCCATTCGCGTTGGCGCAGGGGAGCGCGGACCTGTAACGATTCGCCGATGGGGATATCCGACCGCCTCCTCATGGGGCCGGGACCTTCGAATTCGTATCCAGAGGTCACTATGGCGTTGGCGGGTCCTGTGCTCGGGCACCTCGATCCGCAATTCCTGGCGCTGCTCGACAGCACGAACGACCGGCTGCGCCATGTCTTCGGGACTGCCAATTCGTTGACGCTTCCTGTCAGTGGGACTGGCTCCGCTGGCATGGAGGCCTCCTTCGTCAATTTCGTGCGGCCTGGGGACCCCGTCGTTGTCGGTGTCAACGGGGTCTTCGGCGAGCGGATGTGCGAGGTCGCTTCGCGCCATGGCGCCGAAGTCATCCGCGTCGACGCCGAGTGGGGCGAGCCGGTCGACCCGGAAAGCCTGCTCGCAGCTCATCCGGCTCCCGCGATCATCGCAGTCGTTCATGCCGAGACATCGACAGGCGTATGCAACGACATCGAGCCTGTGGGACGAGGCAAGGGCGATGCGCTGCTGCTGGTGGATATGGTGACATCGCTCGGCGGCATTGAGGTTGCGGTCGACGGCTGGTCGGTGGACATCGCCTACAGCGGAACCCAGAAGTGCCTCGGGGTCCCTCCGGGATTGGCGCCCTTCACTGTTTCCGGGCGGGCCTTGGAGCGGCTGGTGGACCGGCCTTCGAGCTGGTATCTGGATCTCAACCTCCTGGCGCGCTACGTCAACGACGTCTCGGGCGGCACGCGGGTCTATCACCACACGGCGCCGGTGCTGATGGTGGCGGCATTGCACGCCGGTCTCGGAGCGCTCCTCGACGAGGGGCTCAAGGTGGCGTGGGCCCGGCATGCCGAGTGCGGCCGGCTGCTGCAGGACGGGTTGGCTGACCTTGGCCTCGAATTGCTCGTGGGTACAGACCACCGTCTGCCACAACTCACCACCGTGCGGATTCCGGTAGGTGTCGACGACGCCGCGGTGCGGCGCGTGCTTCTCTCGACATATGGCATTGAGATCGGTGCCGGCGCGGGCCGTTTGGCCGGGCAGATCTGGCGCATCGGCTGCATGGGCCACACCGCGCGCCGACGCAACGTCCTCTCGCTGTTGGGCGCGCTGAAGGAGGTACTCGGACAATGACTGCGGCCAGGGCGGTGCGTCACGCGCCCCTGGAGCTCCGTGGGAAGCGGGTGTTGCTGCGCTCGTTGACGGAGAACGACTTTGCCGCCTGGCACGAGGTGCGGACCCGGTGCGCCAGCTGGCTTCTCCGCTGGGAGCCCAGGCCAAAGGGCGCTCCGGCTCCGGCGGAGGACCGTCCTAGCTTCGCGGCGCGCTGCGGCATCCGCGAGCGCGAGCGCCACCTGGGTACTGGCTATGGCTTCGGGATCTTCGTCGGCGACCGCTTCGCCGGGGAGGTGACGCTCTCTTCTATTCAGCGAGGGCCCTTCCAGAGCGGGTTCATCGGGTACTGGATCGATGAGGAGCTGGCCGGTCGTGGCCTGACGCCCGAGGCGGTGGTCGTCGCACTTCGGTTCGCCTTCGAGGCGATCTCGTTGCACCGGGTCGAGATCTCCATCATCCCGAGGAACACGGCCAGCCGGCGGGTGGTCGACAAGCTCGGCATCCACGAGGAGGGGATAGCCCTCCGGTTTCTGGAGATCGACGGAGTGTGGGAGGACCACGTGCGCTACGGGATCACGGCGGAGGAGTGGGCCGTGCGCGAATCGGAGCTGGTCCGGGAGTGGCTCGAGGACTGATCGTCACGTGTCGATGCCGCCCACCACGGAGGGTGAGTGACGGAAGAACTGCTCCACGTCGTGCTCGTAGGTGTAGGACGCCGGTTGCTTGCCTGTTTGGCGGCGTAGGCGCAAGGACCGGATGAACGACTGCACGGCGCCGGCGCTGGTGGCGTTGTACCTGAACCCGGTGGCGGCGAAACGCCTCGTATCGACGCCACGGCCGTAGCGCAGCAGATCTTCGAGCTCTGCTGGCAGGTCGAACAGGCGGGCCAGGGGGCGGATCTTCAGGGGGCTGAACGGCGAGAGGGGGACGAGCCGAGTGCCGCAGATCGTCGCCACCTCGCTCCAGGGGAGCCGCCCCTCGGCGGCCACGTTGAAGAGCCCGGGGATGCCGGCCTGGGTGACGTGGAGAAGGGCACGTACCACGTCGCCCTCCTCGATGAATTGCAGGAGTGGGTCGAAGCCAAAGATGGACGGGCAAACGGGCCTTGCGAGATTCCGGCTGATCGGCGTGGTCAGATGCTCGCCGAGGACGTTGGCAAAGCGGAGCACGGTGACGCGGGTTCCTGGATTGTCCTCGGCGAAGTCCCGCATCAACCCGTCGGCTTCGACCAGTGCACGTTCCACGCTGTTCTTCACCGGGCTCGTACGGGGGGTGTCCTCGAGGAAGGTGTTGGGGTCGCTCGCCGCAGAGCCGTAGACCAGAGTGGAGGACTTGACCACGATGTGGCGCACCGACGAGCCGGCTGCTCCGGCGGCAGCCAAGAGGTTCATCGTCCCGATCACGTTGATCTCATGCATGGCCCGCCTCGGCACGGACGAGGAATTCGTGATCATGAAGGTGTGAAGGATCGTGTCGACCTGCGTCGCCTTCACAATCCGGTTCATGATGGAGTAGGTCTGGTCCGCTCGGACGAACTCGGCCCGCTCGAACGGGACTGACGGCGTGCCCGTTCCCATGCCGAGGATCACGCTCATGCTCGGATCGGTCTCAAGGGCTTGGATCATGCGGCCACCCCAGAATGTGTCGGCTCCGGTGACGAGGACGCGACGGCTCATGGCGGCTTCAGCCGAACCAGACGCTGCGCCGGTCGCGCAGCATGTCGTACACCGACTCCTGAAGGAGGGTTCGAATGTGCTCGGACTCCTCCATGATCCGGCTCTTTGAGTACCGGTCCTGATCCGACGGAACGTCGAAGTGGACCGGAGCGAGCACTCGGAGTTTGAACTTGGCGGGGAACGGCGTGATTACGCCGAGAGGCCCGAGAGCGAGCACGTTGGCCGTGATGGGGAAGTAAGGGAGACCGAGCGCGCGGGCCACGGTTGGCAGCCTGAGCACCACCGGCATCGCCTCTTCGGCACCGACGACGGCAATGGGGATAACCGGAACGCCGGCGCGCATGGCGATCTCAACGAAGCCACCGCGGCCGAAGCGACGGAGCTGGTAGCGGTCGGTGAACGACTTGGACGTTCCCTTGGTCCCCTCCGGAAAGACCAGCGCCAGCTGCTGCTGCTCCTTCAGGAGCCGGTAGGCGTTGGCGGGGCGGGCGGAGACGCCGCCAGCGCGCGCCCATCAGGGTTCCGACCACAGGCACGGTTCGGAAAAAATAGTCGGCCAATCCGTATACGGGTCTCCCGAGATCCTTCTCGATCCCGTGCATGATGACTGGCACGTCAGAGGGAATGGCGCCGGCATGGTTGGCGACGAGCAGTGCGCCCCCCTCCGCCGGGATCCGCTCCATGCCCTCCCACTCCGTGCGGAACCACTTCGAGTAGATCGGCTCGTAGATTGCGCGCGCCAACGTTCTCGTCCGTTCGGATCGACCCCATTCGTCGACATCAGAGAGCCGGGGGTCCTCGGGATCACCGGAGTGCTCAGAGGCAACGCGAATGGGCACGACGGCGGTCGATCGGTTTTGCTCGCCCGCAACCGGGCGCCCGCTGGCCACAGAGCCATCGTACCGACCACCTGGACGCCGGAGCCCAGGCCCAGGAGCTACGGGCGGCCCGCCCCGATCAAGCCTTCGGTGAATATGGGGGAGTAGGACACGGTCGCACCGGTGAAGGGGGCCTGAATCACTGTGTCAGTCCCGTACGGCCCCGAACCTGCGTACATGACGACGTGGTCGACCTGGGCGTCGCTGTCCAGATTGTAATAGAAGAGCAGGTCACCGGGTTGGAGTGCGTCGAGCGAGACGTGGGTGAGGGCGGGCCACTGGACCTCGGTCGTCCTCGGGATGGTCACGCCCTCTTGGGCCCAGGCCCACTGCACGAGTCCCGAGCAGTCGAATCCCACGCCGGCCTGCTCGCCGCCGAAGACGTAGGGCACGCCCAGCTGAGAGACGGCAGCCTGCACCGCGGCCATCCCCGCACTGCTGCCCGAAGCGGATCCGCCCACCGGACCGGTTGCCCCCCCGCCTGATTGGCCGCCGTCGTCGCTGCCGCGGCACTGGATGCACCGCCGACCGCACCTGCCACGGTTGCTGCCGTCGCCGCTGCAGCCGCTGCCTTTTGCTGCGCGGCCGCGCTCCGCGCCGCTGCCGCCGCCGCCGCCTCTTGCTGTGCCTCCTGAATGGCCGCCGCGGCGACTTCTTGTGCCAACTGGCCCTGCACCTGGTTCAAGGTCGCCTTCGTGGCGGCGGCCTCTTGCTCGTTAGACTGCGCGAGCGCCTTGGCCTGGGCGGCCTGGGACTCGGCCTGTGACGCTTCGGACTGCTGGGCGGCCTCTTGGGACTGCAGGACCGACTCTGACTGCAGCAAGGCGGTCTCATCCTTGGAGAGATTGCCGACGATCTGGTTCGTGTACTGGTTGCGCTCTTGGTTCTCCGTCGCCGACTGGGAGAAGTAGGAGGCGAACCCGTTCGCCGGCGTACCGTACACGTAGGCCGCGACCGCGTCAGTTGCGACGAGCCGCCTGTCGGTCTTCACGGCGGCCCGCTCGTGGTCGAGGTTCGCGGCGATGGTCTGCAGCGCCGCCTGCGCGTTCTGGACATTCTGCTGAGCCGTGTCGTACTTCTCGTCGAGAATGGAGGTCTGCTGCTCCTCCTGGGCCAGCGTCGCCTCGACTTGGCTGACTTGCGACTGAGTGGCGTTTATCTGTGACTGATTCGGCGCAGGTCCGGGCAACGTGGTGGACGTCGTCGCACCCGCGTTCGTCGCTGCCGTCGTCGACAGCGACGCGCCAAGCAAGCCGACGACCATGGTCACCCAGACAAGAGGAGCCCGCCTGCGGACAGTGTTCCGACAATTCACTGTATCCACGGCGCATCAGCGTAATGGCTGCTTGCTGGCAATTTCGGCATCCCTTCCGTGTCCGCCCCGGTCATCCCGAGTTCGCGCGCTGTTCACGTTCCGTTCGTCTCTCGGTATCGGTTCGATCGGCCATTCGATTGACCGTCGACCTTTGTCTCCATAGGGTCCACGTACGTGAACACCGGTGTCGTAGCCGTCGCTCAGGGGAGACTCAGGGGCGTTTGGCGCGGCGACCTGTGGTCCTTTTCGGGTATCCCCTACGGCCGAGCGCCGGTCGGCGCGTTGCGGTGGCGACCCCCGTTGGAGGCCGAGAGGTGGAGCGAGGTACGCGACGCATCGACGTTCGGGCCGATCGCACCGCAGTCTGCAGCCGTGCCTGGCGTGACGAGCCCGGCAGATCCTGCAGCGTCCGAACCGCATAGCGAGGACTGTCTCTCGCTCAACGTCTGGACGCCCGAGCTGCCGGACTCACCGACAGGGGCGCAAGGACAAGGCCGAGCGGTGATGGTCTTCATTCACGGGGGTGGTTTCACTTCGGGCAGCGGGTCGGTCTTCCTCTACCGAGGCGGGGAGCTGGTGCGCAACGGCGACGCCGTGGTCGTGACCGTCAACTACCGGCTCGGTGCGCTGGGCTTCCTCGGTCACCGAGACCTAGCCGACCCTGATGGGCTGGTGGGAAACTGGGGCATCCAAGATCAGCTGGCTGCCTTGCGATGGGTGCAGGACAACATTGCCGCCTTTGGTGGTGATCCGGGCGCCGTCACCATCTTCGGGGAGTCCGCCGGAGGATTCAGCGTATCGACGCTTCTGGGCATGCCTGCTGCGCGAGGGCTCTTCCGGCGCGCCATCGTGCAGAGCGGAGGCGCACACGTGCACACGCTGGGCGAGGCGGAGCGAGCGGGGGACCGTTTGGCGTCCGTCCTCGGCCTCGCGTCCTGCACTCGGGCGTCGCTCGAACCTGTGCCGGCAACCGAGCTCGTGGCCGCCACCGAGGAGCTCGGCAAGCGACGACCCGATCCTGGGATGTTGCCGCTTCCGTTTCTTCCTGTCGTCGACGGTGTCCTGTTGCCCGACCACCCGCTGGCCGCTGTCGCCAATGGCGCCGCAGCCGGTGTGGATCTCGTGATCGGAACGAACCGGGACGAGCTGACACTCTTCGGTCTCGGGAACCCCGCGCTGATGGCGTTCGACGACGAGGGAGTGACACGTTGGGTGGGCAACGCCGCTCCGGACATGCCCGGAGCCGAGGTGATCGAGGCCTACAGGTCGGCCCGACACGCGCGCGCGACGAGTCCATCGAGGCCAATGCCATCTGGGTCGCCGTCGGCACGGACATCGTCTTCCGCTGGCCGAGCCTCCAGCTGGCGGCCGCCCATGTCGCCCGGGGCTCACGTGCATTCGTCTACCTGTTCGACTGGGAATCGCCTGCGTTCGGCGGGATCCTGGGTTCGTGTCATGCGCTTGAGCTGCCGTTCGTGTTCGGTACGGTCAGTGATCCGGCCGTGCAGGTCTTCTCCGGGGACGGCCCGGCCGTCGAGAAGCTGTCGAACCAGATGCAGCGAGCGTGGCTCGCCTTCGCTGCCGTGGGTGATCCCAGTCACGACGGCATCGGCTTGTGGCGCCGTTGGGAGCCGGCTGATCGCGCCACCATGATCTTCGGGGCCGACACCCGACTGGAGACAGCGCCCCAAGACCAAGAGCTGGCCGTCCTGGAGCGCTATCGACCGCTCGTCTCGGGCGTGCCCGGCTGAGGCGGGGCCTGGAGCTACGAAGGAAAGCCCCGAGCCTGCCCGCGACAACAGCCCGGGGCCTTCGTCAACGAGGTGCGTTACCCATGGCCGAAGCTTGGACCATCGAAGCCATTGGGGCTGTGCGCGTCTTGGGGTCCGGATGTCCCGGCAAAGCCGGGGCTCCCGGTCGGAGCGTGGACCGCGAGCCCGTTCTGGGACGACCATCCGCCGATGCCCGGGCTGTGGGCCGGGGTCCGCGGAACGGCCAGCTGGCCCTGAGGATTCCCCACATGCCCTCCCGGCGTGACAGCGGTCGTGGTCGGCGGGTTCGGCTGCTGGGGTTCGCGTTGCGGCAGCCGGATCTGCGGCTGCGGGGGAGTCGCCGGGTTGAAAATTGCGAGGACCTGCGCGTCCAGTTCGCCCGTCGTACCGGCGTCCGGCAGGCCGAAAACGGTCACCATTTCGCCGTCGCTGACACCGGTCGGGTCGGCGCCCTTCTGGTAGTACCTCGTGCTCGGTGACACGATGACTGTGTCGGTGCCGCGCTTGTCGGTCAGCATGACGGTCGGTCCCGCGACAGTTGCGACGCGACCGCCAAGCTCTTCGGCGAACACGACCACGTTCGTCGCCGTGGGGCTCGAGGCCGTCGAGTCAAGCGCGACCGCCACGTTCTCACCCTCGTAGACGGCCGGCATCGAGATGGAGCTTCCGGCCTCCGAGTATGTCGTCGCGTCCGTGGTGGCAACCGTCGCGGTCGTCCCGTCGTACTTCTGGAGCACGAAATCTCTTGAAGCCACCGACGTCACCCTGCCCCGAAGGTCTTGTGAGGTGGTGCGCTCGTGCGCTGCCGCTGGTCCCTCTGCAGTGAGCAGAGCAAGCGCAGCGGCCGAGAGCGAGACTCCCGCGATACGCATCGTCTTGTGCAGCTGCATGGTTGTAATGCACCGCCGCTCGTGTTGAGCCCGCAGCCATCGATCGTCGCGATCGAGAGCGCAAGAGACTTGCACGGTCGGCTGGAGTCCATTCCTTTTCAGAACTTTGAGGATCTAAGAGGTGTTTGAACTCCGCCTCGACGCGCTTGGACGTCACACGCCGGTGGCCAATGCGAAACCTGTGGTGCCCTTGTGCAATCGCAACGGGCATCGAGGTATCGAGGTTCCACGCAGACGGTTGCTTCAAAGATTGCAACCACGACATGAGGGCGCGCGTCTCCGCGTGCCTACCGACATGGGCTCGGGCTCCCTCCATCGGAGAGGCAGAAGAAAGCGGAAAGATCCGGAAATGGAGCGTTACAGTGTCCCTGGTTCGGACCTGACCCGGCCATCCTCGTGAATGCCGCTTTTTGGGTCAAGAATGGCGGTCAAGGGGGCGTAGCCCAACTGGCAGAGGCAGGGCGCTTAAACCGTCCCCAGTGAGGGTTCGAATCCCTCCGCCCCCACCCTGAGGCCTAGACCCCATTTAGTGGACCACGGTTATGACAACGTGGCCTTGGATTGGCTTGAGTGTAGATCTTCGGAATTCCCCTGATGTGAGGTAGTCCAGCGAGCTATGGCACCGGACCGGGTCCGAAGTTTTCTATGAAGTCGGCGATGGCCTCGGTTAGTTCGATGATGGTGCTCCATTTCTGCCGATTCGTTGACGAGCTCAGTGTCGCAGTGACAGTCGACGGACCAGCCGACCGCCTTGCGTGAGTAGAGGTGCAAGACGACGCAGCAGTAGAGCTTGGTCTCTCGTGTCGGGTGCTCGATGATGTCGGTGGGCCACAACTCATTGGGGCGCTGGCACTGAAGTTGCGCTGGACCCCATACCAGCGGTCTAAAACTTGGGGGCAAGGTTACTGTGAGGTTGCTCCGAGATGGCAAGGCGGGGCAACGCGAACGGCAGCAAAACCGCCACGAAGCCCCCGACCGACCGATGCAAACTGACCGCGGCAGCGACGCACACGCCGGCGGCGCGGCCAGCACACCCCACCCGAGGAATGCGTGCCGCGGCGTCTGTTATACGACTATGGGTTGATCTGGAAGCGCGTGGACGTGGGTCCGAAGTTATGGGCTCCGGCGGGGCACCCTCATCGCGAGGCTCTTCTATGACGTGGGTCCTTTCCAGGACATCACCTATATACGTGATCCTCTTTCGCCATGCCTCAGATCACTGGATGTCGATTGGCAAGCCCGCCGCTCCAAGTCGACTCGCTGCGAGGTCGAGCAAACCAAAACCTGCCACGGACACGTCACGAATACCGACCTCCTCGGACACAGGCCCGGTCTCGAGCAAATCAGCCGCGACGTAGTAGGCATCCGCCCAGAACAACTGACCACCTCCGCCAGCAATCTCGACGATCTGGGTATCAAAAAAGTGCCGATCTTGCACGACCACTGCGTCAGTCGGCACATCGGACAGTCCGTAGTGAGTCAGATTTCTCAACCTCCAGAGCTCGAATCCTCGATCTCGAAGGAACCGATCGACATCGCCGAACAAGGGTTGTCCTTCGTAGAGTGGATTCAGCTCGACTTCGACTTGGAGCATCCTCACGTCAGTAAGTGCGTGCTGGGCACCTTCGAGAATGGCCAACTCAGAACCTTGCGTGTCCAGCTTGAGCACATGCACCTCATCGAACGGCGAGTCTGCCAGCCAGTCGTCGAGTGGAGTGACTCTCACGGTCTCTTCGCCATCCGGCCGCATGACCGCCAATGCAGGTCGTTTGGCCGCGAGCCCTTCGACCGGTGGGAACAATGACGAGCAGGCCGGCTCTACCGTGCGATACAGCGTGGCACTGCTTTCCATTGCACCTAGGGCCAACGGCACGTATGTCATGTCAGGTTCGTTAGCCGCCAACCGGGCGCACTGCGCTCGTCGGGCTCGAAGCCCACCACCTTCACCCGTGGGCCGAATGGTCGCCATCGATCAGTTGCGCCCCATCGTGCGCCGACGTCGACGACAATAAGGTCATCGCGCAGCAATGATCCGAGATAGGCAGGTGTAAGCACGGTCGGATCCTACGAGTTTGGCGAGACAAAGGAGTAATTCCGTTACCGGATGGCCGGTCGTCGAACGATGTGCCTGCCGGGAAGAATTCGAGCGTTGATCCAACTCTCGTCCGGCGAGGCCACAGACCCCACATTGCTAGATCGGGTCTCGCGACAACGTCAGCGTAATCCTCACGGAACGCATTTCATCGGAAGGCGCCTATTCCCGGTGACGCGGGGCACCCTTCCATCCCGTAGGGTCTGCCGCCATTTGCGATGCCGCCAAGGTCGGCCCCGAACCGGTGGGTGACATTTCACGTTCTCGTTTCCAAGAAGCAAGCTCGCGAACTGAGGAATCCGGAAGTGGTGGCGGATTGGAATGACCTTCCCCATCTGACCGGAAAGTGTTGTTAATGAGCAGGGCCGGGCGAAGCAACAGGTGGGATGGGAACCGATCGTGTATGTCTAACCGTCACCGCACGGACGTTAGGACCGCTCTCATACGTCTCGGTCTCTGGAACGAATCAGTGGCGACGAGGTAAGGGCGTTCAGGCTGCCGAGCCGGGCGCTTGGCTCGCTGAATTCAAGGATCAGACCGTGCCGGCCGAAACCAAGACTATGGGAACCAGTTCAAGAGTTTGCGCCTCTCGTGGCAGCGCTCGGGCCGTCCTCGAGGCGTCTGCGTCGGGAAAGTGGACTCTGATTCACGGATCGGACGAAGCACAAATCTTCGATTCATTCGATGACGCGGCAGCACGGGCGGTCGAAAGCTTCGGTGTGGGTTCTTACATGATCCGGACAGCAGGAGCCGCAACCGTCACAATTCCGGCTTCCGTGTTGTTCCAGCGCACTTAGCCGAGGACCAAACAGCCCTACCTGCGGTGAAAGAGTTCTGGCACATGCCGGAATCCGACTCGGCGGCGGTGTCGGTGGCGGAGAACGAGACGCCGCCAGGAGCCCGACAGGTGGCCAAAGAATTTCATTCACGTCCCAGCGGAGGCCGAGGGTGAAATGCCCGGGCGGTAGGCCACGGGAGTCCGAATGCCCCGCGTCGATCGAGGTGGGCGGGGATGTCGTCGTTGTCCTGGCCTGTTGCCAGACCCGTCCCGAATGTCCGCAGGCCTACGTGCCATTATTTGGTGGGCCCTTGTAAGAGGCTAATCGCTTGGATTCCCTCTCCGAGGTCGCACCACCATGGAGCGATACATGCCGACGGTTCCAAAATCATCCAGGATTGCGACATGACAGAGATTCAGCCACAGAGACCAGTCGGACGAATACGTGTCCCTGAAGTCGCCGCTTTTGGTCAGCTAGGTGATCGTGTCGCGCTCACCGTCTCCTGCACTGATACGGACGCGCTACCCAGAGTCTCAGACGCCGGAGACATACGGCTCGTTGACGGAATGGCCGTTCAGGTAATGCATAACGGCGTGTTGATCGAGAAGGACAGCTACTGCGGGCCATGGATGACCGAGATCATTCGATGCCTCCGGGGCTTCCACGAACCACAGGAGGAACTGGTCTTCGCGAACATCCTGGACCGCCTTCTCAGTTCCGAGGATTCCCCTGCGATGATCGAACTCGGTTGCTGGTGGTCCTTCTACAGCCTCTGGTTTCGCAAAGCGTTGCCCGCCTCACGGGTCGTTGCTGTCGAGCCCGACTTGGAATACCTCAACGTGGCGAAGCGCCACTTTGCGCTGAACCAGGAATCGGCCGACTTCGTACATGGTGGAATCGCCGCGGGCGACGTCGCCGACGCTCGGGTTCTTAGCCCAAAGTGATGGACGAGTACACGATGTACCGCAATACAATCTTGCACAACTACTCGAGATGCACGGGCTTGAAAGAGCCTCGCTCGTTTTGGCTGATATTCAAGGAGCGGAGACCGCCCTCATTGAGGGAGCTCGTGATGTTCTCGCTGACGGGCGCATCCGATTCATGGTCGTCTCAACCCATCATCATTCGATCTCGGGTGATCCGCTCACGCACCAGCGCACATTGAGCGCCCTTCAGGAACTCGGCGCCCACGTCATTGCCGAACACAGCGTCGGTGAGTCATATAGCGGTGATGGGATGGTGGCAGTATCTTTTGACCCTGCCGACCGAGACTTCGACGTTGCGTTGAGTCGGACGCGGCAGTGTGAATCACTCTTCGGCGACCTGGAGCCTGAGCTCGCGAACGCACAGTCGCGGGCTTCCGCGGCGGAATCAGCCGTCGCCAATGCCGAAAGGTCGGTGCACGAACTGGCGGTGCGAGTTGCTGAACTTGAGTCTGACCTGAACGAGACCCGTCGTAGCCTTTCAGCCATGGAAGAGACAAAGACCTGGCGTTGGAGCCGACGTGTCCTACGAAACCGTGCACGAATGGTCGAGCGCCTGAAGGCCTCGGGCCTCCTGCGGGCCCGCGGGACGTCTGCGGGGTCCCCTCTGACCTGAGGCCGACAGGTCGAGGTCGTTCAGCTACCGTCGGCGGATGTGGCTAATCCGCCGAAGAGGCTTGGTCACTCGCCAACTTGTTGATCCAAGTAGGTCGTCGACGCGCTCCTGCACAGCGGCGAGTGCTTCGTTCAGTCGCTCCACCGCCTGGTCGCGGGACTCGATCTCCACGCGGTTTTCTTCGAGCGCCACACCGAGTAACTCGATCTCCCGCTGAGCGGCGATCAGGTTGGTCCTCGACGCCCAGGCAGGGTATTTCTCGGCATCGTCAACGCAGTTTGCGGGCACCTTGAGTTGATCGAGGAGGTCGGAGTTCTCCTTGCGGACGTAGAAACGGTTGAGCCCGTCGTTCAACCCGAAGAGGTAACCCTGCTCGATTACGATTGGCTCCCACTCCGACGAGGTGTCGGTGTAGATGTCACGCCCAGACTGCTCGTCGAAATCGGCGGGCGTCACCGCCTCGATCACCAGCACCTTCGGCCGCCAGCGGTCCCAATCGTGACCGCGGAGGACCTCGGTCTCCCACCCCTCTACATCGACCTTCAGGAAGTCGATCTCGGTGCCTTCGGGCACGTGGTCCCGGCAAACGCTCGCCAAGGTGACGGTGGAGACCTGGACCGGCTCCTGCGGGTAACCGCGTGAGTCGAGGTTTTCCAAATAGTCAACGGGAAGACTTCGCAGGGTCGAGATGCCACTGCCCTTCAGGATGGTGAACGTCTGGCTTTCTTGGTCGGCCCCGCCTAGCGCCAACCGAAGGTTTATGTCACGCGTCCGGTCGCGCTGAAGGCGCTGAAAAAACTCGGGGTTCGGCTCGATATTGATGCCGTGCCACCCCCGCTCGTAGAAGTGGTGCGTGACCGAGTGCTCCAACGGGTCCCAGGCACCGACATCGATATAGAACCCTGCGGGGACATCCTTGAAGCAGCGTTCGAGCACGACATCCTCGTAGTTCTGCGCATAGGAGATCAAGTTGGCTTTCCTTTGCGAAAGTCCGGACATTGCCGGTCTTCGTGAGGTCGCATCGTATAGGGCGGATGAGTCCTTGAGACTGCTTCCATCGGTCAGGGGGCGAGGGACTCGACAGGAAGGATCCCCAAAAGAGACCGAGTAGTTGCGGAAATTGCAGCCAGGACGACCCAAGAGGTAGCCAGATTCCTCAGACATTTCGCCCGCGCCGCCCGAGGGCGTCCCCCTCGCATCGCGCCGTCCCGCCTCTCGAGCGGGGCTCGGCACGGGGTGCTGGGCCTCGGCCGACGGCCTGTCGTTGCGTGACGACGAGGCGATGATCAGACGCCTACTTTCGAGAGCAGCCAACCGAATTCGTCGCCGTAGGTACCCTCGCCGCCGGGAGCCATCGTGTCGACGACATTCCAGCGGACTCCCAGTGCGTTGGTCCCATAGTCGAGGACTTCAGAGAATTCATCGATGTTCCATACGTGCGCGTGTACCGAGCGGCTGCGGTGCAGTGCGATCTCCTGTGCCATGTCCTCGCTGGTGAACGCCTCCTCGGGACGATCGTCCTCAGGCCCGCGCGTGCCGATCAGAAAGTCCAGGATGTGATCGTCGTCGACCTCGCGAACGTCGCGGTCGTACTCATCGACCAAGTGCGACAGGGGTGTGGGGAGGCGGTTGCGATCGAAAGTCTTGTGGCGGTCCGGGACCAGCAGGACCAAAAGACCGCCGCGGCGCAGCACCCGGTGTATGTCGACGAGCATCGCGAGTGGGTTAGCGAGATGTTCGAGCACGTGGCTCGCAATGACGAAGTCCACGCTCGAATCGGCAAGACCGCTCAATCGATCTACGTCGAGATTTGAGATCACATCGGGTTCGGGGAATCCTGGAGCGTCTCCCAACTCGGGAAACAGCGAACTGTTCTCGTTTGGTTCCCATCTGTCGACATAACGGACCGTTGCGGCTTCAGACACCGGGAATGGAACGTGGCCTGGTCCGATTTCGATACCTTGACCAGAGAGATTCGATCCGAACCGGCGACGGACGAACAGGGCGTCCACTGGACTCGAGACCGGTTCAGTGTCTTGGTTCGTCATCGGTTCCATCTCGTGATTGTACGCGGCGATCGATCTTTGCGATGGTGCTGGTCGGACGGGATCGTGGGGCTGTGGCGGGGAGGGTGGTGGAGCAGGGTCAGTGGTATCCGAGGCTGCGGCAGGTCTGTGGGGTGATGACGAGGAGTCCTTGCCATAGATCCGCGCTCGTCCCGTCGAACTGCACCGGAACGGCGAAGGGTCGGGTGGTGGTCTCGCACCGCTGTAGCTGATGCGACCAGCTGACGAGATCATCATGGCGAGAGAAGTTTTGGGACAAGACCAACAGCGACATCACGATGAGTACCGTCGCGGAAATCCTGGCCCAGGGAACCTTTGAGGTGACGGCGATCATCAACAAAACCCAGCCCAGAACGACATATGGCAGGAAGTAGTAGCGAGGTCCGGCCGCGATCGGGTCCGCCAGCAGCGGCGCCGGAATGGATGACAGAACGCCTACGACAAGCAGGCCGATCACGAGAGCGATCAAGACGTTCGAATAGGGAGACCGCTCCTGCAAGGTGGTGTAGAGAACGACTCCGATGATGCCAAGCAGCAGACAAGCCCCGGTAAAGGCGAGGAAGTTCGAGTCAGTGGGCTTCAACCACGCGAAGGCGTAGTCGGAGAAATTGCGAAGCTCCTGCAACGCAACGTGGATTGGATGGAGAGGCGTTCTCGACGATCGGGACGACGTGAAGTAGGCGACGACCTGTATCACCAGTGTCACTGTGAGGACAGCGGAGCCGGCCAGATATCGACGTTGGCGGGTTGCGAGGTACAGAAACGCGTACGGCACCACGAGCGCGGCGCCGGCGAGGCTGCTCATTCCGCCGATCACAAGAGCGGGGACTCGGAGCCACCAATAGTCCTTTGACCACATGATGGAGATCAACGGCCACAGGGTCGTCCACCAGAAGGCGTACTCGGCGATACCAAAGACCTCAGGATTTGTAGGAGCAAGCACCATCAGCACGACCAGACCCACGCGCCAGCGCAGTCGGATGGTGGAGGAGGGGATCAGAATCAGGCAGAGAGTCGCGACGAACCACGCGGTGCTGAACCAATAGTCGATAAGAGGGACGTGCAGGAAGCTGATGGCCGAGGCGAACCCCACGCTAAAGGACGTTGGCAGGACGAAGTAACCCTGAACCGGAGCGAAAAGGGTATGGAGAAGGCCTTGCGTCTGATATCGATTCAGCATTTGGTATTCCTCCACCCAGACGTAGGGATGGAGGAATTGGTCGGGGCGGCGTAGGAACCACACCCCGAGGCCGAAGGCGATCGTTGCAACAATCACGCCGACCCGGAGATCGCGACCGCCGTCCGTGGCGTGTCGACCGCCCGAACCGAGTCGTGCCAGTTCGGCCTCGATCGTCTCTCGAGCGCTGCGCCGTGGTTTGCCGTTGATGCCCGCAGGTTCGGTCAGCTCAGTGAACAAGGGCGTCTCGTCGCGAGTCGAGTACGTCACTCTCGAAGACTATCGCCCGGCCCAAGAGCCATTCTGAGATGGTTCCGTCTGTTATCCGCTTCTGCGAGCCAAGGAAATACTTCATTGCACAGGTTCGGAGAGCCAGGTTTCATCGAGTCCCAGAAGGTGCTCAGCCTTTCCGTGGACGGCACACTCCGTGTTCGGGGAGTGGTATACGGCCTTCATCCACCGCAGTCAGTGCGTCAGCATTGGCGTCGAGGAGGGACGCCGTCAATCCGCTGTGCGCAAAAGGATGTAGAGGGTAGGCACAATCCCAATCCCGTTCCACGCGGGGAGGCTTTGGGTGACCAGCCATCGGCGGGAATCGTTCCCAACTTGGCCGCTTTCTCTCGTGGAGCCTGGACTGAGCGCCGCTGATCAGGCTGGGTGGCTTCGTCCGCCTGAGACATGCTGCATCCAACGGGAAGGCCTATCGCCGAACCGGCAAGGTGGTGCTCGCTAATCTTCCGCCGAGTGCGCCGAAACGGGAGGTCAAAGGGCGACGTGATGGCGGCAGAGCGGGAGTCGCCGAGCGGGGTGCGGCCGCGTTGACGTCTCTCTCGTCCGCAATCGCCATCCTTGTCGTTCACATTGTGCTGACGACGCTGCCAATACTTGCGGGGCTCATCGTGGCGACTGCGCTCGGCGTTCGCGATCGTCTCCTCGTCTTGAGTATTGGATTGTGCGGCTTGTTGGTTACCGGCTATCTGACCTTCTGGATTTACTGGGCGAATGCAAGCGCCGGCCGGGTGTTCGCAATCCTCCTGATGTCCGCGGTGGTGGTCGTGATCGCCTGGCTCGGCCTCCGCACCCGTGCGCAACTCAAGTCGATCGGACGGGAGCTCCTGCCTCCCTTTTTGCTCTGGGTGGCGAGCTCTGTCCTGATCTTCTCCGTCGGCGCCATGCACCCGTCGAGCCAGACCGTGACGAAGACGGCCGAGTCGCGGTTCGTTGTGAATCTGCCCATCGACAACGAGATACCGCTGATCGTCGCCAACGCACTGCAGGAGGCGCATCGGCCGATTGCCCACCCCCTCTATGGCGTGTGGGACTCGAGTGACAGACCGCCGCTGCAGGCGGGCGTCTATCTCTCGCAAGAAGCTCTGCTCCCCGGAGCGGACGCGCAGGCCAACCATTACGAGGTTGTCGGGATCTTGCTCCAGGGACTCTGGATCTTCGGGATCTGGGGACTGTTGGCGGCAGTGCGAGCACGCTCGCGGCTTACGGGGCTGTTGTTGACTGCCATTCTCTTTTCAGGCTTCGCCGTTGTGAACACCTTCTATACGTGGCCGAAACTCTTCGCGGCGGCATACCTCGCCCTCCTCACCGCCATTCTTTTCACCCCCAGCTTTGAACGGTTGCGCGGCTCAGTGGTCGCGGGGGCGACCGCTGGAGCGTTGGCTGGTGCAGCACTTCTTGGCCATGAAGGCAGCGGGTTGGCGCTCGCCGCCTTCATCGTCGTCATGTTGATCAAACGAAGAATTCCGACGAAGCGCTTCGTACTGGCCGCTCTCGCGCTCATCGTTGTGACGCAGGGGTCTTGGATGGCGTATCAGAAATTCGTCGACCCACCTGGAGATCAGCTGGCGCGCCTGCAGATCGCCAATCAGGTCCACCTCCCCGGCGATACTCGGCCCCTGCTCACCGTCATCGCTTCTCAATACGAGAGCACGCCTTTCGGGACAATCGTCGAGAACAAGGCGCTGAACCTTGCCACTCCGTTGGAAGACGTTCCTTCCTACATCGCCGGCAACGTCCGGCTCCTGCTCAGTTACTTGGGGAGCGGGAAGGCGGCGTCGGGAGAACGCCGAGCCGCGGTGAGCCAATTGATTTACGCCAACTTCTACTACTTGCTGCCGAGCATAGGGTTTTTGGCGCTCGGCCTCATCGCCTGGGCGGTCTCGTTTCGCCGACGCCGGAGTCCGCCGACGCCAGTCATGCGGCTCGCGAGTCTCATTTGGATCTTTCTCGCGGTCAATGTGGTCTCGTGGTCGCTCCTATTTTTCGGGCCGTCCGCGACGGTCATCCATCAGGGGACCTACGCGACCGAGCTCCTTGCATTCACCGCCTGCGTTATCGGACTCTGGGAGTTTTCGCCCCGCCTTTGCGCAACGGTGGTTCTTTTCCAGGCGTCGATGACCGTGATCGTGTACGGGCTCAATGGTCCAGCGCCAAGTGTTTCGGATCATCTCGACACGCAGATGGTTGCCCTGGCCATACTCGGGTTTGCGATGACAGTCGGGTCACTCGTTTTCCTCGTCACCAGGCCTTCGATCGGTGCCGAGGGTGATTCACCTGACGTCCAGGATTTGAGGTGGGTCGCCTCGAACCGCGACGCCAGCCGCGAATTGGAGGCGTCCGGGGCGTCCGTCCCACCGGACGCGCGCAGCTGAATCATCGTCGGACCATTCTCCGCCGTGGTCGAGGGTGAAATCGAAATAGCGGTCCTTGGCCCCGTGACGGTCAAGGGCGCGGCGCGGCCGTTCCACCGATCAGCGTCACTTGAGCTCGTGGTCTATCTGGCGTTTCAGAGGCGAGGAGTGCGTCACGACGACTGGGCCCTGGCCATCTGGCCGGAGCGGCCGGTGTCGAAGTCCACGGCCCACTCCACCGCGTCGGATGCGCGCGGAGCACTGGGTCGGGACTCCGAAGGTCGGCCCCATCTGCCCCGTGGTGCGGACCTCCAATTGGGCAATTCCGATCGTGACCGACGTGGCGCGATTCGCCGCGCTCGCCAGCCAGGACGATCCGTGCCAGCTCCAGAGGGCCATGGGCCTGATCCGTGGCCCGCTCTTCGCCGGGCTGCGCCGCACCGACTGGGCCGTCTTTGACGGCACCCAGGCGGGCATTGAGTCCTTGGTCGTGGGAACCGCCCTGCGGGGTGCCGACATGCTCGTGCGGCTCGAGCGTGGGCACGAGGCAGAATGGATGGTGCGGCAGGCACTGCGGGTCAGTCCCTACGACGAGCGCCTGTACCGTGCCCTGCTCGTGGCGACGGCGACCCAGGGCAATCGCGTCCGGCTCCATGCCGCCATGGCCCAGCTGCGGACGCTGGCCGGCGAGGCGACCCGTCCACCAGCCCGGATGGTCGCGCAGGTCCGGGCGGACTGCCTCCACCCTGCGACGACGGACCTCTACCGTGACCTGCTCCTCGGGTCGCCTGCTGAGGGAGGGCACCCCGCCAGGCTGTAGGGTTGCCACCCGCCATGGCGAGAAGCTCTTCTGGGAAATCAGTCGCACGCGCCGCCGCAACGGGCGGCGGCACCACCTACCGCGGGCAGATGCCGGTGAACTGGTATGCCGCGCTCGTCATCATCGTGGTTGTCGGGGTGGCCTCTATTGCCCTGGCCAAGTACAACTACAACAAGACGCCGACCGTCGTCGAGCCCACCATCGGGACCTCGTGGCACGCGGGTCTGGCCTTCGACATCTGCGGGACCATGGAGGCTCCGCTCCCCGCTTCGCCTTCGAGCTCTTCGGGGCTCACGACCAGCGGGAGCGGCGTCGTTCTGGTCGAGCCCAAGAGTGCGAGCGAGGCCGGCAACAATGCGACGTTGGGAAAGTTCGCGGACGGCTACACCGGGTTGACGTTGACCAATACCAAGCTGGAGTACCCGTCGACCAAGGCGACCGAATACACCAACGGCGAGAAGTGCCCGGCCGGGACGCCGGATGCCGGCAAGGTCGGCATCGTGCAGGCGCGTTCCTGGGTGATCTCGACCACGACCTCCAAGAACCACGAGGAGGAGGAGACCGGGGGCGCCACGACCGTCAAGCCGGCGAATCTGAAGTTCGCCAATCGTCAGCTGATCACGACCGGCTTCGTGCCCGAGGGGACGGCGATGCCCAAGCCGCCCTCGTCGACCATTCTCGCCCTGCAGCAGGTGTTGGCCGGCGGTGCGGCGCCGGTGGCCACGACCACCACCACTGCCGCGGCCGGGGCCACGACCACGACGGCGCCATCGGCCACGACCACGACCGCACCCTCGGCGACGACCACGACGAAGCCTTCGTCCACGACGACGACCAAGTAATGAAGGCAGTTGTCCTCGTTGGGGGCGAGGGAACAAGGCTTCGTCCCCTGACGCTCTCGGCCCCCAAGCAGATGCTTCCCATCGTCGGCGTGCCCATGATCGAACGGGTGCTCACGCATCTCGCCTCGCACGGCATCGATGACGCCGTCCTCTCGCTCGGCTATCTGCCCGATGCCTTCATGGAGGCTTACCCCGACGGCCGGATCGCCGGTACGGGTGTGACCTACGCCGTGGAGCCCGAACCGCTTGACACGGCGGGCGCCGTCCGCTTCGCCGCGACGTTCGCCGGGATAGACGAGACCTTCGTGGTGGTCAACGGCGACGTGCTCACTGATCTCGATCTGACGACCCTGGTGACCTTCCACCGCGAGCGCGGGGCCGAGGGCACCATCGCCCTGCACCCGGTGCCCGATCCCTCCGCCTTCGGCGTCGTTCCGACCGACGATGATGGTCGGGTCAAGGCCTTCGTCGAGAAGCCGCCTCGCGACGAGGCGCCGACCAACGAAATCAATGCCGGCACCTATGTGCTCGAGCCGTCCGTCCTCGGTCGGATCCCCGACGGGGGGCGGGTCTCCATAGAGCGGGAGACGTTTCCGGCCATGGTGCGCGACGGCGGGCTCTTCGCCCGCTCCGACGACCGCTACTGGCTCGACACGGGGACCCCGGCCGCGTACCTCGAGGCAAATTTCGACTACCTGAACCAGAAGCGCGGCGCGATCGTGAGCCCGGCCCTGACCGACCGCGGCGACGGCGTGCTGCTGGCCGGCCACAGTGACCTGGCCGGCCAGGTGGCCCCACCCTCGGTCCTGTTCGCCGGCTGTGTGGTCGAGGCGGGAGCGCGCGTCGAACGCAGCGTCCTCGGGCCCGGGACGGTCGTCTCCTCCGGTGCGAGCGTCATGGATTCGGTGCTCATGGGCGGCTGCCATGTCGCCGCTGACGCCAAGGTCGCCGGTTCCGTGATGGGCCCGCGATCGATCGTGGGGCAGCGGGGCGATGTCCGGGCGGTGTCCGTTCTCGGCGCCGACGCAGTGGTCTCATCGGGGACGCTCGTCGACGGCGAGCGGGTGTCGGGCTAGAAAGGCCGGGGCATGCGCACGCTGGTCACGGGAGGCGCCGGGTTCATCGGATCCAATCTGGTCGACCGCCTGCTCGTCGAAGGGCACGAGGTCGACGTCGTCGACGACTTCTCGACGGGCTCGCTCCTGAATCTGGCCGAGGCCCGCGGCAGCGCGGGCCGGGCCCTCACCATCCATTCTCTGGACATCAGCGCACCGGCGGTCATCGAGCTGATGGCGCGGCGTCGTCCCGAGCTGGTCTTCCACCTGGCCGCCCAGGCCGACGTGCGCGTCTCGGTTGCCCGACCTGCCTTCGACGCCACGGTCAACATCGTGGGCTCGCTCAATGTGCTGGAGGGAGCGCGCCAGGCCGAGGCCGAACGGGTGGTCTTCGCCGCCAGTGGTGGCACGCTCTACGGCGAGCCGGCTGCTGAGGACCTCCCGGTGCGCGAATCGCATCCCCAACAGCCCCTGTCGCCCTACGGCGTGTCCAAGAAGGCCGTCATTGACTACCTGGTGGCCTATCGCGAGTTGCACTCCCTCGAGTTCTGCGCTCTCGCGCTGGGGAACGTCTACGGGCCGCGGCAGAACCCCCACGGCGAGGCTGGGGTGATGGCCATCTTCGCCGACCGCGTGCTGCGCGACGAGCCGGTGACGATCTACGGGGACGGCGAGCAGACCCGGGACTACGTCTTCGTCGACGACGTCGTCGACGCGTTCGTGCGCGGCGCCACGCGGTGGGGTGGTCTCGTCTGCAACATCGGGACCGGTCGCGAAACGTCGGTCAACGAGCTGGTCACCGCCATGGCATCCCAGTCGGGCAAAGAGATCCAGTCAGTCCTGGCGCCACTGCGGCCCGGCGAGCTGCTCCGCTCGAGCCTCGATGTCGAACGGGCGGCGATCCAGCTCGGCTGGCGCTCCTGGACCCAACTCGACGACGGCGTGCTGGCCGTGCTCGAGTTCGTGCGCTCCCGCGCCGGCTGACGTCAGCGGAAGAGGTCTTCGTCCGGCGGCCTGATGACCTCCGTGCGTACCGAGGCGGGACGCAGCCATTCCGCCGGCACCCCGCGCACGACTGCGACCGGAACGCCCCGATCCTTGCCCATGACCAGCTCCGCCGCGGACGCAAGCTCGTCGGCGACGCAGATCTCCGTGGCGACGAGCTCCCGGCCCCCGGCATCGGTGGTGCCCTTGAGATCCACGACAGCGGCCACACCGGCGCACCCGATGGCGACGTCGGTGACGCCCCGTCGCCACGGGCGGCCGAAGGTGTCCGAGACGATCACGCCGAGCGCGAGCCCGAGGGCGTTCTCCAACCCCGCTCGGATGCGGCGCGCTGAACGATCGGAATCCTCGGGCAGCAGCGCCGCTGTTCCGTCCGCCACGTTGGAAAGGTCGATGCCGGCGTTGGCACAGATGAAGCCGTGCCGCGTCTCGGTGATCAGCAGGTCGCCACGCTGGCGCAGAATGCGCACCGACTCCTGTCGTACGAGTGCCTGCTTGGCCGGCGCGTCGGCGTGATCGAGCTCGACGAGCCGGCCCTCTGCCTTCGAGACGATCTTCTGCGTGACCACGACCACGTCGCCGGCCGCGAGCTCGGGTCCGGCGGGGTTCGCCGGCGCAACCGCTCCGGCGATGAGATCAGCCACGTCGGTTCCGGGGGTCACCTCGCCGAGGCCGGCGATGGGAAAGACCTGCACACCCTCAACCGGCGGCATCGACCACCGCGCGCGCCAGCGCCTCGGCCCGCTCCGGCGTGCTCATGACGGTGGGCGTGACCACGCACCGCACCCCTTCGGCCTCGATGGCGGCCGCACAGGACGCGTCCGCGACGTCCACGACGAGCGTGCCGACCCACGGCGCGTACAGGCGCGCCACGCCGACCACGGAGGGCTCGGTGCCCAGCTCGGCCATGAGCCGATCGGCGGGGCCCTTGAGCGCCGCGCCGGCCACGATGGGCGACACGCCCACGACCCGGTCCCGGCGGGCCACCAGGGCATCGCGCACACCCGGGACGGCCAGCAGCGGGCCGATCGAGACGACAGGGTTCGAGGGGCACACCACAACGGTCTCGGCGTCGCCGAGCGCGTCCATGACCCCGGGCGCCGGGCGTGCCGTGCCCGCACCATCGAAGCGGACGCCGCGCACCGGCACGTCGTGGTGCAGTCGGACGAAGTAGTCCTGGAAGCTGACTTCGGTCCCGGACGCGCCCAGTTCGGTCGCCTCGGCCAATGCGACCCGTGTCCGCAGCGGGTCGTCGGTCACGGGGAGCAGCCGCACCGCGATGCCGCGCCGACGCGCCAGCTCGGCCGTCACGGCGCTCAGCGGCTCGCCGGTGCGCAGCCGGCCCGTGCGGAACAGATGCGTTGCCAGGTCGCGATCGCCGAGGCGGAACCAGTCCTCCCCGCCCAGCCGGGCCAGTTCGTCCATGACGGCCCAGCTCTCGCCGGCCACGCCCCATCCGGTATCACGGTTGTCCATGCCGGCCAGGGTGTACGTGACCGTGTCGAGGTCGGGGCAGATGGAGAGGCCGTGCAGTTCCATGTCGTCGCCGACGTTGACGATTCCGGTGATGTCGCGGGGCGGGACCACGCGCACCAGCCCGGAGAGCATTCGAGCGGCCCCCACGCCGCCGCACAGGGCCACCAGCACGTCACGAGCATACGAGCGCCCGGACGGGGGCCATTCCCGCTGCTCCTGGTACGATCGCCGCCCGCCATGCCAGTGCGCATTCCAGCGGATCAGCATGAGACCGTGGTGTCCGTCCTGCGGGAGGCGGCTCGGGTGAACGGCGCCCTCGAGGCATACGTCGAGCCGGATGGAGCGGGCGGCCGGCACAGCCTGACCTTCGCCGCCTGGGACCGGGCGGCCGACGGCGTGGCCGGCCACCTCGCCCGCCTCGGGGTGTCCAAGGGGGACGTCGTCTGCCTGCTCCTGCCCTCGAGCATCGACTACGCCGTCCTCTATGCCGCGCTGCTCCGGCTCGGGGCGATCACGTCGGGGATCAACCCGCGCATGGGGTCCGGTGAGGTGGCCTCCATCGTGGACCGCGCCGCGCCTGTGCTCTTGGTGCTCGACCCAGAGACGGGACAGGGTCACGACGCAGGAACGGTGGGGGTCGTGACCCGCGCCGAGGCCCGGAGCTGGTGGGACGAGGAGGGCCCCGACAGCTGGCCGCCGCTGGCCTCGTCCGATCCGGTGGCCGTGGTCTGGACCAGCGGGACGACCGGACAGCCCAAGGGCGCGGTCTTCGATCACGCCAACCTGGCCGCGGTCGCGCGCGGCACCGACGTGTTGAGCCATCCCGGCGACCGCCGGCTCTCTCCGCTGCCCTTCGCCCATGTGGGCTACATGACCCGCGCCTGGGACGAGATCGGCAACGCCGTGACGACCGTCATCACGCCCACCCCGTGGCGCGCCGATGACGCCATCCGCGTCATGGCGGATGAGGCGGTGACCGTGGGCCAAGGCGTCCCGACGCAGTGGGCCCTGATGCTGGCCTCCGGCGAGCTCCCGCACGCCGATCTCGTCGCGTTGCGCGTGGCGGGGACGGGCGCAGCGCGCATGACGGCGTCCATGGTGGCCGAGGTGCGGAGCCGCTTCGGCGTGCCCGTGATCGTGCGCTACACGTCGACGGAATCGTCCTTGGGGACGGGCACGACACTCACGTCGTCCGACGAGGAGGTGGCCACCACCGTGGGCCGGCCGGTCTCGGGCGTCGAGCTCGTCATCGTCGACGACGAGGGCGAGCAGGTTCCTGACGGTTCGGTCGGCCGCGTCCGCCTGCGTTCCGCTGCGGTCATGCGCGGCTACTGGGGTCGTGGACCGGGCCGCGGCCGCTCCGTGGCGGAATTGGTGGACGCGGCAGCGACAGCGGCGGTGCTCGCGCCGAATGGCTGGCTGACCACCGGCGACTTCGGGCGGCTGACGCCGGAGGGCAACCTGCAGCTGTCCGGCCGGGCCCACGAGCGCTATATCCGGGGCGGGTACAACGTGTACCCCGCCGAGGTCGAGGAGGCCCTCTCGTCGCACCCGTCGATCGCGCGGGCCGCCGTGGTCGGCGTGGCCGACGACGTTCTGGGCGAGGTCGGCGTGGCGGTTGTGGTGGCCGCGCCGGGTACGCAGCCCGACCTCGCCTCGCTGCGCGCCCACTGCGCCGGCGAGCTGTCCGACTACAAGGCACCCGATGCCCTGGTCGTGGTCGAGGAGCTGCCGCTGACTCCCATGATGAAGGTCGACCCGGTGCGCCTGGCGGCGCTGGCGGCCGGCGGAGCGGAGGACCGCCGACGGGGTCTGGCACAGAGTCGTGGCGCCGGCGCTGGGGTGCTAGGCAGTGGCCCCACCGGAGAAGAAGACCAGAAGGAGCGCGCATGAGCCCCACGACACGAGTCGGGGAGTCCGATCCAAACCGGGGCACCGCCCCCGAGGCCATCACTCCTGGTCGTTACGTGGGGCGGGTGGCCGTCGTCACCGGTTCGGCATCGGGCATCGGGCGCGCCACCGCGCGCCGATTGGCCGCGGAGGGTGCCGCCGTGGCCTGCCTCGACGTCACCACGGACGCCATCGAGGCCGTCGCTGCCGAAATCAACGCGGAGTCTGCCGAGGCCGGCGGCCGTGCCATCGCGGTGCGCTGCGACGTGACCGACGAGGACGGCGTGGCGGCTGCGGTCGGGCTGGCCGCAGGGGAACTGGGCTCCATCACCAACCTCTGCAACATTGCCGGCGTGGGCGGGTTCGCCCACACGCCCGAGCAATCGTTGAGCGGCTGGGACAAAATCATCGCGGTCAACCTGACGGGGACCTTCCTCATGTGCCGGGCCGTGCTGCCGGGCATGCTCGAGCTCGAGCACGGCGGGGCCATCGTCAACACGATCTCGACCGCCGGCATGAAGGGCCAGCCCTATTCGGCCGCCTACTGTGCCTCCAAGGGCGGCGCGCGGTTGCTCACCATGGCGCTGGCAGTCGAATACATGGCACGGGGCGTACGCGTCAACGGGGTTGCCCCCGGCGGCGTCGACACGCCCATCATCCACAACTTCGGCCCGCCCGCAGATGCCGATTGGAAGCTCATTGAGCGGCTGATGTCACCGATCGGCTTCGCCTACCCGCACGAGGTCGCCGGAGCATTCGCCTACCTCGGTTCGAGTGAGGCGGACTACATCACTGGAGCGATCCTCTCCATCGACGGGGCGATCACGACCTGAGCACGTCCGACACGTCCCGGACCGCCACAGCGGCGCGCCTGCGCGTCGCGCTCGATGCAACGCCGTTGCTCGGGCATCCCACGGGCGTCGGGGCATTCTGCCACGGAGCGTTGGCGGCCTTGGCGCAGCGCCCGGGCGTCGACGCGCGTGCCTATGCCGTCAGCTGGCGCCGCCGTCGGCTCATGGAGGCGAAGCTCCCGGCGGGCGTCGCGGCGCGGCAGCGACCCATGCCGGCGCGTCCCCTTCACGCACTGTGGGCTCGGAGGGACTTTCCGCCGCTGGAATGGTTCATCGGCGCCACCGATGTCGTGCACGGGACAAACTTCTTGGTGCCCCCGACCGGTCGGGCCGCCGCCGTGGTCTCGGTGCACGACCTCACGCCGCTGCACCATCCCGAACTGTGCAATTCGGCGACGCTCGCCTACCCGGGGTTGATCCGGCGCGCCCTCGATCGCGGCGCGTGGGTCCACACCGATTCCGCGTTCGTGGCCCGCGAGGTGGTGGAGGCATTCGATGCGGATCCGTCCCGCGTGCGCGTCGTCAACCCCGGCATCCCCGATCTTCCAGTCCCGGCCGAGGCGGTCGCGGCGGCGGTCGTGCGGCGGTTCCTCCCTCCGGGCCTCGGGCGCTTCTGCCTGGCCATCGGGACGGCGGAGCCCCGGAAGGACCTGCCGGGCCTGGTGATGGCCTTCGGTGCCGTGGCCAGGCAGCAAGCCGACGTGGCCCTCGTCCTCGCCGGGCCGCCGGGGTGGGGCGAGGAGGCCCTCGCCTCGGCCATCACGGCCTCAGGTGTGCGAGAGAGGATCGTCCGTACCGGTTGGGTGGAGGACTCCGACCTGGCGGCCTTGCTCTCTTGCGCCAGCGTGTTGGCCTTCCCATCTCTCTACGAGGGCTTCGGGTTCCCTCCGCTGGAGGCCATGCGCGCCGGGGTGCCCGTGGTCGCGACACGGGCGGGCTCGTTGCCCGAAGTGCTCGGCGAAGGCGCAATGCTGGTCGACGTGGGCGATCACGACGGCCTCGCCGAGGCGCTGGCGACCTGCTTGGGCAGCGAGGTGGAGCGCCGGCGCCTCATCGCCGCGGGCGCGGCGTGGTCGGCCCGCTATTCATGGGAGCGTTGCGGCGCCGAGCTCGAAGCCCTCTATCGCGACGCGGCGGCCGGGCGTGGCTGAGCAGGCCGCGCTCTCTGTACTCGTGGCCGCGGAGCAGTTGCGCCGGCGCGTGCCCGGCGGCATCGGCGCGTACGCCCGCGGCCTGCTCGGCGGCCTGGCGGTCGCCGCGACTGAGGGCGACGGGGTCGAGGTGGCTCTCCTGGCCAGCCGTGCGCCCGGCGGAACGGCCGATCCGCTGGTCGCATTCGGGCGGCCGCTGCACACGTCGCGGCTGCCGGGCCGCCTCATGACGCGGGCCTGGGACCACGGGTTGACCCGCGCCCCGGCCGGGTTCGACGTCGTGCACTCAGTGTCACTGGCGTCACCCCAGCTCCGGCGCTCCAGTCCCGAGCGGCTGGTCGTGACCGTCCACGACGTGGCATGGCGCCGGCACCCCGAAGCCACGACGCGTCGCGGGGCGCGTTGGCACGAAGCCGCCTTGCGCCGGGCCAGCTCGTCCGAGGCCGCCCTCGTGGTCCCGTCCCGGCTGGTGGCCGCCGACCTCGCGGCCATGGGCGTCGCCGATGGCCGGATCACCGTGGTGCCGAGCGGGGCGGATCATCTGCCCCAGCCCGATGCCGGCGCCACCGACGTCCTTCTCCGGAAGGTGGGCGTTGTCGGAGAGTTCCTCCTCACGGTGGGCACGCTCGAGCCTCGCAAGAACGTGGACCGGCTGGTGCGGGCCTTCGCACGGGTGCGCGACTCACTCCCCGTTCCGTGGCCGCTCGTGATCGTCGGGCCGGCAGGGTGGGGCCCTGAGCCGGCGGTCCCACGGGCCGCCGACCACGTGGTCTTCATCGGCCCTGTTCCCGACGTCGTCCTGTCAGAGATGTATCGGCGAGCGCGGGCCTTCGCCTACGTGCCCCTCACGGAGGGCTACGGACTGCCGCCCCTCGAGGCCATGCTCGTCGGCGTCCCCACCGTGGTGTCCGACGAGGTCCCGAGCGTGCGCGATCTCGGCGAGGTGGGACCGGCCCCGGCTCGCATCGTCGACCCGCTCGACGTCGACGACATCGCGGGAGGCCTAGCTGACGTCCTGACCGACGAGGTCTTGCGAGCCGAGCTGGAGAGCCGGGGCGCGGCATACGCGTCGACGCGCACCTGGCGCGCCGCCGCCCGCGCCCACATTGAGCTGTGGCGGTCGTTGCGGTGATGGTCGAGCAGCTTGACCTATCGCTCGATGTCTCGGCCGTTCCGGCGCGGCCGGGCGGCGCCGGCTACTACACCATGGCACTGGCGCGCGGCCTGGCCGGGCGCGACGACGTCGGGCTGACCCTCCTGGCGCGGCGCGGCGACGAGTCGCGCTGGCGCGGCCTGGCCGGTGGCGCCGAGGCGCGCGGCGTGGTGCCCGCCTCGCGGCCGGGCCGGCTGGCCTACGAGCAGGTCCGTCTCGGTTCCGTGTTGCGTTCCTTGGGGGTCGAGGTGCACCACGGTCCGCACTACACCATGCCCTCCCGATCGCCCGTGCCGTGTGCGGTGACGATCCACGACTGCACGTTCTTCGACCATCCCGAATGGCACCTCCGTTCCAAGGCAGCCTTCTTCCGGCGCGCCATCCGCCGCGCCGCACGACACGCCGCGGTGCTGATCTGCGTGAGCAAGGTGACGGAGGGCCGGTTACGCGCGGTGTGCGACGTGCGGGCTCCGGTCGTGGTGGCGCCGCACGGGGTCGACCATGAACGGTTCACTCCGCGCCAGCCGGACGAGGGTGCCGACCATGCCGTGCTCGCCGCGCTGGGCGTTCCGGTCGACCGGCCCTTGGTCGCGTACGTCGGCACGCTCGAGCCCCGCAAGGGGCTGGTTCCCCTCATCGCTGCGTTCGACCAGGTGGCCCGGGCTCATCCCGATGCCGTACTGGTCCTGGGAGGACAGGCCGGCTGGGGTATGGCACAGACCGAGCGCGCGCTGGCGGCAGCGCGGCACCCTGAGCGGATTCTGCGCACGGGCTACCTGCCCGACGAGGCGGTTCCCGCGCTGCTCCGGCAGGCGGCGGTCGTGGCCTACCCGGCACTCGAGGAGGGATTCGGGCTGCCCGCCCTCGAGGCGTTGGCCTGTGGTGCGCCGCTGGTGACGACCGAGGGCACCGCCATGGCGGAAATGGCCGCTGGGGCCGCCCTCCTCGTCCCGCCCGGCGACGTGGGGGCATTGGCCGCCGCGATCGGCACGGCGCTCCGGGAAGGACGCGCCACGGCTCGCCGATCCCTCGGGCTCATCGTGGCGGGGGAGCGGACCTGGGAGGCGAGCGTTGCGCTTCACGTGCGGGCGTATGCGGTAGCCCGGGCGGCCTCGCAGTAGGGTTCCGCGCATGCGCGCGCTGATCACCGGCGGGAAGGGGTTCGTGGGTCAGTGGCTGGCCGCGCACCTCAAGGACCGCGGGGACGAGGTCGCGGTGATCGACATCGAAACGGACGTGGCCGACGGCGCCGCCGTGGGCCGGGTCATGGCTGACGTGGTGCCGGAGGCGGTGTACCACCTGGCGGCCATGACGCACGTGGGGGAGAGCTGGGAGCACCCCGGCCAGGTGCTGCGGGTCAATGTGCTCGGCACCGCCGAGATCCTGGCGGCCGCTCGTTCGATCGAGAGCGGTCCACGCGTGCTGGTCGTCAGCTCGGCCGAGGTCTATGGCGTCGTCACACCGGCGCAGCTGCCTCTCGGCGAGGACACACCCACCCAACCGGCCAGCCCGTATGCCGCCAGTAAGCTGGCGGCGGAGGCGGTCGCCCTCCAGGCGTGGCGCGGCTACGGCCAGCCGGTCATCGTCGTCCGGCCCTTCAACCACATCGGCCCTGGCCAGTCGCCCAATTTCTTCGTGCCCGCGCTGGCCAAGCGGATCGTCGACGCCCGCCGGAGCGGGGCCCGGTCCCTGCCTGTGGGCACCTTGACGACGCGGCGCGACTTCACCGACGTGCGCGACGTGGTGGCGGCCTATCGCCTCCTGGTCCAACGCGGGGAGCCCGGCGAGGTGTACAACGTCTGCTCGGGACGGGACGTGGCCATGTCGGAAGTGGCGGCTCAGCTCATGGAGCTGGCGGGGGCCGACCTCACGCTGGAGACCGATGCCGCTCTGGTGCGGCCGGTCGACGTTCCCGTGTTGCGGGGGAGCGCGGAGCGGCTCCGCTCCGTCACGGGCTGGGAGCCGCACATCCCCCTCGCGACAACGCTCGCCGACGTCCTGACCTCGTGGGAGACGGACTGACGGCGAGCGCTGCCGGTGTGAGAAGCGGTGTCGCTCAGGCGGCGCTGACGCGCTGGCGGATCTGAATCCGCACCTCACGAGCCTGCTCGCGGGCCTTCGTCGTGACCTGGCTCACCGAGGAGGGCAGCTTGTCCTCCAGCGGTTGCAGGGTCGTCTCGACGAACTGCGCGGCAGTCTCGGCGAAGTCGTCGATTTGGTGGATCCCCTTCGCCACGCCCTGGCGCACCTCGTCGATGCGCTGGTCGAGCGAGAGGTCCTTGGACAGCCGTTGCTGCAGCTCGACCCGCTGGACCTGGGCCCGCTGGTAGCCGAGCACGCCGAGGCCGACGGCCACATATGCAGCATCGCGGGCGAGGTCCGTGACACCCTTGGAGATGTTGGTGATGTTGGTGGGTACTTCAGGCATGTGAAGCCTCCTGTCTGGTCGGTTCACTCCGACGTTCTGGACGCAGGAGCCGCCGGCAGGCCACTGCGTTGATGTACAAGAGTATCACGTCTGTTAAACAGTAGCAAGCACTGGGAGCGTGTTTCGTGCCTGAAGGGGTAGATGCCGGACCGGATAGCCTCGGCCCCCTGATGGACGCCCAAGTGCCGGCCGTGGTCGCCGTGGTCGTCACGAACGGGCCCGGGACCTGGCTCGAAGAGGCACTCTCGTCGCTGGCGGCGCAGGATTACGAGGAGATGTCGGTCCTCGTCCTGTCGGCCGGGGACGACGAGCACGGGGTGACCGAGCGGGTCGCCCGTGTGCTCCCCGACGCCTTCGTGCGGCACCTGCCGGGCCGGCCCGGCTACGCCGCGGCGTCCAACGAGGCCCTCGGCATGGTGGAGGGAGCGGCCTTCTTCTTGCTCCTGCACGACGATGTCGCCCTCGACCCCGACGCGGTGCACAAGCTGGTCGAGGAGTCGTTCCGGTCCAATGCCGGGGTCGTCTCGCCGAAGTTCGTGCACTGGAACGATTCACGCGTCCTCCTCCACGTCGGGATGAGCTGCGACAAGACGGGCGCCGTGGTGGATCGCGTCATCGAGGGCGAGGTCGACCACGGGCAGCACGACGCCGTGCGCGACGTCTTCGTGGCCCCGGGCGGCTGCATCTTGGTCCGGGCCGATCTCTTCGCCGAGCTCAAAGGCTTCGACCCCGGAATCATCGCCATGGGGGAGGACCTCGACCTGTCGTGGCGCAGCCAGGTCGCGGGATCACGCGTCGTGGTGGCTCCCGACGCGCGGGTACGGCATCGCGAGGCGGTCGCGAGCGGGCTGGAGCCGCTCGTGGTGGTGGGCGAAGCCGCCGGTCGCCACGCCGTCACGATGCAATCGCTGCAGCGGCGCCACGAGTTGCGGGCCGTTCTGAAGTGCTACACGCGGCTCAGCCTGTTGCGGGTCCTGCCGCAGGCGGCGTTGCTGGCCTTCGGTGAGTTTCTGGTCGCCGTGCTGGCCCGCGACCGCGACCGGGCCCGGGCCGTCACGGGTGCCTGGCGCTGGAACTTCCGCCGGCTCGGCGAGCTGTCGGAGCTGCGGGGCCAGCTGGCCGAACACCGCCTCTTCCCCGACGCCGAGGTGCGGCGGCTGCAGGTGCGGGGGAGCGCGCGGCTCTCGAGCTACTTCAGCCGCCTTTCTCACCAGGGCCTCAATGCGGCGAACACGGTCGCGGCGCGGGAGCGCCCCGAACAGGAGCCCGAGCAGGCCGCCGCGGTGGCCGTCCTCACCGGGAGTGTGGGTTCGGCCTTCAGCGAGGACGCAGACTTTGACGACCTCGACGACTTGGGCCGGCGCTCAGGGCGGGACCGTTTCGGCCGCCGGGTCCGGGCGTCGCCGCTGACCACCGGGCGCCAGCGCACCCTCGCCGTCGTCATCGCGTTCTTGGTCATCGTGGTCGGGACCCGCGATCTCTTCTTCGGGACGTTGCCGCTCGTCGGGCAGCTCGCCCCC
Source organism: uncultured Acidimicrobiaceae bacterium (assembly GCA_963850185.1). Classification (GTDB taxonomy): domain Bacteria; phylum Actinomycetota; class Acidimicrobiia; order Acidimicrobiales; family RAAP-2; genus Bog-473. The sequence continues at coordinate 220,853 of CAWKKE010000011.1, forward strand.
CTTCCTTCCTGGTCGACCAGCTGGCACCACTTCTTCTCGGGCTGGCAGTCGGCGGGGGTGGGCACCACGGCGCCCGCTTCGCCCGCCTTCGGGCTCCTCGGCCTCAGCGGCACGGTCCTCTTGGGCGCCATGGGGACCTTGCAGCGCATTCTGCTCCTGGGTTGCATCCCGCTCGGAGCCTGGGGCGTCTCGCGCTGCCTCCGCCCGCTGGTGTCGCCGCGCGCCCGCGTCGTGGCTGTCATCTGCTACCTCGGGCTCCCGTTGCCCTACGGCGCGCTCGGCCTCGGTCGCTGGGACGGGCTCGTGGCGTACGCCGCCTTCCCCTTCATCGCGCTGCGGCTGGCCCGGGCGGCCGGCGTGGAGCCCTACGCGGTGGTCCCCGGACCGCGGTGGCGGCGGAGTCCCACCGGTCAGGTCGTCATTCTCGGCGCCGTCATTGCCGCCGCGGCGGGGTTTGCCCCCGCCGTCGTCCCGATGGTCCTCGTCACCGCCGTGGCCTGGATGCTCGGGGGTCTCCTGGTGGGCGTGCGCGGGCCGACGTGGCGCGTGCTCGTCGTGGCGGTGCAGGCCGTGATCGTGGCGCTGGTCCTTGCCCTGCCCTGGGTGGTCGGCACCACGCTGGCCGGCAGGGGATCGGTGGCCATCTTCGGCCTTCCCCTCTCGGGGGCGACCGCGCCGAGCTGGGGGGACGTCATCCGTTTCGCGGTCGGGCCGGTCGCCCGCTCGCCCATCGCCTGGCTGTTGGTGGCGGGCTCGGCGCTGCCTCTGGTCATCGCGCGCGGCACCCGGCTGGCCTGGGCCTCGCGCCTCTGGGTGATGGCACTGGCGTCCTGGGCCATCGCCTACACCACCTCGCGTGGGGGGCTCGGGTCGTTTACGCCTTCGGAGACCGTGGTCCTCGCCCCGGCCGCGCTCGCCGTGGCGGCGTGCGTCGGCCTCGGCATCGCCGCCTTCGAGAAGGACCTGAGCGGCCGGGAATTCGGCTGGCGTCAGCTCGTCAGTGTCGCGGCGCTCGTCTTCGTGGCGGTCGGCCTGCTCCCGGTGCTGGGCGGCGCCGTCGGCGGCCGCTGGGAACTTCCGTCACAGGGAGTGGAGCAGCCTTTGGCGTTCCTGGCCCGGCCCAGCACGGGAGTGGCCCGCGTCCTGTGGCTGGGCGACCCCAGGGCCCTGCCCACGGGTGGCTGGTCGGTGAACGCGGGCCTTGCCTACGCACTGACCCCACAGCAGCTGCCGGACGCGACCCAGGTCTTCGCCCCGGCCGGTCCGGGGCCGGCCGACGAGGTCGCTCAGGCCGTCCGCCTCGCCGTCGCCGGGGGCACGGTCCACCTCGGTCGACTCCTGGCACCCGCCGGCGTGCGCTATGTCGTCGTGGTCGATGCCCTGGCGCCCTCCCTGGTGGGGGCCAACCCTGCGTCGGTCAGCGCGCCCCCCCCGGCCGGCCTCAATGCTGACCTCCTCGAGCAGGACGACCTCCAGGTGGTGCCGGGCGTCCTCGGTGCGCAGGTCTACGAGAACGGGGCGAACATGCCTGTCACGGCCGCCCGCGCCGCTGCGCTGCCGGTGCACGCGTCGGCCTACCCGAGCGCGACGGACGTCGCGGGATGGCAGCCGGTGCTCAGCCCGCTGTCGTCGGGTGGGCCCGCCGCCGGCGCGCTGCCGGCGGGCACCCTCTACGCCGGCTATGCCCCGGCGGGGAGCTTCAGCCTCACGGTGGACGGGCATACGGCGGCGCGGCAGCCGGCGTTCGGCTGGGCGGCGCAGTACGCGGTGAGCGCCAAGGGCGACGCCACCCTCTCGCTTTCGCAGTTCCCCTTCGTTCCCCTCGTGGTCCTGCTGGAGCTGGCCGCCTGGGTGCTGCTGGCACTGGCGCTGATCGGCCGTCGGCGTGGCGCAGTGACTCCCTCCGCCATCGCGTCGCCGCTCCCCGTGGTCACGGAGAGTGCGACCCTCATGGAGACGGTGACCTTCTGATGCCGGCCCACGGGAGTCACGAGCGCCGGTGGCGCGTGGTCGCACTCGTCGTGCTGGTGGTCGCGGGGGTCGGGATCGCCGTGGCCGTGCGGGGGGCGCCGGTGCCGGTCGCCGCTGCGCCGTCGCCCGGTGCGCTGGTCGGAGCGCCGGACGCGGAGTCCTCGGCTTGGTACTGCACGGGCCAGTCCACGGCAGGGGGCGTGTCGCCCGGTTTCCTGGTGCTGACCAACACGACGGCGCGACCGGTCACAGCGGCCATCACCGCCACGTCGGACTCGGGAGCGACCGCGAACACCACGGCCGCGGTGCCGGCGGACGGTGTCGTCACCCCGGCCGTTCCCGCGCTCGCATCAGGTTCGTGGGTGTCCGAGACCGTCATCACGTCGGGCGGGGGCGTGGCGGTCACCCAGACGGTGAAGGGCGCAGTGGGTTGGTCACAGGCTCCGTGTCAGACCACGACCTCGGCCCAGTGGTATTTCGCCGGTGGCTCCACCGGCGGGTCGGACACGCTTTCCATATCGCTCCTGAACCCCACGTCGACGCCGGTCGTGGTCGATCTCAGCTTCGTCACGCCGGCCGGCATGGTCCATCCGATCAACTATCAGGGGATCGTGCTCCAGCCGGGCCAGGTGGCGGCCGAGAACGTGGCCTCGGAGGTGCAGGAGATCAGCACCGTCAGCACCATCGTGAGCGCGCGGACCGGCCGCGTCGTCGCGTCCGAGGTGCAGGGCTTCGTCGGGTCGGCTGCGGCCTCGGGCGGCCTCGCCTTGGTGCCGGGTGTCGCCACCCCCCAGGCGCGTTGGGCCATACCCCAGGCGCAGGAGGTGGCGGGCGGCCAATCCGAGGTCGACGTCTTCAACCCCGGTCAGTCGACCGAGGCGGTCACGGTGCGGTTCCGGTTGCCGTCCGGACCGTTGGCTCCGCTCTCTGACAAGGTGTTGCCGGGGACGACGTGGGTGGTACCGACCAGCTCGGAGACGCGCCTCCCCGCGGGCGAGACGTACGCCACCACGATCGACGCCACCGGAGGGTCGGGGGTCGTCGTGAGCCGCACGGTGAACATCGCCGGTTCGTCGGTGTCGCCCCAGGAAGGCATGGCCGTGGCCGTGGACGCTCTGAGCACCGTGTCGCCCTCGAGTGAGTGGGTGGTGCCACCGCCGGGGACAGCCGCGAATTCGGCCGTGAGCGGTGCCGCCCCGGCGTCCCTCGCACTGCTGAACACCTCTGCCGGTCCGGAGACCTACCGCGCCTTCGCCTCCCTGTCGTCCGGCGCCCACGTCGTGGCGACCGGCACGCTGGCCCCCGGCAGCGTGCAGATCGTGTCCGGATCGCCGCTGGCAGCCGCCGGGCTGAATCCGATTCTTGTGCGCGCCACCGGGACGATGGCCGTCAGCGAGGACCTCGGCCCGTCCGCCGGCGTCGGTGTGGTCTCCATGCCCGGCATCCCGTTGGCCGCGGCAATCGGGGCCTGAGTCGCGGGGCCTAGAGGTTGTGGCGCTGGGAGCGCCGCCAGAAGGCCCGCGCACCGGCCAGGATCGCTCCCAGGAGGAGAAGGGCGAAGACCAACGGTCCGGCCACGCGGATGACATCCTCGACGCCCGTGACGAAGCCGCCGATGCTGGCGTGCCACGCCCGTACGAGGCCGGACTCGGGCAGCGGGCTGGGCGACGGCGACGGCGCGCTCTCGCCGACGGACACGGTCAGCGTTGAATACGAGGTCTGGCTCGTGAGCAGTTGCAGCTGGCTCTGCAGCTGCTCGATCTGGGACTGCAGGGCATCGATCTGCTCCTGGACGGCGAGGACGTCGCCCACCGTCGTGGCCTTGGCCAGGATGGTCAGGTACTGCTGGCGGCTGGCCTGCAGCGCGGCGATGCGCGCGTGCAGGTCGACGTACTGGCCGGTGACGTCGGTGGCCTTGGTCGAGAGATCCGACACCCTGCCGAGCGCCTGCGCCTTTTGCAGCGTGGCGGCGAAGCTCTGCACCGGCACCTGGAGGGTCACGCTGCCCGAGGGGGCGCCGCCCGACTGCGTCTGCGTGTCGGCGACGAAGCCGCCGCCGGAGACGGCGAGGGCGCTCAACTGGGCGATCGTGCGGCTCAGATTCCCGCGGCCCACGGTCAGCGTCAGCGAACCGCTCTGCTGAATTCTGGCGGGCTGGCCCACGGCTCCCTTGGGCAGGTCCGGCGCGCTCTGCGGCGTGGTGGTGCTCGCCGAACCGGGCGCAACGCCGAAGGCGGACCCGGAGGGTGCGGCGTGCGTGGCCTGCGGCGTCCCCTGGCGGGAGGACAGCCCGGGTGTGGTCGTCGTCGTGCTCGGCAGAGGGGTCGGAACCTTGAGCGGGGCGTGGGACGACGCGGCCGTGATTGACGGGTGTGCCGGGCTGCGCACCACCGCCGCGACGGCTCCGGCCAGCGCCAGCAGGACCACGACGCAGGCCGCAATCGAGAGAATGGGGTGGCGGCTCGCCCGGGCGCGCAGACGATGGGCGCGACGCTTCGGCGGGGGGTCCCTCCCGTCGTCGAGGCCGACCTCGTCGGGGCGATCGACGTCGCCATCCCCGTCGGCGGCCGTGGCCGCACGTCCGGCCGCCCGCGCCAGTATGTCGTCGGCACCCGTGACGGGGACCTCGAACGCCGACCCGGCGCGGGCGAAGAGCGAGGCGAGGCGGTCGTCGTCGAGCATGGTCACGGTCCGGTCTCCTCGGTACGAGGTACGTCCCCGGCTTCGGCGAGGGCGCACAGAGCGGGGTCGGCCGCCAGGCGGCGCCGGGCCTCGTGCAGGCGGGACTTCACCGTGCCCGGTCGCCGGCCGATAGCCAGCGCAATGTCCCGCTCGCTCAGGTCCGCGTAGTAGCGCAGCACGACCGGGACGCGCAGCGACAGGGGCAGCCGCTGCAACGCGGCGAGCACCGTCTCGGCCACCTCGCCCTGGGCTGCTCTCGCCGCGGGGTCGGCGCCGGAAGCCGGCAGCTGGGCCAGCGGCCCGTCGCCGGCGCGGCGGTCGCGGTGGGGGATCTCGCGGCGCAACTTCGAGTAGCACGAGTTGACGACCACGCGGTAGAGCCAGGGCCGGATGCTCGGGACGGACGAGAGGGAGTCACGGAAGCGCCAGGCCCGCAGATACGCGTCCTGCACGGCCTCCTCGGCGTCGGCCCGGTTGCCCAGGATCAGGCAGGCGGTGCGGAAGGAGGCCACGTAGCCGTCCTCGAGCCACTCCGCGAGCTCGTGCTCCACCATCCCCCTTCATGACGCCGCGCCGCCCGAAACGGTTCGAACGGGGTGCGCCGGGCCGCGTGGGTCTAGCGGGCGGCTGGTCCCTCCGGCGTGCCCGTGGCGGGGTTGGGCGGGGGCCACGGCGGGGGAGCCCACGTCTCGGGGTCGGCCTGGCGGGCGGGCGACGTGGGGGAGGCCGGGACCGCCACGGCGCCCGGACTGCCGTCGGTCACGGCGTGGGCGCCGCCGTTCCCGTTGCCGGCGCCGTTGGCACCGTTGGCGGCCGGTGCGGTGATGGCCGCCTCGTGGAAGTGCGGCACCGACTTGGCCCCCTCGGTGTGGACGGGCGACCCATGGGCCTCGTCCACCAGGCGGGCCACCTCGGCGCCGTCGATGATCTCGTTGTCGAGCAGCGCGCGAGCGATGGCGTTGAGGCCGCCGCGGTGCTTGCTCAGCACGTCCATGGCACGCTGCTCCTCGACCCGGAGGATGCGCTCGACCTCGTCGTCGATGATCTTGGACGTGTCCTCGGAGTAGTCACGGGTGTGCATGAGGTCCTCGCCCAGGAAGACCTGGCCCGCCGATCCCCACGCCATTGGTCCGATGGCCTCGCTCATGCCCCACTCGCGCACCATTTTGCGGGCGAGCTCGGTGTTGCCGACGAGGTCGTTGGCGGCACCGGTCGAGAGGTCGCCGTAGACGAGCAGCTCCGCCACGCGGCCGCCCATCCGTACGCAGAGCGAATCCTCGATGTAGTCGCGGGGGTGGATGTGCCGCTCCTCCATCGGGAGCTGGTGCGTGACGCCGAGGGCCATGCCCGTCGGCAGGATCGTGACCTTGTGCACCGGGTCGGCGTGCTCGAGCACGTAGGCCAGCACGGCGTGGCCGCCCTCGTGATAGGCGATGCGCTCCTTCTCGGCCTCCGAGAGCACCATGGACTCGCGTCGCTGCCCGAGCAGCACGCGGTCCCGCGCCGTCTCGAAGTCGGCCATGGCGATCTCGAGGCTGCCCCGGCGTACGGCGTGGAGCGCCGCCTCGTTGACCAAGTTGGCCAGGTCGGCGCCGCTCATGCCCGGTGTGCCCCGTGCCACCACGGTGAGGTCGACGTCGGTCGACATCCGCTTGCCCTTGCAGTGGACGGCCAGAATCGGGAGCCGCTCCTCGAGGTCGGGCAGTGGCACGACGATCTGGCGGTCGAAACGGCCCGGCCGCAGCAGGGCCGGGTCCAAGATGTCGGGGCGGTTGGTGGCGGCGATCATGACCACGCCCTCGGCAGTGTCGAAGCCGTCCATCTCGGAGAGCATTTGGTTCAGCGTCTGCTCGCGCTCGTCGTGTCCGCCCCCGAGGCCTGCACCGCGCTTGCGCCCGATGGAGTCGATCTCGTCGACGAAGACGATCGCCGGCGCCTGCTTACGGGCCGTCTGGAACAGGTCACGCACCCGGCTGGCCCCGACGCCCACGAACATCTCCATGAAGTCCGAGCCGCTGACCGACATGAAGGGCACGCCGGCTTCGCCGGCGACGGCACGGGCGATCAGCGTCTTGCCGGTCCCGGGAGGTCCGACCAGCAGCACACCCTTGGGGATTTTGGCGCCGATCTCCTTGAAGCGGGCGGGGGTCTTGAGGAAGTCCACCACCTCGCTGATCTCTTGCTTCACCCCGGTGTAGCCCGCCACGTCCTCGAAGGTGGTCGAGGGCCGGTCGCTGCTGAAGGTCTTGGCCTTGGAGCGCCCGATGGACATGATCCCCGACATCTGGCCCCTGGTCTGGCGCCCGATGAAGTAGATGAAGCCGACGGCGATGGCGATGATGAAGATGTACGGGAGCAGGGCGGTGAAGAGGTTCGAGGACGGGGTCGGGAAGCTCACCTGGACGCCGTCGTTGCGCATCTGGGTCACGTCGTTGGGCAGGGACGGGGTCGGGCCCTGGACCGTGTAGCTCGCCCCGTCCTTGAGCTTGCCGACGATCTGCCCGGTGGCGTTGGAGATCTGCGCGGTCGAGACCTGCTTGGACTGCACGTCCTTGAGGAAGTTGGTGTACGACATCGACTTGGCGTTGTTCGTCTTGATGGTGCCGACGGCCAGCAGGATCGCCACGATCCCGATGGCCAGGACGCCCCACAGCCAGCGCCAGTTCTGACCCGACGGCTGCCCCTGCTGGGGTGTCCCGTCCCCGCCCGCAGGCGCGTTCGGCTTGCCGGTCGGCTTTTCCGTACGCTGCGGACTCACGCCTGCCATGCTAGGCGCCGACCCTGGTCCGTGGTGACCGCCTGGTCATTTTGCCGTTCCCTCACCCGCGCCGCGTCCCCCTGCAGGTGGTGGCCACTGCGGGCACCGATAACGTCTTGGCGATGACCGATACCGAGCCCGGCGAGGCGGCCTCCGGCCGACCGGGCCCGCCCGCACGCCCACCCGGACCCGTTCCGGAGGGCTTCGTGCCCCGCGAATGGCTGCAACAGCCGCCCCCCCAGCCATCGGTCGCCGCATCCCCTCCGGCGCCGCTGCCAGGCCCGCCACCTGGGGCGCCGGCGCTCTGGCCGTCCAGCGCCGGTGGCTTGGCCGGGGTGCCGGGGTCGCCGGCCGCCTCACCCCCTCCGCCGTACGATCCGACGTTCTCCCAGCTGCCGCCACCGCCCTCGGTCGTGCCCGACGGCGATCTGCCCTTCCTCGATACTCCGTGGGTCCCTCCGCAGACGAAGCACCAAGCCTGGATGTGGCTGCTCTACGCCGTCATCGGTTTTCTCGTTGGGCAGATCGGCGCGCTGATCTTCGGCTACGTCGCCGGCGCGATCGCCGGCAAGACGAGCGCGCAGATGACCGCCATCGCCTCGGCGTCGGTCCCGCCGGAGTGGTACGTCGTGGCCACGCTGCTCGGCCTGTGGATCGGCTTCATCGGCGCGCCGTGGTTGGCCAGCAGGACCCAGGGGACGCGCCACTTCTTCCGCGACCTGGGCGTGCGCTTCAAGGTCATCGACCTGGTCGGGATTGCGATCGGCGTCGGGGGCCAGATCCTCGTGGCCGTCATCTACGCCCCGTTCCAGCACGACATCCACGACTTCAACGGCCCCTCACAGAAGTTGACGGGAGGCTCCCATGGCGGCGGGTTCCTCATCATCGCCATCTTCACCGTGCTCCTCGCCCCGGCCATGGAGGAGCTGTTCTTCCGCGGGCTGCTCCTGAAGGGCCTCGTCCGCCTGTTCACGAAATTGGGGGCACCCGGCGGGGCTCGTACCGCCGGCGTCGTCCTGGCCGTGATCATCGACGGGCTTCTCTTCGGCCTGGCCCACGGTGAGTGGGTGCAACTGGCGGGCCTGGCGATCTTCGGCATGATTTTGGCCACGGTCTCGTACCGCACCGGGCGCCTGGGCATGAACATGGTCGCCCATGCCTCGTTCAACCTGGTCGCCATCATCGCCATTGCCGCGAGCGGCAGCGCCGTCATCCACTGAGTCTGCGACCGGGCCGTCCACCCGGGTCATCGACCGGCTCATCCACTCGGTCATCGACCGGGCCGGCAACCGGTTCGGCCACGGGGCGTGCGGTGCTGCGCACGTTCTGGTCGCGGCGGGGCGCCACCTATGGTGTGTCCCGTGAGCCGCATGGACCAGGTCTTCAAGGCATACGACGTGCGCGGGACGGTGCCCGACCAGCTCGACGCCGACATGTGCCGGGCCATTGGCCGGGCCATGGCCCGCTTTGCCGGCGCGTCGCAGATCCTGGTCGTCCGCGACATGCGCGAGACCGGGGTGGAGCTCGCGGCCGCCTTCTCCGACGGCGTGCGGGCCGAGGGTGTCGACATCGTCGACCTCGGTATGGCCTCGACCGACTTCATGTACTTCGCGTCGGGCCATCTCGATTCGCCGGGCGCCATGTTCACGGCGTCGCACAACCCGGCCCAGTACAACGGTCTCAAGATGTGCCTTTCCGGGGCGAGGCCGATCGGGCGCGACACCGGATTGGCCGACATCGAGGCCGAGGCCGAGGGATTGCTCGGGGCGCCGTTGCCCCCCATCACGGGGCGATGGAGCGAGCAGAACCTCCTGGACGAGTGGGCGGCCCACGTGGTCTCCTTCGTCGACCTCGGGTCGCTCCGTCCGCTCAAGGTGGTGGCCGACACCGCCAACGGCATGGGCGGGCTCGTCGTGCCCATTGTGTTCGAGCGGCTTCCGTTCACGGTCGAGGTCCTCTTCCCGGAGCTCGACGGGAACTTCCCGAACCACCCCGCCGATCCGATTCAGCCCGAGAACCTCGTCGACCTGAAGGCGGCCGTGCTCGAGCAGGGCGCCGACATCGGGCTCGCCTTCGACGGCGATGCCGACCGTGTCTTCTTGGTCGACGAGAACGCCGACCCCGTGTCGGGTTCGCTGACCACGGCGCTGGTGGCGGCGTCCATGCTGTCCAAGCACCCGGGCGAGACCATTCTCTACAACCTCATCTGCTCCCATGTGGTGCCCGAGGTCGTGACCGAGTTGGGCGGCAAGCCGATCCGCACCCAGGTGGGCCACTCCATCATCAAGCAGGTGATGGCCGAGACGGGGGCCATCTTCGGCGGGGAGCACTCCGGCCACTACTACTACCGCGACAACTTCCGGGCCGACTCGGGCATCATCACCGCCCTGCTCGTCCTGGAGTTGCTCAGCCAGAGCGACCAACCGCTCTCCGAGATGCTCAAGCCATATCAGCGCTACGTGGACTCGGGGGAGATCAACACCACCGTGACCAGCCCGGCGGCCACGGTGGAGGCCATCGCGGCGCACGAGCGCAAGGCCGGCGCGTCGGTCGACATGCTCGACGGGCTGACGGTCGAGCACGGGGACTGGTGGTACAACGTGCGCCCCTCGAACACCGAACCGCTTCTCCGGCTCAATGTCGAAGCGAGGACGGCCGAGCGCAGCGCGGCCCACGTCGCCGAGATGCAAGAACTCATCGCCACCTACGCCGGCAACGGGGCCGGCCCGAACTGACCGAACTGAGGAGCTCCCGATGAGCCTTGACCCACTCCTGCTCGATGTGCTGGCCTGCCCGGAGGACAAGGGTCCACTGCTGTGGTTCGAGGACGAGGACATCCTCTACAACCCACGGCTGCGAAAGAGCTACGCCGTGGTTGACGGCGTGCCCGTGCTGTTGACCGACGAGGCGGCTGCCGTCGGCGAGGCGGAGCACGAGCGCCTGCTGGCCAAGGCCGAGACCAACCAGGTCCGAGCCACCGGTCCGGCGTCTGGGTGACTGAAGGGGCCCCCTTCGACGCGCTCGACACGCTCGGGATGTGGGAGGTCACGGCGGCCCTGCCCGAGCAGGTGTCCGGAGCACTGGCGGCGGCTGTCGACGCCTTTGCGCCGATGGGTCCCGTCGGCCGCAACGTGTTCCAATCCGTCGCCGCGTTCGGCCTGGGCACCGGGGGCCTGGCCTGTGCCGCCACGGCGGCCCTCACGGCACCTGACCTGACGGTTCCCCTCTGGGTCGGTCACGGGTCCGCGGTTCCGGCCTTCGTGGGCGCCGACACGCTGGTCCTGGCCGTCTCGTCCTCCGGTGGCACGGCGGAAACGCTGACAGCGGCGGAGAAGGCGGTCGAACGCGGGGCCACGGTGGTGGCCGTGGGGGGCGAGCCCAACGGCGCGCTCGCCGCCCTGGCGGCCGACGCGGGACTGCCCTGGTGCCCCACGCCGGGACGTTCGAGGAACACTCCGGGGGCGGCGGTGGTTCCACGGCGCGTGCCGCGCTGGGGGCGACGACGGTGCCCCTGCTCGTCGCGCTGGCGCGGGCAGGCGTCGGGCCCGACCACGCGGCGGCGGTGCGGGCGGCCGCAGAGACGCTCGCTCGGCGCCGGGATGCGCTCCTGGCGCCGGGCTCGCCGCCCGCAACCTTGGCCCGCCGGCTCGGGCGCACCATTCCGCTGGTCTACGGCGCGACCGGCGCGACCGGCGTCGCGGCGCAGTGGTGGAAGACACAGGTGAACCTCAACGCCAAGGCGCCGGCCTTCGCGGCGAGGCTGCCCGAGCTGACCCACGACGAATTGGCGGGGTGGGGCCAGGGCGGGGACGTGACACGCCAGACCATGTCGCTCGTGCTGCTGCGCCATGCCGGCGAGGGTCCACGCATCGGCGGACTGTTCGCCGCCGTGCGAGCGGCCACCGACGAGGTCATGGCGGACGTGTTCGAGGTGCAGGGCGAGGGCGGCGACGAACTGAGCCGCTTCTTCGATCTCACCCTCGTGGGCTCGCTCGTCTCGCTCTACCTGGCCGCCGGTGAAGGCGTCGACCCAGGGCCGGTCCCCGCCGTCGACGAGGCGCAGGGACCCGGCTGGCGGTAGGGAGATCGCCGCCCCAGGGGCGAGATCTCCGTCCTTCCGGCACGTGACGCCTTGTTGCGCTGCTGAATCAGTTGAGCCGCTCGACGATCATGGCCATACCCTGGCCCCCGCCGACACACATGGACTCGAGGCCGAACGTCTTGCCCGTGTCCTCCAGCGCGTTGAGCAGGGTCGTCATGATCCGCGCGCCGGTCTGGCCGAAGGGGTGGCCGAGCGCGATGGCGCCACCCTTGACGTTGAGCTTGTCGAAGCTGATGCCGAGGTGCTTCGCCGAAGGGATCACCTGGGCCGCGAAGGCCTCGTTGATCTCGACGAGGTCGATGTCGTCGATCGTCATGTCGGCCCGGGCCAGGACCTGGCGGCAGGCATCCACCGGGCCCAGGCCCATGATCTCGGGATTGAGGCCGGTCACGCCGCTGGCCACGATGCGCGCCAGCGGGGTGATGCCGAGCGCCTTGGCCTTGGTGTCGCTCATGACGATGACGGCGGCGGCCCCGTCGTTGAGCGGGCACGCGTTGCCGGCCGTCACGGTGCCGCCTTCGCGGAAGACCGGCTTGAGGTTGGAGAGGCCCTCGAGCGTCGTCCCCGCACGCGGCCCGTCGTCCTTGGTCACCACCGTCCCGTCGGGCAGGGTGACCGGGATGATCTCGCGCTCGAAGAAACCGTTCTGCTGGGACTCGACCGCCCGCGTCTGCGACAGCAGGGCGAACTCGTCCATCTCCTCCCGGGTGACCTTCTCGTACTCGGCCACGTTCTCCGCCGTCTGGCCCATGGCGATGTAGACGTCGGGGAGACCGGGCTGCGGGCTCCACGGCTCGGTCACGGCCGGGGCGCGGAGCTTGGTCCGCTCCTCGGCGGCCGCGAAGTCGACATTGTGCGGGCCGACGTCCGACGCGCCGTGGGAGTAGCGGCTGACCGTCTCGACGCCGGCCGCGATGAAGACGTCGCCCTCGCCGGCGCGAATGGCATGGGCCGCCATGCGGATGGTCTGCAGGGAGGAAGAGCAGTACCGGTTCACCGTCACGCCCGGCACGTTGTCGAGCCCGGCCAGCAGCGCGGCCACCCGGGCGATGTTGTAGCCCGCCTCGCCGGCGGGCTGGCCGCAGCCGAGCAGGACGTCCTCCACCTCGGCGGGGTTCAGTTGGGGGACTTGGTCGAGCACCGAACGCAGGACCAGCGCGGTCAGGTCGTCGGGCCGGCACTCCACGAGCGAGCCCTTGTTGGCCCGTCCGATCGGGGTGCGGCCGGTGGCGACAATGACGGCTTCAGGCATGGTGACGGCTCCTCGAGTTTCGGTCGTGTGCCCGGAGCACCAGCCCGGGGCGGATTGCAGGTTACTTGGCGGTAGGGATCGGCCTTCCGGCCCCATTGGCCGCCCGAGCGGAGCGGACTGTAACGTGTTCTAGCGCGTCGGGCCCGCACGCCCAGGTCGGCGGCAACGTGGCGCTGACGTGGGTCGATGCGGCCCCGCCACCCGGGAGGGACACGATGGAGATTGCCTTAACCGAGGAGCAGCAGGCGCTGAAGAGCGAGCTGCGCGCCTACTACGAGAACCTGCTGACCCCCGAGCTCGAGGAAGAGCTCTCGCGCGCCGGCGGCATCGGCCCCGTGGTGCGCAAGGTCGTCAAGCAGATGGGAAGCGACGGCTGGCTCGGCATCGGCTGGCCGACCGAGTGGGGTGGCCAGGGTCGCTCGGCCATTGAACAGTTCATCTTCTTCGACGAGTCAATGCGCAGCGGCGCCCCCGTGCCGATGTTGACGATCAACACCGTGGGCCCGACCATCATGAACTTCGGCACGCAGGAGCAGAAGGAGTACTTCCTCCCCAAGATCCTGGCCGGGGAGATCCACTTCTGCATCGGGTACACCGAGCCGAATTCGGGCACCGACCTTGCATCGCTGACCACCCGGGCGGTGCGCGACGGTGACGAGTACGTCATCAACGGCGCCAAGATCTTCACCAGCCTGGCCGGCGACGCCGACTACATCTGGCTCGCCACCCGCACCGACCCCAACGTGGCCAAGCACAAGGGCATCTCGATGTTCTTGATCCCCATGGACACCCCGGGCATCCGCGTCGTGCCCATGAAACTCCTGGGCGACCACAACATCAACTACACGTTCTACGAGGACGTGCGCGTGCCGGCCTCCGCGTTGGTGGGGGGGAGAATCAGGGCTGGAACCTCATCACCAACCAGCTGAACCACGAGCGCGTCACGCTCTGCTCGCCCGGCATCATCGAGCGCGTCGCCACCGATGTGCGGGCCTGGGCCCAGGCCACGAAGCTGCCCGATGGGCGGCGCGTCATCGACCAGGAATGGGTGCAGGAGCATCTCGCCCGCGTCTACGCCGAGCTCGAGTTCCTCCGCCTCATCAACTGGAAGGTGGCGTGGCAGGGCACCCAGGGGCACCTCGACGTCGCCGACGCCTCGTCGATCAAGGTGTTCGGCACCGAGTTCTACCTCCGGGCCTTCCGTTCGCTGATGGAGATCCTCGGCCAGGCCGGCTACCTGACGCGCGGGTCACCCGCCGCGGTCGTCGCCGGCCGCCTGGAGATGTACGCCCGTTCCATGATCATCCTGACGTTCGGCGGCGGCACCAACGAGATTCAACGGGACCTCATCGCGATCTTCGGCCTCGGCATGCCGCGGTCGCTGCGCTGAGCCGGGCCACGAGCGAGGAGATTCGATGGACTTCAATTACAGCGAAGAGCAGGAAGCCGTCCGCCAGCTGGCCGGACAGATCTTCGGTGATCGGTCGACGCACGAGCGCCTCAAGCAGATTGAGGCGGCGGCCGACGGCGACGGGCCTTTCGACCGCGAGCTCTGGAAGGAGCTGGCCGACGCCGGCCTGCTCGGCATCCACCTGGGCGAGGACGTCGGGGGCGCCGGGCTCGACTTCGTGGCGGCGTGCCTTGTCGTGGAGGCGGCCGGCCGGACGGCGGCCTACGTCCCTGTCGTCGAGACCATGGTCTACGGAGCGCTGCCTCTCGATCGCTTCGGTACGAACGAGCAGCGCAAGACCTGGCTCACCGGGGTGGCCAGCGGCGAGACGATCCTCACGGCCGCCATGGCCGAGCTGGTCGGCGAGGTGATCCTGCCGGGAGGCTCCGAGCCGACCACCACGGCGACCGCCGAGGCCGACGGCGCGTGGGTGCTCTCGGGCACCAAGGCCTGCGTGCCGGCCGCCTTCGTGGCCGACGCCATCCTGGTCCCGGCCACGTGCCGGACCCCCGACGGCGGCATCACGGGTCCCGGCGTCTTCATCGTGGAACGGGGCGCCGAGGGCGTCGCCCTGACGCGCCAGACGACGACGACGGGGCGGCCCGAGGCGATCGTGGAGCTCAGCGGCGTGCGCGTCGGCGCGGACCGGCTCGTGGGCGAGGGCGCCGACGGTGCGGCGGTGATCGACTGCATCACCGAGTTCGCCACCACGGCGCTCTGCATCGAAGAGGCAGGTGTCTGCGCCTCGGCGCTCGAGCTCACCGCCGAGTACACGAAGACGCGGGTGCAGTTCGAAAAGCCCATCGCCACCTTCCAGGCTGTCGGGCAGCGCGCCGCAGATGCGTACGTCGACACCGAAGCCATCCGGCTCACCGCGTGGCAAGCCGCGGCGCGTCTGGCGGCGGGCCTGCCCGCGGCGACCGAGGTGGCGATCGCCAAGTACTGGGCGGCCGAGGGGGGTCAGCGCGTGGTGCACGCGGCCTCGCATCTCCACGGCGGCGTCGGCGTGGACCGCGATTACCCGCTGCACCGGTTCTTCCTCCTGACCCGACAGATCGAGCTCACGCTCGGTGGGGCCAACGAGAGCCTGCGCCGCCTCGGGCGGATCTTGGCAGTCGAGCCGGTCTGAGGGGACGGGATCCCCTCGGCGCTTCAGACCGGAGGGCTCGGCGGGATGGGGTTCGCCAGGCCCAGGCCGTAGCCCGCCAGGAACACGCCCGCCTCCTGGTGACGCGGGTAGGCGTCGGCCAACTTGTGGAACGCACGCGAGTGGTCGGGGTGGGACAGATGGGCGAGCTCGTGGACCAGTACGGAGTCGAGCACCCACTCCGGGACGACACGTAGACGGTGTGACAGCCGGATGTGGCCCGAGTAGTACGAGCACGAGCCCCAGCGCGCCGTCTGGTTGGTGACCCAGCGGACGGATTGGGGACGGGCTCCGACCAGATAGCGGTCGCTCAATTCGATGGCCCGGGCCAGCAGGCCGGCGTCGTCGAGCCCGGATTGCAACTGGTGACGGGTGAGCAGGCGCTCCACCAACCAGTCGACCGTCTTCTGCCGGCTCTCGGCATTGAGGTGGGCGGGCAGCGACACGACGATGCGCCCCCCGACCCACTTGGCTTCCGACGTCTTCTTGCGACGCTTGCTGATGCGCACCTCCACCTCGGGCGCCGCTGTGGTGACGCTGGCGTCATCGCGCGCCGGCGCGGTGCGAGGCTCGTCGGAGGTCCGGGTCCTCCGCTCTGGAGATTCGGGCGCCGGCGGTTCCGATGCCGGAGGCGCCCCGGCCGCACAGGGCGGCGGGGAGTCGGTCTCGAAGAGATGGGCGACGTCGAACAGGGTCACGCCCGGCATTGTGGCCGACAACGACGACCGAGCCGCGTATACCTGTTCAGCATCCCTGCCTCGGGGAGCGCGGGACCGAGGATCCGGGCGCCCGCGACAGCACTCTGGGGAGAACCAGCGGATCGACCAGGGAGAAAGGGCCAGGGGGCCACCGCTTGGCGCAAGCTGTCGGTGGCGTCGCCGAAGAAGGGCGGGATCGGCCTCTTCGTCTAGAAGAGGTCAGCAAGGGCTGCCGCGGCGCGACGCGCGACAGTCCCGTATCCGTGAAGCACTCCGGCGCCGTGCGCTCTGGTGAGCAGGGTCTGCGCCATCTCGAGATCGCCTGACGCGCGGCGCTTCGACAGCATCCTTCCCCACGAAAGCTCAGACCGCGCGGCAAAGTACTTCGCGCCAGTCCGATCACTCGCCGCGGCGGAGTGCGAGAAATACGACTCTGCCTCGTCGTATCGATGAAGAACCGTGGCCAAGTCCCCGAGCGTGCGGCTGAGCGGGCCGGAGGTGGCGACGTCGGTGTACAGCCACTGTTCTGCGAAGGGGGACAGGCGTTCGAGCATTGGGCCGGAAAACTCGGGTTCTCGGAGTTCAACGGCGGCGTCCGCGTACGCGACCATCCCGGTGAGCCAAGTCGGGTCAAGCGGGAGGTCGAAACCTGCAGTCGCGAATGCCTCCAAGAGCTGCCGGCTTTCCGCAGTGTGGTCCGCTTCTGAATGCGCCAGAGCGAGCACCGCGACGAACACGGGGAGGCCCGGGTTGTTGTCGATCGCTTGCTCGACCATCGGGATCAGATCACCAAGTGTTCCGCGCCAGAGGCTCACCATGATGAACTGCGCGCCGAAGATGACGGCGGCATCGGGCTGGCCGCCGTCCATCCCGATTTTCAGAGCATCCGTTGCCCATTGCTCCGCCTCATCAGTGTCACCAGCGATCAGCGCCCGCGTGACGCGCTGGAGGGTATGCACCCAGCTCAAGAAGGGCTGATCGAGCTGTTGGACGAGTGGTGTCTTTATTTCGAAGCAACGATCCATCTCGACGATGTCTCCCGCACATGCGGCCGTGAACCGGCGACCACTGGCCGCAGTGCACAAAAGGAGAGGGTCTCCCAGCCTTTGGGCCCTGACGAGGGCGTCGGACGTCCGAGCCACGGACCACGCAAGGAGGGACGGCACCGCGAGCGGCAGAGAGACGTGGTTGAGGACTCGCACAATGGTGACATCGTCGCCACTGTTCTCCGCGACGGCGATCGCCTCGTCCGCAAGATCCTTGCGGCGCTCGAGCGAGCTCCCGATCGTCAGCTCGGAGCACAAATTGGCAAGCAGAAGCGCACGCTCAGGACGATCAGCGGGGAGTCGGGCCAGGGCGAACTCGAGAACCTCGATCTTCTCCGTGTCGATGGTATCCACGGTGCTGAACGTCCCTCGGTCATTGGCGAGAGTCGCGGCGACCAGTCGATCGATATCACCGGCCTTGATGGCCTGCCGTGCTGCGCCAAGCAGGGTGTCACGAAACGCCGGATCCCCAGTTTGGCGCTGGGCGGTTCCAAGTCCAATACGGAGATCGAGCCCGAGTGTCTCGTCCGGATCGTCCGCGCGTGCCCAGAGATTTAGCGCCTGGGAGTAGTAACGGAGGGCGTCGTCAGGAGCCAAACCTTTCAACGCAGCATCGGCGGCTTGACGCGAATACCCGATCGCCTTCGTCACGTCCACGGGCTGCGTGGCACTGAACCAGTGGTGGGCGAGCTCGCCGATGCGCGCTCCCGGCCGTTCACCGCAGAGCTCCTCCAGAGCCACGGCGACCTGTCGGTGCACCAGTGCCCGGCGGCTGGGGCCGAGATCCTCGTAGAGGGTGTGTCCAATGAGGGCGTGGGCGAACATGTAGCGACCGGCTGCGTTCGCCAGCTCTCGCACCAGCGCGGCAGCCGCAGCCGCGTCGAGAACGTCGAGCAGATCCTCTTCCGTGATGCTCGTGGCGCGGGCCAAGAGTTCGAGGTCGAAATCCCGGCCGATGACAGCAGCCACCGACAGCACATGTTCAGCCGCAGGTCCAAGGCGTCCGACTCGGGCCCCGATCACCACGCGCACGCTTTCGGGCAGGGCGATTTGTTCAGGCGGACCCTGCGCCGTCCAGCGACCAGCGTCGTCCTGAAAGATGGCACCGATCTCTGAGAGGTGTCGGAGAACCTCTCTCACGAAGAACGGATTGCCGTCTGTCTCGCTGTGCACGGCGTGGGCGAGCGTCACACCGGCGTCATCCATGGGCTGGCCTGCGGCGGCTTCCATGAGGGAGAGCACCCCCGTGTCATCGAGACCGGTGAGTTCGATGCGCGAGACGCCGCTCAGTCGATGCAGCGCGGCAAGTGTCTCGACGAGGGGGTGGGTCCTCGACAGCTCGCTGTCTCGGTACGTCGCGACAATGAGCACACGCATCGCGTGGTCGGCGGCGATCAGATGCTGCAACAGCAGCAGACTTCCCCTGTCGGCCCATTGCAGATCCTCGAATACAAGCACGACAGGCTGGTCTTCCGATGCTCGAGCCAAGAGCCCGACGACTGCCGTGAAGAGCAAGAAACGCTCGGTGTCGGTGTCCGTGGCTTTCGAACGAGGCAGCCCGGGAAGCCTCCTCGACAGAGCGGGGGCCAACGGATCCAGATTCGTTCCATGCTCTTCGACATGCGCGAGGAGACTGTCCTCGGTGGTGTGGGTGATGTAGTGGTTGAGGGCTTCGGCGAAGAGTTGATAGGGGGTGGCAAGGTTCTCTTCGCAGTGGCCGAAGAGGACGCACGCCCCGCCGGCAAGAGCGGCCCGCGCCGCCTCCGCCACCAAGGCTGACTTGCCGACGCCGGCTTCGCCGGAGATCAACAGGACCTCGCGTACCCCGTCCCCGGCGACGCGCTTGGTTGCGTCGGCAATGGCCTGTGTCTCGACTTCTCGTCCAACCAGTCCAACAGTGGGCCGCACGGCCAGACGGCCCGGGAGCGGGACGGAGGCCTCTGAATCCACCGCTCCCAACGGTTCCCATAGCACCTCGACGGTCTCGACCGGCTCGGTCAGGCCTTTCAGGCGGAGCTCGCCAAGGGTCCGGCACTGATGGTGATTGCGGCGACCGGCCATCAGTCGGACGACGTGGGCAGCCAGCACCTGGCCCCCTTCGCAGGTGGCACAGAGCCGGGCTGCTTCCACAACGGGATCGCCGAAGAAGTCGCCCCCCTCTCCGCTGACCTCGCCCTGGCTCAAGCCGACCCGCAGGCCGACGGCGAGACCACCTTCGCGATTATCGACCTCGACGCCCTGTTGCATGGCGACCCCACAGGCCAACGCCGCGGAGGCAGAGTCGAACACCGCCATGAGTCCGTCACCCATGTTTTTCACCTCGACGCCTCCGGTCTCGGCGAGCGCCTGGCGCAGAATGGAGAAGTGCCTTCGACGGAGCTCATCGCCTGCGTCCGGTGAGACCTGTTGCGAGAGCTCGGTGGAGCTCACCACGTCGGTGAACAGGATCGCCACGTTCTGGGTGGTCATCGTCGACCTCCTGCCAGCACGCTGTCACCGTATCGACAGCTGGTTGCGGCTGCCTGACCTGAGCGGCTCGAGGCATGCGGCCATGTGCGGCAAGGACGCGGTCCCTTGATCGCGCGTCCGTCGGGTTGTGCGGAGGTGGTCATCGCAACGTCAGGCCGGCCACTCGGCACTCGCTGCCTTCCCGCGAGCAAAGGCCACCAGCTGCGCACAAGAGGAGGCCGGCGTTGACCGTCCGTGAGCGGGAGCTGGCGCAGTCGTTTAGGCCGTCGAGACCGAGGCCGACCTCGCCAGCCTGTTGTCGGGGTCACGCAGCACCACGGTGCTGGCAATGTGGTCGGCCAAACACTTTCGCTCCCGACCGGTCGCCATGAGGATGAACGAGACCACCTCGGTGATGATGCCCAGGATCCCGGTGACGAAGCCTCCGATGACCTCGCGCAGGACCATCCGCCACCAGCCGGCGTTGCGCCCTGTTTCGGGGTGCCACGTCCGCATGCCCAACACCTGCTGCGTGGGCGTCTGGCCCCGGCCCCATACGATCAGTCCCCAGATCACGTAGCCGATGACCAGAGTGACGATGGTCAGGACAATGGCCAAGAACCAAGAGCCGATACGCCGCCCGACAGTGGCCAGCTCGGTGCCTTCGGGGAGGTTCAGCCCGCTGGTCTGATCGAAGTACATGCCGGGGGCCGAAGGCGCAACCGCCCGCGGCCCTTCGCCGTATCCGGGAGGAGGAGGGGGAGGAGGCATTGGCACCGCAGGGGGCTGATTCGCTGCAGGCTCTTCACCTTGAGGCGAAGATAGGTCGGTCATCGCGGTCCCTCCCTCGGTTCGATCACAGGACAGTAGCCCGCCTTCACCCGGGTTGCACTGGGTGAGGCCGAACGGGAGGCAACCAAGTCCGAGGACCAGGTCACCTGCAGAGCGGATCAGCCGAGCACGAGCTCGGCCATGGTGCGCAACGTCGCGACATCGCCGTTGACGAGCATGGTGGTGGCGCGCGACTCGCGCCACGCCTCGAGGTCGTCGCGGATCTTCTCCACGGGACCCACCAGCGCGATCTCCTCGACCAACTTGGTGGGGACGGCGGCCGCAGCGTCGTCCTTGCGCCCGTCGAGGTAGGCATCCTGAATTTTGGTGGCCGCTTCCTCGTAGCCCATGCGGGCGAAGACGTCGAAGTGGAAATTCATCTCCTTGGCGCCCATGCCGCCGATGTACAGCGCGAGATACGGGCGAAAGCCCTCGGCGGCCGCGTCCGTGTCGTCGGCGATGACCGTCGGTGCGAAGGCCAGCACCTCGAAGTCGGCGGCGCTGTGACGCGCTCCAGGGCGGGCGAAGCCCTCGTCGAGCGAGGCCTCGAAGGCGGACATGGCGCGCGGTGAGAAAAAGATGGGAAACCAGCCGTCGGCGATCTCGGCCGCCATGGCGATGTTCTTCGGGCCCTCCGCTCCCAAGATGATGGGGATGTCGGCCCGCAGCGGATGCACGATCGACTTGAGCGGCTTGCCGAGCCCGGTGCCGCCCGGATAGGGCAGGGGGTAGTGCGGTCCGTCGTTGGTGACCGGCTTCTCACGGGCCAGGACCTGGCGCACGACGTCGACGTACTCGCGGGTGCGCGCCAGGGGAGCGGGGAAGGGTTGGCCGTACCAACCCTCGACCACCTGGGGACCCGAGACCCCGAGGCCCAGGACGAAGCGCCCACCGGACAGATGGTCCAAGGTCTGGGCCGCCATGGCCATCGCTGTCGGGGTGCGCGCCGAAAGCTGGCACAGCGAGGTGCCCAGACGCACCCGCTCGGTCTGCGAGCCCCACCAGGCCAGGGGGGTCAGCGCATCGGACCCGTAGGATTCCGCTGTCCACACGGAGTCATAGCCGAGCCGGTCGGCTTCCGTGACGAGCTCCACGGCGTTGGGCGGCGGCCCCGCACCCCAATAGCCCATCTGCAGGCCGATCTTCATCGATTTCACGTGTGGCTCCTCTCATGGGCCTCGCGACGACGGCGTACGTCAGACCTTGGCGACGATCTCCTCGGCGAACCAGTGCACCGGGCCCAGGCGGGCGGCCAGCGCCTCGTCGTCGGGAGTCCCCGGTGCGACGTTGACGAACATCCAGGGAGCGCACACGAAGTCGGTGACTCCGGCGTCGGCAAAGCGGCGGTAGAGGTCGACGCTCGGCCGCTCGTTCAGCGACAGGTAGACGGTGAAGTCGTCCTTGTCGCGCCCGGCCTTGTCCAGCGCGTCGTGGAGGTCGGCGAGGTGGATCCACGCCTCCTCCTCGCTGTAGGCGCCGGCGGCGATCCAACCGTCGCACAGCTCAGCCGTCCGGCGCAGCGCCACGGGGGAGTGGCCGCCGCAGATGAACGGCACCGGCTCGGTGGGCGCAGGCTCCATCTGGCATTCGGGGACGTCGTAGAAGTCGCCGTGGAACTCGACCCACCCGCCCCGCCAGAGCGCGCGCAAGGCGACGATCATTTCGTCGAGGCGCTTGCCGCGGGTGGCGAAGTCCTGCCCGGTCAGGTCGAACTCCTCCTTGCTCCAGCCGACACCGATGCCGAGGCGCAGTCGGTTCTTCGACAGCACTGCGGTCGTCCCGACGCTCTTGGCGACGGTCATGAGATCCCGCAGCGGCGCAATGTAGATGCCGGTGGTGAACAGGAGGTTCTCCGTTGCGCCGGCACAAGCGGAAATCACAGCCATGGGGTCGGGCCAGGCCGTGTGGTCCTCCCAGCCGGGCGCGCCGTCCTCGGTCTTCGAGTACGTGTAGCGCGACGAGCGCTGGCGCGGATTGAACAGATGATCGGAGACGTACATGCCGCCGTACCCGAGGCCATCGCACTCCTTGGCCATGGGGAGGATCTGGTTGGTCGGCAGGAAGGCGACGGCCTGGTGAAACCGGACTTCGTGGTCGCGCACGGCTCTGCGCTTCAGTGGGCCCGGGCGGGCAGGGGCGTGCCCCCGGCGGGGGCCGACGGGGCGAAGGCGATCGGGATGTGCTTGGTCCCGTTGATGAAGTTCGACTGCAGGCGCTGCACCTCACCGTCGAGCCGCATGTCGGGGATGCGCTCGAGCAGGCGGTCGAACATGACCATGATCTCCATGCGGGCCAGGTTCGCCCCGAGGCAGAAGTGCGGCCCGCCGCCCCCGAAGGCAATGTGGTTGTTGGGGGAGCGGGTGACGTCGAAAGTGTCGGGGTCCCCGAATGCCGCCTCGTCGCGGTTGGCCGAAGCGTGCCAGAAGACGACCTTGTCGCCCTCCTTGATCTGTTGCCCGTGCAGCTCCATGTCGCCCGTTGCCGTGCGGCGGAAGTGCATGACGGGCGTGACGTAGCGGAGCATCTCCTCCACGGCGCCCGGGAGAAGGGAACGGTCCTGGCGGAGCAGCTCCCACTGGTCGGGGTGATCGAAGAAGGCGGTCATGGCGCCCGACATGAGGTTCCGCGTCGTCTCGTTCCCGGCCACAATGAGGAGCAGGAAGAAGAGGTCGAGCTCCAGCTCGTTCAGCTTCTCGCCCTCGACCTCCGCATTGAGCAGGACCGAGACGAGGTCCTCCTTCGGCTGGAGCCTTCGGGCCGTCGCCAGCTCCTCGGCGTAGGCGTAGACCTGCATGGCCGACTCGCCGGGGTCGGCGCCGGGAATCTGGTACTCGGGGTCCTCGGCGCCGATCATGCGGTTGGACCAGTCGAAGACCATGCGCCGGTCCTCCTGGGGCACGCCCAGGAGCTCGGCGATGACGAGGAGGGGGAGCTCGGCGGAGATCTCCTCGACGAAGTCGGCGGTCCCGCGCTCGCACACGGCGTCGATGATGCCGTCGGCGTAACCGACGATCTGCTCCTCCAGGTCGCGCACCATCTTGGGTGTGAAGCCCTTGTTGACCAGGCGGCGGTAGCGCGTGTGCATCGTCGGATCCATGTTGACCATCATCAGCTGTTGCTGGGCCAGCTGGTCGTCGTCCATCTCGGGGAAGAGCGACCCGCGCCGGGCCGACGAGAAATGCTCCCAGTCTCGATTGACCTGGACGCAGTCGTCGTAGCGGGTGATGGCCCAGAACCCCCCGCGGGGTGCACCCTCCTGCGGGTGCCAGAAGGCGGGCGCCTCCCGGCGGAGCTCGGCGAACCACGCATAGGGCACTCCGGCCACGAAGTTGCGCCCGTCGATGAGGTCGATCTCCTCGAGGCTCAAGGCTCCCCCTTTCGTGCACTCCGGCGGCCCGCCCACGCCGCCTGGTGCCTGCCCCTTCGAGGCAATTTCTAGAACGTGTGTCAGTGATCATAGGCACGGACCGCGCCATGACAAACCCAGCGCTCAGGGCGGTCGGTGGACCAAGATGTCCGGATGGAACCCGGACAGCTCCGCTTCGAGGTCATCAAGTCGAAGATCTCGTGGGGTGCCTATTTCCGCGACCAAATGAAGCCCACGTTCGGCGGTGTGGCTTCGAGGACGACCGGCTTCGAGGACTACTCGGGCCGGGGTCCTTCCGTGGTGGCGGAGAACGCCGCCGGAGAGAAGCGCGTCGTCGCCGTGACCAAGAAGCTGCAGGAAGCCAAGGACAAGGCCGCGGTGATCGAAAACGACTTCACGACGCTCGGCGCCGCGGCCTGGTGTGAGCGGTACGACGTCCCACCGTCGTTCGTCGCCGGCTGACCCGCGTCCTCGAGTGCAGTTGCGTGCCGCGCCCGCGGCTGCCCCGAGGGGTCGATGGGTTCTCAGCCGGAAGCTGCGGCTCGACGTTTCCAGAGGCGAGAGAGGGGGCGGGCTCCAGATTCACGGCTTGCCTTCTGCGGTGAACAGTGCCCGTCCGCTCGAGACACCGATAGCAGCCCGGTCCCGCCGCAGTCCCGCCTGGGCGTCGTCGACATGCCCGTCGCCTGGGCGCGGGGGCAGGGCGAATCCGGTATAGGCGACACGTCGCTCTTGGCGTGTCGGATGCGTCGAGCGGTGCAGCGCGCATGACATGTGCACCGTGACGTCACCCCGTTCGGCGCGCAGCGTCACCGCGGGAAGGTCGAGACCATCGTCGACCTGAGCCCGGGCGATGTTGGCCCGATGCGACCCCGCCATGACATCGAGACCGCCATGATCCTCGTCGACGGGTGTGAGGCACACCCCGACGGTGAGGCCGCTGCAGAACATGGAGTGCCCGCCGCGATCGCAGTCCTTGTGCCAGGGCAGGCAGACGAGGCCGTCGACGGAGTCGACACGCTTGAGGAGTCCTTCGGCGGTCACGTCGGCGAAGTGCTCGCCGAACGGATCGCCGGGTCGGTGGCCGTCGCCGAGCAATGCCCCGATGGAGATGTAGCGCTCGCCGGCGATGAGGGTCCGCAGCGCGGGCGACTGCTGGGCGAAGTCGAGGATCCGGCAGGGGTAGGTCTCGCCGCCGCGAGTCGACGCCCACCACGACGTGCCGTCGCCGGGCCGCGCCGTCGCCACGGCGGCGCTGAGGTCGGCATCGACGGCGTCCATCTCCGCTTCCGAGAAGACATCTTGCAGGAGGAGGAATCCGGCCTCCTCGAGGAAGTGCGCCGCGTCGGCAGGCGCCTCGCCGAGCCGGAACCGCTGGTGGAGGTCGAGCGGGGACCCGTCCTGCGACTCGAGCGAGACCTCCCCGGGTCGATAGACGGTGCGCCCGTCGAGGAGGGAGCGAAGGACGGGATCCCAGGCGCAGAACGCGTTGTTCGACGCCGCGTCGCCCTCGGCTCGCCCGCCGACGACGAGACCCAGCGCCGTCCGCCGTTCGGAGAACAGGTCGGCGAACGCGGCGCGATCGAGCGAGACGGTCGGTGTCGAGCCGGCGGAGCCCGGGACCACGGCGATGGCGTCGACGGCGGGTCGCAACGTCCACGCGGCGTCGTCGACCCGGATGGTGATCGGAGGCAGACCGAGCCGGGTCGCGTCCTCGGCGGCGCGTCTTCCGTGGCGGGCGGCGGCCTCGCACCACGCTCCCTCGAAGAACGACGCCGGATCGGTCGGCCCGGACCCGTTGATCGGTCGCGTGCGCGTGTCGACGCTCATGGACGTCCTCTCATCACGCCGTCTCCCTGGTTGCCACGGACTCCTGCGCCGCTGCGTGGAGGGTGCGCAGACCGTCTTCGGCCAGCATCACGACGGCCTCGGGCGCCGCAATCTGCCGTCCTCGGGCCACGTCCGCAATCAGGCTCACGTCCTTGCGAAGCAGCGGCCCGGCGACACGGCCGAGACCGCCGAGGTCGAACCCCGGGGCAGCGAGCAGCGACGCGGCGCGGCTCGCACCACTCCCTCGCTCGAACACCTGCGCCATTGCCACTCGGTCCAGGCCCAGGTCGTCCGCGAGGCCGGACGTCTCGAGTGAGAGCGCGATCTGGGCGGTGAAGACGAGGTTGTTCACGAGCTTGGCCGTCTGCCCCGCGCCGACGTCCCCCAGGTGGAGTATCGGGTCGCCGAACGTCGCCAGCACCGGACGGGCACGGTCAAGGCCGGCCTCGTCGCCACCGACCATCACGAGCAACGTGCCCTGCGTAGCCGCCGGCCCGCCACCGCTCACGGGGGCGTCGAGGACGGTGATGCCCTTCTCCTTGCCCATCAGGTGCAAACGGATGCATGTCTCAGGATGCACGGTCGAGTGCACAATCAGCGTCCCGCCGGCTGCCAGCCCGGACAGCACGCCCTCGGGGCCGTTCGCCACCTCGAGGACGTCCTCGTCTCCTGTCACGCAGATGCACACGATCGAAGACGCCTCGGCCAACGCGGCCGGTGTGGAGGCCGCGGTGGCGGCGGTGTCGTCGAAGGGCTCGAGGCTCTGGGGTCGCCGAGCCCACAGCGTCAGCGGGAAGCCGGCCTCGAGGATCCGGCGAGCCATCGGCGCGCCCTGGCTCCCCAGCCCGATGAAGCCCACACGGAGGGGATCTGACCGCGCCATCACACGAGAAAGGGCAGCCCGAGTGACGTGGACGTGTGCCCCGCAATGGATGCAAGGGCGTGGTCGGAGGCGGGCGCCTGCAGGAAGCCCGCCCAACCATCGAGCAGGTCGGCGACGTGCACGGCGAAGGGGAGCACCTCCAGGCCCTGTGCCTTGGCCCGCTCGCGAGCGCTCGCCGCTTGCACGCTCAAGCGTACGACTTGCAGGATCCGATGAGAGCGCAGGGGCTCGGGGACCTCGGTCATCAACCCACCGACCGCCTCGTGGAACATCTGCGGCCTGGCCCGGAACCGCTCCGGGAGATGCCCGAAGAGGCCCACCTGGTGCTCGACCGCAGCGATGAAGCTCATGTAGTGGCTCCCGTCGATCTCACCTTGTTCGAGCAGCGGAAGGACGTAGCACTCGACCCAGGCGCGGATGTCGCGTGGTTCGAGTTGCGCCGTCAGCACGGCCCGCCGGTCGTCGATGTAGGGGAGCCGGTTCTCGAAGATGGCGACTACGAGCTGCCCCTTGGAGCCGAAGTGGTACTGCACGGCCGAGTTGTTGCCACTGCCGGCTGCCGCGCCGATCTCGCGCAGCGACACACCCTCGTAGCCGCGCGCAGCGAAGAGCCGCTCGGCCGCGAGGACGATCTGCTCCTTCGTCGAGGAGAGGGGGAGCGCCGCTGTGGACGTCATCGGATCATCCCGGCCATGAGACCACCTCTTTACAGAACAAGTCAAGTGTCTTAAGGTCCAGACGACCCGCTGAGAGCGGGATCCCGAGACAGGATCTGCTCGTGAGCCCCGACCTGGACGACGACCATTGCGCGTGACCGTCATCACGGGCGCCGGAGGCGGCATGGGCCGGGCCTGCGTCGAACGGTTCCGCGACGACCGGCTTCTCCTCGCCGACATCGACGAGCGAGCGCTCGAGGATGCCCGCAGCCTGGCACCCGAGTCCGAATGCGCAGTGGTGGATCTCGGATCGCGGGCGTCGATCGACGCGCTCGTGCGGCGGACCGAGGAGTTGGGGGGCCTGAACCGCCTGGTGCACCTCGCCGGCGTGTCCCCGACGATGGACAGCGCGGCGCGGATCCTCGAAGTCGATCTCGCCGGAACGGCCGTGCTCCTCGACGGTCTCTTGCATGTCGTCGAAGGGGGCTCCGTGGCGATCTGCATCGCCTCGATCGCCGCGCACCTCCTGCCCGTCTCGCCCGAGCTGCAGGCCGTCCTCGACGATCCGATTTCGTCGGACCTGACCTCGAGAGTGGAGCGTGCCCTCGGATGTCAGCTGGGACCGGGCACGGCGTACGCGTTGGCGAAGCACGGGGTTGTCCGGCTGTGCCAGCGATCCGCTGCCGCATGGGGTGCTCGGGGGGCGCGGATCCTCTCCGTGTCTCCCGGACTCATCGACACGGCCATGGGACAACTCGAGCTCAAGGACAACCCCGGCAAGCGAGGGCTCGTGGGGCGGACGCCGATCCCCGCGCCCGAGGACGGCGGGTCTGTCGAACTGCCGGGCCGGCCGTCGGACATCGCCGATGCGATTGCGTTCCTGGCCGGCCCACGAGCCCGGTTCATCAGCGGCTGCGACGTGCGGGTCGACGGCGGTCTGGTGGCGGCGCTCACCGGGGTTCGGCAGAGATGACGACGCGCCGACCAGCATCCGTCAGCCCGGGCAGCTGACCGGGAACCCGACCGGGAACCCGAACGAGAGAGAGGACCACATGGACAGCTGGACAGACCGAGACGAACGGCAGGCGGCCGCCCGGGCCGAGTACGAGCGCATCATGACCACGCCGAGCCCCGATCCCAGTTCGGCGTATATCGACGTGGGCGTCATCGGATTCGTCTTCGGGGAAATGTGGCGGCGCGGTGTCCTGTCCGCTCGCGACCGGCGCTTCATCACCTTGGCGTGCCTCGGGTCCACCGACGCCGGCTATCCCATCGAGACCCACGTCTGGGCGGCCCTGCACAGCGGCGACATCAACGCCGAGGAGTTCGACGAATTCGTCCTGCATTTCGCGACACAGCTCGGATGGCCCAAGGCATCCGTCCTCAGTATGTACGGCATGATGGCGACGGCGAAGCTGGCCGAGCAGCGAGGGGAGCAGAACCATCCCCTCCGGTTCGTGCCGTGGGCCGAACCTGTTTCCGAGGAGGAACGCCATGCGCGCGGCGACGCCGCGTACCGAGCCGTGCACGGTCAGGACCCTCCCCCTCCGTCCACAGCGTTCCGCCGCGGGGCGTACCTCGACTACCTCTACGGAGAGATCTGGACCAGGGAGGAGCATCTGAGCCGACGGGACCGGAGGATCATCAGCATCTGCTGCAGTGCCGCCGTCGGCGTGGAAGGCGAGACGAAGGCCCATGTCGAAGCGGCCCTGACCAATGGAGAGCTCACGTTGGAGGAGTTGCAGGAGCTCGTGGTGCACTTTGCCGTCTACGTGGGCTGGGTGCTGGGGCGCCAGCTCGACGACCTTCTGCTCGAGGTCGGCCAGCAGTCCTGAAGCGTGCGCGCCCGAAGGCGGCGTGCCCCCTCGCCGGTGGGAGGTATGTTCCCCCCGAGGCCATCGGAGTTCCCGACCTGGGCCGAGCGAACCGAGGACGGCGTCGTTGACCTACTGCCTGGCCCTGCGGCTCCACGAGGGCATGCTCTTCCTGGCCGACACCCGGACGAACGCGGGGGTCGACAACGTCGGCACCTACCGCAAAATGCACGTGCTCCAACCGGCGGACGACCGCCTCTTCGTGATCGAGTCGGCTGGGAGCCTGGCCACCACGCAGCAGGTCCTCGATCGCATGGCACGGGACTTGGCGGCAGGGGAGGCCACGGAAAGCCTGGCGACGGTCGATCATCTGTTCGAGGCGGCGCTGTACCTCGGGCGGCTGAGCCGGGAAGTCGCCGCTCAGCACAAAGAAGGGCTGGGTCAGGTGGGTGCCGACGGCACGGCAACGTTCATTTTGGGCGGCCACGTCGGGGACGAAGAGCCCGACATCCTCCTCGTCTATCCCGAGGGCAACTACATCCGCGCCTCGGACGAGCGGCCCTTCCTGCAGATCGGCGAGAGCAAGTACGGCAAGTTCATGCTGGAGCTCGCGGTGGAGGCGCACGTCGACCTCGTCACGGCGGCCAAAATCGCGTTGGGGTCCATGTTGAGCACGGCTGCGGCCAACCTCTCGGTCGGGCCCCCCTACGACATCGGCTTCTATTTCAACGAGTCCCGCACCCTCAGCCAGTTCCGCATCGCGAGCAACTCCCCCTTGCTCGAAAAATTGCAGAAGGTCTGGGAGCGCCATCTCCTCAGCGGCATCACGAAGTTGCCGGCGATCACGCAGGATGACCTGATCGAGGTCGACGACCCGATTGACAGAGAGATCGTCGAATCGACCGAGTAGCGACGTCGGGCCCGTCCGGGACCGGAAGGGGAGGAGATCGTGGACGACGACGGCAACGCTGTGCACGAGCACGAGCACGAGCACGAGGCGCCCGAATGGGTGTCGACGGGGACGCTCCCGTCCGACGCGGAAATTCGGACCATCGTCTCGGCGGGCTACAAGCGCTTTCGCCACATTGACGAGGGGAGCGTGGCCGACTACATCCCTGCCCTCGCCGAGCGTCTCGCCCGACGCCTTCGGCGTGGCCGTGGCCGGCGTCCACGGGGGGCTCTTCACCATTGGCGACGCCGAGCAGGAGTTCACCATCCAGAGCATCTCGAAGCTCTTCGTCTTCGCCCTGGTCTGCAACACCCTCGGGCCCGTCGAGGCTCGTCGCAAGCTGGGGGTGAACAGCACAGGGCTGCCCTTCGACTCGGTGATGGGGATTGAGCTCAACGAGGACCGCACCATGAACCCGATGGTCAACGCCGGCGCCCTGGCGACGACCAGCCTCGTCCCGGGTGGCTCGCCCGAGGAGAAGTTCGAGCACATCGCCGCCGCCCTCTCGGTGTTCGCCGGCCGGCGGCTCGTGGTGGACGAGGAGGTCTACGCGTCCGAGGCGGCGACCAACGATCGCAACCGGGGGATCGCCCATCTCCTGAGCGGCTACGGACGCCTGTACTGCGACCCGGACGTCGCCACGGACATCTACACGCGGCAGTGCTCGTTGCGCGTGTCGGCGCGCGACCTCGCGGTCATGGGGGCCACGCTCGCCGATGGCGGTGTGAATCCGCTGACGGGGGTGCGGGCCATTTCGTCGGGGTCCTGCCGGCGGGTCCTGCCCGTCCTTGCCACCGCCGGGCTCTACGAACGCTCGGGGGACTGGCTCTACGACGTGGGCCTGCCGGGCAAGAGCGGGGTGAGCGGGGGACTGGTGACGGTGTCGCCCGGGAAGGGCGGGGTCGGGACGTTCTCGCCCCCGCTCGATGAGGCGGGCAACAGCGTGCGCGGCCAGCGCATGACCGCGTACCTCTCCGAGCGCCTGGGTCTGAACCTGTTCGCCTCGTCGCCGCGCCTGGAGGGCCCCGCCGAGATGGAGGGTTGACAATCCGTCATTCACAAGTAGATACTTGTACAAGTAGATCATTGTGAATGTCCCGGAAAGGATGCCCCATGACCACCGCCACCGACCGCACTGAGACCAGCGAGGACTTCGAGAGCACGAAGACCTTCAGCGCCCCGCCCGAGGAGGTCCTCGCCGCCCTGCACAGCGTCGAAGGGATCACCGCCTGGTGGGGCCCGACGACAGGCTCGGCACAGATGGGGGGCACCTTCGAGGTGTCCTTCCAGGAGCACAAGCAGGTCATAGTGCTGCACGTGGAGGACACCGAGGAGGGCCGGGTGGTCTGGACGGTGAAGGAGACGCCGCTCACGCCCGAGTGGGTCGGCACGACGATCGTCTTCGACCTGGCGGCAGCCGGCGCCGCGGCGACACTGCATTTCCGCCACCGCGGCCTCACCCCGCAGCTCGAGTGTTTCGACATGTGCCACGCCGGCTGGACGCACTACCTGAACAGCCTGGTCTCCTACGTGGACACGGGCGAGGGGCAGCCCAGCCGGAACGCCGCGGCTTGATCCGCGGGGTCGAGAGAGGATCGTCCCTCGTGTCGGCACGAGCCACGAGAATGGCGGCCTGATGCCGACCGGTCCGGACACCGAGCGTGCCGACAGCGCGGGCCCCGCAGGAACCGACGTCGTCCTGCGGGCGCTCGCCGACCCACGTCGGCGCGAGATCATGCGGCTGATTCGGGACGCCGAGCTACCGGCCGGGCAGATCGCCGCCCACTTCACGCTGACGCAGCAGGCGGTCAGCCAACACCTCAGCGTGCTCAAGCGGGCCGGGCTGCTCGAGGAGCGCCGCGATGGCACCCGCCGCCTGTACCGGTTCCAGCCGGCCTCGCTCGAGCCCGTGCGCGACATGCTCGACGAGTTCTGGCCGGACGCGCTGCAACGGCTCAAGCGTGCGGTCGAGCGCGACCACCCGAAGCGAGGAGCAAGGGGCTCATGACGGAAACGGTCACCGCCAGCGTGCGCATCATGGCGCCGCCCGAGGTCGTGTTCCCGTACTTCACGGACCCGGCACTGGCGGTCAGGTGGATCGCCGACGCGGCATACCTCGACGCGCGCCCAGGCGGCACGCTCGCCATCGACGTACGCGGCAATCCAGCCCGTGGCGCAGTACGTCGTCGTCGACCCGCCCCAGCGCGTCGTCTTCACGTGGGGCATTGAGGACCGGGTCGATTTCCCGCCGGGGAGCAGCACCGTCGAGGTCGTCCTGCGGGCCGACGGGGACGAGACCGTCGTCACCCTGACACACCGGGACTTGCCCACCGAGGACCACCGGCGCTCGCACCGGGAGGGCTGGCGCGAGTTCCTCGGCCTACTGGCAGAGGAGGCCGGGGCGCCTTCGGTGGCCTGACGGGGTCCGGCCGCCGCGCCGGGCCAGGGCAGACCGGGTCGGCGGCCCACCCGGCGCGCCGGCGGCCGCCGCGGCCCGGGCCACCCAAACGAGAACGTGTTACAGTTTTCGTCAGCGCGGCCTTGACCTGGCAGGGACCGCAGAATGCACGCGAGGCTGCCCCACGATGTTCCTCGAAGAGAGCCCCGAACAGCAGCAGCTGCGGGCCGAGCTGCGCCAGTACTACGCCGATCTCCTGACCGACGAGGTGCGGGCGGGCCTGGCCGAGGGCGGCGAGGGCGGCGAGGCGTGGACACAGGTGGTCCGCCAGATCGGCAAGGACGGCTGGCTCGGCATCGGGTGGCCCAAGGAGTTCGGTGGGCAGGGCCGGCCGGCGACCGACCAGTTCATCTTCTTCGACGAGACGCGGCGGGCCGGGGCGCCGTTCCCCTTCGTCACCATCAACACCGTCGGGCCGACGATCATGCGGTTCGGCACCGACGAGCAGAAGTCGTTCTTCCTGCCCCAGATCCTCGCCGGCGAGCTGAACTTCGCCATCGGCTACACCGAGCCCGCAGCCGGCACCGATCTGGCGTCGCTGCGCACACGGGCCGTGCGCGACGGCGAGGAGTACGTCATCAACGGGGCCAAGATCTTCACCAGCGGCGCCGACCAGGCCGACTACGTCTGGCTGGCCTGCCGGACCGATCCCGACGTCCCCAAGCACAAGGGCATCTCCATTCTGTGCGTGCCCACCACGTCAGCGGGCTTCGAGTGGTCGATCATCCATACCGTCGGCGGCCTGACGACGACGCAGACCTTCTACGACAACGTGCACGTGCCGGTGACCAATCGCGTGGGCGACGAGAACGAGGGCTGGCGCATGATCACGACCCAGCTCAACCACGAGCGCGTCGGCCTGGCCGCGTGGAGCGGTCTGGCGATTTCGTTGTACGAGGACATCGTGGAGTGGGCCGCGGCGCAGCCGACCGATGACGGCAAGACGGTCATCGACCAGGCATGGGTGCAGATGGATCTCGCTAAGTGCC
Organism: uncultured Acidimicrobiaceae bacterium; assembly: GCA_963850185.1. Classification (GTDB taxonomy): domain Bacteria; phylum Actinomycetota; class Acidimicrobiia; order Acidimicrobiales; family RAAP-2; genus Bog-473. Next base: position 254,184 of record CAWKKE010000011.1, read on the forward strand.
ACGCCGAGTTGCAGGCCATGTGGCTGCTCAACTGGCGCATGGCGGTGCACGTGGCCGACGGCGAGCTCACCGGCGCCGAATCCTCGTCGATCAAGGTCTTCGGGACCGAGCGGATCATTGAGGTGACCCGGGTGTTGTTGGGCGTCGTGGGGGCGGCCGGGTATCTCGTCCCCGGCTCGCCCGGCGCGGTCCTGCGGGGCCGGCTCGAGGCCACGGGGCGCCAGGCGCAGATCAACACATTCGGGGGCGGCGTGAACGAGGTCCAGCGCGAGATCGTGGCCACGGCCGGTCTGGGGATGACCCGGGGGGCGCGGTGACGGCTGCCGCGGGGACCGGGGCGGGACTGTGACCGACACGGCAACGGGGCGACTCGAAGAGCTGGCGCCGTTCCCGGACCACAGTGCCGAGCTGGCCGCCTTGGTCGGGCAGGCGGCCGGTGCGCCGAGCGTGGCGCCCGACGCGGTGAACGTGCCGATGATCCGTCATTGGGTCGAGGCGATGGACGATCACAATCCGGTGTACGTGTCCGACGACGCGGCGCGCGCCGCGGGGTACGACGAGCTCGTCGCCCCGCCCACCATGCTGCAGGCCTGGATCATGCGCGGCCTGCGATCATCGCTGCTCACCGAGGAGGCCCGAGCCCAAGGGGCGAGCCAGGGGAGCGGGTCCAACGAGAAGATGATGCATCTGCTCGATGACGAGGGTCTGACCTCTGTCGTCGCCACCAACTGTGAGCAGCACTACGACCGTCCCCTGGTGGTCGGAGACCGGTTACTGGTGCGCTCGGTCATTGAGGCGATCTCGGATCCCAAGCGCACCGGTCTGGGCACCGGGCGCTTCATCACCACGCGGCTCGACTACGTCGCCGTCCCTGACGTGGGCGTGTCGGTGTGGCCGACGGAGGACGAGGTGCAGGCCCTCTACGACGCCGGGGAGCCCGTGGCCACCATGCGCTTCCGCATCCTCAAGTACCTGCCGCCGGTGCGGAAGTCCGCCCGGCCGCCACGCCCGCGGCCGGCCATCACCCAGGACAACGCGTTCTGGTTCGAGGGTGCCCGCGCCCACAAGCTGCTCATTCAGCACTGCACCTCGTGCGGCACCCTCCGCCACCCGCCGCTGCCCGCCTGCGCCGTCTGCGGCTCGCTGGAGTGGGACACCGTCGAGTCGAGCGGCCGCGGCACGGTGTACTCCTACGTGGTTGTGCACTACCCGCAGGTGCCCGCGTTCGAGTACCCGCTGCCCATCGGCCTCATCGAGTTGGAAGAGGGGACGCGGGTGGTCGCCAATCTCGACGGGATGGAGCTCGGCGCGATCGCGATCGGCCTGCCGGTGCAGGCCACCTTCGTCGACTTCGACGAGGAGCTCTCGTTGCCCGTGTTCGTGCCGGCGGGGACGCGGGGCGGAAAGGGAGCCTGATGGACTTCAAGCTGACCGACGAGCAGCTCGCCGTCTCCGAAGCAGCGACGGGGCTCTTCTCCGGCCTGGTCGACGCCGAGAGGATCGCCGCCGTGGAGGCGGGCACCGAACGCATCGACCGCGACCTGTGGAAGGCGCTGGCCGACGCCGACCTGCTCGGGCTCGCCATTCCCGAAGCGGACGCGGGCGCCGGCTACGGCCTGATGGAGCTCTGCCTGTTGCTGGAGGCGCAGGGGAACGCGGTAGCCCCGGTTCCGCTGTGGTCCACCCTGGTGCTGGGCGCACTCCCGCTGACCCACTTCGGCTCGGAGACCCAGCGCGGCCGTTGGCTGCCGGGCGTCGTCGCGGGCGAGGTCATCCTCACGGCGGCCCTGACGGGCAGCGCCAACAGCCCGACGTCCATGCCCGCGGTGCGCGCCAGTGCTTCGGGCGACGGCTGGCTTCTGCGAGGGACCGAGCTGGCCGTGCCCCACGCGCACCTGGCGGACCGCATTGTGCTGCCGGCGCGCACCGAGGACGGCGGGGTGTTGCTCGCCCTGCTCGACCCGGGGGCGCCGGGCGTCACGCTCGAGCGCGCCGCCACGACCAACCGGGAGATCCACCCGCACCTGCACGTCGACGGCGTGGCCCTGGTGTCGGACGATGTACTCATCGGCCCGGAGCTGGGGCGCGCCGCCCTCGACTTCACGTTGGTCGCTGCCACCATTGCGCTGTGCGCGCTCCAGGTCGGCGTCTGCGAGGCCGCGCTCACCACGACCGCGGCCTACCTCAACACCCGCCAGCAGTTCGGCCGCCCGCTCAGCACGTTCCAGGGCACCATGCTGCGGGCCGCCGACGCCGCCATCGACATCGAGGCCATGCGCGTCACGTGGCAGAACGCCGCGTGGCGCTTCGACAGTGGCCGCGACGCCGCCGACGCCGCTCGGGTGGCCAAGTGGCAGGCCTCCGAACGCGGGCAGCGGGCGGTGCACGCCACCCAGCACCTGCACGGCGGCATGGGAGCGGACATCTCCTATCCGATCCACCGTTACTTCCTCTGGGGAAAGCAGATCGAGTTGCTCCTCGGTGGCCCCAGCGCGCAGCTGGCGAAGCTTGGGGCGGACATCGCCGAGCAGGCGCTGACCCGGGCGGAGCCGACGACGTGAGCGCGTCGACGTCAGGGCCCGCGCTCGACCTGTCCGGTCCGACCTTCTCCTCGGTCGCCGTCGGCGACGAGCTGCCGACGCTCGTGCTCCCGATCACGCGCACGTTGATCGTGTCCGGCGCCATCGCCAGCCGCGACTACCAGGACGTGCATCACGACTCCGTCCTGGCCAAGGAGCGGGGATCCCAGGACATCTTCATGAACATCTTGACCACGAACGGGCTCGTGGGTCGCTACGTCACCGACTGGTCGGGCCCCCGCAGTCGCCTCTCGGAGGTCAACATCCGGCTGGGCGCGCCGAACCACCCGGACTGCACCATGACCCTGTCGGGGTCGGTCACCGAGAGGGGTGCTCTGAGCGACGACGGCCGGTACGGCAGCGTGACGGTCTCGCTGCGCGGCGCCAACGACCTGGGCGACCACGTGACCGGCACGGTCACCGTGCTCCTCCCGGTGGCGGAGCCGGCGGGCGCGTAATGGCGCATTCCCATTCGTTCTCGGGTGCGACGGCCATCGCCGGCATCGGCGCCACCGAGTTCTCGAAGGATTCGGGCCGTTCCGAGCTCCGGCTGGCCGTCGAGGCGGTCGCGGCTGCTCTGGCCGACGCCGGCATCGCCCCGTCCGAGGTGCAGGGGATGGTGACGTTCAGCTCGGACACCAATCCCGACATCGACATCTCACGCAGCCTGGGCATCGGCGACCTGACGTTCTTCAGCCGCATCCACTACGGCGGTGGTGCGGCGTGCGCAACCGTGCAACAGGCCGCGCTGGCGGTCTCCTCGGGTGTGGCCGACGTCGTCGTCTGCTACCGCGCCTTCAACGAGCGCTCCGGCAGCCGCTTCGGCGCCGGCGTGCAGGGGAGGCCACCCCTGCCGAACGCCGAGAACGCGCACATGGCGTCGTACCTGCCGGTGGGCCTACTGACGCCGGCCTCCTGGGTGGCGATGGCGGCGCAGCGCTATCTGCACGAAACGGGCGCCACCAGCGAGGACCTCGGCCGGGTGGCCGTGGCCGATCGCAAGCACGCGGCGACCAACCCCAAGGCCTGGTTCTACGAGCAACCGATCACGCTCGACGAGCATCAAGCGAGCCGCTTCATTGTGGAGCCACTGCACCTGCTCGATTGCTGTCAGGAGACCGACGGGGGACAGGCGTTGGTGGTGACCTCCCTCGAGCGTGCCCGCGACTTGCAGACCGACCCGGTCGTCATCCGCGCCGCGGCGCAAGGGTCTGGTGCGGGCCAGGACATGATGACGAGCTACTACCGCGACGACCTCCTCGGCTTGCCCGAGATGGCCGTAGTGGCCCGGCAGCTCTGGGAGACCTCAGGCCTCGGACCCGACGACATGCAGGCCGCCATCCTCTACGACCACTTCACCCCCTATGTGCTCTACCAACTCGAGGAACTCGGATTCTGCGCCAAAGGCGAGGCCAAGGACTTCGTGAAGGACGGTCGACTCGAGCTCGGCGGCGCGCTCCCCATCAACACCCACGGGGGCCAGCTCGGGGAGGCCTACCTCCACGGCATGAACGGGATCGCCGAGGGCGCCCGGCTCGTGCGCGGTACTTCGGTGAACCAGGTGCCCGGGCTCGAGAACGTGGTGGTGACCGCAGGCACCGGTGTGCCGACGAGCGGGCTGGTTCTCGGCATCGATCGTTGACCTGGTGCCACGCCAGGCCCAGGCGAACCACAGCTCGTGATCCACGGGGCCGCATCACCTTACGTAGGCGTGGAGCACCGCGCTGCATGCCGGTGAAATCGAAGATAGGTTTACAGTCGCACAACACTGGTTGGGGAGCATTTCCGAGGGCGGGACGATCCGGGGAAGGCGGAATGGCAAACTTCTCTGATCGTCGGCGAAGGGCCTACATGTTCGAAAGCATTGTAAAGCGACGTGCCGGACTCTCCGGACTGCTCGTGCTCGCCGGCCTGTCGATCGTGGTCGCAGCGTGTGGATCGTCGCCCCAATCGTCGAGCACGTCGGACCACACCGGAGCGAAGCCCGTGCGCATCGACGCGAAGTTTCTCTCGGACGCAAAGGCGACGGTGCTCGTCAACGCGTCCGGGTATGCGCTGTACATGTTCCTGCCCGACCACCAGCGATCGGTCACCTGCGACGTGACCTGCCTCAGCAGCTGGCCCCCCGTGACCATCTCTCCGGACAATCACCCCGCAGGTGGACCGGGAATCAAGGAGAGTCTCCTGGGCACCGTCCCGCTCCCTCTGTCGTCTGGTCATGACGTCGTCACCTACAACCGGTGGCCGCTCTATACGTATCAAGACGACGTGAGTCCGGGCATGGTCACCGGGCAAGGCATCGACAACAACGGCGGCTATTGGTACCTCATGAGCCCCGATGGGACGCCGATCGTGCCAGCCGGCGATCCCAACCCATAGATCCGGCCGCCGTACACGACGGTCATGCCAGACGATCCACCGCAGGAGAATTCTCTGAGCCGGAGGCGGCTCCTCACGGCTGGTGGGATAGGACTCGCCATCGGCGTGGTGGGAACCGAGGTCGGCAATCTCGTTGCAGGGTCCTCGCCTGCCCCATCGACCACCACACCGCCGGATGTGGACCTGATGCAGGAGCACGGGATTCTCAAACGGGTGCTTCTCATCTATCAAGCGAGCAACGATCGCATGGCCAGCGGACAGCCGGCGCCCATGGCGGCCATCCACGACGGAGCCGAGATCATCCACGACTTCATCGAAGGTTTCCATGAGGCCATGGAGGAGGGCTACGTCTTCCCCAAGCTGCGCAAGGCGGGGCAACTCGTCAGCACGGTGGACACGCTGTTGATACAGCATGCCCGAGGTCGACAGCTGACCCAGCTCATTCTCGCCGCGTCGAGCAACGCCCAGACCAACGATCTGGCGCAACTCAGCGCCAACCTGGCAGCGTTCGTGCGGATGTACCAACCGCACGAGGCCCGGGAGGACACCGTTGTGTTCCCCCGTTTCCGTTCCATTTCGACTCCAGACGAGCTCAACCAGCTCGGTGTCACGTTCGCGGACCTGCAGCGTCAGCAGTTCGGGCCAAACGGGTTCACCGAGTACGTGGCCAAGGTGTCAGCAATTGAGCAGAGTCTCGGGATCTACGACCTCAACCAATTCACGCCGCCGGCGCCGGGCGCCTGACGCACCGCATCACCAGATTGCGTGCGCGCCGATCGGTACAGCGGGCGCCGCGCACGCGAGAAGCCGTTCTGATGGAAAGCCCCCCGGTCCTCCGTGCCGGTCAGATCGGGCGGTCGCCCACGGCCTCCTCGAGGCCTGCCGCTTCCGCATCGGTCAGGCGGCGATACGCCCCGCCCTTCTCGGACTGCCACAGCACGGGTTCGGCGCAGTTCCAGCGCTCGGCGCGCAGCGATCGCTTGAGCACTTTGTTGGTGGCCGTCGCGGGCAATGCGGCGCTCATGCGGACGAAGCGGGGCGACCATTTCGTGCCGAGATCGCCCTGTGCGGCCAAGAAGCCAGCGAGCTCCTCCGCGTCCAGCATGTTCACGCCGGGTCGGAGCTGCACGGCGGCCATGACCTGGTCGCCCACCACAAGGTCGGGCACGGCGTAGACCGAGGCCAGCACAATGTCCTCGTGACGCTGCAGTATGCGTTCGATCGGAGCCGAAGCGAAGTTTTCGCCGTCCACGCGGAGCCAGTCGTGGTCCCGGCCGGCGAAGTAGAAGAAGCCGGCGTCGTCCCGGTAGGCCAGGTCGCCCGTCCAGTACCAGCCCTCCCGGAGCCGGGACGTCTCGGCCTCACTGTTGCGCCAGTAGCCCTCGAAGCCGGCGCCGCCCGCCTTGGACACGAGCTCGCCGATGGCGTCTTCCGCGTTGAGCAGCCGGCCGCGGCCGTCGAAGCGGGCGGCCGGGCATTCCGTCCCGGTCGCCGGGTCGAGCACGACCGTGCCCTCGGGTGCACGACCCAGTGCGCCCGGCGGCGTGTCCGGCGTCCGCTGCACCGTGGCGCCTCCTTCTGTCGAGCCGTAGGAATCGGTGACGGCAACGCCGAAACGTTCGGCGAAGCGGGCGACGTCATCGGTGGTGCCCTCGTTGCCGAAGGCGCGCACCAGCGGATTGTCGGCATCGTCGGGTTGCTCGGGCGTGGCCAGAATGAAGGACAGCGGCTTTCCCACATAGTTGAAGTAGGTCGCACCGGCCTTCCGCACATCCGGGAGGAAGCCCGAGGCGGAGAACCGGCCCGAAGAGGGGAGCGCAACGGCCGAGCCCGCCATCAGGGCCGGGCCCCAGCCGGCCATCAGCGCGTTGGAGTGGAACAGCGGCATGGAGAGGTAGCAGACGTCCGCCGGCTCGAGCGCGTACATCTGCGCCACGATCGCCCCGATGCGGGCCAGCCGGCCCTGGCTGCACAGGCACGCCTTCGGCGCGCCCGAGGTCCCCGATGTGAAGAGGAGATAGCCGAGGGTCTCCGGCGTCACCGAGCGGTCGGCCACGTCTGCCGGCGCGGCCGAGGCATACGGCGCCAAGGTGCCCTGCCCGACCGTGGTGTCGACCACGAGCACCCGCTCGTTGTCGCGCCCGACCAGCCCGAGCGCCTCCCCGATGCGAGAGCCTTCCACCAGCGGCAGGTACGTCGAGTCCGTGATGAGGAACTGGCTCTCGGTGTGCGAGAGGTCCCGCACCAGCTCGTCTCCGCGATGCGTCGGGTTGGCCCCGACCACCACCGCGCCGGCCAGAGCGGCCGCCTCGAGCCAGAAGATGAACTCGGGGACGTTGTCGAGCATGAGGGCGACATGGAACGGGCCGTCGTGGCGCGTGGCCTGCAACCAGGCCGCCCGCGCCGCGGCCCGGGCCACCACCTCGGCGTGGCTCAGGCGGAGGTCGTTCGCCACCAGGCCGAGGCCCGCGACGTCGGCCCGGGCCAGTACCGCGCCGGTGATGGTTTCCGGTGCCGGCACCGGTGCCGGCACCGGTCGGGCGTCAGGTGCTGTCGGATGCGCATCGGCAGGGGTCACTGCATCTCCAAATGTCTCTGACCTGGGGTGGAAGTCCCATTACTGGAACACGTTGCATTTTAATCAGGCCCGTGTTACCGTCGCATGAGCGCCGGCGGAACGGACCGCGGCACCGTAGACGAGGACGTGCATCCCCATGGAATTCGGCATCTTTAACGCCGCGTGCCTGCTACCCCGGTACGTCGAACAGCACGGAGCGTCGGCCGAGCACGACCGCATCATGGACGAGGTCGCGTTCATCGTGGCGGCGGACAAGGCCGGCTTCAAGTACACCTGGGCGTCGGAGCACCACTTCCTCACCGAGTACTCGCACCTGTCGGCCTCCGAGTCGTTCCTTGCCTTCTGCGCCGCCAAGACGAACAACATTCACATCGGCTCGGGCATCTTCAACATCACGCCCCCGGTGAACCACCCGGCCCGCATTGCCGAGCGGGTGGCCATGCTGGACCATCTCTCCGAGGGCCGCTTCGAATTCGGCACCGGTCGTGGCTCTTCGACCACCGAGCAAAAGGGCTTCGGCATTCAGGACTCCGAGCTCACCCGCGAGATGGTGGCCGAGACCCTTCCCCAGATCGTCCGGATGTGGAAGGACGAGGACTACAGCTACGACGGCAAGTTCTTCTCCATGCCGTCGCGCAACGTGCTGCCCAAGCCCTACTCCAAGCCCCACCCGCCCATCTGGATGGCGGCCGGGAGCCCCTCGACGTTCGACCTGGCGGCCGAGCTCGGCGTGGGCGTGCTCTGCTTCGGCTTCTCGACGCCGGACCAGCTGACGCCGCTGGTGGCGCGGTACAAGGAGAAGATCGGCGACTGCACCAACCCCGTGGGCGGGTTCGTCAACGACAACGTGATGATCACGACCACCATGATCTGCATGGAGGACGGCGCCAAGGCGCGCAAGACCTTCCTCGAGGCGGACTCCAACTACCACCTGAGCCTGGTGTTCCGGTATCTCGACACCTTCCCGAAGCCCCCCGGCGTGCCCGAGTGGCCCGCCATCGTCCCCGCCATGGATGCCGCCTCGCTCGACTCGGTCATCGCCTCGGGTGACGTCGCCGTGGGGACTCCCGACGAAGTCAGCAAGGCGATCGACCGCTACACCGCGACCGGCGCCGACCAGCTGTCCTTCGGCATGCTGTCGAGCTCCATGTCGATTGACTCGTGCGAGGAGGCAGTCGAGACATTCGGCAAGTACCTGCTGCCGACCTTCGACAAGGACCCGGTGCACAACACGACCAAGCAGCGTCTCGCCGCCGGCGGCTCCTAACTCTCGGTCTCGAGCCGGAACTCGCCGGCCCGCAGCCGGCGATCGATCTCCTCGGCTACCTCCTCAGGGTGACGCCGGCCCACGTCGACCCGGTGGCGCGGGTCGACGCCAAGGCTCTCGAACTGAGTCCAGAGGTCCTCCACGACGGCGGCATCGGCGAGCGCTCCCGCATGCTCGGGCTCGATCCTGCGGTCCCGGACCCGCTGTTGGACCACGCCGATGGGAGCTCGGAGCACCGCGTAGTGAGCGGCCACCCCGTTGCGGGCGCAGGCGGCTGCGAACAGGTCGAGCATGAACGGGTAGAGGATGCCCTCGGCGACTGTGACATAGCCCCCGGCTGCGAAGGCGGCCACCGCCTCGGCGGCGGCGTGCAGCACGACCCGGTTCTGTGCGTGTGCCTCCTCCCGCCACGGGCTGATCGCACCGCTCCGGAGCTTGGCGAAGAACCAATCAAGATCGAGGCAGACCGAGCGCTCGTGGCGATCGGCCACCAGGGGCGCCACCGTCGTCTTCCCGCAGCCGGGGGAACCGGTGAGGAGGAGGAGGGGCGCCGCTGACACGGCAGCATCTTCGCGTGGATGCGTCCGTCCGGACGGGCGCGGGCCCGCCTGTGCGACCGGCGCGGTCGGCCTTCAGGCCTTGGTGCCGGGCCCAGACTCCGCGTCGGCTCCTGCGTTCACGATGTGCGCGGCCCAGGTGTAGTCGGGCTTGCCCGACGGCGAGCGCTCAACCTTGTCGACGACGTGCAGGCGTCGGGGCACCTTGTACCCGGCCACGAACTCCCGGCACCGCTCCTGAATCGCTTCGAGTGTCGGCACCACATGGCCCGGACGCGGCTCGATGATGGCAGCCACCGTCTGGCCCCAGCGCTCGTCGGGGGCGCCGCAGACGATGGCGTCGAAGACGTCAGGGTGCGAGCGGACGGCGGACTCGACCTCCTCGGGGAAGATCTTTTCGCCGCCGGAGTTGATGACGATGGAGCCGCGACCCAACAAGGTGATGGACCCGTCGGCTTCGACGGTGGCGTAGTCCCCGGGCATGACGTAGCGGGTCCCGCGCACCTCTATGAATACCTCGGCCGTCTTCTTCGGGTCGTTGTAGTAGCCCTGCGGAATGTCGCCGGCTCGGGCGATTTTGCCGATGACGCCAGAGCCGGGCTCGACCGGGTCGAGGTTCTCGTCGAACACCACCGTCTTGCCGAGGAGGTGCACGGTCGGGCCGCTCTTCATGGCGGTGTTGTCGGCTGTCACGACCGTGAGGCCGTTGTTGCCGCCCTCCGACGACCCGACGGCGTCGGTGATGAACAGGTTGGGCAATTGCTCGAAGAACTGGTCCTTCACCGGTGACGAGAACAGGGCGGCGGAGGACACGACCGCCACCAGCGTCGAAACGTCGAAGTCATCGCGCGCCTCGGCCAGCGTCTCGACGAGCGGCTTGCCCATGGCGTCGCCGGTGATCATGACCGAGTTGACCTTCTCGGCGCCGACGAGTTGCCACACCTCGCGGGGATCGAACTTGGCCATGAGGACGATCTTGGAGCCGACGAAGCTCTGCCCCATGACGCACCACTGCGTGGCGCCGTGCATGAGCGGGGCCACGGGCAGGTGCACCATGCCGCCGCCGGCGCCCTTGGGCGCCATGGTTGCCGGGTCGGTGACGCGCGTGTTGCTCATCGGGTCGATGCCACCGCCGAGCGCGTAGAAGACGTCCACGTGGCGCCAGACGACTCCCTTGGGCATCCCCGTGGTGCCACCGGTGTAGAGAATGTAGAGGTCGTCGCCCGAGCGCGGCCCGAAGTCCCGTGCGGTCGATTGCCCCGCCAGTGCGTCCTCGTACGGGACTGAACCGGCCGCCGGTTCGACGTTGCTCCCGTCCTCGATCACGACCAGATGCCGCAGCTCGGGCAGCTCCGAGAGCAGTGCGCCGACAAGCGGTGAGAACTCGCGCTGGTAGACGAGCGCCTTCAGATCGGCGTTGCCCATGAGGTAGCGGAGCTCGTCCTTGACGTAGCGGTAGTTGATGTTGATCCAGATCGCCCGCAGCTTGAAGACAGCCCACGCGGTCTCGACCCACTCCACCGAGTTGTACGCGTAAATCCCCACGTGGTCCCCCGGACCGATCCCATTGGCGGCCAAATGATGCGCCAGCTGGTTGGCCCGGGCCTCCATCTCGGCGTAGGTCCGCCGTTTGCCGTCGGCCACCAGGTACTCCCGCTCGGGATAGGCATCGACGGCTGCCTCGAACAGGTCGGCGAGGTTGAACTCCATCGGCCCGAGATTAGAACACGTTCTCGTTCCGCGGGGAATCGACCGAAGGGTCGCTTCGGGCAGCCGACCGGGCCTCCCGCCGGAACCGGTCCGGCGGCAACCGCCCGGCGGTCACCCCTCGCGCCTGTCCGGAGATCTGCAGCGCCCGCTCGGTGCGGGTAGCAGGGCGTCTATTCGAAGAGATCGGGCTCACTGCGGGAGATCTCGTCCCACAATGGTTGGAAGGAGAACCACCCGGCGGCGTGGCCGGCCGAGTTGTCGCGCGTGTAGCGCGCGCCCTCGTCGTCGATGAGCACCGGCGTCCCGGCCGCCTCGGCCAAGAGCTGCGCCTGGCAGGAGCGCTCCATGGTGATGAACCACCAGGCGGCCTCGTCGACCGAGTGCCCGACGGTGAAGAGCCCGTGGTTGCGGTGGATGGTGGCCTTGTGCGGGCCGAGCGCCGCCGCCAGCGCCTTGGCCGCGGCCTCCTCCAGAACGATGGCGCCGCCGCCTTCCACGCACACGGTGTGGTCTTCGTAGAAGACGCAAGCATCCTGTGTGATCGGATCGAGCGGGCGCCCGAGCGCGGACCACGCCTTGCCGTAGATGGAGTGCGCGTGGGCGGCGGCGACGACGTCGGGGCGCGCCGCGTGCACGGCCGAGTGGATGGCGAACGCCGCCGGGTTGACCGGCCGGCTCCCCTCGACGACTTCGCCGGTGTGGCTCACGAGGATCAGATCGGAGACGCGGACGTGGCGGAAGCTCATGCCGAAGGGATTCACCCAGAAGTGGTCGGTCAGCTCCGGGTCGCGTGCCGTGATGTGGCCGGCGACGCCTTCGGAGAAGCCGAAGCGGCCGAACAGCCGCAGCGCGCCGGCCAGCTTCTGCTTGCGGTGCAGGCGCTCCTCTTCCAAGTTGTCGAACTTGGGCCGCGCCAGTGCCCGCAGCGCGTCGGTGCCCGGTTGGCCGGTGTCGGAAAGGGCTTGTGCCATGGCTCCAAACTATCGTCTGCCCCCATGACCTACCCCACAGCCGCCACGCGGGACATCGCCGCGCCGACCGAGAACGTGTGGGCTCTGGTCACGGACCTGCCCCGGATGGGGGAGTGGTCGCCCGAGAACGCCGGTGGAAAGTGGGTGAAGGGCTCCACCGGGCCCGCTCTCGGCTCCGTGTTCGAGGGCACCAACAAGAACGGGTTCCGGCGTTGGACGACCAGCGTGACGGTCATCGGCTGCGAGCCGAACAAGCTCTTCGAGTTCGCGGTGACGTCGGGGCCGCTGGCCGTGGCCACGTGGCGTTACGAATTCGCCGAAACGGACGGCGGCTGTCGAGTCACCGAGTCCTGGGTGGACCAGCGCAAGCGTTGGTTCGCCGTCCTCGCCCGAGTGGCGGGTGACCACAGTGCGGCGCATGCAGAGAAGGAGATGGCGGCGACCTTGGCCAACCTGGCGGCCGCCCTCGAGTAGGGCCGGCCGCTCAGCGATGGGCCGGTAGTCGCTCGGATGCTGCGGTACCCGCGGCGCCGCGGCGCCCGCGGCGCCCGCGGCGCCCGCGGCGCGGAGGGTGACGAGCGCGCCGTCCAACGCTGCTTGGAGCGGTTCGATCGAGTGCATGGTCTGCGTCAGCAAGAGCCCGCCCTGCAGCGCGGCGAAGATGGACAGCGCGAGCTTCTCCGGATCGGTGTCCCGCCGGAGGATGCCTGCTGCACGCATGCGTTCGACGCCGGCCTGGAGGTACCCGCGCCACCGATCCATGTACGCCGCCAAGTCTCCTGCCCGATCGGGGTCGTTGCCCAGGACCTCGCGCGCCAGGGCACTGACCGGACAGCCCCAGTGCTTCTGTGAGCCGTAGTGCTCGAGGACGGCGCGGCGCCATGATTCCCACGCGTCCCAGCTGTCGAGGGAGTCGAGGAAGGGACGCTGGGCGTCGAGGACGCGCTCGCCCTGGAACGCCGCGATGGCGGCGACCAGTTCGGCCTTGCCGGCGGGGAAGTAGTGGAAGAGCTGGCTCTTGCTGGTCTCTGTCGCGGCCCGGATGTCGTCGAGGCTCGTGCCACCGATGCCACGGGCCAACACCAGGTCCGCCGAGGTGGCCACGATGCGGCCGCGGGTAGCCGCTCCCTTGGGGGTGAGCTTCATGGTCGTGGGCACCACGGCGTACTCTACCGAGATTTATGGACTAACGGGTCCATTTCGAGCTACGGTACTGGACTATGCGGTCCATTTTGGGATCGATCAGGACGAAGGGAGGTATGTCATGGGTATGCGACTGCAGGCCAAGACAGCACTCGTCACCGGCTCGACGAGCAACATCGGCCGCGCCATCGCCATAGCTTTCGGGGCTGAGGGCGCACACGTCATCGTCAGCGGACGCAGCGCCGAGCGCGGCACCGAGGTCGTCGAACGCGTGCGCGCCGGCGGTGGCCGGGCGGATTTCATCCCGGCTGACCTCAATGGTTCCCCGACCGCTTCGAGGGAGCTCGCCGCCACGGCGACGCGGGTGCTCGGCGGCCGTGTGGACATCCTCGTGAACAACGCCGGCATCTTCCCCAGCTCGACCACTGCGACCACTGACGAGGAGACCTTCGACGAGGTCTACGCAGTCAACGTCAAGGCGCCCTACTTCTTGACCGCGGCGATCGCTCCGGCGATGGCCGCGGCCGGCGCCGGAGCGATCATCAACCTGGGTTCGTGGATCGCTCGCCTCGGCATCTCGAGCGCGCTCTATGGCTCCACGAAGGGCGCTATGGAGACCATGACCAAGGCGTGGGCAGCAGAGTTCGGACCGCACGGCGTCAGGGTCAACGCCATCTCTCCCGGGGTGATCCGTGCACCCAACCCCGATGGGTCTGATCCCGGCGCGCACCCGGTGGCCGAGACGATGATGCGGGGCACCCCCGCCGGCGCAAGCGGCACTCCCGATGCGATCGCCCACGCGGCGGTCTACCTCGCCAGCGACGAGGCTCTGTTCGTGCACGGCACCGTGATCGATGTCGACGGTGGACGAACTGCCGTTGCCGTCATCGCCTCCTGATTGCTGGCGCCATCCCCGCCGGCGGCCTGTGCTCAGGGCCGCAGCCGCCGCACCACGTGTCCGGCCGCGGCGTCGTCACCGGGTCCGCCCCGCGTCTGCAAACGGTCCACCACGGCCTGGCGGTGCGGCTCGTCGACGTTCCCGCCGTACTTGAACTTGGCTGACACCTGCTCGACAGCGATCTCAATGCCGAGGATCCCGAGCAGTTTCGCGGCGTGGGATTCACCCGGGTCGGCGACGTCGAGCCCGGGTTGGAATGTCGCCAACTGTCGTCGCAGGATGGCCGCCACGGTGCCGGGCGCGGTCCGCTCGTCGTGCACCGTCGCCCGGCCGGCCAGCTGTACCGCGCCGTAGTACGTCGTCGGGATGCCCAGCGCGGGGTCCTCGTCAGCGATGGCCTTCCATGACGACGGGATGAAGGCCCAGTCATCGGCCACACTCAGCAGTACCCTTGGGTTCTCGGCCAGCGCGCTGAAAATCGGGTTGGCGTGCACCAGGTGCAGCCAGACCGTTCTGTCCTCGAAGACGAACTGCGTCGGCACGACGACGGGCAGGTCGCGCCCCGGTCCTCCCGGCGCGACCAGATGGCCGAACGGATGGGAGGTGACGAAGGAGCGCCACTCGTCCTCGCCGCTGGTGGCGTCGGCTGGAGCGATGAACATGGGTGCCAGTCTGGCTGGCGCAGGGTGGCGGCCGCGCCACTCCTTCCGGATTCAGCTTGCGGCGACCCCGAGCTCGTCCATCGACTCGGCCCGGTGGCGCTTGTAGTCGACCTTGCCGTTGGGCGCCCGCCCGATGGTGGTGACGATCCGCACGCGTCGTGGCGCCTTGTACGAGGCCAGGCGCGCCTTTACGTGATCGATCAGCTCGGACTCGGACGGGAGAGGGGCGCCGTCGTTGAGCTCCACGACGGCCACGATCTGCTCACCGTAGGTCGGGTGCGGGATCCCGAGGACGACCGCGTCGCGCACGGCATCGTGGGTCTTGAGTGCCTCCTCGACCTCCTCCGGGAAGATCTTCTCGCCCCCCGAGTTGATGGAAACCGAGCCCCGCCCGAGCAGGTGGATGGTGCCGTCCGTGTCGACCTGGGCGAAGTCGCCGGGGATGGAGTAGCGCACCCCGTCGATCTCCTTGAAGGTGCGCTCCGACTTCTCCTCATCCTTGTAGTAGCCGAGCGGGTTGCGCCCGCCGAGCGCCAGGACGCCCACCTCGTCCGATCCGGGCTCCACCGGACGACCATCCTCGTTGAGCACTTTCACGTCGGGGCCGAGCGTGAACGAGGCGGTCTTGGCCGCGGAGCCACTGGCCGAGACCGAGACACCCATGCCGAGCGCCTCCGACGAGCTGAAGGCGTCGACGAGGAGCACGCTCGGATGGTGGGACAGCAAGCCCTCCTTCACAGGCTCGCTCCACATGGCCCCCGACGAGATGATCATGATGAGCGAGCTCAGGTCCCACTTCCCTGGATGCTCGTCGAGGGCGGCCAGCAGCGGGCGGGCGAAGGGGTCGCCGACGAAGACGAGGGCGTTCACCTTCTCGCGCACAATGGTGTCGAGCAGCTCGGAGGGGTCGTAGCGACGTGACTCGAGCAGGCAGACTCGCCCGCCCTCGGCCAAGACGGTGTTGGAAGGGAAGTTGCCGGTCCCGTGCATGAGCGGGCAGGCCGGCAGGATGGTGACGCCGCCCGGGCTGGCCTCGAGCGACGCCCGCACGGCCTCGACGCCGCCCTCGACCGGGTAGTGGCGCACCGCGCTGTCGATCAGCCGGGCGAACAGGTCGTCCTGTCGCCACATCACACCCTTGGG
This sequence comes from uncultured Acidimicrobiaceae bacterium, assembly GCA_963850185.1. Classification (GTDB taxonomy): domain Bacteria; phylum Actinomycetota; class Acidimicrobiia; order Acidimicrobiales; family RAAP-2; genus Bog-473. The sequence goes on from CAWKKE010000011.1 coordinate 270,071, forward strand.
CATGCCGGTGGTGCCGCCGGTGTAGAGCATGTAGAGGTCGTCACCGCTGCGGCCCCACGGCGCGGAGACCCGCGCCAGGGCGGACTTGGCGGCGTCCTCGTACGGCGTGGCCCAATCGGGACAGGGCCCCGAGCCGTCGTCGACCCACAGCCAGCCGCGCACGCCGGGCAGCCGGTCGAGTATGCCCTCGATGCGTTCGGTAAAGGCGCCGTGGAAGACCACCGCGACGGCGTCGGCGTTCTCCCACAGGTAGCTCAGCTCGTCGTCGCCGTAGCGGTAGTTCGTGTTGACCGGGACCAGCCCGACCTTGACGGCGGCGAAAGTGGTCTGCAGGTACTCGGGCGAGTTGTAGAGGTAGATGGCCACCTTGTCCTGCTGCACGGTGCCCAGGTCGAGCAGGAACTGGGCGATCCCGTCGGCGCCACGGTCGAAGTCGCGCCAGGCGATGTTGCGGTCGCCCTGTGTCACGGCGATCGACTCGGGTTGCACGTCCGCCACCGTCTCCCAGACGTCTGCGTAATTCCAGTTGCTCAATCCGACCACTCCCCATAGCGAGCCGACCCCGCTCGCGCCGACATGCATGACGCGAGGCGATGAGCCTACGCTCCGCGCGTGGACCTCGGCCTGCCCGGCGACGACGACCCCCGCCGGCGACGCGTCAGGGCATGGCTGGACGAGCACCGGCACCCCACGGGCCGCCAGCTGGCCGAGGGCGGCTACGTCGCACCCCACTGGGCCGCGCCCTACGGGCTCGATGCCGACCCGCTGACCCAGCTCATGATCGACGAGGAGCTGCGGCGGGCCGGCGTCAGGCGCCCGGTCAACCCCATTGGCATCGGATGGGCGGGGCCAACCCTCATGTATGCGGGCACGGAGGAGCAGAAGGACCGCTGGCTCTGGCCGCTGCTCAGTGGGGAGGAATTCTGGTGCCAGTTGTTCTCCGAGCCCGGCGCGGGCTCGGATCTGGCGTCGCTGACGACTCGGGCCGAGCGGGACGGCGATCACTGGGTCGTCAACGGGCAGAAGGTGTGGACGAGCTACGCGCATATCGCCAAGTGGGGGATCTTGCTCGCCCGCACCGATCCGACCGCCACCAAACACATGGGAATCAGCTATTTCGTCTGCCCCATGCGTGCGCCAGGGATCGACATCCGGCCGCTGATCGACATGACGGGCGAGCACGCCTTCAACGAGGTGTTCCTGACCGACGTGCGTATCCCCGCCGACCACCTCATCGGGCCCGAGCACGCCGGATGGGAGCTGGCCAAGGTCACGCTGGGGAACGAGCGCGTCTCGCTCTCAGGCGAGGGCGCGTCTGTGGGGGATGGGGCCGACGGCCGAGGATCTCGTGGATCTGATCCGTGGCGCCGGCGGGGGTGCCGGCGGGAGTGCCGGCGGGGGTGCCGGCTGGGCGCCGTCCGCCTCGACCCGTGACCGCCTCGTCGACGTCTGGATAGAGGCCCAGATCCTCCGGGTCCTGCGCCTGCGGATGGTCTCGGCCGTCCTGGCGGGGCGGGCGCCGGGCGCCGAGGCCTCGGTGCGCAAGGCCATCGCCGACGCCCACGGCCAGCACATCATGGATCTTGCCCGTGACCTGGCCGGGGCCCACGGCATGCTGGCCGGGACCGGTCCCGTCGGCAGCCTGGACGAGCCCACCTGGTCCCGCGGCTTCCTGTTCTCCCCGGCGCTGACCGTCGGCGGCGGCACCGCCGAGGTCCAGCGCAACATCGTGGCCGAAAAGGTTCTCGGTCTCCCGCGAGATCCCTGACCCTCCTCCGTTACCCACTCGGGACGGGGGCACGTCGGCTCGCGCCGTGCGACGCAGGTGTCTGCGCCGTGAGGCCCAGCGGCCATGGTGCGCCCGTGCCGGCAGCGCCTGGTGCGCGGTCCGTTGTCTGTCCGCCGCGAAGCGGCTCGGGTGAGCCCATGATCAGGAGGTTGCAATGCGGAAGGTGTTTCTGGCCGGTGCGCTGGCATTGATAGGCCTGGCGCCCCCGGCCGCCTCGATCCTGGCCCCCGCCGCCCCGCCGCCGCCGCCGGGGCGGCGCCGCGGCGGCGCCGGCTCCAGCGCGCGCGGCGGCCTCCGCTGCGCCCGCCAAGCCGGGGCTGTACCACGTGCCGATCATCGGCAAGGTCACGCTGCCTGGCGTGGTGGGGTCGGTCCTCGGTAGCAGCGGCAGCGGCGGCAGCGGCAAGGGTCTGCGCCATGCGACGGCAGTGTCGTCGTCCAACTGGGCCGGCTACGCCGACACCAATGACACCTTCGACGCGGTCTCCTCGTCGTGGACGCAGCCGGCCGTGAACTGTTCGAGCAGTGGTACCTCGCTCAGCGGCCTTCTCGGCTCGAGCAGCTTGTTGGGCGGTCCCGGCGCGGCAGCGGCCTTCTGGGTCGGTCTCGACGGCTACAACTCCACCAGTGTCGAGCAGCTGGGGACCGATTCGGACTGCGACTCGGGCACTCCCTCGTACTACGCCTGGTACGAGATGTACCCGAACCCGTCCGTGACACTGCCCAGCCAGTATCCAGTGCAGCCGGGCGACCAGATGTCGGCGTCGGTGACGGCGAACTCGGCGGGCACGTCCTTCACCCTGGCGATCAAGGACGCCACGGCGGGCTGGACCTTCTCGACCACGCAGACCGGTAGCGGCTTCGCCCGCACTTCGGCCGAGGTCGTCGCAGAGTCGCCGTCGTCGTGCACGCTGCTCTTCTGCAGCGAGGTGCCGCTGGCGAACTTCGGGCAGATCAACTTCTCGGGCTCGGGCTCGGGCTCGGGTGTCAGCGACTCGGCCGGGACCAACGGGACGCTGTCGACCTTCGACGCCGACGAGATCACCATGGCGGACAACGGGACGACGCTGGCCACGCCGAGCGGCCTGAGCTCCGACGGATCGTCGTTCTCGGTGAAGTGGGACAACTCGTAGTCGGGAAGACAGAGCGAAGAGGGCCGGAGGCCGGGAGGGCACTGTCGCCGCCCCGGCTGCGGAGGGACTAGAGGTCCAGCGGTCCCGCGTTCGCAAAGCCCTGTCGGACCCCCTGGCCCGCCCGGGCGGTGAGCTGCTCGGGCTCGTAGAGCATGAGGTAGGCGTTGCGAGCGTGGTCCCGGGAGCGGTTCCGGAAGACCATGGCGAGCTCGGCCGGGTCGTCGGACTCGTCCTCGTGGACGAAGACCTCCAGGATCGGCGTGTTCGTCATGAGCTGTGCCGTCATAATGCCGGTGGAGGCCTCGTGGGCGCAGACCTTGTCCACCTTCTCCCGTCCCGGCATGCCCAGGGCGACCACTATGCGGCAGCCGTCCTCCTCGATCATCTTCTTGGCCGCCACGGCCAGGTCCTTGAAGCCCGGGACGGTGCGGCGCAGCGTGGTGAATTGCGTGCCGTATCCAGGGCATTCGGACAGCTCGTCGAGGGCCTCGCCGCCCATGTCGTAGCGGGCGAACATGGTGTCAACCACGCCGATCAGGTCCATGATCCATTCTCGCGCAGAGCGTCGCCTGGTCCGGCCGGCGCCCCTGGTCCACAATTGCCGGGTGAGCGCCCCCGATCCAGAGATTCCGCAGCGTCCCGGCCACAACCCTGAGCAGGACCCCGGCCACAATGCCGACCCAGCGTCCCGGCCCTGGGTCGAACGCGACGCCGCCGTCGTGTGGCACGGGTTCACCCAGATGGGGGCCTACGCCGGCAACGCGCCGCTCGTCATCGACCGGGCGGAGGGGCGCGAGCTGATCGACGCCGACGGCCGGCGCTATCTCGACGCCATCTCGTCACTGTGGGTCAACACCCTCGGCCACCGCGTCCCCGAGCTCGATGCTGCTCTCGTGGCCCAGGCGGGCAAGGTCGCCCACTCGACCATGTTGGGCAACGGCAACACCGTTGTCGTCGAGCTGGCGGAAGCCCTCGCTCCGGTGGTGCCGGTCGACGATCCCCACTTCCTCTTTGCTGCGGATGGCGCGGTCGCCGTCGAACAGGCGCTCAAGGTCGCGTTCCAGTACTGGGTCAACCGCGGCGTTGAGGGCCGCACGCGCTTCCTCGGCCTCGGCGATGCGTACCACGGCGACACCATCGGCTCGCTCTCGCTCGGCGACGGCGGCGTCTTCAGTGCTGCGTTCGAGCCGCTGTGCTTCCCCGTCGTGCGGACGCCCGGCTACGCCGACCCGGGTTGGGCCGACAAGGCGTGCGCGGCGATCGAGGCCCACGCGGGAGAGCTGGCCGCGGTCGTCATCGAGCCGCTGGTGCAAGGTGCGTCGGGCATGTTGTGCACCTCCGCGTCCGATGTGCGGCGGCTCGGCGAGGCCTGCCGGCAGGCGGGTACCCTGCTCATTTGCGACGAGGTGGCGACCGGATTCGGACGGACCGGGACGTTGTTCGCCTCCGAACAGTGCGGCGTGCGGCCCGACCTCATGTGCGTCGGGAAGGGGATCACCGGCGGGTACCTGGCCATGTCGGCCACCGTGGCGTCGGGCCGCGTGTTCGACGCCTTCCTGGGCGCAGATCTCGGGCCGGAGACCTTCTACCACGGGCATTCGTACGGCGGGAACGCATTGGCGGCGGCGGTGGCGCTCGAGCACCTGCATCTGCTCGAGACGTGGGATGTGTTGGGGAACGTGCGGGCGCGCGCCGACCAGTTGTCGTCACTGCTGGGAGAACGGGTCGCCGGTCGGGCCGAGGTGCGCGAAGTTCGTCAGCGCGGACTCATGCTGGGTATCGAGTTGGACCCGCCGGCGCCGGGGCTGCGTTGGGGCCGCCGGGTGTGTGCGGGCGCCGTCTCCCGGGGCGTGTTGCTGCGTCCGCTGGGCGACGTCGTGGTGCTGATGCCGCCGCTGACGACGACGGCGGAGGAGATCGTGCGGATCGTCGACGCGCTCACTGAAGGACTGGACGACCTCGACGAGCTCCCATCCACATGAGCGACGGCGGCAACACCTGGGACGCACGGATCCGGGCCTCCCTGGAGAGAGTGGTCGACGAGGGCCGCTGGCGCGCCCCGCGGGAGTTCGACGCCCTCGGCCCGGCGGGCGTGCTCGAGGGCGCGCCGGTCGTCTCGTTCGCGTCCAACGACTATCTCGGGTTGAGCGCCCACCCGGCCGTGGTGGCGGCTGCGCAGACTGCGCTCGCCCGCTGGGGCGCCGGCGCCGGCGCCTCGCGCCTGGTCACCGGGAGCCGCCCCATCCACAGCGACCTCGAAAAGGAGCTCGCCGCATGGAAGGGGACCGAGGCCGCCGTCTGCTTCCCGACCGGGTTCGCCGCCAACCTGGGCGTGCTGTTCACCCTGGGCGGCCCGGGTGTCCGCATCCTCTCGGATGAGCTGAATCACGCCAGCATCATCGATGGCTGCCGGCTCTCCCGCTCAGCCCTCGCCGTCTACCGCCACCGTGACATGGGTCACCTGGCGGACCTGCTGGCCGACGCCACCGCCACCGCCACCGCCACCGCCACCGCCACCGCCACCGCCACCGCCACGCCCGATCACACCATCGTCGTGACCGACTCCGTCTTCTCCATGGATGGGGACGTCGCCCCCCTCGACGACCTCGTCACCCTGTGCGAGCGCCACAACGCCCTCCTCATCCTCGATGAGGCCCACGCCGTCCTCGGCCCCAACCTCCCGTCGCCCCCCGGGCGGGATATCGGCGTGGGGATGGGAGGGGCAGGAAGCCAGGGCCGGGACGGTGTGCACGGGGGAACGGTCGTGCGGGTCGGCACGATGTCCAAGACCTTGGGCTCGCTCGGCGGTTTCGTGGCGGCGTCGCGCGACATCGTCGATCTCATAGTCAACAGGGCCCGCTCGTACATCTTCTCGACCGCGCCCACGCCGGCCGACGCCGCGGCGGCGCTCGCCGCACTCCGGGTCGTGCGTTCCGCCGAAGGCGCCGCCCTGACGGGCCGCCTCGCGTCGCTGATCGACCGGGTCACGGAGGCCGGATTCGCACCGCCCGGACATCGGAGCCCGATCATCCCTGTCGTGCTCGGCAGTGAGCAGGCGGCGCTCAACGCATCGGCGGCACTGCTCCAGGAGGGACTGTGGGTCCCCGCCATCCGCCCGCCCACGGTGCCCGTCGGCACCAGTCGCCTGCGCGTCACGCTGTCCGCCGCGCACACTGACGAGGAGGTCGGCCGGCTGTTGGCTGCGCTGAGACTGCTTCCGCTTCCGTCCGCCAGTCCGTCCGCCAGTCCGTCCGCCAGTCCGTCTGCCACACCGGCCGCGGTCGCCCGCTGACCGGGGTGCGGCCCCGCCGGCTGGTCGCCGTCGTCGGAACGGGTACCGACGTGGGCAAGACGTGGGTGGCCGCCAAGGTCGTGCGCGAACTCCGCGCGGCAGGCCGGCGCGTCGCAGCCCGGAAGCCGGCGCAGTCCTTCGATCCCGCTGACCCTCCCAGCGGTCGTGATGCCGCGGTGCTCGGTGCAGCCTCCGGCGAGGCCCCCGAGCAGGTCTGTCCGCCGCATCGCTGGTACGAGGTCGCCATGGCGCCACCCATGGCGGCCGCGACGCTGGGCCGACCCGGATTCACCATCGCCGACCTCGTCTCCGAGCTCGACTGGCCCGCGTCGAGGGTCGACGTGGGGCTGTTGGAGACCGCCGGCGGCGTGCGCTCGCCCCTGGCGGTGGACGGCGATGCGGTGTCCCTGTGCCGGGAGCTGGAGGCGGACCTCCTGGTGCTCGTGGCCGATGCGGGCCTCGGCACCATCAATGCCGTGCGGCTGACCACCGAGGCGCTCGGAGCGGTCGGAGCTCCTCAGGTCGTCGTGTTGAACCGATTCGACGAGTCCATCGATCTCCATGTGCGCAACCGCTCCTGGTTGCGGTCCTTGGACCTCGGCCCGGTCGTGACCATCCCCGAGGACGGGGACGCGTTGGCATCGTTCGTGGCGGGTTGAGCAGGAGGGGGCACCCAAACGCGGTGCGCCGGACGTACCAGTTGACAATGCCGGCTGTCGAAGTAGCGTCGGAACGCCACGACACAAGGGAATCGCCCCGACGGCAACGAAAAGGGGGGGGTGTGATGTCCCAACGCTTGCGTACGGCCACGATCTTGGGGGCGACCGCGATGCTCGCCAGCCTTGGTGTCTCGGGACTGGGGAGTTTGGTGCCCGCGTCGGCACCCGCGGCCGGGGCTTCGCCGCCGGCCGCCGTCACGACGCTCTTCGCCTGGGGTGACAACTCCAGCGGCGAGCTCGGCAACGGCTCGACCTCGAACGCCGACGCCCCGGTCACCGTCTCCCTGCCCGCCGGGGTCGTCCCCGACGCGGTCGCCGGCGGTGGTGGTGGCGGAGACAACCTCGACCCCGAGTACGCCGGCTATGCCATCGGCTCGGACTCGAAGCTCTACGCGTGGGGCGACAACTCCAGCGGGGAGCTCGGCGACGGTTCCACCACGCCGCCCTCGAGCAACACGCCCGTCGTGGTGGCCCTGCCCAGTGGCGTGACGCCCGTGGCCATCAGCGCCGCGCAGGGAGCGGCCTACGCGATCGGTTCGGACGGCAACGTGTACGCGTGGGGCGACGGCGGCTTGGGCAAGCTGGGCAACGGCGCCATGAGCAACACCGACGTACCTGTGGTCGTCACCCTCCCCGCCGGCGTCACAGCGAAGGCCGTGGCCGCGGGATACGAGTCCGCCTACGCCATCGGGTCCGACGGGAATCTCTACGCCTGGGGCGACGATTTCTACGGTGAGCTCGGCGACGGGACCATGACCAACAGCGACACGCCCGTCGTCGTCTCGCTCCCCTCCGGCGTGCAGCCCGTCACTATCGCCGGCGGTGGGGGCGTGGGCTACGTCATCGGCTCGGACGGGAATCTCTACTCCTGGGGCTTGAACGCCGACGGCCAGCTGGGGGACGGCTCCACCGACAACAGCGACACGCCGGTCCTGGTGTCGATGCCGGCGGGCGTCACGGCCAAAGCGGTGACCGGCGGCGGCGCGTTCGCGCACATGATCGGCTCGGACGGGAACCTCTACGGCTGGGGCGGCGGGACCAGCGGGCAGCTCGGGGTCAACACCGACAGCGGCATGGCGACCACGCCCGTACTCGTCACCTTGGCCCCCGGCGTGACGCCGCGCGCCATTTCGGACAACCTGCACACCGGCTACGCCATTGGATCCGACGGGAACGTCTACGCCTGGGGCTTTGGCTTGGCCGGTGAACTCGGGAACGGTTCGACGGGGGACGGTTCACCCCCCGTGGTCGTCTCGCTCCCGCCGGAGAGCGTGCCGCTGAGCCTCGGACCGGAGCCGGGATCCTCCGCTGGCTACGCCATCGTCTCGGCCACGCCCACGGCGCCCCAGGTGACCAGCCAGCCCCAGCCCCAGACGGTCCTCGAGGGCGAGAGCGCGACCTTCACGGCCGCGGCGAGTGGGTATCCCGCGCCGTCCGTGCAGTGGCAGGTCTCGACCGACGGAGGCACCAACTACAGCCCCGTCTCGGGCGGCACGAGTGACACCCTCACCATCGCCTCCACGACGCTCGCCCAGAACGGGGACGAGTACGAGGCGGTGTTCTCCAACGGCACGGCACCGGATGCCACGACGAACCCCGCGTTGCTGACCGTGAACGCTGACGTTGCACCGTCGATCACGCTGCAACCGAGCGACCAGACCAGTGTGCCCGGCGGCCACGTGAGCTTCACCGCCACGGCGAGTGGCGAACCCGGTCCGTCCGTGCAGTGGCAGGTCGCCGAAAACGGCCCGACTTCCTGGATGAACATCGTGGGCAATGGGACCTCGACGTCGGACACGCTGAGCGGCCCGGTCTACGGGACCTTCGAGAACGGTTGGGAGGTCCGGGCGGTATTCACCAACGGCGCCGGAACCGCCACCAGTAACCCGGCGAGCCTCACGGTGAACGCTCCGAGCCCACCGTTGATCACGCTGCAGCCGAACGACCAGGCGAGCCATCCCGGCGACCAGGTGAGCTTCACGGCAACCGCGAGTGGTGACCCTGATCCGACCGTGGTGTGGCAGGTCGCCGAAAACGGCCCGACTTCCTGGATGAACATCGTGGGCAACGGGACCTCGACGTCGGACGAGCTGAGCGGCCCGGTCTTTGGGACCTTCGAGAACGGTTGGGAGGTGCGGGCCGTGTTCACCAACGAGGCCGGTTCCGCCACGAGCAACCCGGCGACCCTGACGGTGACCTAACCCTCCGGACGTCACGTTCGGCGCTTTCGGCTGCCATTCGGCTGCCATTCGGCTGCCGTTCGGCTGCCGTTCGGCTGCCGACGAATGACCAGCCGGTCACGGGCTCTGGGAAACCCGGGTCCCCGCCGAAACTCCTTCAAACGCTTACGCTGATTCACTCAGTGAGACGGTCATCGGCTGGGCGTATCTCGGCCACTTCGATGGGTCTGGTCGCTCTCTGCTGCGGGTCCCTCGTCCTCCTCGCGGGTTGCGCCAGCGCCGGCTCCGGTCAGACGACCCGCCAGAGCTTCAGCGTCAAGCCCGAGCCCTCTGCCCGCGCCGGCCAGCTCCCCGTCCCTGCTGGTCGTCTGCCGACGCAGGGGCCGATCGGCCTCAATCCCGCCAGGGCCGACGGGGTGCAGCTCGATGTCCTGAGCGGGTTGCTCGACGACACGCCGATCTACAACGGTGACTTCGCCGATCCCTTCGCCCTGCGAACGGCCGATGACCTGTACATCTACTCCTCGAACACCCAGACCACGCAGTATGCGCCTGGCGCACACGTGCCGACGATCGAGCTTGCTCGCAATTCGGGATTCAAAGGCCAATACCTCGGGGACGCGCTGCCTTCCCTGCCCAAGTGGACCGTCTCGGGATTCCAGTGGGCGCCGTCGGTGTGGACGCGACCGGACGGCACCTATGTCATGTACTACTCGACGCCGGCGACAATTCCGCTCGGGTGCCTGGCCAAGGCGCCTCCGTCGGGGTGCGTCAAGACCACTAACGGGGAGTCCAGCGCAATGTGCATCTCGCGCGCGACCAGCGCCAATCCGGCTGGCCCTTTCGTGGATGACTCGTCCTCTGCTTTCGTGTGCCCTCTCGCGCAAGGGGGTGCAATCGACCCGAGCGTGTTCGTCGCACCCGACGGCACGCCGTGGCTGCTCTGGAAGAGCGACGGCGACTGCTGCAACATGCCCACCACGATCTACTCGCAGCAGCTCTCGGCCGACGGGCTCTCGGTGGTTGGTCCGGCCCACCGGCTGATCGGGGCGACCCAGAGCTGGGAGGGGAATCTGGTCGAGGGGCCGTCGATGATCGAGAACGACAACACCTTCTGGCTCTTCTACTCGGGCAATCTTTGGGGGACGGACGACTACGGCATCGGCGTGGCGCGCTGTGCGACCGTCGTCGGCCCCTGCACCAAGCCCCTCGACCATGCCTGGCTGTCGTCGACGGCCGCAGGGGGACAGAGTGACCCGGGTCCCGGGGGATCGGAGTTCTTCCAAGTCGGCGGTCTCATCTGGATGGTGCATCACGGTCTCGCGCCGGGCCAGATCGGCAACAACGCCCAGAGACGCCTCTATGTCGACCTCCTCGCCTTCCCGGGTGACCAGACGCCGCGTCTTGCGCCGCGACCTCCGGCGGCCGCCTTGGCCGAAGCGCTGCTCTACTTCGGAGATCCCAATGCGCCGCCCCAACCCGACGATGCGTTCCTCGCGATGCTGCACAAGGTCCCGAGCGCGTTTTCCCACGACACCGACCAAGCGCTGGTGGCGGACGGGCAGCGTGCGTGCGCCGGTCTCACGCACGAGCAGGGCGCCGACGACGTCATCGATTCGCTGACCAGCCGCGGACTGGATGAATTCGAAGCAAGCTTGGTCGGGATCACCGCCACCGAGTACTTTTGCCCACAAGATGGTCTGCAAGCGCTGAAGGACGTGCAGCAGGCGCTCACACAAGGGACTGGGTAGCGACCGTTCGTTCGCAGTGGGGATCGAACACTCGCCGACCGCTCCGAAGCGAAGCACGAGCCCTGGGGCGTTGCGCCGCCGGCCACCGTGCCGCAATTTCGGCGGCGACGCCCGCTCGCAGCAGCTGGCGGGGCTGATCGTGGAGCGGTCGGCCCGGATCTCGGCACTGCTCCGGGAGCAGCTCTCCGACATTGCCGAGTTCGACCACGCCGAAGGCTGGCGTGGTGACGGCGCCGTCTCCATGGTCGCCTGGGTGACCGGGCAGTGCGGGGTCAGCACGTCGACAGCGCGGCAATGGGTTCGTTCGGCGGTGAAACTCGAGTCCTTGCCCTGCCTGGCCGAGGGGTTGGCGTCGGGGACCTTGTCGCTGGACCTGGTAGAGCCTTTGGCAGAGGTCGCCTCGCCTTCCAGCGATGCCGCCCTACGGGAGGCGTCCACAACCTGGAGTGTGCGACAGGCTCGTGATTTGGTGGCCTGGCACAGAGCGCGGGAGGAGGCAGCAGCCGAAGCCGGTGCCGGTGCCGGTGCCGATGGGGCGATCGGCGGATCTGCGGCACGGGAGTTCGAGCGCCGGACACTGCGCTTCAACGACACGCGGCGATCGGTCTGGGTCGCATTCACCAAGGACGACTACGCCGTGGCGAAGTCGTCTTTGGTGCGACGAGTGGCGGCGGAGCAGGGAGAGCGAGAAGAACACGGTGGAGCGGCGGCGCCCGGGTCAGATCCCCTCGGCTACGTGCCTTACGACCAACGGCTCTACGACCAATTGATGACGCTCTTCTACGTGGGAGATGGATCGGGGAGTCCGTCCGATAGTGGCCGGGCGTCCGGTGGTGGCCGTGCCTCCGGACCGGTAGCGCAACCTCGGGTCGTGGTGCATGCGCCACTCGAATTGCTCGTCGGCTGCTCCGACGACGCGGTGGCCGAAATCGCCGGCGTCGGCCCTGTTCCCGCCGAAGTGGTGCGTCGCCTCGCCTGCGACGCCAATGTGGATCTCGCCGTGGAGGATCCGGAAGGGACGATCCTGAATCAAGGGCGGGCCCGCCGGGATCCCACTCCGGTGCAGCGGGTGGAGATCGACCGCCGCGACAAGGGCTGTCGGTTCTCGGGCTGCAGCTACACCGAGTTCACGAACGTGCACCACATTGTCCATTGGGTCGATGGTGGCCTGACGAACCTGGACAACCTGGTCACGCTGTGCGGCCGGCACCATCGTGCGGTCCACGAGCTCGGTTGGGCCGTGTCGGGCGATGCCAACGGGGTGTTGACCTTCACGGGACCGCATGGGCGCTCCATGCAATCAGCTCCCTCGCCGACATGGCGAGCGTCATCGGTCGTCATATCGGGGCAGACGGAGAGGCGACCTGGTCGGAACGCACCGATGCGTCGTTGAGCCGATTCGGCAGAGCGCGGTGCGGTGCGGCACAGCGCGGTGCGGTGTGGCACAGCGCGGCGTGGCGCGGTGCGGCGGGCGGGTACTTAGGCGGAATCGAGCTCGGGATGGCCCGAGTCGCGACAGCGCGCCGTCCAACCGGTCGGGATCACGGCGACGGTCATGCGGCGGCCGCATGCGGGGCAAAAGCGCGGGGGGTCCAAGGCGCGCCCGCAGCCAGGACACTCGCTGGACGGTTTACCGCAACCGGTGCAATGCGGGCTCACGGAGAGGGCCACAACAGCAAAACCGACAGGCGGACGGTGCTGGGACTCAGATGGCGGCCGTGAGGGCACCGATGGGCATGCGGAGATCCTCGAGCATCTGGAGGTCCTCGTCGGCGGAGCGGCCGAGCGTGGTCAGATAGTTGCCCACGATGAGAGCGTTGATGCCGGCAGTCATGCCCATGGCCTGCAGGTCGCGCAAGGTGACCTCACGACCGCCGGCGTAACGGAGGATCACCGAGGGCAACGCGAGGCGGAACAGCGCGATCCAGCGAACCGCTTCCCAGGCGCCCAAAATCGGCTGGTCGCCGAGCGGGGTTCCGGGCCGGGGGTTCAAGAAGTTGAGCGGCACCTCGGTCGGGTCCAGCTCTTGGAGCTGCGTCAGCAGCTCGACGCGCTGGGCGACGGTCTCGCCCACGTTGAGCAGGGCGCCACAGCACAGTTCCATGCCGTGCGCCTTGACGAGGCGGCAGGTGTCGGCGCGCTCGTCCCACCCGTGCGTCGTGACGATGTTCGGGAAGAACGAGCGTGACGTCTCGACGTTGTGGTTGTAGCGGTGCACCCCGCCATCGGCCAGCCTCCGGGCCTGGTCCTCGCTCAGGATTCCCGCGCTGACCGCCACGTTGAGGCCGGTCTCGTCGTGGATGATCGGGACGAGGTCGAGGATGCGCTGCAGGGTGCGCTCGTCAGGCCCGCGCACGGCCAGCACGATGCAGAACTCCGAGGCACCGAGGGCGGCGGTCTCGCGGGCGGCGGTGAGAACTTCGTTTGTATCGAGGAAGGGGGTGGCCTTGACCGGCGTGTCGAAACGTGAGGACTGCGAACAGAAGTGGCAGTCCTCGGGGCAGCCGCCCGTCTTGGCCGACAGGATCCCCTCGATCTCGACCTCTGGGCCGCACCAGGCGAGCCGGACCTGATGGGCGAGCGATGCCAGCGCCATCACCGCACCGTCGGGCAGCGCCGCCAGGGCGGTCAACTCTTCCCCGCTCAAGAGGCGGCGCTCGTCGAGGAGCGCGAGTTCGGCTCTGGCGATCACGGCCCTGTCCGCCGCGCTCAGGGCGACCTGGGGAGGAGGCGGTGGCGCCGCGGCAGCGGCTGCGGCTGCGGCTGCGTGGCGGAAGGCAACAGGGCTCGTGGTGGTCACGGCGCCCACGGTAGTGGCAGGGTGTGGGCCGCCGGAAGTTGGCCGGCGCGCTCGGGAGGAGTGGCCATGGCCTGGGATTTCTCGACGGAACCCGAGTTCGAGGAGAAGTTGGAGTGGATGCGCGGTTTCGTGCGGGACGAGGTGTTCCCACTCGAGACCCTCGATCTGAGCTACGACCAGGTGCGGGTGCTGATTCGGCCCTTACAGGAGCAGGTCAAGGCGAAGGGGCTGTGGGCGGCGCACCTGCCGCCGGCGCTGGGAGGCATGGGGTTCGGCCAGGTGAAGCTGGGGCTGATGCACGAGATCCTGGGGCAGTCGCCGTATGCGCCCGTGGTGTTCGGCAACAATGCGCCGGATTCGGGGAACGCGGAGTTGCTGGCGGTTGGCATCGAGGCGAGCGGGGATGAGACGCAGCGGGAGCGATGGCTGCAGCCGTTGTTGGATGGGGAGCTGCGCTCGGCCTTCTCCATGACGGAGCCGGACACTGCTGGATCTGATCCAACGCTGTTGAAGACGTCAGCGGTACGGGACGGCGAGGAGTGGGTGATCAACGGGCACAAGTGGTTCACATCCAACGGATCCGTGGCTGACTTCCTGATCGTGATGGCGGTGACCAATCCAGACGTGCATCCGTATTCGGGCTCGTCGATGATCATCGTGCCGGTCGAGACGCCGGGGGTCGACATTGTGCGGGACGTGTCGACCATGGAGGACCCGCACACCCCGTATGGGCGCTTCGGGAACCACGCCGAGATCAAGTACGTGGACGTGCGGGTGCCGGTCGGGAACCTGATCGGCGTGGAGGGCTCGGGATTCGTGTTGGCGCAGCACCGGCTCGGCCCCGGCCGGATCCACCATTGCATGCGGTGGTTGGGGCAGTCCCGTCGCGCCTTCGACATGCTGTGCGAGCGGGCGGTGTCCAGGTACGCGCACGGATCGATGCTGGCGGAGAAGCAGACCATCCAGAACTGGGTGGCTGATTCGATGGCCGAGATGCAGGCGGCCCGGCTGATGACACTGCAGGCGGCCTGGAAGATGGATCAAGAAGGGGCGGCGGCGGCCCGGGTGGAGATCGCCATGATCAAGTACTTCGGGGCGAAGGTGTTGTACGACGTGATCGACCGCGCCATCCAGGTGCACGGGTCCTTGGGTTTCTCTTCGGACTTGCCGCTGGAGTCGATGTACCGCAATGCCCGGGCGGCCCGCATTTACGACGGGCCCGACGAGGTGCATCGCCAGACGGTGGCGCGCCGTGTGCTGAAGGGCTACTCCCCGCATGAGGTGCCGACCGAGCACATCCCGACCCGGCGGTCCGAGGCGCAGCGGCGCTTCGCCGAGGTGTTGGCGGACCTGACGGTGGACGCTTAGGGGTGACCAAGCGGACGAAATGGGTGGGTTGGGTGGGTTGGGTGGGTTGGCTGACCCTGGGTGCGGTCGGGGCTTTCGTGCTGGCGGCCTGTGGGTCGTCGGGTCCGAGTTCGAAGAGCGCGAGTTCGACGACCCATCCGAAGCGCAGCACGACGACCTCAACCACGAAGGCATCGGGGTCGGGCTCGTCGACGACATTGAGCACGTCGAGCACCCCGACCACTGCGTCGGGGCCGATGGTGACCGCGGCGCTGCCCGTGGTGGTGTGCCAATCGAGCTCCGGCGCGTCCACCACGACGACCTCGCTCCCGGCGTCGGTCTCGGTCAGCGTCCCTGCATCGCAGTCGCAGCAAGGGAACCTGGCTCTCTACAGCGACCTGACCGGCCGGCTGCAGCTCGTGGGCCCGACCGTCGGTTGGACGTGCTCCGGCACCTTCGGGGCCGACGGCAGCGGGATGTTGGCCCTCTCGCCGGTCGGGACGACCGTGCCGGCCGGAGGGACCACGTGGCACCTCCCGGCCTCTTCACCGACCCAGGCGATCGTCGCCGTGGAGAGCGGCGCGAGCACCGTGCAAGGCGCCGCTCTGGCATGTCCGCTCTTCAGCGCCGCCAAGGCGGCAACGCAACAGAACCTCGGCCAGGGCTGTGCCGTGGCGAGCCCGCCCCAAGAGCGGGTCGTGCGGACGTCCGCGGTCCAGGTCGGGTTTCAGGATCCGGCCGGCGTGGCGGGTGTCGGGTCTCCTTCGGGCGGCCTGAATGCAGCGAACGGGGTCGTGCTCTACCAGGCCAAGCCGACCGAGGCGACGGCCTATCAGGTCACGTGCACGCTGCCGGCGGCGCAGCAGGACCTGTGCACGGCGGTGGTGAACCAGTTCGCGACGATGTTCGGATGAGGCCGACGGTGACGAATCAGCCGCGGCTGTGGGTCATCGCCTCGATGTTGTTCCCGTCGGGATCGCGCACGAACGCTCCGTAATAGGTCGCGTGGTACTGCGGCCAGAACTGCGGTTCGTGCAGCGGCTCGGCTCCGGTGGCGAGGGCGGCGTCGAAGAAGGCCCGGACGGCGGCCTGGTCGGGCGCCTGGAAGGCGATGTGCGTCTCCCGAAAGCCGTCGCCCGTCTGCTGCTGCCCAATCCAGAAGGATGCCGACGGCGGGATGCCGTAGCCGATGCTGTCATCATGCTCCATGACACGCACGGAGCCGAGCGGGGCGAGGACGGCGTCGTAGAAGGCGGCGCTCCGGGCCATGTCGGCGCACTGGATGGAGACGTGGGCGAGCATGGGCCACAGTCTGTCAGTCCCGGGTCGTCCTGCCATCTCCGACCCTTCTTCCATCATTGTGCGCCGGTCGCAGGCGGCCTCAAGGTCGTTCGTCCTCGCTGCGCTCGGGCGCTCCACCTTGACCCCGCCTGCTCCTTGGCGCATCTTCGCGATCAGAAGGTCGTCGGGTCATCCCTGCCGCGGTGGCAGAGAGGTGCGAGGGCCGCTTGGAAACCGGAGTGCCCAGGCCGGAGTGCCCAAGCCGGAGTGCCCGAGCCGGAGCGCCCAAGGGGAGTCGGGCGGAGCACCACTGCAGGTGGCTCTGGTTGGTGACCTAATCTGCCGCGGTGGGTGCCGGCGAGGCGTTGGCGACGATCGACTGGGCCACCATTGCGTCGTTCGCCACCGCGCTGGGGACGTTGGTCCTGGCCTTCGCCACCTTCGCGGCGATTCGCTCGTCGAACCGCTCGGCCCGGATTGCCGAGCGGTCGTTCGAGGTGAACCTGCGGCCGGTGCTGGTGACCTCGCGGATCGAGGACCCCATTCAGAAGATCCGCTGGGTCGACGACCACTGGGCGCAGCTGGCCGGGAGCCAGGCGAGTGTCGAGTTGGTCGATGGGAACATTTATCTCGCCATCTCGCTGCGTAACGTGGGCCCGGGCCTGGCGGTGACGATCGGTTGGGCGGCGCTCGTGGGTTACCGACCGAGTGCTGACTATCCACACGCGGCGCCCGAAGACTTCCGTACGCAGACACGCGACCTCTACATCGCCCCCGGCGACATCGGGTTCTGGCAGTCGGCCATCCGTGAGTCAGACGATCCGGACTATCCCGGGCTGCGAACGTGCGTTCAAGCCGCGGAGCCTTTCACCATCGAGTTGCTCTACGGCGACCACGAGGGCGGTCAGCGCACCATCACCCGTTTCGGCATCATCCCCAGGCGCGTCGGCGAAGAGACGAAGTGGTTCCCCGCCGTCGCGCGGCACTGGAATTTGGACCGGCCGGATCCCCGTTAGGCACGCCCGGTTGGGCCCGGCGGATCAGGGGCGGAGACCCCGCAGCAAAGCCTCACAGAGGCGGTCGTACCAGACGTCGTGGTCCTCGACGAAACCGAAGCCGAGAAGCTCGAGGGAGACCCAGCCGTGGATGCTGGCCCAGATCATCTGGGCGGTCTCGGTGGGGGCGCCTGGGGCGATGACACCCGCCCGGATGGCCCGCTGGACAGTGGCGACGAGGTGGTCGAAGCCGCGGGTGCAACTGGTGAGGGCGGGGTCACTCGGCTCGAAGCCGGGGACGGCCCGGAGGAACATCACCTGGTAGGCCATCGGGTGGGCGAGGGCGAGGGCCCGGTAAGCGCGGGCACCCTCGAGCAACGCCTCGGCGGGATCGTCGATCTGGGTCATCGCCGCCATGGCGTCGGCGAGGCGTTGGAAACCTTGCACGTACAGCGCCTCGACGATGCCGAACTTGGACTCGAAGTGGTTGTAGACGCCCATGGGGGCGACGCCGGCGGCGGCCGCGATCCGCCGGACCGAGAGGGCGTCGGGGCCCTCGGTTTCGAGGATCTCGGAGGCCGAGGTGAGGAGCGCGCCCTCCATCCCGGCGCTCGGAGTCCTGGTCCGGCGGATTTCTGTCATGGATCTAGCCTACTGAAGAACATCGTGCTATAACTCTAGCACAGCGTTCTACAACGGTGAATGCATCCGCCGAGTGCCCAAGGAGCCGTCAAATGTCCGGATCGCGTGTTGAAACCAAGGTCATGGAGCCTGTCGGAGGTGCCGCCCCATCCGAGGGATCGGCGGGATCGGCTGATCGTCGCTGGATAGTGCTCCCCGTCCTGTGCCTCTCCGTCTTCCTGGTCGTGGTGGACAACACCATCGTCAATGTGGCGCTGCCGACGCTGAACCGCACGCTGGGGGCGTCGATCACGTCGCTCCAGTGGATCGTGGACGCCTACAGCCTGGCCTTCGCCGGACTGTTACTCGCCGGCGGCGGGATCGGGGACCGGTTGGGACGCAAGGGCACGATGCAGGTCGGGCTGGTCTTCTTCGGCCTGTTCTCGGCGGCGGCGGCCTTCTCCGACTCGACCGGCACGCTCATCGCCACGAGGGCACTGATGGGGCTGGCGGCCGCCTTCATCTTCCCCGCCAGCCTGGCGATCCTCACGAGCGTCTTCCCGGACCCATCCGAACGGCAGAAGGCGCTCGGGATCTGGGGCGCCACGTCGGGCATCGCGGTCGCCTTCGGGCCAATCGTCGGCGGGGCGCTGCTCGAGCACTTCTGGTACGGGTCGATCTTCTTGGTGAACGTGCCGATCGTGGCCGTGACGCTGATCGCCGGCGGGTTGTTGATCCCGCGGCTGCCGCGAGTGCGCCAGCATCCCTTCGACATCCGGGGCGTCGTCGTCTCGACGGCGGGGATCCTGTTGTTGGTGCTGGGCATCATCGAGGGTCCGCAGTGGGGCTGGGCCTCGGCGGGGACGCTGGCCTGCTTCGGGGGCGCCGCGGTGTTGCTCACGGCGTTCACCTTGCTGGAGCTGCGCACCGAGGGACCGCTGCTCGACGTGCGGGTCTTCAAGATCCCCCGTTTCACCGGTGGGGCCGTGTCGATCTCGGTGGCGTTCTTCTGCCTGTTCGGCTTCATCTTCCTGATCACGCAGTACTTCCAGTTCGTCAAGGGCTACTCGACGCTGTCAGCCGGTCTGCACACGCTGCCGTTCGCGATCGTGGCCGCCGTGTTCACGCCCATCGCCGCCGTGGTGGCGCTGCGAGTGGGCACGCGGCTCGTCGTCACACTTGGGCTGTTGCTGATGGGCGGTGGCCTCGTCGTCTCGTCGTTCAACTCGTCGGCGGACACCACCTACTTCGGCCCGATCATCATCGCCATGGTGCTGCTGGCGTTGGGACTGTCTTCGATCACGGCGCCGACGGCGGAGGCCGTCATGGGCTCGGTGTCCGACGAGCAACGCGGTGCCGCCGCCGGGGTCAACAACACGACCCGGGAGTTGGGGGGCACGCTCGGGGTGGCGGTCTTCGGCTCCATCTTCGCCTCGTCCTACCCGCCGAAGATCATCAGTGCCTTCCGGCCACTACCCATCCCTGCTGGGCCGAAGGCCGAGTCGCACCAGTCGATGGCGGCCGCGCTGGCGGTGGTGGGTCACGCGCCGCGGGCGGCGCGGCCGGCCCTGGAGTCGATCGCGTTCAACGCCTTCCACAGCGGCCTGCAGGTGGCCTGCATCGCGGGTGCCGGCGTAGCTGTGCTCGGTGCGCTGGCGGCCTTCAGGCTGCTGCCAGGGCGGGGTGCGCCCGAGGTGCAGGTCGCGACCGAGCCGGAGACCGCATACGACCGGGACCGCTATCCCGAGTACGTGCCCTACGTCAGCGCGTGAGGAGCCGCCTGCCCGTCACGTCCAGCCCGGCGTGCGTCCCGCTTGCTCGATCCAGTTCTGCAGGTCCGGTCGCTGCGCCTCCTCCAGGCTCGCGACCTTGACGTAGCGGGTCCGGTCGCTTGTTCCCAGCGGGGGCGCGGACTCGAAGTCGGCGCCGCCGAAGAAGACGACATTCACGGAAACGTCGTAGGCGGCTATCTCAATGATCCACCCGAGTTTTGGGAGCCCGTAATACGGCCGCTTCCACTTGACGGCGTAGTCGAGGCCAGGGATGGTCGCTCGGATCGCCTCATCCAACCGCTTGGCGATGGGCTGTAGATCCGGCACCAGGCGCCGACACCACTCGTCGATGTCGGAGTGGTTCGCCGAGGGAGCCGGCGGCTTTCGACCAGCGTTTCCCTTGATCGCTTTCGGCATGGTGTGTCGTATTCCGGATTGTTACGAAAAGACCAAAGAGGCGCGCCGGACGCCGGCGATGACCGGGCTCGGAGTGCGCTCCACCGGGCCCGTCAAGGACAAGGTGTCGAAGCGGTCGAGCAGCTCGCCGAGAACGACCCGGCCCTCCAACCGGGCCAGCGCCGCCCCGAGGCAGAAGTGCGGCCCGAAGCCGAAGCTCACGTGTGGGTTGGGATGGCGGTCGATGCGCAGCTCGCCGGCGTCGGGCCCGAAGACCTCCTCGTCCCGGTTGGCAGAGGCGTAGACCAACAGGACCGGATCGCCGCCGGCCACTTCCACGCCACGGATAGTGGTGGCGGCCGTCGCGGTGCGCATGAACGAGATCACGGGCGTGGTCCAGCGCAGCAGCTCTTCGATAGCGGCGGGGATCAGGGAGCGATCCGCCTGCAGGGCGGCCCACTGGTCCGGGTTCTCGGCCAGCGCCACTAGCCCGCCAGAAATCAGGTTGCGGGTCGTCTCGTTCCCGGCCACTAGCAGCTGAATCAAGAACATGGCCAGCTCCGCCTCGCTCAGCTCCTCGCCCCCGGTCTCGGGACTCGATCCGACAGTGGCGAGGACCGACACCAGATCGTCGGCCGGCGCGCTGCGCCGTTCCTCGGCCACGCCGATCAGGTACTCCCACATTTCGATCTGGTAGGCCGTTCGCTGGTCCTCCGTCTGCTCGACCTCGCCGGGGATGACGGCCTCGGACCAGTCGAAGAAGCGCGGCCACTGTGACCCGTCCACGCCGAGCAGCTCACAGATCACCAGCAGTGGGAACGGGATGGAGAGCTCCTGCACGACGTCGAACGCGACGCCGCCCTGGATCTGATCCAAGAGGGCCGTCGCCTTGGCGGTCACGCCGGCCTCCATGAGCCGCACCATCGACGGCTTGAAACCCGGCTGCACCAGCCGCCTGTACCGGGTGTGCTGCGGCGGGTCGGTGTGCATCATGGTCGGCGGCGTCTCGTAGGTGGTGCCGATCTCGTCGGTAAGGATGCCGCGGGACGAGCAGAATCCACCCGGATCGGCTCCGATGTGTGACACCTCCGGATGCGTCGTGACCGCCCAGAATCCGCCTCGTTCGTGGTCGACCCAGCACACGGGCGCCGTTCGTCGGAGTCCGGCATAGAGGGCGAAGGGGTCGCCGCTGGCGTACAGAGCCGGGTCGAGCAGGCGGCCGGCGTCGGCGGGTGGGGTCATCGGCTCGGGCTCAGACGATCAGGCCGTTGGGCCGCGGGTCGCCCTGGGCCTCGAGCAGCGCGTAGTACGCCTCGAGCGTGCCGGGCCCGTCGGAGACCGATTCGACCGAGCCGTCCGCGGCCAGGTTCAACAGAGCGCCTTCGATGATGAAGCAGATGTCGGTGTCCACCGTGTTGTCCTGGGGCACGTGCAGTGTGTGCACCGAGTTGGCCGGCTCATAGAGATAGGAGCCGGGAAGGATGTAGAAGTCGTACTCGAGATAGTGCCACCGACCGGCTGACGTGTAGGCGTCGACCGAACCGGTGTGGCGGTGCGTCTGCAGCTGCACGCCTGGCTTGAAGCGGTTGAGGATCACCCAGGTGCCGTGGTTCGAGTCGTAGCGGACGACCTTGAGCAGGACGCCGGTGCCGGTGTCGGCCCACGGCGCGTCGTCGACGGAGACGAGACGAACGGCATCGGCCGGATTGGCGGGGGTGGTGATCGACATGGAACGGCTCCTTCGTGGATGTCTTGCGGTGTGGATGTCTTGCGGTGTGGATTTATTCTTGCGGTGTGGATGTGGATGTCTGTGCGGTCGGTGAGTGGGTGGAATCAGTCGGGCAGGGGAGCGAGGAAATCGAGGTCGATGGCTGCCTCGAGCGCGGCGGCGGTGCGTAGGACGACGAGGTCGCCGTGTTGTGGCCCCACCAGCTGCAGGCCGATCGGGAGTCCACTGCTGCTCATGGCGATGGGCACGCTGGCGGCGGGGGAACGGGTCATGTTGAAGGGATAGGTGAACTGGACCCAGTTGGCGGTGTTCACCCCGTTGACGGGACTGACCATGTCGTCGGCCAGCGGCGCCAGGGCCGAGCACGTCGGCGTGACCAGGATGCGGCAGCTGTGGAACAACTCGACGAGCCGGAGGTTCATGCGGTGGTAGTTGTCGAAGACGAGCAGCAACTGTTCTGCCGTCGTCGCTTGGGCCGCCTCGACGTAGTACCGCAGGACCGGATGGACCTCCTCCCAGCGCGGGTGACTCATGAAGGGTCGCAGGGTGCGCAAGGTGGCCGCCCCCGTCACGGTGAGGAAATCACCGACGGGGTCGCCATCAAAAACAGAATCCAAGACGACGACCTCGGCGCCCAGTGACTCCAGCACGCCGACGGCGCGCTCGCAGGCCGTCGCCACTTCGGCGTCGACCGTGGCGTAGCCGAGGGTGGGGGCGTAGGCGACCTTGACCGGGACGTGGGCGTCGTCGAGGGCGGCCAGCCAGTTGGCCTCGGGCCGGGGGAGCGAGCGGAGGTCGGTGGGATCGGGGCCGACCGCGACATCGAGGGCGAGGGCGACGTCGGCGAAGCGGCGTGCCATGGGTCCGTTGGTCGAGAGATCGGGCCAGCCGGGCGGGTTGGGGCCGCCGGAGGGGACGCGGCCGAGGCTCGGCTTCATGCCCGCCAGGCCGCAGCAGGCGCTCGGGATGCGGATGGACCCGCCGCCGTCGGATCCGGTAGCGAGTGGGACCATGCCTGCTGCCAGCGCCGCCGCCGCGCCGCCCGAGGATCCGCCGGGCCCCCGGGAATGGTCGAACGGGTTCAGTGAGGGCCCGAAGATGGAGTTGGTCGTGTTGCCCATCCAGCCGAACTCGGGCGTGTTGGTCTTGCCGACGACCACGCAGCCGGCGGCCCGCATCCGGGCGACGAAGGGATCGTCCGCGGTGGCGGGAGGATCGTCGGCGTAGAGCGCCGAGCCGTAGGTGGTGGTGTAGCCGATGGCGCTCTGCAGGTCCTTGACCCCGAGCGGGATCCCGGCCAGCGGTCCGGGGTCGGCGCCGTTTGCGATCCGAGTGTCGATCCCGTCCGCCTCGTGCAGCGCCCGCTCCCCATCCACGGCGACGAAGGCGTTGTAGGTCGGATCGAGTCTCTGGATCCGGTCCAGGGCAACCTGGGTCAGCTCCCGGGCGCTGATCTCCTTGGTGCGGACGGAGTGGGTCAGGTGGGCCAGCGAAGTGGTGCGGAAGTCGATCTCGGT
Organism: uncultured Acidimicrobiaceae bacterium; assembly: GCA_963850185.1. Lineage (GTDB taxonomy): Bacteria > Actinomycetota > Acidimicrobiia > Acidimicrobiales > RAAP-2 > Bog-473. The sequence continues at coordinate 293,393 of CAWKKE010000011.1, forward strand.
TCCCGACCCTGAGCCTGTGTCTGTGCCTGTGCCCTGTGCCTGTCATGTCGCCCCCTCTTTTCCGGCCCCGTGCACCGACACCGCTGGCGCTATCCGCTCGACCGCGCCGACGCAGATGGTGACAGACCCGCCACGGCGTCAGCCAGGTCGATACCGATCGGGATCACCGCAGGGGCCGGGATCGTGATCCCGTTGTCGACATATCTCTGGATATGGGCCCGGCACTCCTCGACGGACCCGTGCACCACGAGATCGTCCACCACCTCGTCGGGGATGGCAGCCAGCGCTCCCTTGCGGTCGCCCGCGGCCCAGGCGTCCCACATCGGCTGGAGCGCCGGACCCCGGCCTAGCCAGCGGTGGAACTCGGCGTAGGCGTGCACGTTCAGGTACGCCGTGATCATGCGGCGCCCGATGGTGCGGGCGACCGCGGCGTCCTCGGTCACGATGACGAAGATCCGGGCGACGATGTCGCGGGGCGCCCCGCCGGCCGCCTTCTCGACCTCCGCCACAGATGTGGCCACGTCCTCGGCACTGAGCCAGTTGAGGATGGCCCCGTCGGCCTCCTTCCCGGCCAGGTGCAACATGCCGGGCCGCAGGGCGGCCAGGTACACCGGCGGCAGCTGCTCGGGAATCAGGGCCAGGCGGAACCCCTTGACCTTGAACGTCTCGAAGTCCTCGGTCACCTTCTCGCCGCTGAAGGCCATGCGCAGGAAGCGCAGCGTGTCCCGGACGCGCCGGTACTGGTTCTCGAAGGCCAGGCCGTTCCAGTCGGCGACGATCACCTGGGACGAGGCACCGAGCCCGCAGAAGAAGCGACCCGGTGCGGCGTCGGCCATGGCGGCGAGGCTCTGGGCCAGGAGCGCCGGCCCGCGGGTGTAGGCGGGAGTGATGGCCACCCCGAGGTTCAGCTCGGGCTCCCAGGCGGCGGCCAGCGCCAACGGCGTGAACCCGTCCGCGCCGTCGACCTCGGCCGACCACAGGTCCGTGTACCCCAGCTCACGTAACCGGGCGAACCACTCGCGATGTGCATGGAGGGGGATCCCGTCGAACGGGATCGTGATACCGGGCCGGGTCGGTGGAACGCCTGGGTCCCGGCTCATCGGGTGGAGCTCATGCGTTCAGATGCTCTGCGGCGCCGGGCGCAGCGGCAGAACCGTCACCGCCATCCGTACCATCCGTCGCACCAGTCTCACCAGTCCCACCGGTCCCATTCGACCCGATCGACGCCGGATCGTGCTGGAACTCGGCATCGTCAAAGGACAGGGCGAGCTCGGTCCTCTCCTCGTCGTCGCTGTGCGGCACGGGGACCCCCCATCGCTCCATCCCGGCCTCCATGTGGCGGATCACCGTCTCGATGACTTCGACCCGACCATTGCGCTTGCTCTCCGACGAGATCACGTCCCATGGCGCCAACGGGCCGTTCGTCAGACGCAGCATCTCCGCGACCGCCTCGTCGTACTGCGGCCGCTTCTCCCGGTTGCGCCAGTCCTCGTCGGTCAGCTTCCACGCCTTGAGGGGATCGTCCCGACGCCGTTCGAAGCGGCGCAACTGTTCCCCGTCCGACATGTGCATCCAGAGCTTGATGACGACCATTCCCTCTTCGGCCAGCGAATGCTCGAAGTCGGTGATCTCCTCATAGGCGCGCCGCCACTGCACCTCGGTGGCGAAGTTCTCGACCCTCTCGACGAGCACCCGCCCGTACCAGCTGCGATCGAAGATGGTCATGCCGCCCCATCCGGGCAGCGGCGGCCAGAACCGCCACAGGAAGTGGTGGCGTAGCTCGTCGGGCGTCGGCGCGGCGAACGGGGCGACGTGCACGTGCCGGGGGTCGAGGGGCTCGACGAGCCTCTTGATGGCGCCGCCCTTTCCGGCGGCGTCCCAGCCCTCGAAGACGATGCAGACGGGAGGGCCGAGGACGCCGTTGTTGAGCTGACCGCCATTGAGCAGCCGCAGGTGCAGCAGGCGGCGTTGCGCCTTGCCGAGGCGCTTCGCCTCCTCATCCTTGGAGAGCCTCAGCGAGAGGTCGCAGTCCTCCAAGCGTGGGTACGGGCGGTCTGCCAGGTCAGCAGCGGCCGGGTGTTCGGCGCCGTCGGCATGATCTCCATGGTCTGTGGGGTCCGGTTTCGTAGAGCCCAATGTGGCGGCACGGCCGTCGTGGGACCCGTTGTCGTGGCCCCCGTGATCGTGCTTGCTCACGTCGCCTGTTGTAGCCGATCGACCAGGTCCGCGGCGACCGCGTCGGATGCACCGTCGGATGCAGCGTCGGGTGGAATGCCCGTGGAGCCCATGGTTGCGCCCATAGTGGCTCCATCGCCAGCGGCCTCGGCCACCCGGCGTACGAGCGCTGGATCGCCGGCGATCACCACCAGCTCCTGGTTGGAGAGATGGCTCACGCGGCCCACCTTGCGCCCGGACGGGTCGAAGATGCCGATGCGGGCCCCGACGTATCGAGCCGAGTCGAAGGAGAGCGTCGCCACGGCGCGCCGCTTCCCGGATCCGCCCGACCTGCCGGACTTGCCGGACCTGCCGGACCTGCCGGACTTGCCGGACCTGCCGGATGGCGCCGTCTGGATGGAGCACATCGCCTCGAGCTCCTCCAACCCCAGCCACGACTCGTTGTTGTAGGAGAGCACGAGCAGGTCGCAGTCCACCGATTGCACGACCGAGGCCAGTGCCGCCGGCATCGTCTTCTTGGAATTGAACACTGAGTGCGTGGATGGGTCCCGGGCATCCAGCCGCTTGCGGGCCACGCCGTAGGCCTCGGGCGCATCCCAGGCCACCAGCGTCTCCCACACGTGATAGTTGGTGAAATACCGATGCTGGTTGTACGGCGGGTCCAGATACGCCAGGTCGAAGTGCCCCAATCCCTGGGCGGAAGCGGAGCCCGCTGCGGACGTCAGTTCGACGGCGTCGCCCTGGATGGCGCGCCCGGGCCCAAGGAGGAGGTCGGGGATGCGCAGCTCCAGCGGCTTGGCCGAACGGGGCGCCCACTGCTTCACGTACGCCATCTGCACGCCCGTGGTCGAGTCGACCCGATCCGCCGCCTCGATGAGCGACGTCAACAGGAGGGGGAACAGAGGTGACCCCGCATACTCGGAGTCGATGGCGTCCCGCACGGCATCTATCCGAGCCGCATTGTGCGGTTGGAAGAACCGGGCCTCGTGGCTGAACGTCTCGGTCACGTAGCCGGGCTTGCCGGGGAGGCCGTTGAGGTGGGTGACCGCCGCCTGCAGCGCGCCGGCATCGGTGGCGGCGGCGTCGGTCTCGATGTAGGCGCGCGCGAAGGTGTGCGCGTAGCGGGCGCTGTCGACGGCCGTGACGTGCACGCCCTGGGCCTTGAAGGCCTGGGCGACTCGGGTGGTGCCGGTGAACAGATCGAGCGCGGTGCGGGCGCCGGAGACCCGGCAGATCCGAGCGAGGACGGGGACGAGGCGGCGCTTCGAGCCGATGTATTTGATCATCGTGGGCTCACAGCGGTCACGGCGGACCACCCTACGATGGGCGGTCATGGGGCTTGGGGACCATCGAGAAGCTTCGCACTGGGTGCGCTGGCATGCGCCCTACGAGGACCCCTCCTCGACTCTGTCGCAGCGGCTGGCGGCGGTGCAGTCGATGGTGCGCGCCGCGCTCGACGAGATCCCGGGTGCCGCTACCCATCCAGAGCCGATCCGGATGGTGAGCCTGTGTGCGGGCCAGGGGCGTGACGTGATCGACGTGGTGGCGACCCATCCAAGGGGTCCGGAGGCCTCGGCGCTGTTGGTCGAGCTCGATCCCGCCCTCGTCGCCTTCGCCCGGGACCGGGCGGCCGCCGCCGGTCCTGGTGTGGCCGAGCGGGTCCGGATCGTCGAGGGCGACGCGTCGCAGTCCCACTGGTACGCCGACGATGTGCCGGCAGACATCGTCCTGGTGTGCGGGGTTTTCGGGAACATCAGCGCGGCGGATATCACGCGCACCATCCAGGCGATGCGGGGTTTCTGTGTCCAGGGTGGCCACGTGGTGTGGACCCGACACCGGCGTCAGCCGGATCTGACGCCGACCATCCGCGCCGATTTCGCCGCTGCCGGGTTCAGCGAGCTGGCCTTCGAGGCTCCCGAGTCCACCATCATGGCGATCGGCCACCACCGTCTGGATGGCGCGACGGCGCCCTTCGACCCCGACCAGCAGCTCTTCGACTTCGTCGGCGACGGGTGGAACCCGGTATGACCGCAGGCGACTCGGAGCCGGCGCCACATCGGGGGTCGCCCAACTCGGGATCGCCGACACGGAGGCCGCCCCGGCACCGGCTGCACCCCTTGACGCTCGCCGCGACATCGTGGCGCACCGCCAAGATGGAGCCCGCCCGCGTCATCGTGCCCGGATTGGTCATCTTCGGCCTCGATGCGATCCAGGGGACCTTCTACACCGAGATCGCCGTCGACCACCTGGGCATCGGGTCGGTCATCGGGGCGGTTCTCTTTGCCTCCTCCTCCCTGGGGCTGACCTTCTACGCCGGCATGCTCGAGCGCCTGGTCGGCTCCGTGGAGCGGGGCGAGCCCGCCCAGCCGGTGTTCACGGTGCTGCGGACGCTGCCCTGGGGGCGCCTGCTGCTGGCCGAGGCGATCCTGATCGTCATCAGCGCGGTGGCGTCGGTGGCGCTGGTCGTGCCGGGACTGATCGTGGGCACGGTATTCGCCCTGGTCGGTCCGCTGATCAACCTGCTGGACTCCTCGGTGCCCCAGGCATTCAAGCGTTCGCTGCAGTTGGTGTGGCCACACTTCATGCTGGTCTTCCTGATCATCACGCTGCCGCTGGCGGTCGAGCACGAGTTCGTCGTCTTTGTTGCCGAGTTGATCCCGCACGAGCACATCTGGGCGATCTTCCTCACGACATTCATCCTCGGCGACCTGTTCGGCATGGCCTTGGGCCTCATGGAGGTCACTCTGGCCGAGCGGCTCGTGACGGGAGCGCAGAGGCCCGGTCAGGGCCTACTGTCGACGGACGTGGAGCAGCCCAAGTAATCGAAACATCCGGCCAGGCCGATACAGCCGGAGTAGCCGAACAGCCGAAGCACCCGACGTCCGTACGAGCGACACCCCGTCCAGACCAATCCGAGGAGGCCCACCATGGAAGAGACGATCCACGGAACCACGATGCCGGTGCTCGAGCTCTCGCTCGTCGACGGCGAGTCCGTCGTGTCCGAAGCCGGCGAGTTCAGCTGGATGTCCGACGCCGTCCAGATGGCCACCAACACCGGTGGCGGCATGGGCGGCAAAGGCATCATGGGTGCGGTCAAGCGCGCCGTGTCCGGTGCCAGCTTCATGATGACGACCTACACCGCCCAGGGCGGCGCCGGCTCGATCGCATTCGCGTCGAAGGTCCCGGGGCACATCTTGCCGATAGACGTATCGCCGGGGAACGAGTTCATGGTGCACCGGCACGGCTTCATGGCGGCGACGCCCGGGATCGAGCTCTCCATGGGGTTCCAGCAGTCGTTCAAGGGCGGCATCTTCGGCGGCGAGGGATTCGTCCTGCAGAAGATCGGCGGCACCGGCCGCGCCTTCGTCGACCTCTCCGGCGAGGTGATCGTCTACGACCTCGCTCCCGGCCAGACGATGCGGGTGCACCCGGGCCACGCCGGCCTCTTCCAGGCTTCGGTCCAATTCACGACGCAGAAGGTGCCGGGACTGGCCAACCGCTACATGGGTTCGGACGGGCATCACTTCGCCGTACTGACCGGCCCGGGTCGGATTTGGCTGCAGTCGATGCCGATTGCGATCCTCGCCGGAGTGATCGGCGAGTACATGCCCGATCGCGACGACCACCACGGCGCCGAGGGTGTCGCCGCCGGCATCGGGGGCGCCAAGCTTCTCGGCGACATGTTCAAGTAGTCGCGCGACCTTTCCCCCGGGGTGGGTGGGTTGCTGCGGTCCGGCCGCCGGAATCGGTCCGGCAGGAAGGCCTCGGCGAGCCACCCCGGGTTCAGGTCAGGTTGATGGCATTGGGCGGGACGGTGAGCGTGGCGCCCTTGCCGTAGTGGTCGAAGACGACGGTGCTCACGTTGCCGGGGGTGTCGTCGACGATCTTGTACACGAGGGCGGGGCCCTTGGCGGCGATGTACATGAGGCCCGTGCTCGTCTTCCCGTTGCTCGTGATCGTGTCCTTGACGACCACGACCTTGTGACCGGCGAACACGGTGGGGCGGCTGACGGTGAGCGGTTGGGTGTGGCCCTGGAAGGCCGCGACGACGAGGTCGGCCGCATCGAGGAACTGGTCGAATGACGTGAAGCGGGGGTCGACCGCCGACAGCTCGATCCACTTCCCGCCGTACGCTTTGGTCTGCGCCGCGCTGGCGTGCGTGGCCCAGAACTTGGCCGGGGCGTTGAAGTAGAGGAGCGGCCCGACGCGCTCGATCTTGATGAGGCTGCCCTGTTGGACGAACTCGCCGCCGCCTTCGCCGTCCCCGTTGACGAGAAGCTGGAGGAGTATCTGCGACTTCCCCTGGGTGATCTTGCCGGCGACCTGGACGCTGCCGACGTGCTGCTCGGCGGCGACGGCTCTGCGGATCCATGTGTCGGCGGGGGTGGAGCCGGCGGGAGTGGTCGTGGTGGTGTTGGCCGTTGTCTTCGCGGCGGTGGCTGCTGCTGCGGGCGGGGCTGCCGTGGACCCAATCCAGAGAATGGTGATGACGAACGCGGCGAAGGAGGCGAACGCGCTGAAACGGTTCAGGGGGCCAAGGGGGCCACGGCGGTGGTGGCGGCGGTGGCGGGTCCCGCAGGGAAACGAGTGCGCGGTGCCGGCGGGTGATTCGTTGGATCCATCCACAGCTCGGAAACCCCCGACGACCGCGAACATGGCGCTCCGGGCCTAAAGCCGATCCCGATGTTGTGAATCCGGTGTCTTTACCGGTGTGAGTGCGTGAGTGCGTGAGTGCGTGAGTGCGTGGGTGCGCGAGTGGGGCGGGCGTTTTTGGGTCAGGTGGCGTCGGCCGGGAGCGCTGGGTCGGGCTGATTCCACTCGATCCACCCGGCGCCGGTGCGGCCGTCGTCGGTCCGGCAGGTCACCATGGCGCGCGGAAACCGACTGGTGCGGCCGTCGTCGTTGCGCAGGAGCACGGGCCCGAAGGCGACCGGCTTCACATCGAGGCTTATCTGCACGAGGTCGGAGCCGTCTTCGCGGTTCGCGTCGGCGACGGCGATTTCGATGCGGGCCTTGGATGGGAACCCGTGCGGTCCGACGTCTTCGGTGACCGACAGCGCCGACGCCGGGAGGACCAGTCCGTGCTCGGGCTGCTGGATGTATCCGAAGAACACCGGCATGCCGGGGATCCCCATGCGGATGTCGGCCAGGTGGACCCGGGTGCCGTCATCGAGTCGCATGGAGCACCAACACCATCCAAAGGCCCACCAGTCCCGCACGCCCCACGAGTGGTCGCGCTGTCCCTGGCCAACGACCGTGAAGGTCTCACCGTCGACGGCGACCGTTCCCGAGACGAGACACGGGATTTCGTACCGCGTCGTGAGGTCGTAGTGGTAGGCGACGCCGTCGGTCGTCCACGTGAGGTCGAGGTCGAGACGCGCCGCAGGACCGGTCTGCTCGCCCGACGTGTAGATGGCCTCCGGCAGGTCGATGAAGTGGGCCGGCGCGCTGGCCGCCAGGCGGAACGATTCGAGTGGGCGCACGAGTTCGATTTCAATCCGCTGGTCGGCGGTGTCGTCGGGGCCGATGGACGCCTCTGAGACCAGGCCGTCGTCGGGCGGCACGGGGGCCCTGTAGTCGACGGAGCACACGCCGGGACGGTCGCGCCAGACGATCCAGGTCGTCCACCACGCCACCTGACGATTGGGGTAGAGGCCGAGCCGGAGCCAGCCGCCCATGGATCCGTCGTCTCGCACGAAGTCGCAGTAATAGGACTCGTTCCACAGGTCGTCACCGTCGGGAGTGTGCCGGGCTTCGTCGTCCGGCAGGACGACGTGCTCCGCCGTCACCGGGTCCGTCCCGGATGCATGGCGGAGGCCCCCTCAGGGCCAGCCACCTCCACGATGGGATCGTCACGGTCGTCGAACTCGGTGCGCAAGGCTTTGGACATCACGGCGTGTTGAAGATACAGCGTGGTGATGTAGGTCAGCTCGAGGACGGCGACGTCGTCGAGGTGGCGGCGCAGCTCGGCAAAGAGCTCGTCAGGGACGCGGCCGTGGTCGTAGACGAGGGCGTCGGTGAAGGCGAGGACGGCCCGCTCGGCGGCGTTGTAGGTGCCGTCGGGTGCCGTGCTCCAGGCCGGAATGTGCGTGATCTGCTCCTCGGGCATGCCGAGCTCGCGCATGGACTTGGCGTGCTGGCTGTAGACGAACTGGCTGGCGGCGGCGTATCCGGCGCGGATTTGGCCGAGTTCGCGCAATGCGGGGTCGAGGGTGCGCTCGGGCGACTGGTACAGCCCGAACCCCTTGACGCAGTGGTCGAGGATGTCGGGGCTGTTGGCGAACACCGTCCACCAGTCGCCCGTGGTGCCATCCCAGCGGCCGGGCTCGGCCACGGGGTCGCGGCCCTCGAAGAGCCACTCGTACATCGTCGTCACAATTGGGGCAGTGGCTTCGTCCTTGGGGACCTGGCGGAGGCGGGGCACGTTCTTGATTGGGCGCGATCTCTGGATGGGGTGCAGACCGGGGTTCAGACCCGAATCGGTCCGGCGGCGGGGGCCGCCAGCTCGGGCTCGGCGGCCAGTTCGACGTCCTTGGCCTTGGCCGGGGCCCTGGCCGGCGCGTGGGCGACGTCGGAGGGGGCGAACGAGCGCATCCAGCAGGCGAACTCGAGCAAGATCCCGTCTGGATCCTGGAAGTAGACGCTGCGCACGAAGACGCCCTCGTGCATCTCCTCGCTGATGCCCCATTCGGAGTCGTCATGATTGGCGACTTCCGTGCAGGGGACGCCGGCGGCGACGAGGCGGTCGCGGTACTCCTCGATCTTCTCCGGCGCCACGTCGAAGGCGACGTGATTCATGGAGCCGACGGCGCTCGTGAGGTCCCCCTGATCGGGTCGCGCCGCCGGCGCGCTCGATGCCAGGCACGCCGTCGGGCGCGTCGGGGAACCAGAAGAAGGCGAGGCAGTCCCCGCCGCCGCAGTCGAAGAAGAAGTGCTGTCCCATCCCGGCCGGCAGCTCGATCGTCTTGACCAGCGGCATGCCGAGAACGTTCGTGTAGAAGTCGACCGTTCGCTCCATGTCGCGGCACACGAGAGCGAGATGGTTGATCCCCCGCAGCTCGAATCCGCCCGTGTCCCCGCCTGTGTCCCCGCCCGTGCCCCCGCCTGTGTCCCTCGTCATGTGCGTGCCCTCCCTCTGCGCCGCCGGCGCCTGCTCAGGATACGCCGCAATCCTCCCCGAGCCTCAGGCCGTATGACCCTCGGGCGACCGAAACCACGAAAGGACCATTCGACATGGCGGCAACGAGACGCACGGACGGCGGCGGCCACGGGGACGGAGGCCAGGAAGATCTACGTGGCCGGAAGGTCGAGAGCGTCCGGGCCGGCGGGGCCGGACGCGGCTGGAGTCACGCAGTTGCGGGGGCTCTGTCCGCCGCCGGGCTGACCGCCGCGGCCCTCTCCCTCGCCCTGGTCGTGGCGGCGCCGGCCGGGTCCGTCGGGGCGGCGACCACCACGGGGAAGACCGTCAAGATCTCGACGGCCAAGGTGGCCGGCGTCGGCACGGTGCTCACCAGCGCGTCGGGTCTGACGCTGTACCGCTTCACGATGGACTCGCCGGGCACGGCGACGTGCACCGGTGCGTGCGCCACCATCTGGCCGCCGCTGCTCGCCCCGAAGGGTGCACACGTCTCGGGACCGCACGGCGTAAAGGGCCTGTCGCTGCTCAAGGTCGCCAACGGCCACTGGCAGGTCGCCTTCGACAAGATCCCGCTCTACCGCTTCCAAGGTGACAAGAAGAAGGGGCAGGCGCACGGACAGAAGGTGGAGGGTGCGTGGTTCGCCGTGCTGAAGACCGGCATCCCGGCCAGCGCCACCACCGCGCCCGCCGCCACAGCGACCACGTCCCCCGGGGCCTCGACCACACAGCCGGTGCCGTCGACGACGCCGCCGGCTCACTCGAATTCGAGCACCGGTGCGAACGCGACCACACCGACGCCGTCGCCGACACCGGCGGTGACCCCGGCGACCCAGCCGCCGACCCCGGTCACCTCGGCGCCGGCGCCGACAGCGCCGCCGGCCACGACGCCGCCGACGTCCCCGCCGCCCACGACCACCCCCACGACGAGTGTCGGTGGCGGAGGGTATGGCTACTAGACCCTCCCGGGTTTCGCTCGGGACCTGGGCCGTCGTCGGCGCCACCGCGACCCTCGCCGTCGTGGGGTGGCGCGCGCTGGCCGCCGCCCCGGGCGGGCCGTGGCACGGCATGGTGACGCAGGGCGCGGTGCTCGTCGGACCGGCCGTACTGGCCCTCGTGGTGCTGGCCCTGGCCGCCGAGCGGCTCTGGCCGGCTGTGGCGCGGCCCGTGGGCGCCGCCGGTCACCGGCAGGATGCGGCCTATCTCGTCCTCTATGTGGCGGTGGCCGTCCCGGCGGTGACCCTGATCGGGTCGGGTGCCGCCACCGTGCTGCAGCGGCTCGACGGCGGCTTCACCGTGCATCCCTTCGCGGGCCTGCCGCGCTGGGCGCTGGTGGCCGTCGTGCTCGTGCTCATCGACCTGGCCAACTGGACCTCGCACTTGTACAACCACCGGGTCGATGCGTTCTGGCGCTTTCACGCGTTGCACCACTCGCAGGAGGAGATGAGCATCCTCACCTCCTTCCGCGCCCACCCCTTCGTGCACACCAGCTTCCAGCTGACCGCGGTCCCGCTGATTGTGCTGGGCACCGGTGGCGCCGTGCCGGCCTCGGTGCTCGTCGGCTACATCGTGCTCAGCACCTTGCCGCACGCCAACGTCAACTGGGGCTTCGGCCCGCTGCGTTCTGTCATCGTCAGCCCGGCGTACCACCGGCTGCACCACGACCGCGACGACCGGCGTGGGGTCAACCTCGGCACGGTGCTGGTGTTGTGGGACGTGCTGGCCGGGCTCGCCGTGTTCCCGGAACGTCGGCGAGACCCCGGAGTGGTGCCGGTGCCGGTGCCGGTGCCGGTGCCGACCGGGCTGGCCGGACGGCCGCTGCCCGTCGAGCAGGCGGCAGGAGCCGGCGTCGTCCGGACCATGGGGCGACAGCTGTGGTCGCCCATCCGGGGGAGTGGATCGCCGGAAGCGCGGGCCGAGAGAGCCGCGCTGCCAGAGTTGATAGGAGCAGCCCATGGATAGCCGGTTGGGTCGTTGGCTGGTCGCACCGGTGGGGGGCCGCCGGGGCGACGAGGTGGCGGTCGGGGACGTGGTGGCGGTCGGTGCGGCGGTGGCGGCGGCCATCCTCATGATCTGCTCCGGGTTGATCCACATCCATCTTTGGAGCATCGCCTACCGGCACGTGGCGACGCTCGGGCCACTCTTCCTCGTGCAGGCCGTGGCGGCGCTGGTGTTGGCGGTCGTGCTCGTCGTGACGCGGGTCGTGGCGGTGGCGCTGGCCTGCATGGCGCTCATGGTGGGCACAGTGGTCGGGTTCATCCTCGCCGTCAGCGTCGGCATCTTCGGGTTCACATTGCAGATCGTGACCGCGTGGGCCTACGAGGCATTGGGCGCCGAGCTGTTGAGCACCGTCCTCTTGGGCGTGCTCGTGCTGCGTGCGTGGCGAGTGGTGCCGTCAGTGGCGCCGGGCCGGGACGCGTCAGGTCGCGGCGATGCCCACCATCGGCGCGTTGAGGTGACGGCCCCCCATTGATCCGTAGAACTGGGCCTGCCCGAACGTGAAGATGCCGCCGTCGGCACCCTGGAGCCAATAGCCGGTCGAGGTGCTGTTCGTCGCCATTCCCACGACCGGCGCGTTCAGGTTGGTGCCGATCATGGAGCCATAGGACGGTGCGTCGCCGAAGTCGGCCACGTTGCCGTTCGCGCTGGCCAGCCAGTAGCCGCTCGAGCTCGCCGTGCCCGCCATCCCGGTGATGCGGTAGCCGCCCGGTGCGAAAGGAGGCTGGCCCTCGTTCGCGGCGTCGCCGAAATCGAACACCTGGCCGTTGGCATCGACGAGCCAGTAGCCGCCGTTGAGAAAGCTCCCCGTGGCCGCCGTGATCGGATAGGCCAGATTGTCGCTCGCGGTGGAGCCGTAGTACTTGGCGTCGCCGTACGCGAACACGCCGCCATCGCTGGCGATCAACCAATAGCCTCGGCCATCGAGGGTGGGGATCAGGCCGATGATCGGTTTGTTGAGCGTGATGCTGCCCGTCGAGCCGTAGAACTGCGCGCTGCCGTAGGCGAACACGCCGCCGTCGCTGGCCACGAGCCAGTAGCCGTTGCCGCTGGGCGTCGCCGCCATGCCCACCACCGGCTTGTTGAGGTGCATCGAACCGGTCGAGCCGTAGAACTGGGCGGCGCCGAAGCTGAAGATGCCGCCGTCCGAGCCGACTTGCCAGTATCCAGGCGCCGGCCTGGCCGGTGTGGGGCAGGAAGGGCTCGCGGCGGGGCTCGCGCCGGAGTTGGCGGGCGATAGCGCCGGAGTGCCACTGGGTTCGATGCTCAGGTCAGCGAGGTACATGGGCCGGATGCCGCAGTCGAGGTAGCCGATCGTCGAACCCTGCCAGGCGGCGAAGGCCATGACGAGTTGCGGGGACGCATTGCCCACCGCCGGCAGGGTGTACACGTCGGGGCCGCCGGGGCCGGACATCCCAGAGGACGAGGTCAGCAGCACTCCGCTGGTCGACGTCGACTGGTCGGTGCATGGGGCAGCGGGCCCCGAGGGGCAGCTGGCCCAACCGATGGCGTACGTGGAAGCGCCCTCGTCGCTGCCGGAATAGAAGAGGATGTAGGAGTTCGCCGTCTCGACCATGTCGGGACCCTCCACGACGCCGCTCTGCCAAGACGCGTCGTCCTGCATCAGCTCGATCGGCTGGTTGTTGCCCGTGGGTATGAAGTGGGAATTCAGCGGGATGGACCACAGGACCGTGTTCAAGGCCGGGTTCATGTGATTGCCGTCGCTCTTCCAGATCAGCCAGTTGTTCCCGGACGAGTCCGTGAAGATGTCCGGGTCGATGCTGCCGCCGTAGTTGAAGGCGCTGTCGACTGTCGGATCGCTGTAGCCGACGCCGTTCTGGCAGACGAGGGGTTGGGATTGGATGTCCGTGTAAGGGCCCTGGGGGGAGAGCGATGTTGCCACACCGATGCACTGGTCGCCGGACAGGATCTCGGTCGCGGTGTAGTACATGACGAAGTCGTTGTCGGTGTTGTCACGCACCACGCTGGGAGCCCACGTGTCGCCCGGCTTGGCCCACGAGCCGACGTGCGGCAGCGCATCGACACCACTCTGCTCGTTCCAGTCGACCCCGTTGGGCGAGGTCGAGACCTGGATGTTGATCGTCTGACTCGGCGCCGCGAAATTCTGGGTGGCGAAGCCGTAATACACACCGCCCCACTGGAGGATGCTCGGGTCCGGGAAGTCGCCGGGGTGCACCGGCGCCCAGTTGGCAGCGGATGCCGGTGGTGCGGCTGCGAGTGCGATGGACGCCACGGCGCCGACGACCACGACGAGTGCCCCCAGGGCAGTGCACAACGCCCGGAGTCCGCCGCAGAGATGTCGTCGCACGTACATCGAAGAGAAGGTCATCGTCCCCCTGTCGGATCGTGATTGCCGTTCCCAACCGATGCCGCGTGAGGCGCCGGTCCCCATCGTACAGAGTGGGCGCGGGCCCCAGGGTGCAGGGGGGGCGGGTTCACGAGAGGCGCACGTTGTGCCCAGGGCGTACCACCTCGGGCCTCCGTGAGTCTCCGCGTCCCCAGGCGCCGGCCACGGCGTGGGCCGGACCTCCAGGCCCGTTCGCTATAGGTTCGTTCCGAGCAGGCGCAGCCTGGGCAATCGGACAGGCACGCAGAGCACCAACAGCACACACGAGAGACAGACGCACCGGGACAGGATTCGGTTGCACGCGGCGGCACTCTGTAACGAGATTGAGACAAGGACGACGAACATGACCGAGCAGCGCAAGCCCGTCGTCGATGCGGGATTCAAGCTCTTGAACCTCACCCACAAGGCGGCGCTGCGTCTGACCGGCGGCCGTTGGCCCACCGACCTCTTCGGCATGCCGGGCGTGGAGCTGCAGACGATCGGGAGCAAGTCCGGCGAGCCCCGCACGGTCATGCTGACGTCACCGATCCACGACGATCGCCGGGTGGTGTTGATCGCCTCGAAGGGAGGCGACAGCCGCGATCCGCAGTGGTACCGGAACCTGACCGCACACCCCGACGTGAAGGTCACCATGCACGGGGAGACCCGTGCCATGCGGGCCAGGACGGCCTCGCCGGAGGAGAAGGCGGCCCTGTGGCCCGACATCGTCGCCGTCTACAAGGGCTATGACAGCTATCAGAAGAAGGCCGGCCGGGATATCCCGGTGGTGATCTGCGAGCCGTTGCCGGCCTGACCAGCGGCCCGAGGCCCGCTGCCGGAGGTTCGCCGCCCGAAGGTGGCGGTACGATGCGGCCGATGTCAATGGAGCCCGCCGGCTCACCAGGTGGATCGATCGAAGGCGCAGGCACAGGGGACACGGACGCGGGCCTGGATGCGACCTGGCCGTCGGGAAGCGACGCCGGTACTGGCGCGGAGGGCGCCTCCTTCGACCTGAGCATGGCCGTCTCACAACTGGCCTCGAACAGCACCGACCTCCGCATCATGCTCAAGCTGCTGGTGGCCCAGCTCTCCGAAGCCCTCGGTAACCGGATCTCGGTCGAGCGGGCGGGACGCTTCCGCAAGTCCGAGGAGATCAAGTCGGTGCGGATCAGCCTGGGCGACGACACGCTCGAAGCCGTCGTCGAGGGGGGCACCGTGCGCTGCACCATCGGGCACTCCTCGGGCGGCATCCGGATCCGCAGCGAGCAGGTCGGCATGGACGTGTGGCTCACCCGGTTGCTGACCACCTTGCAGTCGGAGGCGGCAAACAGTGAGCAGACCCGTCTGGCGCTGGAGAACATTGTGATCGGAGGCCAATCGTGACCGAGGAAGCGCAGCAGTCGGGAGGAGGTGAGGCGGAGGCGGCCCGAGTGGCCGCTCCACCCCTTCCCCGCGACCTCCCCAAGGATGCCGCACACCGGCTGGAGGAATTGGAGCACGGCCTCTTCACCTCCGACCTTTCGGTCAACGAGTTCCTCTTGGTCAAAGAGGCCGGGTTCCACCCGCTGGGCTTCGTGATGGGATCGTCGATCTATCACATCGGCATTCAGACCCGGAAGTGGGGGCAGAGCCAGGAGCTGACCAAGCTGACCGAGGCCATGTACACCGCCCGGGAGCTCGCCATGACCCGGATGGAGGAAGAGGCGCAGGAGCTCGGGGCCGACGGCGTCGTCGGTGTCCGTCTCGACGTCAACTACTACGAGTGGGGCAACGATTCGGCCGAGTTCATCGCCTTCGGCACGGCGGTCAAGGCCGAGGACGGGACCTCGTACCGCAACGTCCAGGGCAAGCCCTTCACGTCGGACCTCTCGGGACAGGACTTCTGGACGCTCATGCAGACCGGTCACGTGCCGCAGGGCCTCGTCATGGGGACGTGCGTCTTCCACATTGCCCACCGCAAGCTCACCCAGGCGCTCGGCTCCATGGGGCAGAACGTCGAGCTCCCCAACTTCACCCAGGCGCTCTACGAGGCCCGGGAGCTGGCGATGACGCGCATGCAGGACGAGGCGACGCAGCTGCAGGCCAGCGGTATCGTGGGCGTGCGCCTGGAGGAGAAGTCGCACCAGTGGGGCTCGCACACCATTGAGTTCCTGGCGCTCGGCACGGCCGTCACCAAGCGCGGCGGGCAGGTCACCCTGCCCAAGCCGACCACCATCATTTCGCTCGACAACTGATGAGCGACCTGACGGGCCCGGGCTCGGCCGACCCGTTCGACGCCGCGGACGCTGCCGGTACGCCGGGTGGCCCAGAGGGCGACCTCCCGGAGGCAGCGGTCCGCCGCCTGGAGTCCACCACGTTCTCCTCCGGGTTGAGCGTGCCCGACTTCGCGGCCTGCCTCGATCTTGGCCTCGAACCCGTCGCCTTGGTGCAGGGCTTCTGCGTCATGCAGTGGGGTTGGTACGGCGCGGGCTCGGGCTTCGGGCGCGGCATGTCGCCCTACATCGGCGGGCAGCAGAACCCGGGCTCGTACTCGGAGACCTACCGCTGCCCGCACGGTTTCGTCTCCAACGAGCACCGCTCCTGGGGCCAGAACATCGAGCAGTCCTGGGTCGAGGACGCCTGGACCCAGGGCTACCACACGGCCTACGCCCGCATGCTCGAAGAGGCCGGCACGCTCGGCGCCCACGGAGTGATCGGCGTGCTGGACAACGTCGCCAACGTGGCCGACACCGGCACGACCGAGTTCCACTTCCTGGGTACAGCGGTGAAGGTCGAGGGCGGCCCGCCGCCCGCCGGCGGGGTGCCGTGGAGCACCTACCTGGCGGGGCAGCGCCTGACCAAGTCGATAGAGGCGGGGTTCATGCCGGTGGCGGTCGTGGCGGCGCTGGCCTCGGTCCGGGTCTGGGCCTACTGCATGACCGAGTACTACATGGACGGCTCCATGGGCGGCTGGGGGACCAACATGGGCCCGGCGCTCGTCGAGCAGGTGAGCAAGGCGCACATGGCGTCCCGGCAGCTGGCCCGCAAGCACGTGCGCGAGCAGCTGGCGGGCGACGAGCTGCACGGCGCGACCATCGACGTGGTCACACGGGAGCTCTCCGCCGGAGACGAGGTCATCGACTGCACCTTGCGCGGCAACCGGGTACGGCGCTTCAAGGACTTCGACCCCGTGGCGCTGCCCCGACCCACGGTGCGGCTCTCGTGAGCCCCAGCTCCGGCTCGAGCCCGACCCCGGGCTCAGCGCTGGGCGCCGGCGCGGCCCCGACCCAGGACGTCCGGGCCGAGATGCTCAGGGGCGCCCAGGCGCTGGCCACACCGGCGCCCCCATCGAGAGAGCGCGGCATCACCTCGGACCTCTCGGTCGACGAGGCCCTGCTGCTGCACGCGGCGGGGTGGGAGCCGCTGGACCTCGTGGTCGGTGTCGCCGTCGTGTCGGTCCCGGTCGGGGTGTGGAACTGGGGGAGAGGCTCCATTTCGCTGGCCTCGGACGCCCACAACGCCGCCGTGGATCAGGCCGCCCGCCTGTTGCGGGGGGAGTGCGGCAAGGTGCACGGGCACGGTGTGGTCGGGGTCCGGGTCGAGGTCTCGGTGCAGACCCACCACATCGATGTCGAGCTCGTCGGGACAGCGGTGCGCCCCATGGCCGGCCAGAGCGGCAAGGACGCCCGGGGCAGCGACGCCGCGCTCGCCGCGCCCTTCGTGTCCGACCTGTCCGCCCGTGACTTCACCTTGCTCCAGCGTGCCGGGTGGATGCCGGTCGGGCTCGCCTTTGGCGCGAGCTTCGTCTACGCGCCGCGGCGCAGCGCCGGCACGGCTATGAAGCAGACGAGGCAGAACGTGGAGCTGACCAACTACACCGAGGCCATGTACTCGGCCCGGGAGTCGGCCATGGAGAAGATGCAGCGCTCCGCGCTGGAGGTCGGCGGGCAGGGCGTGGTCCAGGTGAAGGTCACCGAGGGCCCCATGAGCTTCGCCCGGCACGCCATCGGGTTCACGGCCTGGGGCACGGCCGTCAAGCTCGTGGCCGACGAGCACCAGTTCGTCCAGCCCGACATGGTCCTGCCGCTGGACGACGCGGTCATCACGTTCGAAGCGGAAAGCCTGCGCAGCGCGGCACAAGGAAAGGGACGGAAGCGATGAGCACGCAGAAGGGCAAGACGGGGGAGCGGGACTGGGACGCCTGGGCGCGCACCTTCGAGTCGATCGAGGGGCCGGAGGCGTTTGCGGCGCTCTTCGCCCCGGGCGGGAAGTTCTCCGACCCGGTGACCGCCTGGACCACGGACCTGCACAAGGTGGCGCGGGACACCGACGCCATCTTCCCGGACTGGAACCAGCGGGTGGACCGGATCCGCGGCGGCGAGGACTGGGCCGTCTTCGAGTGGACGGGGACGGGAACCTTCCACCCGGGCGAAGGCAAGGCCGGCGTGTCGATTTCCATGACGGGCGCCACGGTCGTCGACGTCGACGCCGACGGCAAGGTCACGGCCTGGCGCGACTATCTCGACACCAACGAGCCCACCCAGCAGATTCAGAAGGGGCTCGAGCGGCGCCATGGAAGGCGGCTGAGGCCCCTCCTCGCCGCCGCTCAGTCCTGCTGGAGCTCGATGGTGTTCTCCGGCCGGATCGTTGATCCAGATCTGCACCGTCCCCGCCCCCTGCACGGCGCGCTCGTAGGGAATGTTGCGGTCCTCGAGCTCGAGGATCGCCTTGTCCAGGTCCTCCACCGCGACGCAGAAGTGGTTCCCGGTCGAGTCGATGGGCGTCCCACGGGGTGGGGCACCCACGATGTGCAACTCTTGATCGGAGACATGGAACCAGTGGCCGGGGACGCCCGGGATCCCAGGGCGGTCCTTCGGATAAAGCCCGAACAGGTCGCCGTAGAACGAGACCATGTCGGAGAGCGGGGTCTCGCCGCAGTTCACCGACACGTGATGGAGCCTCGTGATCTTCACTTGTCGCCTCCGCAGCTGGAATCGTGTACGAGCCGGATCGCCCCCATGGGAACCGTACCGCCTCAGCGCCGGTGTGCCCCCAGGTCTCTGCCGCTGAGGGCGACGCCTGCGCCGCGCTACCCGCGCCGCGTGACCTGCGCCGCGCTCAGGTTCCCGCCTGCTCGGCCACAGACGTCACATGCGCCAGGCGCACGTCACGCTCCTCGTCGAGATCCTGGGCGGCCTTCTCGTCGGAAGCCATCTCGGCGTCAATGTCGGCGTCGGCCCAGCCGATGACGCCCATCTCCGTGAAGGCCTCACGCAGCTTCGGCCCCCACAGGCCGATGTCGCGCAGAATGGGCACAATCCGCATGAACAGGAAGTTCCGGAACTCCCGCAGCGTCTCGCTGTTCTCGACGTACGTGCTGATCTCGGGTGGGAGCTCGAGGCGTTCCCAGACCTCGTTGCCCAAGAAGCGGTCCCGCATGAGGTAACAGGCCTCAATGCAGAACGCCTCCCTCTCGGCGCGCTCGGCTTCGCTCAGCTGGGGGTAGTAGTCGCGCAAGGCCAGACGCCCGAACATCACGTGCCGTGCCTCGTCTTGCATCACGTATGCGTTCAACGCCTTCGCCAACGGATTCTGCGCGTTGTTGCGGATGACGCCGAACGCGGCCAAGGCGAGCCCCTCGACGAGCACCTGCATGCCGAGATACGTCATGTCCCATCGGCTGTCGGCGATGACGTCGTCGAGAAGCGCCTTGAGGTAGGGGTTGAGCGGGTACACCAACTGCACCTTCTCGTGCAGGTAGCGGCTGTAGACCTCGACGTGGCGCGCTTCGTCGATCACCTGTGTCGCGGCGTAGAACTTGGAATCGATGTCGGGAACCGTCTGCACGATCTTCGCCGTACAGATCAACGCGCCTTGCTCGCCGTGCATGAACTGGCTGAAGCGCCAGGCCTCGACGTGCCGGCGTAGCTCGCCTCGCCGTTCCTCGTCCATGTCGTCCCACCACGGCGTGCCGAAGATGGGCATGATCTCGTCGGGCATGCCGACGGGATTCGTCAGGTCGACGTCGGTGCTCCAGTCGAGCCGGTCGCTGCCGATCCACTGGCGCCGCGTGCCCTTGTCGTAGAGGCGCAGGAGCTGTTCCCGCCCCCCCGTGTAGTTGAAGTCGAACATGGTGGTCGACGGCGACTCGATGCCCCATTTGGGCTCGAAGGCGAGGTCCGAGTCGGTGCTGGACGGGCTCGTGGTCATGAGGCCCCCTTTGGGTCAGCTGATGGCGTTGCCGCCCGCGACGCTATCGCTTCTGCGTGCCAGGGGTCAGTCCGGGGAGACCGCTGCGCTGCGGCGGCCAGACCGGATGCCGGCCGCCGGCCCGGCGCCCTCCCGACGGAACGAGTTAGCGGAAGTCGAACGCCACCTTGATGGCGCCGCTCTCCTCCTGGTTCGCCAGCACCGTGAAGGCCTCGATCCAGTCGTCCAGGCGGAAGGTGTGCGTGAGCATGCCGGTCATGTCGATCCGTCCTTCCGAAGCAAGACGGAGGTACTGCGCGATGCCGTGCATGCGCACACCGTCGACCTCTTCGACGCCGAAGGCGTTCGAGCCGACCCACGAGATCTCCTTGAAGTACAGCGGTGACCACTCCCAGCGCTCCGGCGCGTGCACGCCGCTCTTGACCATGGTGCCGCGTTGCTTCAGGAGCCGGACGCCGATTTCGGCCGTCTGCGCCGTGCCGACGGTGTCGTAGACGACGTCGAATCCGCCGGGATGGGCCATCGGGAGCGTCGCGCCCTCGAACTTGTTGAGAACGCCGCCCGACCACGCCGCCGCCTCCTCGAGCAGTTGCTCGACAGGGAAGGGATCGACGACCGTGGCCCCGAGCCGGCGCGCCAAAGCGGCCTGCGCGGGCCAGCGCGCGACCACCATGACTTCGACGTCGGGATAGAGCGCCTTGATGATGGCGACCGCCGTGCTGCCCAGCGCACCGGCGCCGTACACGAGGACCTTGCCTCCGGCCGGTGGCGGATGCCGAGTCACGGAGTGCAGCGACACGGCGAAAGGGTCGCCGATCACGGCGACTTCGTCGCTGAGGTCGTCCGGGACGGGGATGAGCATCGACTCGTGGGCCGGCAGATAGTCGGCGAAGCCACCCGGGGCGTCTTTGGACGTTCCGGTGTGGATGCCCGCCGCGATGGGACCCTGGGTGAAATGCCAACACAAGCTGTAGTCACCGTCCTGGCACGACGGGCACGGAGGGTCGATGCCGCGTGGGCCACAGGAGAGCCAGGGGTTGAGGACGACGCGCTGGCCCACCTCGACCGTGGTGACGGCTGGACCGACCTCGACGACGTCCGCCACGACCTCATGCCCGAACACGGTGGGGAAGGTGAAGAAGCCGTTCAGCGCGCCGTCGTCGCCGAAGTCGTCGCCGAAGTCCATGAAGACCATCTTGGCGTCGGATCCACAAATGCCCGTGAGTCGCGTCTTGGCCACGCACCAGTCGTCGCGCAGAAGTGTCGGGCGCTCGAGGTCCTGGAGTCGCATCGGAGTGCGGGAGAGCCCGCGCATGAGGCTGTTAGACCCTTCCGGTGGTGTCCAGCGGTCACCGCGGACGCCGTAGAGCAGACCTTGCATTCGTGCGCTCCCCTTTCCTCGTTGGCCTAGGTGAACAGGTGCTCGAGGCTCAGTTGCCCCAAGAGGATGACAGAGTTGACCACACCGGTGTTGCCGTTGTGGGAACGGTCGGCGCCGAGCGCGATGGTCAGCACGAGGAGCGCCACCCACCCGAACCCGACGATGATGCCGGCAAGAGCCATGCCGTCACCCTTTTGCTGTCCGTGCGACCGTTTGATCTGCCCGCGGGCGATGAAGCCGAAGATGATGCCCAGGATGCCCGGGATGAACAAGAGGAATCCGGCGCAGCCACAGATCAGCGCCGCGATCGCCAGCCCGTTCGTCTTCGTCTGGACGACCCGGCCGTAAGGCGCGTGGGGGTTGGCGGCGCCGTAGTGGGCATAGTCCGGGGAGACGGTGCCGCCGTACACGGGGCCGACGGCGGGCGCCTGCACCGGACTCTGTGTGGACGTGCCGGTCCAGAGCTCAGGCGGGTACCACTTGCCGTCGGAGGCCAACCACCATCCGGGGCCCTGTGAGGTAGCGCTCATGCCGTGACCGATCCGTCCCCCCGCCCACTGCCGTCGCGAGCATACGGGGCGAGGGATTCGGCACGGGGTGCCGGATGACCGCGTCGCTCGGCCCGGACCCGTCGCTTCAGGGGAGGTAGGGGCAGTGCCGGCAGCCAGATTCGCAGCAGTGGCCCCGACGCGCCAGGTAGGCAGCCGTCAGCACGGTGAACCCCGAGCGTGGATCCACATACGTGTCGGCACCGACGGCGAGGGCGTCGCTGTGCGCACGGATGATCTGCGTAGAGAACGGGTCCGCCGCCGAAAGGCGGGCCGGATGCGGCACCGTGAGCGGTCGATCAGCCAGCGTTTCGGGTGGGGGAGTGGATGGATCGGCTGCGTCCACCTCGTGATCCGGCTCGCCCACGCGATGTCCAGGGCCGCAATAGGCCGGTCCCGGGTGAGGGGACCGGCCTTGCTTGCTACCTCTTCGCGGCCCTCTTGGCGGGAGCCCTCCTGGCGGTCTTCCTGGCCGGCGTGCGCTTGGCGGGAGCCTTGCGTGCCGCGGCCTTGCGGGCGGGAGCCTTCTTGGCCGCAGCCCGGGCCGGAGCCTTCTTGGCGGCGACCGGAGCGGCGGACTTGCCGGCGGCGGCAACAGCGGCGTCGCTGGTCGGGTACGCGCCCTTCACCAGCTTCGGTGCCGTGGCCGGGGCCAGGACGGCGTCCTTGAAGGCCTTGACGGGCGTGATGCGAGCCTTCTTGGAAGCCTTGATCCGGATGGCCTCACCCGTCGCCGGGTTGCGACCCATGCGCGCGGCACGGTTCACCTTGACGAACTTGGCGAAGCCCGGAATGGAAACCGGCTCGCCCTTCGACACCACGGCGGTGACGACGTCGGTGAATCCGTCAATGACGGAAACGACAGTCTTCAACTCGACGTCGGCCTGGACCGCGACTGCTTTTGCTAGTTCTCTTTTGTTCATGGCGCCCATAATGGCCGACGCGCGCCCACCAATGCACATCTTTCCGGGCACGAATGCAGATATTTGTGCCCAAACTTGCTCAAATATCACCCGAATGCGCCATATCGAAGGGGAGTTGTGGCCAACAGCGGGTGACAGAACGGTGTCGGCGCACCCTCAGCGCATCCACTGACCCCAGTACGGAAGCGCGGCTTCGCGCTTTTCCATGAGGATGATCACCGTCCCCCACGGATCGTGGCACCACGTGGTCCGGAGCCCCGCCACGTCTGCAATACCCGTCGTCAGGAACGACACGCCGCGTGCCTCGAGCTCTGTCCGCGTGGTGTCGACGTCGTCGCACAGCATGCCGATGTGCGTGATTCCCACTCTGGCGATGGACGGACGACCTCGCGGCGGCGGAGCGACCTCCGCCGCTGGGTATTCGATCAGCTCAATGACGCGGTCGTCGTTCCCGAACCCCACGATGGCGGCGTGGACGACCACCGGTGACGGGAGCAGCTGACCCATATCGTGCTCGATCTGCGCTCCTTCCATTCGGAACGGAGGCGACAACACCTCGAGGCCGAGGACCTCGGAGTACCAGCGAGTCGCTGCCTCGACGTCGGGAACGCAGACGGCGGAGTGGGCGAATCCGGTCAGCACCGCGTCAGCGTGAGACCGCTCGAATTCCAGCGCGCGATCTCGTGCTGCAGCCGTTTGTTCCATTCACGGACGTGGGTGCGGCTGCGGCGGTGCACCTTGCGGAAGACGATCAGGCCCACGAACACGAGCGGAGCAAGGAATCCTGAGATTGCGCTGATGGCCACCACGCGTGGATGGTCCGAATTGCCCCCGATTCGCTTCACGCTCCTAGTCGTACACCCTGGAAATGCGTGCGCACCAGTCCGATTCGTCGAGGAATTGGCAAATGAGCGGTCGCAAATGAGGAATACTGAACCCCAGATGCATTCCGACGACGCCAGCGCGGCCAATTCCGGGGCAGAGGTGGATCCGGACACAGCGTCGAAGCCGGCCCAGATCACGGAGATCAAGCAGTCCAAAACCCGCCGGGGGCACCTGCCGCGGCGGATCTCGGCGTGGGTGCTCATTGTGCTGGCGTCCATCCTCATCCCGGTGTCGGTCCTGTCGGTCTGGGCCATCAACACGGTGACCAACACCGACAAGTACGTCGAGACGATGGCGCCCCTGGCGCGCAACGAGGTCATTGTGAACGGCCTGGCGACGAGGGCGACAGACGCACTGTTTTCGACGCACGTCGTGCAGAACAAGGTGACACAAGCGCTCCCGAAGTCGGCGAAGCCGCTCGTCGCACCGATCGTGAATCAGGTGCACTCCTACGTCTACGGCCTGGCGCTCAAAGTCTTCGAGAGCCCGAAGTTCGGCAAGCTGTGGGACACGCTCAACCGGCACAGTCACGAGGCAGTGGTGAACGTCCTCACCGGCAAGCAGACGCCGCTGCAGAAAAAGGTCGCCAAGGGCGGGCAGATCGCCCTGAACCTGTCGCCGACCCTCAACACGCTGATCTCGGACCTGAATGCGCACGGCATCACCTTCTTCAACCCGGTGAAGACGATTTCGACACAGGGGGTGTCTTTCACCGTTGTGTCGAAGCAGCAGGTTTCGAAGTTCTCCGGGCTGTTCAACCTGGTCGTCAAGGGAAAGTGGATCGTCCCGGTCATCGCGCTGGTGCTGGCGATTCTCGCGGTGGCCCTCGCCATGGAGCGCCGCAAGACGCTCGTGCGCCTGGCCGTCGGGGTGGCGTTAATGAGCATGCTGCTGCTGGGCGCGTTGTCCGCGGGCCGCGGCATCTTCATCGGTCAGGCCGCCGGTGGAGGCTTCCATGCGGAAAGCGCCGCTGCCGTGTGGGACACCGTGTTGCGCTTCCTCAAGACGGACCTACGTTGGACCCTCCTGATCGCGGTACTGGTCGCTTTCGCCGGCTGGGTTGCCGGGCCGGCCCGCTACGCCGTGTGGATCCGCACGACGACCGTCGCCGGCGCCCGCTGGGTGAGAACCCAGGCAAAGGAGCTGTCGTCGGGTGCCGGGCGCAAAGGGCGCGCCGTGGCCGAATCGGGCCGGGTACGCCGTTCCGCCGGCTGGATCCTGGAGCACCTCAACGGCCTTCGCATCGTCGGGGTAATCGTGGCCGGGCTCTTCCTGGTTTTCGGCGGCAATCTGACCGGATGGAGCCTCCTGGTCATTGTGATCGTGCTGGCCGTGTATCTCGGGCTGCTGCAGTTGGCTGCGGCCTGGGCCAGGAAAGCGGCCGAGGCCGGACCAGGGCCAGGCCCGGGTCCCAGCGCCGGTGCGAGCACCGGGACCGGCGCCAGCGCCGACCCTGTTGCCTCGGAGACTGCCTGAGATCTCCCTGGAAGGGGCCCTTTGTCTCTAGCTCTGGACATTGCAACCCCGCACACTGGACTGATGGCCGAGATCGCGGTGACGGTGGGAGTGTTGGTCGTCGGCATCTCGGGCCTGGTACGCACTGTGGCGCAGGCGGGTGGCGAGCGCCCTCGAACGGGTTCCGGTTTGCACGGGTCGGACGCCGCCGCCGGATCGCCAGCCTCCCGACTTCTCGGACCACTCGCGCTGAGGCCAGCAGCGCCCTAGAGCGGGGCTAGCCACCCTGCGGGGGTCTTCCGCCCCGCCGCGCCTCCCCGTTTTCTTACGGCGCGTTTATCCGCCACCCATAACGTGGTGGCATGTCCACGCGATGGCGGATAGGTCTGGCGGCGATCGTCGCTGCCGTCGTCGTCGGTGGTTTCGTGCCCCACGCCGTGCTGTCCGGGGCCGAGACCTCGCTCACCCAGGCGGCCCAGATCGTCGAGGTACCGGTCTCGGTGCCCGTCAGCTGTGTCGACGCCACCTGCGGGAAGGGCAGCCCGGCACCAGCGGCGCCCGTACCGGGCGTCGCCTTGGCTGCGGTCATCGGGGGCATCGTGGCCGCAGCGGCTGCCGTCGGTCTGGTTCGCCAGCGCCGGGGCACGGTCGTCGCCCTCCCTGCGGGGACACGCGACCCCCTGTTCCACCCGCCTCAGTTCTCCTAGCTCGAACAGCGCGGCGACGCGCCCTCCGATCGCCAGATTGCGTGGCCGCGGGGACACGCACGTCGCCTGCAGAAACCAGGACGCCGCCTGGCGGCCTCCATTTCGAGCCTTCGGGCACGTGCGCTCCAGTCGCCGTGCCCGCCTTATTCAGGAGAACAGCATGTCGAAATCCCCATCGGGGTCGTCGCGTCCGCCGCGATCCACCACGAACACGAGCAGCAGGAAGACCAAGAACAGTCCCACCACGAAGCAATCGAGGTCCACGGCAGTCCCGGATTCCAAATCCAGAGCGGCCTCGAAGGTTGATGCCAAGGCCAAGGCCGGCGAGGCGCCAACACCCGGCAGATTCCGCTCCCGCCATCCGGTCATCACCGCGCTGGTCCCGGTCGCGCTGGTGGTGGCCGCCATCGCCGTCATGGTCGTGATCAAAGCGGCAGGGACATCGAACCCCCCGGCTTCGGCGTCCTCACACCTCAACGCGGCCGGACGATCGTCGGCCTTGGGAGCGGGCACGTCCGACACGGGCACGACTGCCCTGTCGTCACAGGTCGTGGCCGCGCTCTCGGTACCCGCCGCCACCCTCGACGCTGTGGGTAGCCCAGCGGGAGACGTCCTGCCCGACAGGGTCGGGAACGGCACCGTCCTCAAAGCCGCGGACGGCAAGCCGTTGATCACCTACGTCGGCGCCGAGTACTGCCCGTTCTGTGCCGCAGAGCGCTGGTCCCTGGCCGTAGCGCTCTCACGCTTCGGGACGTTCTCCAACCTGTCGGGAACGCACTCGTCGAACACAGACGAGTTCCCCGATACGCAGACCCTCTCGTTCTACGGATCGAGCTACTCGAGCCCGTACGTCGACTTCCAGCCCGTCGAGGAGGCCACGAACCGACCGGCAGGGGCCGGCTACCAGACCCTGCAGACGCCGACGGCGGCCCAGAGCGCGCTCGCGGCCAAGTATGACCCGCAGGGGAGCATCCCGTTCCTCGATATCGCCAACCGCTACGTCGTCACGGGGTCGAGCTTCTCGCCGCAGGTGCTGCAGGGACTCTCCCGCAGCCAGATCGCCGCTGACCTGTCGGACCCGAACAGCGCGGTGGCACAAGCGATCGACGGGACGGCGAACGACATCACCGCCGCCATCACGTCGGTCACCGGGAGCCAGCCCTCCGATGTCGCCAGCTCGGCGACGATTGCGGCGATCGCCCAGAAGCTGGAGGCGTGATGGCCGCGCGTACCGTCGACCGGCGGGTGCCTGGTTGGTTGTTGGCCACGTCGCTCGGGCTGTCGCTGGCCGCGGTGGCGACCGCGTCCTATCTCACGGTGACCCACTACGCCGATCCGGCCGCACTGGCCTGTCCCGATACCGGCATCGTGAACTGCACATTGGTGACCACGAGCTCGTGGTCCGTCGTCTTCGGCGTGCCGCTCGCCGTCCTCGGAGTGGTGTGGGCCGTCCTCATGACAGCTCTCACCACGCCTTGGGCCTGGCGCTCGACTGTGCGCTGGGTCGACGGCACCCGGCTCGCCCTGTCGGGTGCCGGCGCGGCCATGGTGCTCTACCTCGTGTACGTGGAGCTCTTCCGCATCGGCGCAATCTGCCTGTGGTGCACGGCGATGCATCTCACGGCGGTGGCCCTCTTCGGGGTGATCCTCGCCGGCCGGGCTGCCTCGCTGAACCGGGTTCCAATGACTGCCTGAGGCCGGAACCGGCGTGTTGTGGGGAAGTGGTCGGACGTGGGGACTTTCGCCCCTAAAGGATGCCGTGCACGCCCCGCACAATGACCGCAGATGGTTGTCCGCTCTCGGTGGCGGGAGTGACGCGCGGCAGCAAGGGAGAGCGCAACGTGCAACACGGCGAGCAGGACGCGGCCTATGGGACGATCGCTCGGGAGACTGAAGCCTTCCTCCTCGGCGACCTCGTCGAGTACTGGGACGACAAGGGCATAGAGGTCCCGGTCTGGGCCTGGATGAACCTGTTGGCGCACGGTACGGCACGTCGGATCGGCGAGTGCGTCCTCCGCCCGGACAGGGCGTGGCGGGTCGTTCGCAGCTGGCGCGTCGCCCGCTCCTACCTCGCCTCCGAACTGCTCGATCTCATCGATGCAGCGTGCACGCTGGCCGCGTTGCAGTCGTCCGTCCTGATCCCGCTCGAGCTCGAGATGGCCGCTCGGCCGGACGTCGCCGGCTGGACCCCCCGGCAGTGGGTGGACCTGGTCGAGGACGCGCTGCGCAACAAGCTCTTGGCCCTCGACCAGTAGCGGCAACGCTCGCGACGACGACACGAGCGCCACGCAGTGGCGGGAATCCAGGCCTTCAGAACCAGGCCACGATAGGCCCTCAGGTCGGAGCGGAGGCGCAAGATCTCACGCCGGACGGCCTCAGCCGATGACGTCATGGCGCGCCGACAAGATGGCGTTGAGGCGCTCCTCGACTTCAGCTGCGCTGTGGTCGTCGGTGAAGACGTAGCTGCGACGGTGCTGCACGGCGTCCAGCACGTTGGCGGCCACCGTGGCGGACGAGACAGTGCCGACGGGGTTCATGCCGGTCTTGATCATGCCGGGCATGACGACGCTGACCCCGATGGGAGCACCGAGTGACGCCAGCTCGGCCCGCAGGACATCGGAGAGCCCGAGCACCCCGTGCTTGGCAACGGTGTAAGGCCCGAGGCGGCCCATCGCCACGACGGCTGCCATGGACGCCGTGTTGACCACGTGCCCCTCGTCCTCCGAGGCCAGGATGCGCGGCACGAAGGACCGGATGCCGTGGATGACGCCCCACAGGTTGGTGTCGAGGACGCGGCGCCAATCCTCGAGGGGTATCTCCCATGAGTAGCCGCCGTTGACAATGCCGGCGTTGTTCACTGCGACGTGGAGCTTCCCGAAGTGCTCCACCGCCGCGGCGCCGACGCGCTCGACGGCATCGGGGTCACGGACGTCGGCAACCACGGCGAGGACCTCGGCGCCCTGGCCGGCCAGCCTGGCCGCGTGCGACCGGAGGTTGTCCTCGTCGACGTCCGCCAGGACGACACCCATGCCGGCGCCGACGAAGGCTTCTGCCAGGGCCAGTCCGATGCCGCTGGCCGCACCCGTGACTACGGCCGTCCGTCCCTCGAGGTGCTCCATTGCGTGGGATCGTACCGGAGGCCGTCGACCGCTCTCAGTGTCCCGGGCCGTCGCCCGTCGGCGAAGATGGTGGCCATGACGGAGCGCTGTGGCTGATTCGACCAACACGGGCGCACGACTGCTGAGCCCACTCCGGAGGGCGCTCCCGGGGCGCAAGGTCGACGAAGAGGGCGAGCTCCTTACCGTTCCCCTTCCCCTCACCTTCGTCTGGCTGGTGCTCGGGGTACTGACAGTGCTCGAAGCGGCGAACGACATCTTTGGTGTCGCGGGGCCGGACTGGCTCTACGACAACTGGGTGCACAATGCGATTCTGGGAGCCTGTGCGGCGCTCGTCCTCGCCCGCGCCGTTTTCGAGCCGGTGGCGCGCAAGGCCTGGCTCGCCTTCGGGACGGGAATGCTCCTCTGGTTCATCGGGAGCGCCGCCTGGGCGGTGTTCTATGCCGGCAGCGCCAACGCGCCCTACCCCTCCTTCGCTGACGCGTTCTGGCTGGCGTGGTATCCGCTCATGGCCATCGGGATCTTCTATCTGATCCTCGTCCGCGTCCCTCTGTTCGAGTTGCACCGCTGGATGGACGGGATTGCCGTGATGTTGCTCGTGTTGGCAGTGGGATTCGCCCTGGTGATTCAGCCCGCGGCGGCACATAAGACGGTCGGGGCCCTGGCCACGTTCGTCGCCTTCCTCTACCCCGTGCTCGACGTGCTGTTGATCGGCGCCATCCTCGGCGTCTACGGGCTCCTGGCGTGGCGGCCCGACACCATGTGGGTCCTGATCGGCTTGGCCGTCGTCAGTTCGTCCGTTGCCGACGCCGTCTTCGCCGTGCAAGAGGCCGAAGCTCGGGCCGTCGTGTCCGGAGACAGCTACGACTTCATCTGGACGGCTGCCGCGCTTGCGCTTGCGCTCGCGGCCTGGGCCCGCGCCCCCGAGGCCGACGACAGCCCAGAGGCGGTCACCGGGATGCGCGCCGTGGCACTCGCCCTCTTCGCGCAGGCCCTCGCCATCGGCATTCAGATTTACGCGATCTTCCGGGAAGTCGGGAAGAGCGAGCGCATCGTCACCATCGTGGTGCTTGTGGTGGCCTCTGTGCAGATCATCCTGACCCGGCCACGACGGACCGAACCCGGTGCTCTCCCACCCGGCGGCGGAGCCGACGAAATCGAACCCCTCGAACACCATTCGGGCGGTGAGCGGACACAGCCACAATCCCAGCCCTGAGCCGGTCGCAGCAGGGGGATGGGCCCGGCAGGCGCTGGAAAAGGCCCTTAGTGTGGCGCCGTGCCACCGGAACTGATGCCTGCGGCCGTCTACGTGGGCGACGGCAGGATCGAGGTCGACGCGGTCCCGCGACCTGAGCCGGGGCCCGGCGAGGTGCTCGTAGAGATCACGGCGTGCGGGATCTGCGGTTCCGATCTGCACATGGTCCTGGAGCGTTACGCGAGGCCGGGCGCCATTCTCGGCCACGAGTGGTCGGGCACTGTGGCCGAAGCGCCAAAGGACTCCGGATGGTCAGCCGGCGACCGCGTGGTGGGAAATGCAGCCCCGGGGTGCGGGGAGTGCCGGCCCTGCCGGAAGGGGCGCCCGTCCGTCTGCATGCGCCGGGCCTCGGCAGATTTTGCCGGGTACCGTGGCGCGTTCTGCCAGTTCAAGACGGCTGCGGCCGACGGACTGATCAGGATTCCCGACGCGCTGGCGACGCGGCCGGCGGCGCTGGCCGAACCCACGGCGATCACCCTGCACGCGCTGCGCTTGGCCGACGTCCGGCCCGACGATCGGGTGCTCGTCACTGGAGCGGGCCCGGTCGGGCTTCTGATCATCGCCGTCCTGCGCGCCCAGGGGGTCTCCGACATCACCGTGAGCGAGCCGTCGCCCGTTCGCCGGCAGCAGGCCCTCGACGTCGGGGCCACCCGTGTCGTGACGCCCGACGCGCTCGGGGATCCGCCCATGACCCAGCCGGTGGCCGAACCGTTCGCGGTCGCCTTCGAGTGCTCGGGACACGCCAGTGCGGCCGAGACTGCGCTCGGTCAGCTGGACTACGCGGGCACGCTGGTGATCGTCGGCACCGGGTTCGAACCGCCCCGCTTCAACCAGAACCGCCTGATCATCTTCGAGCTCGAGGTCATCGGGGCCTACAACTACAACGATGACGGCTTCGGGCCTGCGGTGGATCTTCTCGGCAGCGGAATGCTGCCGCTCAAATCATTGATTGAGCCGACGGACATCCCACTCAGCGAGGTGATGGACGCCATGGAACGGCTCGCCCGGGGGGAGATACCGAGCAAGGTGATGGTGCAGCCGGGTCTGCTGTCATGAGCGGGAAGCCGTTTGCGCCCAGGATCAACCATGTGGCAATAAGCGTCGACGCCGCTCTCATGGACGAGCCGGGCCGGGCTGCCATCCTCGACTTCTTCTCCGAGATCTTCGGGTGGACGGAGGGGGACAACAGCACGGAAAAGGGCAATCCTCTTATCCTCTACACGGGCTCATTGGGTCAGTTCCTCTATCTGTTGCCTGCGAAGGACGAATTCATGGTCACGCCGAACATGGACCACTTCGGGTTGGAGGTGTCGTCCAAGGAGGAGCTGACCGAAATACTGGAACGGGTCAAGGCGTACCAGGTCAAGGACGACCGCGTCCGTCTGACCGAGGTCGGAGCCATGGTGACTCGTTACGGTGACCGCGAGTACACACTGACCAATGCCTACATCTGGTTCGTCATCCCGCTGTGGATCGAGCTGCAGCACATCGAACGGCGTTCCACGGTCTGACGGCGCGCCCGGGTGCCGGGCGGCTCCGAGCGGTTCAGTTGGCGATAGTGACTTGGATGCCGGGGCTGTAGCCGGTGTTGCCGACCGAGTTCGAGGCCACGCTCTGCAGGGTGTAGGGGCCGTTGGGTACCGTCGTCGTGTCCAGGTCGAAGAGGTAGCCGTAGACGGTCGGCGTCGCCGTGCCCACGACCGTCTGGTTCAGCGACCCGCCGGTGAGTGCGAACTGGACCTTGGCGACCCCGCCGCCGCTGGCGCCAGCGTCAAGGACCGCGGTGCCACTCAAGGTGACTCCACTCGAGGAAGGGATGATCACCGATGTGGTCGGCGGCGGATTGTCGACCGTGAGAGAGACGCCGAGACTCCATCCGGAGTTGCCGGCCGTGTCCGTCGCGACACTCTGCACGGTGTAGGACCCGTTGGGCACGGTCGTGGTGTTGAGCTGGTACAGATAGCCGTAAACGGTGGGCGTCGCCGTGCCCACGACCGTCTGGTTCAGTGACCCGCCGGTGAGCGCGAACTGGACCTTGGCCACTCCGCCGGCAGCGGCGGCCGTCGCATCCAAGACCGTGGTGCCGCTCACCGTGGTGCCTCCTGAAGAAGGAATGACCATCGACGTGGTTGGCAGCAGGTTGTCGACCGTGATGGGAACGCCGATACTCGACCCGGAATTGCCTGCCGTGTCCGAGGCGATGCTCTGCAGCGTGTAGGACCCGTTGGGCACCGTCGTGGTGTTCAGTTGGAACAGATAGCCGTAGATCGTCGGCACGGCCGTGCCCACGACCGTCTGGTTCAGCGACCCGCCGGTGAGGGCAAATTGGACGCCGCCGATGTACCCGGCGTCGCTGGCGGTGGCATCGAGGAGTGCGGTGCCGCTCACCGTGGCGCCGCCAGCGGGGATGAGCACCGATGTCGTGGGCGGTTGGTCGATGACCGCTTCGAAGGCCAGTGCGAGTTCTGCGTGGCCCTGGTCGTTGGTATGAATGTTGTTCTCGCTGCACATCAACGTCCACGCGCACACAAGTGCGACGTTCTCGGGCACCGTGGCGCCGTTGTAGGTGCCGGTCAAGGCGAAGTTGGGCGTCTGGAAGAGAGTCGCCGGGTCAGCCATGGCCGCTCTGTTGGCGTTGTAGAGCTGTCCGAGTTCGTTGTTGAGCGCGACGGCACCCGCCTCGGACTCCTGGGCCAACGACTGACCACTCGCGCCTGTCAGCCACTCGCTCAAGAAAGGGTCGTAGTAGTCCATTCCGTAAATGGCCAAAGTGGGATCAGCCGCTCGCAGGCCGCGCAGGATCACGGGCAGATCGGTGGTGATTTGGCTCAGACCTGACTGAAGGCAGGACGTATTGATGCCAGACGACCCGATGCACCCATCAACGTCGTTGGCTCCGATGTCGATGGTCAGCATCTCCACCTGGCCGGGATGGGAGCGCAGGAACGCCTCGGCGTCGCCCAACTGGGTGCCGGTGGAATACGAGCAACCCGGCCCGTTGACGACAGAGGCGCTCGTCGCCCCGCCACACCCCAGGTTCTCCAGCTGGAGGCCGGGGTGACGGGCAAGTTCGTGCTGGTAGACCAAGCTGACGTAGTCGTTGGCCGTGGTGCTGGCACCGGTTCCTGCGGCAAGGGAATCTCCCATGGCCACGTAGTACTGGACCGGCGACGTGGTCGCTTGGGCAGGAATCGAAGAACCCGCCAGGGAAGTGACTCCGACCCCGACACTCGCCAGCAGCCCCAGCATGGCCAGGACGAGGGAGGTTCGTCGGCCGACTATGGCCTGCGGAGCCGACGGACCGCTGCCACGTCGTAGACCCAATGGTGTCATGTCACTCCTCCATCGCCGCGCTCGCGTTGCTGGGGCCACTTTGTAGTCGCATGGAGACTCTGTGTCGAAGTCTGCACGAGGATCGGAACGACTTGCGACCAGAAATGGCCTGTGGCCCGGTCTCCTTCGAGCCGAATCCGGCGCCGTCGTCCCGACCACGGCCGGCGCCGCCGTCACGCGGGCGAACTCGTCGCGTGACGCAGGTGCGGATGGGTAGGGTGCGCTGGTTCCTAATCAAAAGACGAGCGGTGCACCGGCCTGCTTCCTTCCGGCAAAGGGGTGATGACTTTTGGCTCGCAAGGCACTGGCAACGATCGGGACAGGGGCGATGCGACCGGTGCTCGACGAGAGCCTTCACACCTTCCGCCGTTTCGGGGAACGTCATGGTTACGACGTGGTCGTCGGCGGGGACGAGGTGATCGAGGATCGTGCCCCGGCCTGGGGCAAGATCGTCCTGCTACGGAGGCTCCTGGAGAGCTACGACTACGTCCTTTGGATTGACGCGGACGCGATCATTCTCGATGATTCCGTGGACCCCATCTCCTTCCTCGCGGAGGGGGACTACCAGGCCCTCGTGAGATATCGCTGGAACGAGGAGGAGGGCGCCTGTACCGGCGTGTGGCTCCTGAGGAACGTCGACAAATCACGCGCCTTTCTCGAGGCAGTCTGGGACAACGGCGCTGGCTATCTGCGCCAGCATCCCTGGGAGCAGGCTGCCGCCATGCGATTGCTCGGGTACAGCGTCGATCCTGATCGATTCGTTGCCGCGACCGAATGGACCACCGGCACGCTGTGGCTTCCTGACGAGTGGGACACGATTCCCGCCTTCACATTTGAGCGCCGGTTGGTGCACTGCAGGATCCGTCATTACCGCGTGAGTCCAACCGGGTTCGTCGGCAACAGATGCGAACCGATCGTCACGCGATCGATGCGGTCTCGGCCGCGAGCTCCGCGGCTCGGGCCTGGCACCACGTTGCGGCCAGCGCCGGTTCACTGCGGTGGAATCTCGGTTACCGGCACAAGCCCGCGGCCTACGAATTGGCGCGACGTACCGGCCTGGTGAGCGCGGTGCGGGGACTGGGTTACGGAGGCGGGAGGAAGTCACCGACACCTCAAGCGTGACTCTTGGCGTCCGGCAACCAGTGAAGGCCGCTCGGGTGAGGCATCGTCGACCGAACACGTCGCATGCCCTGGCGCAGTAGCGTCGTTCAGGTGGTGGCGACTCGGTCCCGTCGGTGACGTCGGTGACGTCGTTGCAGGGCGCCTCCGAAAAGTTGCAACGGCGTTGGCAACTCTCAGTGCGTCGCCGAATCGCCCGCGCGTCGTGGTTGGCACCCCACCTGCCATGGCGCGTGTGGTGTCGGCTATGCGCATGGGACGCCCCGGGAGTCGTGGCCGAGATAGCCAGACGCTCTGGAAGACCCCTCACCTTCGTGCAGATTGGCTCGTGCGACGGCAAGGCG
Organism: uncultured Acidimicrobiaceae bacterium; assembly: GCA_963850185.1. Lineage (GTDB taxonomy): Bacteria > Actinomycetota > Acidimicrobiia > Acidimicrobiales > RAAP-2 > Bog-473. The sequence goes on from CAWKKE010000011.1 coordinate 328,303, forward strand.
AATGACCCTCTCCACGAGGTGGTCCGCTCATGTCGGTGGTCTGGGGTTCTGGTTGAGCCCATGCCGTGGCTCTTCGAGCAACTGGTCGCCAACTACGAGGGCGTCCCTGGGCTGCGGTTCTTCCAGGTTGCGATCGGCAGTGGTGAGGGCACCATGACGATGTATTCCGTCGACCCCCGCCCGGAGGATCCTCCCTGGGTCCTGCAGCTGACGTCGTTCGACCGAGACGTGGTCATGAGTCACTCCGGCGACCTGGCCGAGCTGGAGAGCCGTGTCTTCACGGTCGAGGTGGAGTCGAGAACGGTGGCATCGCTGATCGCCGAGGCGGGCGTGGCGGAGGTGGATCTCCTTCACATCGACGCGGAGGGCTTCGACGACCAGATCATTCGCGACCTCCCATTGACGGCCTCGTGGGCGCCGCAATTCCTGATCTTCGAGAAGAAGCACCTGAGTCGGACCCGCCATGCCGACGTCAGGCGGATCCTCAAGCATGCGGGCTACAGGGTCGTCAACCTCTGGCCGGACGAGCTCGCCTATCGCACCCTGCCCGACTGGTGACGCGCGGCGTCCTCTGCTGGCCGGGCCGCGGGCGCGCGTCGGCGCTGGTCACCGGCCCAGGTATGCCGGGAAGGGGAGTCGAAAGCCGAGAACCTCTGGTCAAGCCAGTCTGATCGGATGAAAGGGCGACGACAAGCGACTGTGCGTGGTGCGGCTCAGTCGTGCGGGACGTCGACGGGCTTGCCCAGGCGGTGCGACTCGAGTCCGGCCACCAGTACCGCAAGGATCTCCCGAGCGACGGCTCCGTCCATGAGCGGCGTCGCTACCTCGCCAGTGAGGTGGGCGACGTTTCGTGCCGCCATGGCGGCGAAGGCGTCTGGTGGGGAATCTGGTATGGCGTGGTAGCCGCGGATCTCACCGTCGCGGTACACCACCACCGAGGGCTCTTGGACACCTTGCGCACTGATCCGATTGCATCGCACGTAGCCCTTCGAACCGGTCACCTCCACCCGCTCATCGCCGCCGTAGTGCGTCGAGTTGAAGAATGTGTCCACGGCAAACGTGATGTCGACCACAGTACGCACTCCGTTCTCGTGCTCCCAGACCAGTGTGGTCGGGGCATCCATCACGATCTCGGGAATGATCTCGGTGCGGCCGATCCAGGCAAAGATCCGACGCACGGGACCGAAGAGCCAGAGCGCGATTGCCAGCTGATGCCAACCATGATCGAAAACCAGCATGCCCCGCCCGTCGAGCGCCTGCTGGAACTGCCAGACGTAGCTCTCAGGCAGGACGTCCCAACCTCCGAGGCCCGTGGCGACAATCTTCATGTGACACCCGACGGGCTCACCGATTGCTCCGCTCCTTACGATCTCGCCTAGCCGCACAATTGGCGGATAGCACAGGTAGTCCTCGAGGACGTTCAAGAGCACGCCGGTTTTGGGCCGCGGCCGCCAGCATGGCGTCCGCTCCTTCCAAGTCTCGTGCGATGGGCTTCTGCACCTGAACATGAAATCCCTGTTCGAGGATCGGTGTGACAACCTCCGCATGCAGCGGAGTCGGGACCAACACGTCGACGACGTCAGGCGTCGTGGCGAGGACTGCATTGACGTCAGTGCTGGCAAGAGTCTCGGGAAGAGTCTCGGACCAACGCTGGAGCCGCTCCGGGTTGCGGTCGCAGAGGCCGACGATCTCGATCGACTCATTGGCGACATAGGCCGGGAGCATGAGCTCGGAAATCTGGCCGAGGCCGACCATGGCTAAGCGAATCGGCGCGGAAAGGGGAAATCGGCTTGTCATGGCCGGAAGTATCTCATCGGCTGATTCAGTTGATCACGATCAAAGCCAGGCCGGCGAGAGCGATCAGCAGGCCCAAGAGTTGCAGGCGCAGCGCGCTCGTGCAGATACCACCAGGCGTGGCCGGCAGTGAAGGCGGGCGCGAGCGAGGCCACCGGGGCAATCACCGCAGTCAGGTTGGACTTGAGGGTCACCAGCAAAATCATGGAAGCACCAACGTCGAACGCACCGGCCGCCGATGCCTGGGCTTTGGGCACGGCCGCCAACGACGGCGTTCCCTTGCGCAGCAGCAGCACGATCCAGACGGCGAGACACGCGGCGCCTCGTGCGCCGAGGACGGGCCACATGCCACCGTGATGACTCGCTGCCGCGAAGAGTAGGAGTGAAACGCCGAAACCGGTCCCTGCAGCGACTGCCAGGAGCATCGCGGGTGCGAATCCGGATCCGGATCGCTCATCGGGCTCGCCCGCGAGCAGCCCGCCAGCGACTACGGCAAGGATGATGCCGACGAGCTCGTACACGCTGAGCGACTCGCCGCGGACGACGCTCCATGCCACGGGCAATACAGCACCAATCACCGCTGCGACCGGTGCGACCCGGCCCATCTGCCCAAGAGAAAGCCCTCGGTACAGACAGCCGATCGCCATCACGTTGAGCAGTCCCGCCACAACCCCGTACTCCATGTCGTGCGTATCGACGGGGCCTCCGAGACCCAGCGTCACGACGACAGCCAGAATCAGCGCTGCGATCTCCGCGACCGCCAATACCGACAGTGTGGGTGCCGACGCGACGCCAGCCCACCGAGGAAGTCCCCGCTGCCAAAGCTGGCGGCGACAAGCAGCCCGAGGACGAACCCCACCCGAACGGAGCGTCAGGCCGTCGGTGTTACCGGGCCGTCGGCCCCGGTGAACAGGACCAGCAGATCCGCTCTGCACTCCTCGCACCAGCGCCTACGGCGAGCAGGATCAAACATGGATTCCTCGTTCCGGCTCAGACCTCGATGAGCGGAGTGGAATATAACCGCCGCTCCCACCCCGCTGGCGCCGGACGGCCGTCAATGCAGGAGAACGGAGAGCCCGTTCGGGCTCGAAATGGACAGGCGGTCCACCCGCGCCTCGCGGGGCGAAGACGGCGGCACGGATTCGCGAAGTGGAGGCGATGGGACTTGAACCCACGAACCTCCTGACTGCCAGTCAGGCGCTCTACCAGCTGAGCTACGCCCCCAGTGGTGGAGAACGACGTTAGCAGTTGGAGACGCAGGCGCCGCCCCGTTCCGGGACTCCGGGAAGGACGATTCGACCACCGTCCGGCGCCGAGAACCTCCCGCAGACGGCTCAGAACTCACCAGGGTGTCGCCTACCCTGGTGGGATGGCACGCGCGTACGACGTCGATGCGGTGGAGCGCAAATGGCAACGCCACTGGGATGACGAGGGCACTTACCAGATCGACAACGACGATCCCCGGGAGAAGTTCTACGCGCTGTGCATGTACCCCTACCCCTCGGGGGCGGCGCACCAGGGCCACGTCCGGAACTACACCTTCGGGGACCTGACGGTCCGCTATCAGACCATGCAGGGCAAAGGGGTCCTGAGCCCGATCGGGTTCGACTCCTTTGGCCTGCCTGCTGAGAACGCCGCCATCAAGACCGGGACTCATCCGCGGATCTTCACGGACGCCCGCATCGCCGAACTCACGGCGTCGCTGCGCCGCCTCGGGGCCGTCTACGACTGGCGCCGCGAAATCCACAGTCACGATCCCTCCTACATCAAGTGGAACCAGGTCATCTTCCTGCGCTTTTGGGAGGCGGGCTTGGCGTACCGGGCGCTGGCCCCGGTCAACTGGTGTCCCGGATGTCAGACCGTGCTGGCCAACGAGCAGGTGCTTCCCGACGGCACCTGCGACCGCTCCGGTGATGTCGTCATGAAGCGTGACCTGGAGCAGTGGTTCTTCCGCATCACCCAGTACGCCGACGAGCTGCTCGAGGCCCTCGACGTTCTTGAGTGGCCGGAACGGGCCAAGACGATGCAACGCAACTGGATCGGACGGTCCGAGGGCGCGGAGTTCGACCTGCCTGTCCAGGGTCACGAGGGCCTGAGCGTACGGGTCTTCACCACCAGGCCCGACACCAGCTTCGGCATGACCTATGCCGTCATGGCCCCCGAGCATCCTCTCGTCGACAAGTTGACCACCGATGACCAGCGCGCCGCCGTCGACGCCCTGCGGACGCGGGCCGCCGCAGCCACCGACATCGAGCGCATGACAGAAGGCGATATCGCCGCGCTCGGCAAGCGGGGCGCCTTCACGGGCAGCCACGTCATCAATCCGTTCACCGGGAGTCCCGTCCCGCTCTACGTGGCCGACTACGTGCTCATGGGCTACGGCACCGGAGCGATCATGGCCGTGCCGGCCGAGGACGAGCGCGACTGGGCGTTCGCCACCCAGCACCAGCTCCCGATCGTCCGCACCGTGCAACCTCCCGCGGATTGGGACGCCGACGGGGGACAGGCGTACACGGGCGACGGCACCAAAATCAACAGCGGGTTCCTCGACGGGCTCGACATCGACACGGCGAAGGTCCGGGCGCATCGACTGGCTCGAGGAGAAGGGCATCGGCGAGCGCAAGGTCAACTACCGGCTGCGCGACTGGTTGGTGTCGCGCCAGCGCTTCTGGGGTTGCCCCATCCCGGCCGTGTACTGCCCCGACCACGGCGTCGTGCCCGTACCCGAGGATCAGCTCCCGATCGTGGCGCCCGACGACGTCGAATTCCTGCCGACGGGGCAGTCGCCGCTGGCCTCTCACGAAGGCTTTCTCCACACCACGTGCCCAATCTGCGGCGGGCCGGCCCGTCGCGAGACGGACACCATGGACACCTTCGTCGACTCGTCGTGGTACTTCCTGCGCTTCTGTGATCCGTGGAACACCGAACAGCCCTTCGCGCCGGTCGCGGCACAGCACTTCATGCCCGTCGACCAGTACATCGGCGGGATTGAGCATGCGATCCTCCACCTGCTCTATGCCCGCTTCTACACCCGCGCCCTCATCGACGTCGGGTTGGCGCCCGGTGTCGACCGGGAGCCCTTCAAGCACTATCTCGCCCAGGGCATGATCCGCATGGACGGGACCAAGATGTCCAAGTCAAAGGGCAACCTCATCGCGCCCGAGCACTACTTCGACACAGTGGGCGCCGATGCTCTTCGCCTCTTTCATCTCTTCGTAGGACCGCCCTTCGACGACATGGACTGGTCCGAGCAGACCGAACAGGTCATTGACGGGTGTGGTCGCTTCTTCGACCGGCTTTGGCGTACCTGCACCGCCGAGCAAAACCTGCGGACCGGGGATCAGACGCCGGCCGACTTGTCGGTGCGGCAGGCCGTGCATCGGGCCATCGCCGACGTGACGAAGGACCTGGAGCGCTGGTCTTACAACACCGCTGTGGCGCATTGCATGGAGTTGCTCAATCTGGTGCAGCGCTACGGCCGAGATGCCGGCTGCCGACGGAGGCAGCCTCCGCCGACGGCGACCCGAACGCTGCTGGGACCGCGCCCCACGCCGATGTCTGGAACGAGGGGCTCGATGTCCTCCTCCTCCTCCTTGCCGTCATGTCCCCCCACGTGACCGCGGAGCTCTGGGAGTTCCGGCATCCCGGCGAGCCCTCGGTCCACCTGCAGCCCTGGCCACCCTTCGACCCTGACCTCATCCGCCAGGACACCGTGACGATGGTCATCCAAGTCAACGGAAAGGTGCGCGACCGTATCGAGGTTGACGCCGGGATCTCCGAAGACGACGCCGAAGCAGCCGCTCTGGCCTCGGCCAAGGTGATCGACGCTCTCGGGGGCGCCGCCCCGAAGAGGGTCGTGGTTCGCCCGCCGCGCCTCGTCAACGTCGTCGCGTAACGCCTCCTGCGCACGGCGCCCGCTCGCACGTCGGGCGCATCTGCACCGCGTTCGAGTCCGATAGCGACACGCCCCGGGGCGCGTGCATCCCCGCTTCAAGCCAGGCACTTCGATCCGCCGGGCCCTAGGCTGCCCACCCGTCATGGCGGCCGCCCACGGATCCGAGAACGACCCCTTGGGCACCAGGCCGAGACGGCTCTTGATCGTGACGGCACCGCTGGCACTGGCCGGTCTTGCTGCGATCGCCTTCTCGCTCGCTGCGGCGGGCGCAGCATCCGCTCCCCGGAGGCTCCCGGCGCGCAACACCTCGGGACGCACGAACTGCAGCGTCGAGCCGAGCCGACCCGTTGAAGGGCAGGGCTCGGTGTACGGCGGCGGCCGCTCAGGCGGCGGGTTCCCGATCGTCGGCAGCATCGACGCCAATGGCTGCAACTCGTGGACGTATGAGCACGCCGGGAGTTTCGGGCCCGACACCTCGTTCTTCGCCGGCGCGGGCTTCCAAGCAGGACAGCACGCCGTACCAGGACAGCACCCTGGAGACCACCGAGCTGCTCGACGGGCACCAATTGATCCGAGTCGTGGACCCGACGCCAGAATGGTTGCGCGTCTACCAGGGCTACGACGTGTGCTCGCAAAGTGGCCGCCCAGCGGATCGACCGCGACGTGCATTGCCCCGGCGCCTGAGTCTCTGCCCGATGACTGGGTGATCTACATCCCCGTGGCCGTCCTCCTCGGCGCCATGGTCGTCTTTCTCGTCCACTTCCTGCGCCCCGCCGGACCGGTGCGCCGGCCACGGCACTACCGGCGCGTCCACCAGGAGCTCAGACACGCGACGCCGCGCGACTCCGCGACGCAGCTCGAAGGCGTGGACATCCGGCAGCTGCAGAAGCGGTTGCGCCGGCTCGAGCGCTCCATGAGCCCCGAGCTCTCGGAGTCCCAGCGCCACTGGTTCAGCGGGCTGCTTGCCTCGGGTCGGCACGGCATGGCGCTCGAGTCGCTGGCCCGCTGGATGGCCGAGTCACGGACACACCCATCACGAGCCAGGCGCGTGATGAGGCACTCTGGCTCGCCAGCTCGTTGAAGATCGAGCGCGAGGTGCGTCCGGTGCTCGACGCGCAGGTTTTCGCCCACGATTATCCCGGCGGCCCACCCGATGCGCCGACGACCGGGTTCGACGTTCCCCTTGCGACTTCACGCAGCTGGTCTCCGAGGCGGTCGACTCGCTGCCCCCTGCCTTCGGCAAGGCAATGACCAACGTCGCGATCGTGGTCGAGGAGGAAGGCAAGAGCGCTGACCAGTTTGGTTGCTACCAGGGCCACCCGCTGGCGTCACCGCGCTATCGCACGTGGTTGCTGCACCCCGACAAGATCACGATCTATCGCAAGACAATCTGTGCGCACTGCCACAGCCGGGACGAGGTGACGGCAATGGTCTACCGGGTGGTCATCCACGAGATCGCCCACCACTTCGGGATCGATGACCCGCGGCTGCGAGAGCTGGGCTGGTAGGGCTGTCGGATGGCCGTGGTCAGGACAATCGCATTACCCCGCAGCCCGTACCTTTGCGACCAGTTGATCGAACATCGGATAGGCACTCCTGCCCCCGATCGCGTCGATCGTCGGTTGCCACATCTCCCAACGGTCGATCAGGCGCTGGCCCAATAGCGACTTGATGAGTTCGAAGTCGAAACCACCGTGCTTCTCCAAGGCGCCCAGCTGCTCGAAATAGTCGAGTTCCCGGTACAGCACGTAGGCTCGCTCTGAGTTCTCCGCGATGAATCGGACCATCGCCTCCCGCAGCGCATCGGGGGTCTCGAACTGAGCAACGAGGCGACGCGTCTCTTCCAGTGAACTCTCGTTCCAGCGCCTGAAGAACTCGACTGCTGTCTCAGCCTGACGTCCGATGCGAGTCTCTCGTGCTTGTCTCGCGGCGAAGATCACGGCACCGATTGCGCTGAGCAACGCCAGGGAGCTCACTGCTGTGGCGATCGCAGTTACCTGTTCAGCCCAGTTGGGCATGGAGCCGTCCTCCCGTCACGTCGAGTTCAGTCGAACGTATCGCCCGCTGACTCCTCGGTGTCGGTGTCCGACGGTGACTCGAACACGAGAGACGTTCGCGCCCCACACTCGCCCATACGACGAACACCTAGCGGAACCCCGCCAGCACGCCCTTCCACATTTCGGGGTCCACCTTGTAGGGCGCGTAGAAGCTGAAGCGGTCGACGACGTCCTCGAAACGTTTGCGCACCTCGGCAGCCACCTGCTCGAGCGGGGCTACGACGGCGAAAGTGTTGAGAATGTCGTCGTTGATGAGCTCGCCCATCTTCTCCCACTCGCCGCGCTTGGACAGCGTGTTGAGTTCGGGATGCAGGTCGCCCCACCCGTGGAGTTCGAGCACGGGGCGGTAGGCCGGCGTCGAACCGTAGAAGGCGATCTGCTCACGCACGCCCTTCGCGGCCACAGCCATGCTCTTGGCGTCCGGGCCGGTGACGACGAAGCCGGGATAGGAGACTGTGAGATCCGCCCGGGTCTTGCCCGCCTTGGCCGCGCCGCGTTCGAGTGCCGGCAGGCTCACCTCGCGCAGGTAGCGCTCGGTGGAGAAGCCGTGCACCAGAAAGCCGTCGCCAACCTCGCCCGCCACCTCGGTCATGAGCTCGCCCACGGCGGCCAGCAGGATCTTGGGGTTGCCGTACGGATTCGGCCCCGGATTGAAGAAGGGCGTCATCAAGGTGTGCGTGTAGAACTCGCCCCGGAAGGCAAGCGGCTCGCCGGTTTCCCACGTGTTCCAGATCGCCCGGATGGCCAGAATGAGCTCTCGCATCCGGGGCGCCGGGTGGGACCACGGCATGGAGAAGCGCTTGGTGATGTGCGGCTTGATCTGGCTGCCCATGCCGAGCATGAACCGGCCCTTGGTCAGCAGCTGCAGATCGTTGGCCAGGACGGCCAGTGTCATGGGGTTGCGAGCGAACGCAACGGCGATTCCCGTCCCGAACTCCAGCTTCTCGGTGACGGACGCGCCAACCGCAATGGGGAGGAAGGGATCGTGGTTCGTCTCGGCCGACCACACGCCGTCGTAGCCGCTTTCCTCTGCCTTGGTGGCCTGCGCGGCCATGCCGCTGGGGTCGAACCCGATCCCGCCGTCGATCTTCATGCCCGACTTCTCCCTCTCACCCGATTCCCCCTACCTTCGAAACCCTTGACCCACACGAACCCTTCGACACCCGCGAACCCTTCGACCCAACTCCGCCACGCTCACTGTTCCTCGCCCCGCAGGAAGCGCTCGAGCTCCGCGGCGATCTCGTCACCGGAGGGCACGGCATCGACGCCCATGGCGTTTCCTTCCGAGGCGTCGATGTTCTCCTCGAGCTTGCGCACCATGGCCTGGTGCTCGTCGTTGTCGGCGATGAGCTGGTCGACTTGGCGCCGCGAGCTGTCGCCTGCACGCCGGAGGGCGGAGGAGTCGAGCGACAACGAGCCCACGGCGGCCAGCCCTTCGATCAGCGCTGCGCTCGCCTCGGGGAACGGCATGCCCGCCACGTAGTGCGGGACCCGGGCCCAGAGGCTGACGGCAGGCGTACCGTTCGCACCGAAGGCCATCTCGAGGGCAGCCTGGACGCCGGCCGGCACCTCGAGCTCCCCCTGCACGATCCCCACCTGCTCAATGAGGTTGGCCGACTCGGCAGGCGCGGTGGCGGCCAACTTCACCGGCCGCTGTGCGGCGCCGGCGCCGGGAAGGCACCGAGCCCGACGACCATCCGCACGCGCCAGGAGCGGGCCAGACCCACCACGGCGTCGGTGAAGGCACGCCAGTGGAAGTCGGGCTCGGGCCCGACCAGGAAGAGCATGTCGCGTCCCGATTCGTCCGATCCCTGGCGCACGACGGTACGGGGCCAGCTCAATTCGGTCGTGATCCCGTTGACGATGCGCGCCACGGGGCGTCGAGCCCGCTGGTCGAGGAAGTGCTCGCCGTTGAACGTCACGATGGCCTCGGTGTGACCCTGCCCGAGCAGCGTCGAGATGGCCGTGGTGGCACCGAGGCCGGCGTCGACCCAGCCCTCCAGCGCGACGACGAGGATCGGCTCCCGCAGGACGGGCTCTTGGTGGATTTCGAAGATCTCGGTCAGGCCGCCGGCCCCGCCTTCGGGGCTCACGGCGTGGCCTCCAGCGCGCCGGCCGCCATCTCGAAGAGGCGTCCGATCTGCACCGGGAACCCGTCGACGCTGCCCTGGTCGCCGGCACCGGCCCCGGCGACGTAGCGGGCGTAGACGCCCTGGAGAATGCACGCCAGCTTCCAGTAGCCGAACGCCTGGTAGTAGCCGATCCCCGAGACGTCGAGATCGGAGACAGCGTCGTAGCGCTCCAGGATCTGGGCCTTGGTGGAGAACCCGGGTGCCGTCGTCGGCGAGAGTCCGAGCACCGCGGTGGCATCGCCCGGGTCGGCCCAGTAGTCCATCAGCAGACCGAGGTCGGCGAGGGGGTCGCCCGAGGGTGCAGATCTCCCAGTCGAGGATGGCCCGGACTGTCCCGTCGTCGGCCAGCACCACGTTGTCCATGCGGTAGTCCCCGTGCACGACCGACGTCCGCTGCTGCTTGGGGACGCGCCGTGCGAGCTCGTCGCTCACCCGCTCGACGAGTTCGCCGTGGTCGACGCCGTCGACCTGCATCTGGTCGTACTGCCCGCGCCAGCGCTTGAGCTGGCGCTCGATGTACCCCTCGTGTCGTCCGAGATCACCCAGCCCGATGGCCTCGGGCTCGACGTCGTGCAGCGCGGCCAGCGTGTCTGCCATATGGCCCCCGACGCCGCGCCGGGTCGCTTCGTCGAATGCCGCTTCGGCCTCGGGGGCGCTGCGCAGGATGTGACCCTCCACGAATTCCATCACGTAGAAGGGCCGATCATTCACCGCCTCGTCGGTGCAGAGGCCGACCGTGACCGGAACGGGGATCCCTGCCGGACCGAGGGAGTGCATGAGCCGGTACTCCCGGGACATGTCGTGCGCGGTCGGGAGAACGTGGTGCAAGGGCGGCCGGCGCAGGGCCCAGGCCCGTCCCTCCGTGTCCTCTACGCGGTAGGTGAGATTGGAGCGCCCGCCGGCGATCAACGTGAACGTGAGCGGCGGAGTGATCTCGGGAATGGCCGTCATCATCCACTCGGTGACCTCGGCCTGGTGGATGCCTTCTGGCGCCTGCGACACGCGGACGACGCTAATCGGTGCAGTGTGGCCCGGTCGGACGCCCGGGCGCTCAGCGGCCGCCCAGATCCGGCCGACCCAGCCACGTCCACCTGGGTGAACGCTGCATCGACGTGGGGCGTCGTTCAGGAGCGGAACTCCCATTAGCGTCTGGCCGATGGACGTCACAGACGAGACATTCCAGACGGCCGTGCTCGACCGCAGCGCGACGGTGCCGGTGGTCGTGGACCTCTGGGCCCCCTGGTGCGGTCCCTGCAAGACGCTGGGGCCGATGATCGAGAAGGCCGTCGCCGACACGGGCGGCGCGGTCGAGCTGGCCAAGGTCAACGTCGACGAAAACCCGGCGGTGTCGCGTGCCTTCAACGTGCAGTCGATCCCCGCGGTCTTCGCGCTCAGCCTGGGCCAGGTCGTGGACCAGTTCATCGGCGCCATCCCCGAGGCGCAGATCACCGAGTTCGTCCAGCGACTCGCGCCCGCACCGAGCGAGGCGGACAACCTCGCCACCGCGGGCGACGAGGCTTCCCTGCGCAAGGCCCTCGAGCTCGAGCCGGATCACGTCGGTGCCACCGAAGGCCTCGCCCGCCTGCTGATCGACCGTGGCGAGCCCGCCGAGGCGCTCGCCCTGCTGCAGCGCCTGCCCGAGACGGAGAACGGCCGGGTCCTGGCCGCCGAGGCGCGCCTCCTCGAAGCCGGTGTCGACGTGTCGGCCACGGGCCGTTCCGACATCGAGGCCAAGTTGAACGAGCTGCTCGACCGGGTTCGGGACGACGACGCCGCCCGCCAGGAGTTCGTGGACCTCTTGGAGGCAATGGGCCCCGACGACCCGAGCACCAAGGACTACCGGCGGGCGCTGACGGCGCGCCTGTACTGATGGCCGCGCCGGCCACCGGGACGCCGACCTCTCACACCGACACGACTACCGACACGACCACCGGCACGGCCCCCAACACGACGATGGCGGCAACCGCAGCGCCGGCGCCGCTCCTCGACCTCGGCGGCCGGCGCTACGACCTGACCCACCGGGCCCTGGTCATGGGGATCCTCAATCGCACCCCCGACTCGTTCTACGACAAGGGCGCCACGTTCGAGCTCGACAAGCTGTACGGGCGGGCCGAGCAGCTGGTGGCGGACGGGGCCGACATCCTCGATGTCGGTGGGGTCAAGGCGGGGCCCGGGCCCGAGGTGACCGAGGCCGAGGAGCTCGAGCGCGTGGTCCCGGTCGTGGCCGGCCTGGCGGCGCGCTTCGACACGCCCGTCTCGATCGACACCTGGCGCGCCGCCGTCGCGCGCGCCTCCTACGCCGAGGGTGCGGTAATGGGCAACGACATCAGCGGCCTGGCCGATCCCGACTACGCGCCCGCGGCGGCCGAGCACGACGCCGCCGTCGTCATCACGCACATCCGTCTCGCCCCGCGGGTGGCCGATCCCGACCCGCACTACGACGATGTCGTGGCGGATGTCGGTCGTTTCCTCACCGAGCGCGCCGCCGGTGCGCGCGCGGCGGGCGTACCCGCCGAGCGGATCGTGCTCGATGCCGGTCTCGACCTCGGGAAGACTGCCGCGCAGTCGCTCACCCTGCTGCGCGCCTCGGCAACGCTGGCCGCGCTGGGCTATCCGCTTCTGCTCTCGGCTTCCAACAAGACCTTCCTCGGCAAGATCCTCGATCTGGAGCTCACCGAGCGGCGTGAGGCTTCCATCGGCGCGGCGGCCCTCGGCATCGCCTGGGGCTGCCGCATTGTGCGCGTGCACGACGTCAAGGGCACCTGCCGGGCCCGCGACGCGCTTGCCGCGGTCAGCGAGGCCGAATGAGCGCAGCACGATCACAACCCGTGTACCTGGTCAAGGGCGACGACGCCGCGCTGGTCGCGCTGGCGGTCCGCCAATTGCTCGAGGAGGTGGTAGGCGACGGGGACCATGCGCTCATCGTCGAGGAGGTCGGCGGCGGTCCGGGCGAGGACCTGAATGTCGGCGCGATCGTGGACGCCTGCCTGACGCCCCCGTTCCTGATCGACCGCAGGGTCGTCGTCGTGCGCGAGGCGGGGCGGCTGCTGACGGCCGATGCGCCGCGGTTGGTCGAAGTCGTCCAGGACCCCCTCCCGTCGACGGTGCTCGTCCTGGTCGGCGGGGGCGGGACGGTGCCCGCGCCGCTCGTCAAGGCCATCAGTGCCGCGGGCCAGGTCATCGATGTCACGACGAGCAAGGCGGGGGACCGCAAGGCCTGGCTGCACGACCATCTCCGCGCCGGCGCCGGTGAAGCTCGAGCCGCGGGCCGCCGATCTGCTGGCCGCGCATGTCGGTGAGGATCTCGGCCGCGTCGAGGGCCTGCTCAGTGCGCTGAGCGCCGCCTACGGTGAGGGTGCCCGGGTGACGGCCGACGACCTCGCGCCGTACCTCGGCGAGGCGGGGAATGTCCCGCGCTACGAGTTGACCGACGCCATCGACAAGGGCGAGCCCGGGAAGGCGCTGACGGTGCTGCGCCGCATGCTCGAAGCGGGCGGCCTGGCCCCCGTGCAGGTGCTGACCACGCTGCACATCCACTTCTCCAACATGCTCCTGCTCGACGGTGATGACGTGGGCACCGACCAGGACGCGGCCGCCATCCTCGGCACTGCTCCCTTCGTGGCCAAGAAGGCGCTGCAACAATCCCGACGGCTCGGGAGCGCGAGGGTCGCCGAGGCGATCAACCTGATTGCGGCGGCCGATCTCGATGTGCGCGGGGCGAGCGGCATGGAGGCCGACGTCGTGATCGAGATCCTGGTGGCGCGGCTGGCCCGCCAGACCCGTCCCGTGCGCGCCTCTCGTCCGCGTGCCGGCGCACGGAGCTAGCGCCTCACGCCAGCGGCGAGGAGAACCACCACCGGTGGTTCTCGAGGTCCCGCACGCCGTACTCGCGCAGGCCGTAGGGCTGGTCGGTCGGCTCGTGCTCGACCCGCGCCCCGGCCGCCCTGACGCGGGCGTAGTGGGCGTCGACGTCCGGAATGCGCACCGAGAGGCCGCCGTGCGACATGGCGGCCTGACGCGGGGAGTCCATGTCGAACTCTGCCGTCACCCGGTGCAGCCAGATCGCCGCGTCGCCGTTGCGCACCTCGCCGTGGACGACCGTGCCGTCGTCGGTGCGGTGCAGCCCGCCGGACGCGAGGCCGAAGGTGCCGACGAGGAAGTCGTGGGCCGCCTCGATGTCGTCGTAGACGAGGATGGGGACGACCACGCCGGTTGTCGGGGTTGGGTGGGAGGTCGTGTCCTCAGCTCTGCTCATGCGGTCCATTGTGACGAAGAACCGACGGGTTCGTCTTGGACAAACCTGACCTCGGGCACCCGCGCCGAGCCAGCGACGTACGCGCCGGGTGTGAGACCGGCCAGGCTGACGAATTCGCGGTTCAGATGCGGCTGGTCGTAGTAGCCCGCCTCTGCCGCGACGGCAGTGAGTGACAGGCGTGCGGGCCGGACCGACAGCAACGAGGTGGCGTGCTCGAAGCGGAGGAGTCGGGCGTAGGCCTTGGGCGGGATCCCCAACTGCCGGCGGAATCGATCGGTGACGTGTCGCCGGCTCCAGCCCGTCTCGTCCATCAGTCGTTCGACCCGGGCCCGGCCTCGCGAGAGTTCCAGCTTCCGACGGAGCCACCTCACCTCGTCGGACAAGGGGAGCGGTTCCACGGCGCCGAAGGCCTCGTCGATGAGATCGAACCGGTCCCCCCAGGACGTGGCCTGGCTCAGGCGATGCAACAGCTGCGTGCCGCGTGGGCCCAGCGCCTCGTCGAGCGGCACCACGGCATCGTTGAGGTCCGCCACGTCCCCGAAGAGCGCCAAGGCGCCGGCCGGGGTCAGTTCGACCTGCGCCCCGAGCTGGTGGCCGCGAATGCCGGTCAGGGTCGAACGGGCCTGGTTCCCGACGACGAAGGCGCCAAGGGTGCGAGCGGGGCTGTCTGTCTCTCCCTCGAACACCTCCATGGTGTCCCCGAAGCCGAGAATCAAGGCGACGCCGTGACGCGCCATTTCCCGGCGCACGAAGCCGGCCTGCTCCCACTCTTCGTAGCCGACCGAGAGTCGGACGACACCGGAGGGCGCGGCGCGACCGGCGCGCTGAGCCGTCTCGTGCACGCCTCGCTCAGAGGTCCGGCGGGTCAGGACGAGGCCGTCCTCCATCACTGCAGTGTCCCACGACGGTGCGCCGCGGACAGCCCGATGCTGAACTGGGTCCATGCTCGAGACACCCCAAGAGATGGCCACCCTGCAGGTCCTGCTGGACGACTCCATGGCGAGCGCCGGCCCCCACTTGCGCGACATCATCACCGACGAGCGACGCCTCACGGCGGAGGAGCTGGCGGATCGTCTGCAGGGCATGCGACTGCTGGTCCTGGCCACTGTGACCGCCGACGGGCGGCCTCTCGCCGGACCGGTTGACGGCTATTTCCTGCACGGCACCTTCTGGTTCAGCTCAGGCCTGAATTCGGTACGCCTCCGTCATCTCGCCGTGCGTCCCGCCTGCAGTGCGACGCACCTGCCCGGCGAGGAGCTCGCCGTGACCGTCCACGGGAGAGCGGAGTTGTTCGCGCAAGACGATCCGGAGTACCGCGAGTTCTCGCAGGCCATGCTCGACGAGTACCTGCCCAAGCAGGGTCCGGAGTTCGAGCAATGGCTCGATGCGGAGCCCATCGGGGTGGTCCGTATCGCCCCGGAGAAGATGTTCACCTTCCGCATGGACGCCTGACCAGTTGCCGGCAGCGCCGGACGCGAGCGCGCACCGTCAGAAAAGGGAACCGAAGACCGCAGAGTGAGGGGGGTGAGGAGGAGAAGGCTGCTACTCGGCAGCCGCCGCCTCGATGGCGGCGACCCGCCGCACCAAGCGCGACTTGTGGTTCGCCGCCGTGTTCTTGTGGATGACACCCTTGGCGGCTGCCTTGTCGATCCGCTTCACGGCAAGGCGCAGCGCCTCGACACTGTCCTCGGCGCCGCTCTCGGCCGCCGTCACGGCCGACTTGGTGCGCGTGCGGAGCTCCGCACGCACCGACTTGTTGCGCAGCCGGAGCTTCTCGTTCTGGCGGTTCCGCTTGATCTGGCTCTTGATGTTGGCCACGTGTCGATCCTCAGTCTTCTTCGAAAGGGGGGCGGCGGCGGGCCCAGGCCTCACCGGTGCGAACAGCAACTGTAGCAGGTGGCAGCCCTATTTCGGCCCGCAGTGCCCGTCGGGGCCGGCGCCAAGTTCCCTGGCCAGACGGCCGGGGGCGCCCACCTGGGCCGGTACGATCGACAGACCGTGCCGCCCGCCCTCACCGCAACCGGACCCGTTGCGATCGAGCAGATTCGCAACTTCTCCATCATCAGCCACGTCGACCACGGCAAGTCGACCCTGTCCGACCGCATTCTCGAGATGACCGGGGCGGTCGACCCCCGTCTTATGCGCGAGCAGTACCTCGACTCCATGGACATCGAGCGGGAGCGGGGGATCACCATCAAGGCCCAGAACGTCAGGGTGGTGCACGCAGGCCACATCCTCCACCTGATCGACACCCCCGGCCACGTCGATTTCGGGTACGAGGTCTCCCGCTCCCTGGCGGCCTGTGAGGGGGCAGTGCTCCTGGTCGACGCCTCCCAGGGCATTCAGGCCCAGACCCTGGCCAACTGCTACCAAGCCCTCGAGAACGACCTCGAGATCGTTCCCGTCCTCAACAAAATCGACCTGCCGGCGGCCGATCCGGTTCGCTGCGCGCTCGAGATCGAGCACGTCCTGGGACTGCCGGCCGAGTCCATCCTGCACATCTCGGCCAAGACGGGGGAGGGGGTGCCCGAGCTGCTCGATGCCATCATCGCCCGCATCCCGCCGCCCAAGGGCGACCCCGCGGCCCCGCTGCGGGCGCTCATCTTCGACTCGTCCTACGACCAGTACCGGGGTGTGGTCAGCTCCATCCGGATTGTCGACGGTTCGCTCCACACCGGCGCCCGCCTGCGCTTCATGCAGGCCAACGCGGTGCACGACATCGAAGAGGTGGGCGTGCGCACTCCCGTCGCCGTTCCCGTCGAGGGGCTGGGGCCGGGGGAAGTGGGCTACCTCATCGCCGGGATCAAGGACGTCGGCGAGGCCCGCTCGGGCGAGACCGTCACCACGGCGCAGCACGGGGCGAGCGAGGCGCTCGCCGGCTACCGCGATCCCAAGCCCATGGTGTTCTGCGGCCTGTACCCGATCGACGGCGACGAGCTGCCCGACCTGCGCGACGCCCTGGACCGGCTCAAGCTCAACGACGCCAGCTTCACCTTCGAGCCCGAGTCGTCCCACGCCCTGGGTATCGGGTTCCGCTGCGGATTCCTCGGCCTGCTGCACATGGAGATCGTGCGGGAGCGGCTCGAGCGGGAGTTCAACCTTTCCCTGATCGCCACCGCCCCGAGCGTGGAGTATCGGGCCTTCCTCACCGACGGGACGGAGCTCGACGTCGACAACCCGACCGA
This sequence comes from uncultured Acidimicrobiaceae bacterium, assembly GCA_963850185.1. Classification (GTDB taxonomy): domain Bacteria; phylum Actinomycetota; class Acidimicrobiia; order Acidimicrobiales; family RAAP-2; genus Bog-473. The sequence goes on from CAWKKE010000011.1 coordinate 345,621, forward strand.
GCTGCCCGACGCGAGCCGGATCGACCACATCGACGAGCCGATGCTGTCGGCGACCATCATCACGCCCACCGAGTACACGGGCACCGTCATGGAGCTCTGCCAGAGCCGGCGCGGCGAGATGACCCGCATGGAGTACCTGTCGCCTGAGCGGGTCGAGCTCGTCTACACCCTTCCTCTGGCCGAAGTCGTCATCGATTTCTTCGACCAGCTGAAGAGCCGGACCAAGGGCTACGCCAGCTTGGACTACGAGCCCGAGGAATACGCCACGGGCAACCTCGTGCGCGTGGACATTCTCATCAACCATGCGCCGGTCGACGCGTTCTCGACCATTGTGCACAGGGCCACGGCCGACACCTACGGGCGCAAGATGGCCGAGAAGCTGCGCGAGCTCATCCCGCGCCAGATGTTCGACGTTCCCATCCAGGCCGCCATCGGCGGGCGCATCGTGGCCCGCGAGACGGTCAAGGCCAAGCGCAAGGACGTGCTGGCCAAGTGCTATGGCGGTGACATCACCCGGAAGCGCAAGCTGCTCGAGAAGCAGAAAGAGGGCAAGAAGAAGATGAAGAACATCGGCCGGGTGGAGGTGCCCCAGGAGGCCTTCGTCTCGGCGTTGCGCCTGGGTGACGACTGAGACCCGGCGGTCACGGCGGTCCGGGCGCCGCAGCCGCAGCTGCCGGCCACTGCTCCGTGCCTGGCACTCGGTAGACTTGAGTGCCAGGCACCTGATGACTCCGCCCACCGACTCCAGCTCGCGTACCGACGTCGCCGACGACGAGCGAGCGCTCAACGCCCGCCGGGCCGCCATTTTGGAGGCGGTCGTCACCGAGTACATCGGGACCGCCGAGCCCGTCGGCTCCTCCCACGTCGCCAGTTCCCCCGGGGTGCAGGTGTCATCCGCCACGGTCCGCTCCGAAATGGTGGCCCTCGAGCGGGAGGGCTACCTGGTGCAGCCCCACACCAGTGCAGGCCGCATCCCCACCGACAAGGGCTATCGCTTCTTCGTCGATCACCTGACCGGACCCGGCGTCCTCGGCCCAACCCAGCGCAGGCAGGTCGCGCAGTTCTTCGAGCAGGTGCACGGTGAGATGGAGACGGTGCTCGAGCGCGCCTCGGGCCTGCTCTCGGAGCTGACCTCGTACGCTGCGGTCGTCGTCGGTCCCTCCCACGACACCGCCACCATCCGGTCCGTCCAGCTCGTCGGCCTCTCGCCGTTGCACGCGCTGCTCGTCGTGGTGCTGTCGGACGGCGCCGTGGAGAAGCGGACCATCGAAATGCAGGGCGAGACCTCGGACGACTCGCTTGCCCGCGCTGGGACGCTGCTCGCCTCCTTCCTGGTCGGACGCACCCTCGCCCAGCCCTGGGCCGTGCCGGCGAGCGGATCCGCCGAAGTCGACCAGCTCGTCGTCGCGGCGCACATGGCCTTCGACTCTCTCGAGGGCTCCATGGACGCCGACCAGGTGTTCGTCGGCGGCCCGGCCCGCCTGGCCGAGTCGTTCGATGCGGTGGAGACGGTGCGGTCCGTCCTGGCCATCCTCGAACAACAGCTGGTCGTCGTGACCCTGTTGCGCGACGTCCTCGACAGCGGGCTCTCCGTCGCCATCGGCACGGAGCACGGCTTCGAGCCGCTGTCGTCGTGCGCGGTCGTCGTGGCGCCGGTCTCCATCGACGGGCAGGACCTCGGCGCCGTCGGGCTGCTCGGCCCGACGCGCATGGACTACGCACGCGCCATGGCCGCGGCCCACGTCGTGGGCGAGCGCCTCGGGCAGCGGATCGGCGGGGGGCACGATGGCCGTCACTGACGGGCTGGGCGACCTTTACGCCCTACTCGGCGTCGGCCCCGAGGCCAGCGACGACGAGATCAAACGCGCCTACCGTGCCCGCGCCCGTGAACTGCACCCCGACACCAACCATGGCGACCCCGAGGCCGAGGCTCGTTTCAAGCAGGTCACGGTGGCGTACGAGGTATTGAGCGACCCCGAGCGTCGGGGCCGCTACGACCGCTTCGGTCCCGAGGGCGTCTTCGGTGCGCAGCCGGGCGGAGGCGCGGGCTTCGGCTTCGAAGGCGGACTCGGCGACATCTTCGAAGCGTTCTTCGGCCAAATGGGCGGGACCGGCACCCGCCGGCGTGGCCCTCAGGCGGGCGCCGACGCCGAGGTGCGTCTCGAGCTCGGGTTCGCCGAGGCCGTGTTCGGCAGCCACAAGGAGATCAGCGTCCGGCTGCCCGCCACCTGCGCCACATGCGCCGGCAGGGGAACGGCGCCCGGCACCGAGCCCGTCACCTGCATCGACTGCCAGGGGAGCGGGGAGCTGCGCCGTGTGCGCCAATCCCTGCTCGGGCAGGTGGTGACCAGCGTCGCCTGCTCCCGCTGCAGCGGCACCGGCGAGATGATCCCCAACCCCTGCGGCGACTGCCGCGGCGAAGGGCGCCGCATGGAGGAGAGCACCTTCACCGTCGAGGTGCCGGCGGGCGTGGAGGAGGGGTCGACCCTGCGCCTCGCCGGGCGCGGCGCGGCCGGCCAGCGCGGTGGCCCGAATGGCTCCTTGTTCGTCCACCTCGTGATCAATCCCGATCCGCGCTTCGAGCGCCAGGCCGACAACCTCCACACCACGCTGACGATCAGCGTTGCCCAGGCCGCGCTGGGGACCGAAGCCGACGTCGAAACGCTGGACGGTCCCCAGCACATGACGATCGGGCCGGGCACCCAGCATGGGCACATCGAACGAATCCGCAACCTCGGCGTGCCCCACCTACGGGGCCGGGGGCGCGGTGACTTCTACGTGCACGTGCTGGTGGCCACGCCGACCGACCTCACTCCAGAGCAGGACGAGCTGCTCCGGCAGTTCGCTGCCGCCCGCGGCGAGCAGGTCTCCGCACCCGGTGCAGGGGGCGGCGAGGGCGTGTTCTCGCGCCTGCGCTCTGCCTTTGGCTAGCGCCGCTATCGCCGCAGCCGCCATCGCCGTGCGCGCCGCGGCGGCCAGCCAGGTCCTGGTGGACGATCCCGGCCGGCCGCTGCTCTCCGACCACGACGTCCACCACCTCGCCCGGGTGCTGCGGCTGCGCGACGGCGAAGAGGTCATTGCCACCGACGGGCGCGGCCAGTGGGCGCGCGCCATCTGGCGCGGCACGACGACCCTCGAGCCGCTTGCGGCCGGCAGCGGCATCGGCGGCGACGGCTCGGTGCAGTCCGAGGCGCGCCTCGAGCCCGCACTGACCGTGGCCTTCGCCCCGGTCAAGGGGGAACGCCCCGAATGGGTGGTCCAGAAGCTCACCGAGCTCGGCATCGACCGGATCGTGCCCCTGCGGACCGAGCGCAGCGTCGTCCGCTGGACCGGCGCCCGCGGTCAGGCCAGCGTGGAGAAGCTCCGCCGCGTGGCGCGCGAAGCCTCGGCCCAATGCCGCCGCGTCTGGCTGCCTGAGATCGCCGACACGCTGGCCTTCGCCGACCTGTCGGCCTTGGGAGGGCCCGGTGAGGTCGTCCTGGCCCAACTGAGCGGGCATCGGCCCACACTGGCCCAGCACGTCGTGGCCGTCGGGCCCGAAGGCGGCTGGAGCTCGGACGAGCTCGCGTCGGGCCTGCCCACGGTGGGGTTCGGGTTGAGCGTCCTGCGGGCCGAGACGGCGGCCGTCACCGCCGGGGCTCTGCTGGCCTCGCTCCGGACCGGAACGGTGGCGGCGGCAGGGCCGCCGGAATGACGGACGCCCATGGTCACGGCCCGGACCCGGGGACCGGTAAGTTCGCACCAGTGATCAGGCTGGCGCAGAGGCAGGGCGGCCCCCGGGCATGAACGCCGCCGCCGACTGCCTCTTCTGCAGAATCGTGGCGGGTGAGGTGCCGTCCGAGACGGTGTACGAGACCCCGAACACGGTGGCCTTCGAGGACATCACCCCGGCTGCCCCGCTCCACGTGCTCGTCGTGCCCCGCCGCCACATCGTGGACGCCTCGACGGTCACCGCCGAGGACGGGCCGGTCCTCGCCGAAATGCTGCTGGCCGCCCGGGCCGTCGCCGACGCCGCCGGAGTCGCCACACCGGATCGGGGCTACCGCCTCGTCTTCAACGTCGGGCCCGACGCACTGATGTCGATCCCGCATCTCCACCTCCACGTACTAGGAGGCGAACCATTGAAAGGACACCTTGGCATCGAGTGACCGCACCTTGACCACGGCCCTGCGCGCCGAATGCTTCGTTCCGGGCAATCACCTGATGGCCGGGCTCCTCGGGACGCGGGACGAGCACCTGCGCCAGATCGAGCAGGCCTTCCCCGACGACCAGATCGTGGTCCAGGGCGATCGCATCTCGGTCGAGGGCCCGCACGCCGAGCTCGTGGTGCAGTTGTTCGAAGAGCTCATCCTGATGGTGCAAGCCGGCCGGAGTCTCGACCTCTCGACCGTCGCCCGCGCCATTGACATGGTGCGAGAGGACATCCGCCCGAGCGACGTCCTGCGTTCCGAAGTGGTCCGGGCCGCCGGGGGCAAGACAGTGCGGCCCAACACGGCAGGGCAGAAGCGCTACGTCGACGCCATCTCGCAGAGCATCATCACGTTCGGCATCGGGCCGGCGGGAACGGGCAAGTCGTATCTGGCGGTGGCGCAGGCGGTGCACGCCCTGCAGTCCCGGCAGGTGACGCGCATCATTTTGACCCGACCCGCTGTGGAGGCGGGCGAGCGGCTCGGTTTCTTGCCCGGCGATCTGATGGCAAAGGTGGACCCGTACCTCCGGCCGCTCTACGACGCCCTCTACGACCTCCTCGAGCCGGAGGGCGCGCAGCGGCTGCTGGACCGCGGGACCATCGAGGTGGCTCCGCTTGCCTTCATGCGAGGGCGCACGCTCAACAGCTCGTTCATCATTCTGGACGAAGCCCAGAACACGACGCCCGAGCAGATGAAGATGTTCCTGACTCGCATCGGGTTCGGCTCCAAGTGCGTGGTGACCGGTGACGTGACGCAGATCGACGTGCCCGGGGGCCGTTCGGGGTTGATCGGCCTGGAGCCCGTGCTCGGGGGGATCGACGACATCACGTTCGTCCACTTGAGCCGCCGGGACGTGGTCCGCCACAAAATCGTGGCCGACATCGTCGATGCCTACGAGGTGGCAGAAGGGCGGGCGGGTTCCACCCAGTGACGATCGACGTCTTCGCCGCCGATGAGCAGCAAGATCAGCCGATCGACGTCGCCCTCTGGGCGGACCTGGCTCGCAAGGTCCTCACCGCGCGCGGCATGAAGGGCGAGACCGAGGTCTCCCTCCTCTTCGTCGACGAGGACTCCATCGCCGCCCTGAACGAGCAGTTCCTGGGCAAGACCGGACCGACCGACGTGCTGTCGTTCCCCATCGAGGACGATCCCGGCCCCACGGGCCGCTCGCCCGATTTCGGGGGCAGCGGCCCCGGATCGTCACCCGAGCAGGGTGCGCTCATGTTGCTGGGCGACGTCGTGATCTGCCCCGCGGTGGCCGCCCACAACGCGGTCGAGCACGAGGTGCCGTTCGAGGACGAGGTGGCGTTGTTGGTCGTCCACGGGCTGTTGCACCTGCTGGGCATGGATCACGAGAACGAGGCGGAGGCCGAGCGGATGGAGGCGATCGAGCAGGAACTGCTGACGCGTTTCTACCGGGTCAGTCGCCGGGCCTGAACATGCTGATCCTGCTGGGGGCATCGGGCTTCCACGCCGAGGACGTCATCCTCATCGTCGTCATCGCGTTGTTGCTCGCCGCCTCGGGCGTCCTCGCCATGGCGGAGACCAGCCTCGTGCGGATGAACCGCATCAAGGCCAAGTCGCTGGTCGACGAGAAGAAGCGCGGCGCCCGGCAGCTGGCCCGGCTGGTCGAGAACCCGGCCAACTTCCTCAACCCGATCCTCCTCCTCGTGCTGATCTGCCAGCTGGTCTCGGCCACCCTGGTCGGCATTGTGGCCGAGCACCTTTTCGGAGGTCTCGGCGTCGTGTTCGGCATCGTGTTCGAAATCGTGGTGATCTTCGTCTTCTTCGAGGCCGTGCCCAAGAACTGGGCGGTGCAGCACGCCGACAGGGCTGCCCTGCTCAGTGCGCCCTTCGTCAGCACGCTGATCCGCTTCCCGCCCATTCGCTGGCTCTCGAGCGTCTTGATCGGCTTGGCCAACCTCATCATCGGTGCAAGCGACGACGAGGAGGGAATGCCGCGCTCGTACATCACCGACTCCGAGCTCAAGGCCATGGCCGACGTGGCGCACGAGGAGAAGGTGATCGAGCACGACGAGCGGACGTTCATCCATTCCATCATCGACTTCGGCGACACGGTGACCCGCGAGGTGATGACGCCTCGTCCCGACATGGTCACCGTCGAGGGTGACGTCACCGTCCGTGATGCGCTGGAAGCGGCGCTGGGTGCGGGGTACAGCCGCATCCCCGTGGAGGCGGACGGGATCGACGACATCATCGGCATTGCGTACGCGAAGGACCTGGTCCGTGCCGAGCGGGTCGGCAAGGCGGAGCAGCCGGTGCGTGACAGCATGCGGCCGGCCAAGTTCATTCCCGAGTCCAAGGAGGTCTCGGATCTGCTGCGCGAGATGCAGGAGGAGAAGTTCCACCTGGCGATCGTCGTGGACGAGTACGGCGGCACGGCCGGGCTGGTCACGCTGGAGGACCTCCTCGAGGAGCTGGTCGGCGACATCGTCGACGAGTTCGACGTGGAGGAGCCGACGGTGGAGCGCCTCGAGGACGGCTCGCTCCTGGTGAGCGCGTCCTACTCGGTGGACGACGCCGACCAGCTCCTCGACGCCGAATTGCCCCAGGGCACGTGGGACACCGTGGGTGGGCTCATGTTGGACCTGGTTGGACGGGTACCCGATCCGGGCGACTCGGTCGAGGTGGACGGCTTTCGCCTCACGGCGCTGGACGTCAGGGGTCGGCGCATCGAGCGCGTCCGGATCGAGGCGACAGGCGCCGCGACCGACGCCGATGCCGACGAAGACGGTCGGAGCGCCACCGCCGACAACCTGTCACACCACGAGAGCTGAGGACGTGCGCTCAGGCTTCGTGGCTGTCGTCGGCCGCCCCAACGTCGGCAAGTCGACCCTCGTGAACGCCATGGTCGGGACCAAGGTGGCGATCACCTCGTCGCGGCCGAACACGACGCGGCACCGCATCCTCGGCGTCCTGCACGATCCGGCCGCCGATGCCCAGGTGGTCTTCGTCGACACGCCGGGCATCCACCGGCCGCGCAGCACGCTCGGCTCGCGGCTGAACGAGACGGCGACCGACGCGCTGAACGACGTCGACGTGATCATGGTCATCGTCGACGGGACGGCGGCCATCGGCCCGGGTGACCGGACCGTGCTGGAGCGCTCCGTGCGCCAGGTGCAGCGCGTCTCCGCCGCCGCGGCCCGCGCCGACGCCGGCCAGATCGTCCCTGATCCCGACGACCCCGCGGGCGGCGACGATGACACCGGCCACGAGGAGGCGGTTGACGTCGCACCCGGCCTGATCGTCGTGGTGAACAAGGCCGACAAGGCCAACAACGCTCAAGTGATGGAGCGCCTCCTGCAGGCCAAGGCCGCCGTCGATGCGCTCACCGCTCCCGAGGAGCTGGCCGACGTCGAGTACTTCCCCGTGTCGGCGCGAACAGGGAAGGGCGTCGACGGCTTGACGACACACTTGATCGCCCGTCTGCCCGAGGGGCCGCCGTTCTTCCCCGAGGACGTGATCACCGACACGCCCGAGGCGCTCTGGGTGGCCGAGCTCGTGCGCGAGCAGCTGCTGGCCAAGACCAGGGACGAGCTCCCGCACGCCATCACCTGCCGCGTGACCGAATGGGAGTGGCCGCACATCCGCGTCGAAATCATCGTCGAGCGTGACTCGCAGAAGGCCATCGTCATCGGGAAGGGGGGAGAGGTCCTCAAGGCGGTCGGGATCGCCGTACGCGAAGAGTTGCCGGAGGGGACCTACCTCGACCTCCACGTGAAGGTCGAGCGCCATTGGCAGAATCGGGACGACATGCTGAACCGGCTCGGCTACTGACCCCCGCGCCAGGCTGAGCCGCCGAGCCCTCCAAGATGTAAGCACAGTCGTTTAGGGTCTCGACCATGGCGACGGGCCGAGGCAGTGTCCCCGAATTCAGCGTGGGCCGGATCAACCCTCCGACGCTTGCTGATGTCGCGGACGCGGACACCCTCGACCGGGTCTTCAAGGCGTTGGCGAACGAGGTTCGGCGGGGCATCCTCGCCGCGTTGCACGACCACGGCGGGTCGCTCAGCTCCCATGCCATTGCCCGCCAATTCGAGATCCCGTGGCAGGGAACCTCGCGCCATCTCCGGATCCTCAGCGAGGCCGGGTTGGTCGACTGCGACGTGCGCAAGAACGAGCGCGCCTACAGCCTCAACAGGCAGCACCTCCGCCATGTGGCCGGCCGCTGGGTGTTGCGGGTGGCCACGGAGGGGACCCGCACCAAGGAGGGGACACTCGTCTTCGACTTCGACGAGTAGCCGCCACGATTGCCCCGCGCCGCCGCACCCGACCTACGAAGAGGCGTCCTCCAGCGCCCGCCGGAGGAACGACTCCACCTCGTGCATGTCCACCGAGCGCCGCATGGGCGGCAGGGCCGCCAGGAGGACGCCGCGGTAGGAGGCTGTCGCCAGCCGGGGGTCGAGCACGGCAACCACGCCGCGGTCGTCGGCGTTGCGGATGAGCCGACCCGAGCCCTGGGCCAGCAGGGTGGCCGCCCGCGGCAAGTCGACCAGTGAGAAGGCGCCGCCACCGGCCCGGTCCCGACGTGCCTGGAGCAGCGGGTCGTCGGGGCGTGGGAAGGGGAGCTTGTCGATCGTCACCAGCGACAGTGCGCGGCCGGGGATGTCCACGCCCTGCCAGAAGCCCATGGTGGCGAACAGGCAGGAGCTTTCGTCCGTCGCGAACTTCTCGAGCAACAAGCTCTTGGGGAGATCGCCCTGCAACAGCACGGTGTAGGGAAGCTCGGGCGCCAAGGCTGTGGCCGCCGCCTCGGTGGCGCGCCGGCTGGTGAAGAGCGCCAGGGTGCGCCCGCCCGCTGCCTCGAGCAACTGGGACAGCTCCTCGTGCAGTGCGTCCTCCGCCCCCGCCGCCCGACGATCGGGCAGATGACGGGCGACGTAGAGGAGCGCGTGGGAGCGGTAGTCGAACGGGCTCCCCACATTGAGCTCTTCCGTCGGGAACGTTTGGAGCCCGACGCGCTCGACGATGCGCGGCGGGATGGTGGCGCTGGTGAGCACCGACGTGACCTCGCCCCAGAGCATGGCCGCGAGCACGGGACCGACGTCGATTGGGGAGAGGCGGAGCCGCACGTTGCGCCGCGTGCCGTCGACCCAGGCGACCTCGCCATCGCCGCGCGTCTCGAAGCGGTGCAGGTCCTCGGCCAGGTGCACGGCGGCCTGCAGCGTGCGCGTCTTGCGGCTGGCGCGGTCGGGGTCGGACGTGGACCCCTCGTCTTCGGCCAGGAACGAACGCTGTGCCCCGCTCCGGCGCAGAGCGTCGGTCACGCGCCGGCTGACCTCGGCACCCCGGGTGAGCAGCTCGGCCAGCTGGCGGTCGTCCACCGGCGGGCGGGCCTCGTCGTGCAGGACGCGTGTCCCGACCCGATCGCCGAGGAGCGCGCCGAGTTGATCGCCGACCGACGCCAGGGAGTCGAGCAGGTCGGCATCGCGGGCTTCGACGAGCGCACGAGCGGAGGTGACCAACGAACGGAACCGTCCCGGGGTCACCTCCACCCCGAGGCTCGACGTCATGACCTCTTCGAGCTCGTGCGCCTCGTCGAAGACGACCACGTCATGCTCGGGAAGGACCACGCCTCCGCTGGCCAGATGCGCCCCGTAGAGGTGGGTGTTGACCACGACGACATCGGCGACCGATGCCCGTTCGCGGGCGGCCTCGGCGAAGCAGCGCCCACCCGACGGGCAGTTGTAGGCGCCGGGGCACTCGCGCGGGCCGACGCTGACCATGTTCCAGGCCCGATCCGAGGGCTCGAAGCTCAGGTCCGCCCGATCGCCGCTCTGTGACTTCTGCGACCAGGCCACCAGCTGGCGCACTTCCTCGACGATGCCCTCGGGGGGCGCCGCATCACCCTCTCTCGTGTCGGTCTCCTCGACCGGTGCCGGCTCGTCGGCCCGGCCACCCTGGTCGCCGAGCTCGGCTTGGATCCCACCCGAGCCCACCTCGGCCACCCGCTGGAGGCAGACGTAGTTACTGCGCCCCTTGAGCACGGCGAAATCCAGCGGCGCCGCGAGCCCGAGACCCTCTTCGACCTGCGGCAGGTCCTTCTCGGCCAACTGGTCCTGCAACGCCTTGGTCGCCGTGGCCACGACCACCTTCTTGCCGCTGAGCGCAGCGGGGACGAGGTAGGCCAGGGACTTGCCGGTTCCCGTCCCGGCCTGGACCACGAGGTGGGTTCGCGTGACGATCGCCTCGGCCACCGCCCGGCACATCTCTTGTTGCTCGGGCCTGTGCTCGCCGCCGGACATCTGCGCCGTGATCTTGTCCAGCCCTGCCACGCCGTCGTCGCCGGCCTGCCGCGCGTCGGCCTCGGATCCACCCGGGGAACCGAAGACATCGAGGTCGTCGAGTCCGTCGGGCTCGGCGAAGAAGTCGTCCTCGTCCGTCATCGGAGATGACGCTATCGCCGTGGTGTCGCGCGCTCAGTCCCGGCCCTGGTCGTGCCGACATTCAAGGCTGGGCCTTGGCCAGAACGGCTGTGAGCGAGCATCCTGGCCGGCAGGGGCGGGGGCAGGCGGTCGGCGAAGACGCGGGAGGCGGTGGTCTGTGAACGACGAAGACTCAATCGTTCCGCCGCCGCCGCAGCAGCCGCCGCTGCAGCCGCCGCCGCAGCAGCCGCCACACCCAGCGCCGCCGACGACGCGGGGCTGGTATGCCGACCCGGAAGAGCCCGAGTACCAACGATTCTGGAGCGGGCAGGCCTGGACCTCCCGGCGCTATTGGGGCGGCTTCACCGCAGCCGACGCCACATCGCAACCTCCGGACTCACCCGAGGCGCAGCAGAAGGCACGTTTGATCGCTCCACCGACCGCGTCGCCTCCGCCACCCCTTCTGCCGCGTCGTCCCATCCCGCAATCGAGGGTGTTCGGACCACCCCTCAATCCGCGCGGCAAGGTGCGCTCGGCGTTCGTCGTCGTGGCCTTCCTCGTCGTCGGCGTTGTCTACCTCTCCCTGCACATCTTTCCCCTGGAGCCCTTCGCCGTTGTCTTCGGGATCGGACTTGTCTACCTCGCGGCCATGTGGCCGGCTCGTTCCCGTTTCCTGCACGACCCGGCGCGCCTCGCCGCTCTCTCGGAGCCGGTCGTGTTCCAGGCGCGTGTCTTCGTCCGCTTCATCTACGCGCCCACACGGTCGTGGGTCTACCTTCGTCTGGGCCGTTGGGACATCGGCGTGCGGACGGACACCTTCCAGATCACGAATTTGGGTCTGGGGAAATCGGCGTCGGGCGACCAGTGCCTTCTTCCACTCGGCGGACTGCGTCATGTGGCAAGGGAACTCGGACGGTCGGGACTGCATCGTTGTGTCGGGTCCGACCTACCTTCGGAGCAAGGTTGAGTTCGCCTTGTCGACCGAGGGACGGAACAGCGACGCCTGGAATGCCTTGGCACTCTCGGGCGTGCGAGGTTTGCCCGGCCCTCCCGACGCGACGACGCCTGCTGACCCCGCGCCGCCAATGTCAGTGGGTGACCCGCCGCCCCACACCTTGTCGGCGTCCTCGATTGCGGGCCTCACACCACCTGCCGCACCGACCAAGGGATTTCGCCGACTGGGGCAGGATCTCGGATCGCGGCGGGCCAGGGAGGTGACGCCGCACGCCGGTTCTCTGCCGTCGACCGCTCCCCTCCCGGTTGACGTTCCGATGCCGGTGCCGCGCAGCGGGTCTGGACCCGGAAGGGGAAAGCCGCCGTTGCCCGCCCGGATGTCACCGCTCGTGATCGTGGGCGTCGTCCTCGCCGCCGCCGCCTTCCTCTCCCTGCCGTCCCTCCTCGCCCTCGCCCAGCAGGGCGTCGGTGTTTCCCCCGACCCCGGCCGGGCCTCGGTGTCGCCGCCGGAGCCTGCGCTCCCTCCGGTCGAGACGACCCAGTGCACCCTCAACGCGACGCGGACGCTCGCGGCGTGGACCGGCACCGCCACGGCGACGGGTGCTCTCGGTGACGCGACGGCGGATCAATTGCGGCTCTCTGTGGTCCTCCCCGACGGCAGCCCGGTCGGCTCGACCGCGGTCGTCGTGCCCCCGTTGAAATCGGGTCCCAACGAGCTCGGTGAGATCGAAGTCGTGGTCCACGGAGCACCGGCCGCGGTGAGCTGCCGGGCCACGTTGGCGTATTCGACAACTCGTTGAGCGTCCGGGCACGGGCCTGCACGCGCGGCCTGCCGAAACGAAACGGCCGAAGACCCCTGCGGACTCCCCTCAGGCGTGGTTGACCACCTCCACCTCGACCACCGAGGAGTAGTCCTTGAAGGCTTGCTGGCCGAACCCGGTCCACATCTCGAGTGCGGGCGGCGGCATGTGCGCGGCCATCGCCGCCTGCTGCTCGGCGGTCATGCGCTCCCTGATGAGGCCGAGGATCAGCCAGATCTTGTCGCCGTGGAAGTTGGCCATCCCGTGGCCCGGCAGGGCGCCCCATTCCTCCATGGAGAGGTACTCGGCCGCCAAGGGGAGCACCTTGGCCTCCTCCTCCTCGAGATGCTCGCAGAGGTGGCTGCCCAGCGCGTCCAGCCGCTCCTGGGCCGCCTGCTGTGTGGCAGCGTCACCTCCTGGCCACGCCGCCAGCGCCGCCCTGGCCTCCTGTAGCAGCGCAATCGCCTCGTGATGTTGCTCCGTCATGTCGTCCACGAGCTCGCCGGCCCCGGCCGCACGCTCCCGCAACAACGGGAAGACCAAGAGCTCCTCCCCGTCGTGGTGCGCCTCCAGGAAGGAGAGGATGTTCTCGTAGTAGTTGGCGATCAGCGCCACGCGCTCCGCGTCGCCGGGGGCGATGCCCCCGACCAGCGTCGGTGCGGCACCCAGTGTGTCCCGGAAGACCCCGTGCACTGCGTACATGTCCCGCGTGTCGGGGCGTGGTGCGGTTCCTGCCTCTGGCATGGCGCCTCCTCGGCTTCTCCACCGGCGCCGCCTGGCCCGGATACCCACTAGTGCAACACGGATGCATGAGTCCGTGCTGAGAATCCGGTGCTGGCGGGCCGCGGTAGGTTCATTCGGTGACCTCCGCCGTCCGCAACCCGGGAAGCGACCGGGGACGGGACCAGGGTCAGGACCCCGAGAACGACACCGACCCGGCCGCGCCCGATCCGGTCCCTCCGGAATTGGACCTCTCCCGGGTGCCCGTCCATGTCGCCTGCGTCATGGACGGCAATGGCCGCTGGGCCAACACGCGGGGACTGCCCCGGACCGAGGGGCACGGGGCGGGGGAGGTCGCTCTCCTCGACGTCGTGAACGGCGCCCTCGAAATCGGCATCAAGTGGATCACCCTCTACGCGTTCTCCACCGAGAACTGGCGCCGCCCGCCCGACGAGGTCCGCTACCTCATGAACTTCAACCAGTCGCTGCTCATGCGCCGCGCCGACGAGCTCAACGAGAAGGGCGTGCAGATCCGCTTTGCCGGCCGGCGCGACTGGCGGGTGCCCCGGCGGGTGCTCAAGCGCATGGACGAGTCGATCGAGCTCACGAAGCACAACCGGCGCATGGTCATGACCATGGCGTTCAACTACGGGGGGCGGGCCGAGATCGTCGACGCCGTACGCGCCCTGGTCGACGCAGACACCCCCGCCAACAAAATCGACGAGAAGGCCATCCGCCGCCACCTCTACTTCCCCGACATGCCCGATCCCGACCTCGTGATCAGGACGTCGGGCGAGACGCGTATCTCGAATTTCTTGCTGTGGGAGATCGCCTACAGCGAGCTGGTCTTCCCCGAGACTCTCTGGCCCGACATGCGCCGCCGCCACCTCTACGAGGCGGTCATCGACTACCAGCGCCGGGTGCGCCGCTTCGGAGCCGTCAACCCGTAGCAGCCGTCGACCCCTAGGCAGAAGGTGCGGCTGGCTCCGCCCCACCGCCGGACCCGGTGCCCGGAGGGGCGCCACCCGCGCCACCGGCCGCAGCGCTGCGCCGCGCCGCGACGACGCGCTGCGTGTAGGAGTAGGCCCACGCCAACGCGCCGAACGGGATGAGGAGGCGGAGCAGGAAGGTGCGGCCGTTGACGCTCCCCGCCACAATGAGCGAGATCGTCCCGACCAGGAAGGCCAGGCCCCACACGAGGGAGATCTGGCGGTTGACCGCACGGAACTGCGGCGTGCTCCACAACGCCTTGGGCGTGCTCTCCCGGGCATAGGACTCTGTGAAGGGGTGTCCGATGGCGACCGACCCCAGCACGATGACGGTCAGGAAGGCGTGCGCCCCGGCCTGTGCGTAGCGGGACCAGTAGGTCACGTTCCCCGGGTTCACGGCCTCGAGGGCGAGGCCGAGCCCGGCGAAATAGACGACGCTCGCCACATCGAGGAGATGGAGATGGTGATGGCCGATCGCCCGGGCGGCCACGACGAGCGCCGCCACCAGACCGAGCGCGATCGCGCCGGAGAGCGACGTGAACCTGGTCGCCAGGAGGAACAGGACCCACGGCGAGAAGCTCCAGATGAGATCACCCATGTCGTGCCCCTCTTCTCGGACCCCGGACCTCTACGAGGTCCGGGATGCGCCCGCTCGTGCCAACCAGGGTAAATGTACAACGGGTCCCACCACGGCGGTCCGGACCCGACGCCGCCCGCCCGACTGCGAGAATGGAGGTGTGAG
>CAWKKE010000012.1:0-151203 GCA_963850185.1 uncultured Acidimicrobiaceae bacterium
GCAGGGTGAGGAGCTGACCTACGTCCAGGGCTCGACCAACGTGACGCGGATGGACTACCTGTCCCCGCTGCACAACGAGCTGGTCTTCTCCCTGGCGACCGAGGCGCTCCTCGATGTGGAGATACCCCCCCGCGCCACCTGGATCCGGATGCTGATGACCGAGCTGAACCGGGTGTCGTCGCACCTGCTGTGGGTGGCCACCAACGGCGGAGACCTCGGCTCCACCTCCATGTTGATCTACGGCTTCCGCGAGCGCGAAATGGTGCTCGCCTTCTTCGAGAAGGCGACCGGGCTGCGCATGAACACCAACTACATCCGTCCGGGCGGCGTCGCCGCCGACCTGCCCGACGGTTGGCGGGACGACATCGAGATCATCTGCGAGACGATCCTGGCCCGCACCTACGAGTACGACGAGCTGATCACGGGCCAGCCCATCTTCCGCGAGCGGACCGAGGCGGTGGGCAACATCTCGGCCGAGGAGGCGCTGGCGCTCTCGGTGACGGGGCCGATTCTCCGCTCCACCGGCGTGCCGTGGGACCTGCGCCGGACCATGCCCTACCTGGCCTACGACAAGCTCGACTTCGACGTCATCGTCGGGACCTACGGCGACAACTTCGACCGCTACTCGGTGCGCCTCAACGAAATCCGCGAGTCCATCAAGATGATCCGACAGATCGTGGAGATGATGCCCCCGGGCGACTTCCGCGTGCAGGACCGCAAGGTGACGCCGCCGCCCCGCGCCCGCATCGACGAGAGCATGGAGGCGCTCATCCACCACTTCAAGATCTTCACCGAGGGATTCCGGGTCCCCGAGGGCGAGGTCTACGTGGCGGTCGAGTCTCCACGGGGCGAGCTGGGCTGTTACATGGTCTCCGACGGGACCTCGAAGCCGTTCCGCATGCATATCCGGGCGCCGAGCTTCGTCAACCTGCAGGCCCTCCCGCTGCTGCTGCGCGGCGGCACCATGGCCGACGCCGTCGCCGTCATCTCGTCGGTCGACCCCGTCATGGGTGAGGTGGACCGGTGAGCCACTTGCGCACCGACGTCCGCACCCGGGCCGAAGAGCTGGTCGCGCTCTACCCCGAGCCGCGCTCCGCCCTGATCCCGCTGTGCCACCTGGCCCAGGAGCAGGACGGCTGGCTGGTCCCCGAGGCGCTGAGCGAGATCGCCGAGCTGTGCGGCGTCACCGCGGCCGAGGTGCGGGGCACCGCCACCTTCTACGACATGTTGCACACCGAGCCGGTGGGCATCTACGCCGTGGCGGTGTGCACCAACATCGCCTGCCTCCTCGGCGGCGCCCTCGAACTGCTGGAGCACGCCGAGTCGACGCTCGGAGTCCACGCCGGTGGCACGACGCCCGACGGCGTCTTCACCCTGCACGAGGCGGAGTGCCTGGCCGATTGCGACAAGACGCCGTGCGTGCAGGTCAACCATCGTTACGTCGGCGCACAGACGCCGGAGAGCTTCGACTCGCTGGTCGAGGAGCTGCGGGCCGGCCGTCTGTCGGACACGATCCCGAACCACGGCACGCTGGTGCGGGTGCGCCGCAGCGTCGGCCTGGAGGCCGACCCGGCCGCCATCAAGTCCGAACGCGCCGCGGTCGCCGCCGAACAGGCCACCCGCGCTGCGGCGAGTGGGGAGAAGAAGGCCTGATGGCCATTACCGACGCCCCCAAAATCATCACGGCGCGCCTCGGCTATGACGACTCCTTCACGCTGGAGCGCTATCTCGCCACAGGCGGGTACACCGCGCTGCGCAAGGCCCTGACCATGACCCCCGAGGCCGTCGCGGCAGAGGTCGACGCGGCCAGCCTCCTGGGCCGGGGCGGCGCCGGCTTCCCGGCCGGGCGCAAGTGGTCGATGCTCCGCAAGAACCCGCTGACGTACCTGGTCATCAACGGTGACGAATCGGAGCCGGCCACCTTCAAGGACCACATGCTCCTCGAGGGAGACCCGCACGAAGTCCTCGAAGGCGTCCTCATCTCCGCCTACGCGCTGCAGGTCACGCAGGCCTTCATCTACCTGCGCGGGGAATTCGCGCTGGGCCTCGAGCGCCTGCAGACGGCGTTGAACGACGCGTACGCCCACGGCGCGGTGGGGAGCAACATCTTCGGCTCGGGGTTCTCGCTCGACGTCGTGGTGCACCCCGGCGCCGGCGCCTACATCTGCGGCGAGGAGACGGCGCTGCTCGAGTCGCTCGAGGGCAAGCGCGGCTTCCCGCGCATCAAGCCCCCCTACTTCCCGGCGGCCATCGGCCTCTACGGCGAGCCCACCGTGGTCAACAACGTCGAGACCATGGCCAACATCCCCTGGATCGTCAACAACGGCGGCGCCGCCTTCGCCGCCCTGGGCGCCGGCCGCTCGACCGGGACGAGGCTGTTCGCGCTGGCCGGCCACGTGCGCAACCCCGGCAACTACGAGCTCGAGATGGTGAAGACGACGTTCCGCGACCTCATCTACGCGCCGGTGCTGGGCGGGGGCATTCGCGGCTCCAACACGCTCAAGGCGTTCATCCCCGGGGGGGTGTCCGCCCCGTGGTTCGGGCCGGACCAGGTGGACCTCCCGCTCGGCCAGGACGAGGTGGGCAACGCGGGGTCCATGCTCGGCTCGGGCTCGGTCGTCGTCATGGACTCGGCCACGTGCATGGTGCGTGCCGCCTGGCGCATCACCAAGTTCTTCTCCCGCGAGTCGTGCGGGCAGTGCACGCCCTGCCGCGAGGGATCGGGCTGGCTGGAGCGCATCATGTACCGAATTGAGAACGGCGACGGGCGCGAGGAAGATCTGGACCTTCTCATGGACCTGTGCGACAACATCTCTCCGGGCGTGGCCTGGCCCCCGCAGCAGACCACCATCTGCGTGCTCGGGCCTTCCATCCCGTCGTCCATCGCGTCGGGCATCCGCATGTTCCGCGACGAGTTCCTGGTGCACGTGAAGGAGGGGGGCTGTCCCTTTGACTGACACGGCGAAGACGAAGAACCCCACCGACGCGCTGGCGCCGGACGCGGCGGACGACGGGACGCACGCCTTCACCCTCGACGGGCGCGAGGTCCGCGCCAAGAAGGGCGAGCTGCTGATTGCCGCGGCGGAGCGGGCCGGGACCTACATCCCGCGCTTCTGCTACCACCCGCGCATGGAGCCGGTCGGCATGTGCCGCATGTGCCTGGTCGAGGTCGAGGGCCCGCGTGGCGCCACCCTGCAGCCGGCCTGCTTCATCGAGGCGGGCGACGGCATGGTCGTCGACACCACCTCGGAGAAGGTCAAGAAGGCCCAGGACGGCGTGCTCGAATTCCTGCTGGCCAACCACCCGCTCGACTGCCCGGTCTGCGACAAGGGCGGCGAGTGCCCGCTGCAGGACCAGACCCTGGCCTACGGCCCGGGCGAGACCCGCTTCATTGAGGAGAAGCGCCACTTCGAGAAGCCCATCGCCATCTCCGACCTCGTCCTGCTCGACCGCGAGCGCTGCATTCAGTGCGCCCGCTGCACCCGCTTCGCCTCCGACGTGGCCGGTGAGGCACAGATCGACTTTGCCGGGCGGGGCGAGAACGTGGAGGTCGCCACCTTTCCCACGGAGCCCTTCTCTTCCTACTTCAGTGGCAACACGGTGCAGATCTGCCCGGTGGGCGCGCTCACGGCGACGCCGTACCGCTTCACCGCCCGGCCCTGGGACCTCGATCAGGTCGAGTCCACCTGCACCGCCTGCTCGGTGGGCTGCCGGGTCGCCGTGCAGTCCTCGCAGAACCGCCTGACTCGGCTGCTCGGCATCGACTCCGAGCCGGTCAACCACGGCTGGCTGTGCGACAAGGGTCGCTTCTCCTTCGAGTCGGTCAACGGGGACGAGGTCGACAACGGCCCCGAGCAGCCGACCGAGGTGGCCGACGAGGCCGTCGACGTCGTGCCCGCCACGGCGTCGCAGGTCGTCAGCCTCGGTGCGAGCCGCGGCCAGTTCCTCGGAGAGGCGCGTGAGACGGGGCGCTTCGAGCACGGCCGGCTGGTCGAGCCGCGCATCCGCAAGGAAGGCGAGCTGGTCGCGGTCAGCTGGGGCGAGGCGTTGGCGGCCGCGGCGGCCGGTCTTTCCGCCGCCAAGAGCGCCGGGGGCGCCGGCTCGGTGGCCGTCATCGGCGGGGCGCGGCTCACCAACGAGTCGGCCTACGCCTGGGCCAAGCTGGCCAAGGGCATCATCGGCACCGACTCGGTCGACGCGGAGCTGGGTGACGGCCTCCCCGCCGAGCTCGTGCTGGGCCTGCCCCGGGCGACCATCGACGAGGCCTGCGCGGCACCGGTGCTGCTGACCCTTACCGGCGACCTGCGCGAGGAGCTGCCGGTGCTCTTCCTGCGCGTGCGCGAGGCCGTGGTCGGCGGCGACACGCAGCTGCTCGAGATCGCGCCGGCCCCGACGGTCCTCACTCCGCTCGCCGCCGCCTCGCTGCGCATCCGCCCGGGCGACGCGCCGGTCATGGCCCGTGCGCTCACCGGCGACGCCGACGCTGCGACCGCACTGGGCACGCATCCCGAAGGCGCCACCTTCACGCAAAATCAGATGGAGGCGGCACGCGGCGTGCTCGCCGCCCACCCCGGCGGCGAAGGCGTCGTCATCGTGGCCGGCCGGCCTTCCTACGCCGAGTCGGGCGAGGTCGCGGCGGAAGCCGTGCGTGCGCTCGCGGCTGCGCTCCCCAAGGCGACCTTCCTGCCGGCGCTCCGCCGCGGCAATGTGTTCGGCGCGCTCGACATGGGACTGGCCCCCGGGATCCTGCCCGGTCGGGTGAGCCTCGATGCGGGTCGCCAGCGCTTCACGGCGGCCTGGGGCTCGGTGCCGGCCGGAGCCGGCCTCTCGACTGCCGACATCCTCGCCTCCATGGCGGGCGAGCACGACGATGGCGACGGGAAAGGGGTACGTGCGCTCGTGCTCCTCGGCGCCGACCCGCTCGACGACTTCCCCGACCGTGCCGTCGCCGAGAAGGCGTTGGGCGCCGGGCACTTCGTCGTCGCCGTCACGGGCCACCCCTCGGAGTCGGTCGACGCCCACGCCGACGTCGTGCTGCCGTGCGCGGTGTCGCACGAGCGGGCGGGCACCACGACCAACATCGAGGGGCGGGTCAGCCGCCTGGGACCCAAGCTCTCGGCGCCCGGCTACGCCTGGCCCGACTGGATGATCGCCGCCGAGCTCGCCGCTGCCCTCGGGTCGGACCTCGGACTCGCCAGTGACAACGACCTCTCCGACGAACTGGCCCGCACGGCGCCGGCCTACGCCGGGCTGACGCAGCAGGTCCTCCACTCCGACGTGGCGCACGACGGCATCCTGGTGCCGCTCACGGGCAACGAGGATCACCGCGACGACGTGTCCCCGATCGACCCGGTGGCGCTGCCGGGTGTGGAGTCGGTGGAACGCCAGGGCGCGCCGCCCCGCGTCGGCACCGGCGCCAGCGACCCCGCCTCCGAGCGCGTCGCCGATCTGGGCAGCCCACCGCCTCTGCTCTCCGGGACCGGTCCCGGCGGCGCCGAGCCGCTGCAGATCCCCAAGGCCGACAGCTACAGCCTGCGGCTGGTGTCGGGCCGCCG
This sequence comes from uncultured Acidimicrobiaceae bacterium, assembly GCA_963850185.1. GTDB lineage: Bacteria > Actinomycetota > Acidimicrobiia > Acidimicrobiales > RAAP-2 > Bog-473. The sequence continues at coordinate 5,556 of CAWKKE010000012.1, forward strand.
GCTCTACGACGCCGGCAGCTCGGTCACGGGCTCGCCGTCGCTCACGCCGCTCGTGCCCACGCTGGTGGCCCGGGCCAATCCTTACGACCTCGACCGCCTCGGTGCGCACTCCGGTGACCGCGTCAAGGTGCGTTCCGCCCGGGGCGAGCTGATCCTGGCCGCCGAGTCCGACGAGGGCGTGGCCCGCGGCGTGGTCGCCATCGACTTCAATGTCCCCGGCGGCGAGAGCGCGCCGCCGAACGCGGTGGCCACGCTCATCGACAGCCGCCAGCTGGTGACCGACGTGCGAATGGAGTCGGTGTGATCGCGGCCGCCGCCCTCCTCTCGAACTCGGCCCCGCTATTGACGCACAGCGCGGACAGCGGTAACGGGGACCCGCTCTTCTACTTCGGCCTCAACTGGCAGGTCTGGCTGATCCTGCTCATCAAGTGCGTGGCCGCCTTCGTGGCGCTGCTCGTCGCTACGGCGCTGATGATCTGGTTCGAGCGCAAGGTGATCTCGGACATGCAGAGCCGGGTGGGCCCGAACCGGGCCGGGCCGTGGGGCCTGCTGCAGACGCTGGCCGACGGGACCAAGCTCATCTTCAAGGAGGACCTGCTGCCCGACCGGGCGGACTCCTTCGTGTTCAAGCTGGCGCCCTATCTCTCGGTCATTCCCGCCGTGCTGGTCTTCACCGTGGTGCCCGTCGGGGGAGTGATCACCATCGGCAGCCACACCTTCGAGCTGCAGGTGGCCGACCCGCCCATGGGGATCCTGCTCGTCCTCGCCATGTCGGGCATCGCCGTCTACGGCGTCATGTTGGCCGGCTGGTCCTCGGGGTCGAAGTACCCGCTGCTCGGCTCAGTGCGGGCGTCGGCCCAGGTGATCTCCTACGAGGCCGCGCTCGGCATGACCACCGTGATGGTGGTGCTGGTGACCGGCTCGCTGTCGACCCGGGCCATCGTGGCGTCCCAGTCGAACGGCTTCTGGAACTGGAACCTCATCCGGCTCGGCTTCCTGCCCTTCATCTTCTTCATGATCGCCATCACGGCCGAGCTCACCCGCCCGCCCTTCGATCTCACCGAGGCGGACACGGAGCTCGTCGGCGGCTTCCACACCGAGTACTCGTCCATCCGCTTCGGCCTCTTCTACCTGGCCGAGTTCATGAACACCATCACCATGTCGGCCATCGTCGTGACCCTGTTCTTCGGCGGCCCCAACGGCTACATCTTCCACATCCCCGGCGCCACCATCTACATGCCGATCATCTACTTCCTCCTCAAGACGGTGGCGTTCTGCTTCATTTACGTGTGGTTCCGCGCCGCCCTGCCCCGTCTCCGCTACGACCAACTCATGGACCTCGGCTGGAAGCGCCTCATCCCGCTCACCCTCGGGTGGCTGCTCCTGGTGGCCGCCATCGTTGCGTGGGGCTGGGCCGGGCTGATCCTGGTGCCCGTCGTCATCCTGGCTTCCTTCCTGCTCGTCAGGGCCAACAAGCTGGGCCGGGAGATCGGCGACGACGACCTCATCCTGCCGGCGGTCGGGAACCGGGTGACCCGGCCCTCCCGGCTGTTCCCGGTCCCGGACCCCGTCTCGGGAGGAAAGGCGTAATGGGCGTCGGCGACGAACTCAAGGACCAGCTCTCGTTCCTCGGGGGCTTCAAGCTGACCTTCCAGCACCTGACCCGGCCCCGGGTCACGACGAAGTACCCCGACGAGAAGAAGCCCAAGCAGCCGCGTCAGCACGGTCGCCACGTCCTGAACCGCTACGAGGACGGCATGGAGAAGTGCATCGGGTGCGAGCTGTGCGCCGGCGTGTGCCCGGCGGACTGCATCTACGTGCGCGGGCTCGACAATCCGCCCGATCACCCGGTGTCGCCGGGGGAGCGCTACGGCTACGTCTACGAGATCAACTACCTCCGCTGCATCCACTGCGACATGTGCGTCGAGGCCTGCCCGACCGAGGCCATCACCGAGTCCAAGTTGTTCGAGTTCTCCTTCACCAACCGCTTCGACGCCATCTACACCAAGGAAGAGCTCGTCGTGAACGACGACGGGACGCCGAAGAAGCTCCCCTGGGAGGACTGGCGCGAGGGCGACGACGAAATGACCTCCGGCTGGATGCGCGCCACGGCCCCGTCGGGCAGCGCCGAGTACGAGGGCGAGGTGCAGTGGTCGGGCGAGCTCGGCTACGGCGTGCGCGCCCCCGAGGGCGGCCAGTCGGCGCACCGGGACGACGATGCCACCGGCACCAAGCCGTTGCGCGAGGTGCTCGAGGCACACCTGCTCGACGAGGACATCCCGCTGGCCCACCGCGGCATGCAGGGCCGCGTCTGGCGGGCCAAGGAGGGGGCCGCGGCCAACCGCAAGAAGATGGATGCCATGCGGGCCCGCATGAAGGACCTGCGGGCCTCCCGCAAGGCGGCCAAGGCCGATGCCAAGGCCGAGCGGGCGGACGCGGGGCGGGCAAGTCGAAGGACGCCTCCGTCCAGGCGGCTGCCGCCATCACTGGCGCCGTCGTGGAGACGGACGGCGGCGGCGGCGCCGGCAGCGCCGCCGAGGGGAGCGCCTGACCCATGCTTCACGCCGTGCCGCTCCTGGCTGCCACGCGTGCGCCACCTGGCCCGACATCCTGGTCTTCGCCGCGGCCGCAGCGGTGATCCTGGTCGGCGCCATCGGCGTCGTCACCTCGCGCAATCCCGTGCACGCCGCGCTCAGCCTGGTGTTGACGCTCTTCGGTGTCGCCGTGCTCTTCATTGAGCAGGAGGCAGACTTCCTGGCCGCCGTGCAGATCATCGTCTACGCCGGCGCCATCGTCGTGCTCTTCCTCTTCGTGATCATGTTCCTCGGGGTCGACCGCTCCGAGGACATCACGGTGGAGCCGCTGGTCGGCCAGCGCCCCCTCGCCGTCGTGTTCTCGCTCATCACGCTCGGTGGCATCCTGGCCATGGCGGCCACGGCGCATTGGGTCACCGGCGCCAAGCAGGTGGTCGGGCCGATTCAGGGCCACATCGCCGGCGCGAATTCGCCGGCGGGCGAGCCCGCCCAGCTGGGCAAGCAGCTCTTCACGACCTATCTCTTCGCGTTCGAGGCCACCGCCGCGCTGCTCGTCATCGCGGTGGTCGGCGCGGTGGTGCTGGCCCGCCGCCCACCGACGGACCACACCGACAAGGAAGACAGCTCCGAGAGCGAGCTGCCGGCATGAGCCTCTCCGGTTCCTGGTACATCGGCCTCGCCGCCATCCTCTTCACCATCGGCGCCATCGGGCTGCTGGTTCGACGCAACGTGCTGATCATGCTCATGTGCATTGAGCTCATGCTCAACGCGGCCAACCTGACGTTCGTCACCTTCGCCCGCATGCTCAACGACATCGGCGGCCAGGCCATCGTGTTCTTCGTGCTCGTGGTCGCCGCCGCCGAGGTCGTGGTCGGCCTGGGGATCGTGGTGACCAACTTCCGCCGCCGCGAGACGACGGTGGCGGACGACCTGGACTCGCTGAAGGGCTGACCCGTGGTCCATCTCGCGTACCTCATGTTGCTGCTGCCTCTCGCGGGCTTTCTGTTCCTCGTGACCTTCGGTCGCCGCCTCGGCGACCCGGTGGCGGGGTGGATCGGGACCGTCGCGGTCGGCGGCGCCTTCGTGGTGGCCTGCTTCGTGCTGGCCGGCATTCTCGGCCTGCCCGAGAACGGCCGGGTGGTGGTGGACAACTACTTCACCTGGTTCAGCTCGGGCGGCCTGACGGTGCCGGTCGGGTTCCTCGTGGACCCGCTGTCCATCACCATGTGCATGTTCATCACGTTCGTCAGCGCGCTCATCCACTTGTACTCCATCGGCTACATGAAGGACGATCGGGACTACTCGAAGTTCTTCATCTACCTGAACCTCTTCGTCTTCTCCATGCTGCTGCTGGTGCTGTCGGACAACCTGGTGCTGACGTTCGTGGGCTGGGAGGGCGTCGGTGTCTGCTCCTACTGGCTGGTGTCCTTCTGGTTCCAGCGCGACGCGGCCGCTTCCGCCGGCAAGAAGGCCTTCATCTACAACCGCATCGGTGACGCCGGCTTCCTCCTGGCCATCTTCCTGATTTTCGAGCGGACCGGCACCATCCAGTACGAGAGCGGGCCGGGTGGGGGGATCTTCGGCCAGCTGCACCACCTCGACGGCGGCTACGGCCTCGCCGCCGTGCTGCTCCTCTTCCTGGCCGCCGCCGGCAAGTCGGCTCAGATCCCGCTGTTCAACTGGCTGCCCGACGCCATGGAAGGCCCGACGCCGGTGTCGGCCCTCATTCACGCCGCCACCATGGTCACGGCCGGGGTCTATCTGCTCTGTCGCATGAACCCGCTGCTGCACGTGACGGCCACGGGGTCCGAGATCATCGCCACCATCGGGGCCGTCACTGCCTTCACCGCGGCCACCATCGCCTGCGCCCAGCAGGACATCAAGAAGGTGCTCGCCTTCTCGACCGTCTCGCAGATCGGGTACATGATCCTCGCCGTCGGCACGGGCGCCTACATCGCCGCGATCTTCCTCATGGTGGCGCACGCCTTCTTCAAGGGCCTGCTCTTCCTGGGAGCGGGGTCGGTGATCCACGGGCTCGAGGACGAGCAAGACCTCAAACGGATGGGCGCGCTGCGCCGCTACATGAAGTGGACCACCGTCACCTTCACCATCGGTTTCCTGGCGATCGCCGGCATCCCCCCGCTGTCGGGCTTCTGGGCCAAGGGCGATGTCCTCGACAACACCTTCGCCCACTTCAAGCCGCTCTGGGTCATCGGCGTGGTCACGGCGGTGCTCACGGCGTACTACATGAGCCGGCTGGAGATCCTCGCTTTCGGGGGCGAGGAACGCTTCGACAAGCCCGGCCCGCACGGCGAGCCGGTGCTGCACGAGCCGCACGAGTCACCGTGGATCATGCGGATCCCGCTGGTGATCCTCGCCTTCTTCGCCTTCTTCGCCGGCGCGCTGGACCTGCCGTGGGTCCACGTCGACAGCCTGGCCAACTTCCTCGCCCCGGTGTTCGCCGGCACGCTCTACAACGACGACCTGAGCGCCGGCCCACAGTGGGCGCTGGCGCTGGTCGACATCGCGGCGGCGTTCATCGGCGTCATCGTCGCCTGGACCTTGTGGCGTGGCGACGAGGTGTACAAGCCGAAGCTGGAGCCCGCCTTCCTGCAGCGGGTCTGGTACTGGGACGACTTCTACGACCTCGTCATCGGGCGCCCCGCCCAGCGGCTGGCCACGTTCTTGGCCTGGGTGGTCGACGTCCGCGTCATTGACGGCGCGGTGAACGGCACCGCCCAACTGGCCAAGGCCACGGGGAACGCGGCCCGCAAGCTGCAGACTGGCTACGCCAGGAACTATGCGCTCGGCATCGCCCTGGGGACGGCCCTCATCATCGCCTTCTTCCTGAGCCGGACGTGGTGGGGATGAGCCACTCCATCCCCTTCCTGACGCTGCTGATCCTGCTGCCGGCCATCGGGGCGGTCGCGTTGGGCCTGCTCACCTTCGACCGGTCGCTGCACAAGGAGGCCGTCTACGCCCTCGCCCTCCTGGTGTCGCTGGCCACGGCCGCGATCGCCGTGGCCACCCTCGTCGCCATGAAGGTGCACGACGGCGGCTTCCAGTTGGTCTCGAACCACGAGTACACCGGGACGAGCCTCGGCGTGCACTGGTACCTGGGGGTCGACGGGATCTCCATCTTCTTGGTGCTGCTCTCCGCGCTCCTGTTCCCGCTCACCATCATCCTCGGACGGAACCGGGAGAACCCCCGGGCGTACTTCGCCTGGATCCTCCTCCTGGAGGCGGCGGTGATGGGGAGCTTCCTGTCGCTCGACCTCATCGTGTTCTTCTTCATGTTCGAGCTGACCCTGGTGCCGGCCTACTTCATCATCGCCGGCTGGGGACACCAGCGGCGGGCCTACGCGGCCATCAAATTCTTCCTCGATACCTTCCTCGGCTCGGCCTTCTTGCTGGTCGGAATTCTGGCGCTGGCCTTCATCCATCAGTCGCAGTACCACTACCTGACCTTCGAGCTCGGCCCGCTGATGCAGACGCACCTGTCCTCGTCGACGGAGATCCTGCTCTTCCTCGCCTTCACGGCGGCCTTCGCGGTGAAGGCGCCCCTCTTCCCACTGCACACCTGGTCGCCCGACGCCTACACGGAGGCGCCGGAGGAGGGTTCGGTCCTGCTGTCGAGCATCCTCGCCAAAATCGGGACCTACGGCATCATCCGTTTCGACCTCAGCCTCTTCCCCCACGCCACACGGACGCTGGGCCCGCTCTTCCTGACGTTGGCCGTGATCGGCATCGTCTACGGCGCCATCGTGGCGTGCGCCCAGCGCGACATGAAGCGCCTCGTCACTTACTCGTCGCTGGCCGGCATCGGTTTCATTGCCCTCGGCACCTTCTCACTGAGCACGCAGGGCCTCTCGGGCGCCGTGCTGCTCATGCTCAACCACGGGATCATCGTGGCGGGCCTGTTCATCCTCATCGGCTTCATCTACCAGCGCCGCGGCACCTGGCAGGCGAGCGAGATGCGCGGCCTGCAGAAGGCGGCGCCGGTGTTGGCCGCGTTCTTCACCGTGGTGATGATGGCGTCCATCGGCGTGCCCGGACTCAACGGCTTCGTGAGCGAGTTCCTCGTGCTCTCCGGCACCTTCATCACCCACCGCTGGTGGGCCGTCGTCGCCGTCCTCGGCGTCATCGTGGCCGCCATCTACCTGCTCTGGGCCTACCAGCAGGTCTTCCACGGCGAGCCGCGGGAGGCCGACGAGAAGACCCGTGACCTGGTCCTGCTCGAGCGGCTGATCATGGCACCGCTCATCATTTTGATCGTGTTCCTGGGGGTCTACCCCAAGCCGGTGCTCGATCGCATCAACCCATCGGTCAACCAGCTCATCGCGCACGTGGAGTCCTCGACCGGGCACTACCAGCCACCCGTGGCGGTCAGAGGCGTGGAGGGAACCAAGTGATCGCATCCCTGTTCGCCACGACGCATGCGGCGGCCCACGCCTCGAATTCCATCACGGTGCCGTCCATCCGCTGGCTGGCCATCCTGCCGCCGATCATCATGATCGGCGGCGCCGTGGTCCTCCTCGGCGTGGCCTCGCTGGTGCCCAAGCCGCTGCGAGTGCGCGTGAGCACCATCGCCACGGTCATCATTTCGGGCGGCGCGCTCGGCATCGCGCTCTGGCAGTGGAACGACGTGCAGCAGCACGGCCCGCACACCTACATCAAACACGCCGTCGTCATGGACGGCTTCAGCGTGCTCATCACCATGCTGGTCGCCATCGCCATGCTGCTGACCGCACTGGTGGCGGACGGCTACCTGACCCGAGAGGGCACCCATGGCGCGGAGTTCCACGTGCTGGCGATGCTCTCGGCCTCCGGCGCCATGATGATGGGGATGGCCAACGACCTCATCATCATCTTCCTCGGCCTCGAGATCCTCTCCCTGGCGCTGTACGTGCTGACCGCCTTCAACTACAAGCGCGCCGCATCCGGCGAGGCGGCCCTCAAGTACCTCATCCTCGGTGGCTTCTCCTCGGCGATCTTCGTCTACGGCATTGCGCTGACCTACGGGGCCACCGGGTCGACCAACCTGACGCAGATTTCGGACTACCTGTCCAAGAACGTCGTCCTCACCAACGGCCTGCTGCTGGCCGGGCTCGCTCTGATGCTGGTCGGCTTCTCCTTCAAGGTGGCGGCGGTGCCGTTCCACATGTGGACGCCGGACGTGTACCAGGGTGCACCGTCGCCCGTCACCGGCTTCATGGCGGCCGTGGCCAAGGCGGGCGCCTTCGCCGCGCTGCTGCGCGTCCTGTTCTCCTCGTTCGGCGTTATCGAGACGGACTGGCGCCCGATCATCTACGGGTTGGCCGTGCTGTCGCTCGTCCTGGGCGCCTTCGTCGCCCTCCGCCAGCGCGACGTGAAGCGGATGTTGGCCTACTCGTCCATCAACCACGCCGGGTTCATTCTGCTGGGGGTGTCCGCCGGCACGGCCCGGGGCGCCAGCGCGTCGCTCTACTACCTCTTCGCCTACATGTTGATGACCATCGGCAGCTTCGCCATCGTGACCGTGCTGGGGCGTGAGGGCGACCGCGACCACGACATCTCCCGTTACCGCGGCCTGGCCGGCCGCCAGCCCCTCATGGCCCTGGCGCTGGCCGTCCTGCTGCTGGCCCAGGCTGGCGCGCCGTTCACGACCGGGCTGTGGGCCAAGCTGCAGGTGGTCTTCGCCGCCGTCGGGGCGGGCGAGGTGCCCCTGGCGGTCATCGCCATGGTGACGGCGGCCGTGGCGGCCTACTTCTACCTGCGGGTCGCCGTCCTGATGTACGCCGGTGGCGGCCTGGGCGAGACAGAGGGCGGGGCCGGCGGTTCGGCCCAGCTGGGCGCCGAGGGTGGCATGAGCGGGGGCGGCATCATCGTTGCCGGGGCGGCGGGCAGCGACACGGGCGGTGGGTTGGCTTCGGCCACTCCGGCCGCCGCCGCCAGCACGGTCACCACGCTCAACGAGCAGATCCTGCTGGACGACGAGACCACGCGGACCACCCAGGGCGCCGACGGGACGGAGGAGGCGCCGGAGCGGGTCCCGGTCCCGGCACTCGCCGCATTGGCCATCGGGCTGTGCACGGGGGTGACGGTGCTCTTCGGCGTGTGGCCGCAGCCGCTCATCGACTTCGCCAACCACGCCACCCTGCTGTTCCTGCCCAAGTAGGCGCGTCAGTCCAGGACGGTCTCGGCCTTGCCTCGGCGGATGGCGGCGATCAGCGCCGCATGGTCCCGCTCGTTCTGGTCGGCGTAGCGACGGGCGAACCGCCGCATGGCCTTGGTGAACACGTCGCTCTTGCCCATGTAGGCGTCGATGGCCGCGGGGTCGCCGGAGCGGGCGTGCGCCCGGGCGAGCGAGTTGCCGCAGGCGATGGCGAACTCCACCAGGACGGGCGCGATGAGCTCGGTGGTGGGAATCAGCTTCATGTCGCGGAACTGGCGGACGTAGAAGTCGCGGTCGCCCAGCGAGCCCCAGCCCACGAAGATGTCGGTCGCGCTCTGCACCATTCGTTTGCCGGCGATGACCCGGGCGCCATGGTTGTCGTGCCCGCTCGAGTACGTGTAGGACTCGTAGACCGAGGGGCCGGCCTGCTTGCACTGCAGGAAGAGCGGGTCCCCGGTCGCGCTCCCTTCGAGAAGGACGAGATACACCACCATGCCGACGCTGCCGACACCGACCACTTGCCGGACGACGTCCACCGCGGTGAAACGGTCGAAGAGCCGCCGCCGGTCCTCTTGGAGCGTGAGGCGGTACTCCGCGAGCAGCCCTTCCACAATGTCGCCCTGCTCGTCGTCGTCGAGGGTCACCCGCAGCGGCGGTGCGGGGGTAATGCGCGCCCGGCCGCGCCGCTCCGTCGTCAGCTTCTCGAACGCGCCGCGGCTCGTCCGCGTCTCCTTCTTCTTCTCGAACTGCACCTGCACCTGGCCGCGGTCCGCGGGTTCGAAGTAGTCGATGAACTGGTCGAAGCGCGTTCCGTCGTACCAGATGTCGAGAAGGGGCAGCGTCGAGTAGTACCGCATGCGGTTGCGGTAGGCGTCGACCGCGGCCGTGACCGCGGCATCTGCCTTCGCGGGCTTCACCCCGTTCTGCCGCGCCGCCACCACCAGGCTGGCGGCCAGGCGGGCGACGTCCCATTCGAACGGCCCGGGCAAGGTCTCGTCGAAGTCGCGCAGATCGAAGTTGAGATTGCGCTCCGGCGTGGCCCATAGGCCGAAGTTCAGGACGTGGGCGTCACCGCAGAGCTGGACCTCAATGCGACTGTGGGGCCGGGAGGCGAGGTCGGCCGCCATCACGGCGGCGGCGCCGCGGTAGAAGTTCCACGGCGAAAGCGCCATGCGCTGGTGCCTGAGCCCGGCCAATTCGGCCAGCCGGATATGGTTCTGCGCCAACAGCGTGTCGACGGGATCGTGTCCGCGCGCCTGCTCGTCCCAGTCACCGAGATCGGCGCGTGGGGCCAGTATGCGGGCTTGCCGACCCATCTCGCGGCGGTCGGCCTCCGAGGCCGCCAGGTCGTACTTGGCGGCAACTGTTGGGGGAACGGAGTGGATCTGGGTCTTGCTCACAGCGTCCTCCCCTCTCGTTCCGAACTCGACTTCTATCCTGACCCAGGTCGGTGGCGCTGCGGGAGCGCCATCTCCCGAGGCCACAGTAAGCCAGCCCGGCCTCCCCCGTCTTCCGCGGCGTGCCGCCGACGCCGAAGCCAGACCTGCAATCAATCGACATGAAGGCGCGCCGGGTTGAGTCGGCCCGGGCGACCACCCGCCGGCGTCACTGGCACCCGCGACGGGCGACGCGGCGAGGCGCTCCGATGCTGTCGGTGGCGGCCATGGGCAGGGCGGGGCAGCCCCCAGACAGCCTCGACCACCCCGCCCCTCGGAGCCATTGTGGCGGCGCCCTGCGTCGCCGAGTAGGGCCGTTCGAAAGCAACCTGCACAACACCCGCACAACGAGGGTCGGGGTTGGAGCCCGGGCGGGCGCTAGCCGGGCTTGCCGTAGTCGACCGTGCGCCAGCGCGCCGGTGCCATGCGAAAGGCGACGCTCTCGGCGGCCTGGTCCGCCGTCGAGGCCACGTAGAGGTCGCCTCCCTCGGCGCCGAGGTAGCGGTGAGCCAGGCCGCGGCGCTCCTCGTCGGAGACGGTCTCGTCCAGTGCGGTGATCGGCCCTTCCACGCTGACGTAGCGATAGGGCATCGTCTCGGTCTGGACGCACAGAGAGAACCGGCCTGCCGCACGCAGGAGCTGCGCCTTGACGCTCTGCCCACCGGTCACGACGTTGACGGACCCTCCGGGCGCGTAGGAGTACCAGACCGGGACGGTCAGCGGGCCCCGTCCGGGGTCCTCGACGCTGAGGACGGCAACGTGCAGCCCGGCGAGAAACTCGTCCCGTTCGGCGGTGGTCATGGTGAGCGTCATGCGGCGCCTCCGGACGGGAGATGGTGAGGTGGGCGGTCACGACGCTGCTCGTCGGACCAACAGTGGTCGCACCCCTCGCAGGGACCGCTGTCGCCGCGACTGTGGTGCACACCGGGATGGCCGCAGCGGGGACAGCGAGGCTCGGTCATTGGCGCGGCGCCGTCCCGGCCTCTTCCCGGGCGCCCGTTCCGTTGCCGGCATGCTCCTGCGCGGCGAGCACCTCTTCGGGCAGGGCCGGACCCGACCGCTTGGCCACACCCGTCGTGAGGAGGCGGCCGATGACCGGGACCTCGGTCAGGGACTCGGCCCGCATGATCTGCACGACGACAGGCACGAATTGTTCGGCGGAGTCGAAGACGATGTAACGGGGGAGCCAACGCGGCTCGTATTTCGCGTTGAACCGCCACAGCGTCTCTATCTGCAGGACGCCGGAGAGGCGACGGAGGGCCCAGCGCTCGACGCGCTGCGTGACGCCGTCGCCACTGTCCCCCTCGAGCACGGACCGGAGCGCGGCGAAGTTGAGGCTCAGGCCCTTCATGCCCATCTCCTTGAGGCGCTCGATGGTCGAGCAGAGGGCGAAGTCGAGGAGCCCGTTCGGGTGGTCACCGGGGTCGCGCCGCATGAGATCCAGCGAGTAGCCGCCGATGGCGGGAGAGGGCACGAACTGGCACATGGCGACCGGTGCACCGTCGGGGCCTTCGACCAGCGTGAGCAAGAGGCCGGTGTCGCGGCGGTCGAAGAGGCGGCCCAGCATCATGGAGAAGCCCCGTTCCTGCTCGCCCCGGCGGCTCTTGGCCATCAACTCGGCCATGCGGGCCGCGTCGGCCGGGTCGAGTCGGGCCGGGTCGAGGAACCTGACGGTGTAGCCATCAGCGCGCCACCCGGTTGACTGCTTGGCGCAGACCTTTCATTTTGCCGCCCTGGAGGGAGAATACGCGGGGGTCCACCACTGCCTCGTCCCCGATGTAGAGGAAGCGCATGCCCGACGCCTGGTACGTCGGCAGCCACTCCTCTCCCGCCCCCATGACGCCGAGGCCCCATCCGTTCCGATCGACATAGCGGCGGAACGAGTCCCACACGTGTGCCCGCTCGGAGAAGGGCCCGATGGGATCGGGGGACACAAGGCAGACCCCACCGATGACGGCGTAGGCGACGAGCGAATCGCGGTGGAAGAACCACTGCTTGTCGTCGCGCAGGGCGAAGTAGTCGAGCGTGCCGGTGCCGTGACGCCGCACGATGTCGCGCGCCCGGAGCTCGGCGGCACGCCGGCCGATCGCGGCGCGCCCCGACGACAGGCGGCGGTCGACCACCGGCCGGGTCAGCAAGTAGAGCGCCACCACAATCAGACTGACGCCGACCGCCAGGAGGCTGATCGACACGTAGCGGTCGATGGTGGGGGGGAAGACGACCCAGTCCACGCCGACCAGCCGTTCCGCAGAGCCGAGGAGGACCTCGGGCCACCGGGGGAGGGGGTGGTGATGCACGCGGCCGGCCACCTCCACCGCGACGAAGCCGCCCAGGGTTGCCAGAATCCCGCCGACGGCGAGGATGACGAAGGCGGAGACCAGGGTCGCCTGCTCGGTCTGGGCCCGGAAGCGGTCTCGCTGGACGATCAGCAGCGTGAGGACGCCGGCACAGACGACGAGCGTGACGACGTCGGCCGCGTGGAGAAGGTGCAGCGCCAGCGAAGCGACGAGCAGCATCACGGCCACCAGCCATGAGCGCCGCTGACCTCTGAGGATGCCGCGGGAGAGCATGATCATGCCGATGCCGGCCAGGGCCGTCAGCGCGCCGGCGGCCTGGACGACGGCGACGGGCAAATACTGCGCAATGAGGTGCAGGTGCTCGCGCAACGGGGTCGTGACCGAGGAGAGAAGGTCGATCGCTCCGGCCACGAACAACAGGACCGCCGCGAGACGGCGGATGCGGCGTACCCGGATGTGGTCCGCTGCCACCTCGGGCGCGGGCGGCCATGACGCGCCGCCCGGCCAGCTCGCCGCCAGCTCTGCGTGGACCTGGGCAGCCCTGGACCGGCCCTTGACCACGGTGTCGGCGGTGACGAGCCGCTCGCCCATGGTGGCGAGCGGCAGGTCGGCCTCGGCCAGGAGCAGGCGGACGTGCAGCTCCGCCCCGGTCTCGATTTCGAGGGTCGACTCCTGACGGTGGTGGAGGAAGGTCGGCGGGAGCCCCAGGCGCCCCCGGTGTTCGTGCACGACCTCGGAGGTGGCGCCCGGGCAGGCGAAGAACCCGGCGTCGAGATGGGTCAGCTCGGGAACCAGCGCGCCCCCGACGATCACACCTGAGGCCCCGGCCTCGACTGCGGCCCGCGCCGCGTCGAGCGCGTCCACGCCGTCCAGCTCGAGTTGCGCGTGCGCGATCGGCCGCGTCCCCGAAGGGCCACCGGCCCAGGGTGCCGGCAGGTCCTCACCGCCGAGTGCACGCCAAATGCCGCGTGAGGTGATGGCGACGACGAGAGCCAGGATGGCGAGAAGGGCCACGGCGATGACCAGGGTCACGATGAACCGCGACGGCCAGGTGGCGTCGTAGGCGCGCTCGGAGCGCGGTCTGCTGCCGGTGCGTGCGGAACACCCGGCCCAGACCGTCGACCACGAACTCGACGCGCAACAACAGCGCGATCACGGCCAGCGCGAGGGGCGGGGCCCAGAGGTACCGGCGGAGCCGCCGGTACAGGACGCGCGAGGTGACGAAGCGTCGCGCCGATCGAGGATCGTCCAGGCGATCCATGCCGACGAGCCAGGGCCGGTCGTCGGTGGGTGTCGCGTCCATGGGCGGGTTGCCGTCGGGCCGGAGTGCGCCGGCGCGCACGAGCACGGTGCGCGTCCCGGCGCCTGTCTCGCACGCCAGGTCGACCCCGTCGCGCACGGCCACACCGCGGCCCTCCAGCACCTCCTCCAGCGCGGGACACCGCTCGGAAGGGGCCGCAACGACGATCACCTGGGAGTCGGCGCGACACGCGAATGAGCCCAGCGCGTCCATGAGGTCCGGGTGCGCGTCGAGCGCGCCCGTCGGTCCGTCGGGGCAACCGGGCGCCACCAACCGTCCGCAGACGATGACGACACCCGGTCCCTGCCATTCCTCGAGCCGTTGGGCAATGTCGCGGCAGGCGGCACGCGAGCTGTCCGTCGGCTCGCGAGGGAGGAGGAGGTCGCCGATGACCTCGACTCTCCGGCCGAGCCCCACCCTGAGCGTCAGGTCCGGGCCACCCGCAGTGGCCGGTCCGCTTTCCACCCCCGTGTGAGCGTCGGATCCCATTCCTCGTCCATGGTGTCACCTTCGAGGCCTCCGGCTCCTCCGCAATGAGGAGGATTCCCCTCTCCCGGGGGTCGGTGGACCCGTAGGCTGGTCATTCGTGCCCGCGACCAAGCCAGAGGACGACCGGATCAACTGGACTTGGCATGCCGATGGCGCCGCGCCACACCCCAGAGGGCCGGCCGTGATCTTCGACATCGACGGCGTCCTGTCCGATGCTGCTGGTCGCCAGCATTTCCTCGAGCGAGGGAGGCGGGACTGGGCCTCCTTCTTCGAGGCCTGCGGCGACGACCCCGTGATCGAGGAGATCGCCCGGCTCCTGGAGCTCCTCGACTCTTCGCTGGCCGTCATCCTGCTCACCGGACGCCCCCACCGTGTCCATCCCCAGACGCTGGCCTGGCTCAAGCGGTACGGACTGCGCTGGGACCTCCTGGTCATGCGTTCGCGCGGCGACTACGCCCAGGTCACCGAATTCAAACAATCGGTCGTGGAGGATCTGCGGGCGCACGGTTTCGACCTGCGGCTCGCCTTCGAGGACGATCCGTCCAACCACGCCATGTACGTGGCCGCCGGCGTGCCGTGCGTCTACATCCACTCGGGGTACTACGAGTAACGCAGCTGGCGGGCCCACCCGACGGCGAGCGCCAACGCGGCGAGTGCCAGCAGCGGGAAGTCGCCCCAGTGGTCGTAGAGCGTGAGACCGCGGCGTAACGCGACGGTGGCGAAGAGCACCTGGCGCCGGCCGAGCGTGCTGCGCTGGAGGACGACGCCCCGCTGGGTGACCACCGTGCTGAATCCGGTCGGGGCGGCCTGCACGAGGTCGCGCCCGGTCTCGACGGCCTGCACGATCGCCGCCGCGGTCTCCTGCGTCGGCACCTGGGAGGTGGCGTAGGAGGACGTGTTGGTCGGAACGGCCAGGAGCTGGGCGCCGGCGCGCACCGATTCGTGGCTCCGCCCGGCGTAGAAGACCTCGAAGGAGACCAGCAGCCCGAGCGGGCCGGCCGGGGTGCGCATGAGGCCGGTGCCGTGCCCGGGGACCGCATCGACCGGCACCCCCGACAAGTTGGCGACGTGCGCGAAGAGGGGGCGGAGCGGCACGTACTCGCCGAAGGGCACCCGGTGCACCTTTTCGAAGATGCCGACAACGTGGCCGTGGGGCCCCCAGGCCACGACTTCGTTGCGGAAGGTGGTGGCGGACGCGGGCTCGGTGACGCCGGCGAGGAGTGTGGTGTCCAGTCGCCTGGCCAGCCTGCCTAGGAGCGCCCCCTGTGGGGAGCCCGCCAGCGGGCGGCCGAGCCCGACCACGTCTTCGGGCCACAGGACGAGCCGTGGGGAGGGCCTGGCCGTGGCCACGGCGGCCATCGCCGCCAGCTGGGCGGCGAAGACGGTCGTAGGCGAGACCTGCTGCTTGCTCAGGCCCCGCTGCCCGCCCCCTTGCACCAAGGCGACGCGCACCATCCGGACGGGCACCCCGCCATCGGGAGCCACCGTGCCCACCACGGCCAGCGCGACGAGGCCGACCACGATGGCGGCCGCCCCGACGACGGAGGGACCGCTGACTCGTCCGTGGCGCGCCGAGAGGGACGCGGCGAACGTGGCGAGTGCGACCCCGCCGGCCCAGACGCCGGCGGTGATGAGGAGCGGCCCGCCGAGACGCGCCAGCTCGACGAGCGGGCCGCGGGCCTGCCCCAGGAAGACGCCGCCGAGCGGCAGCCCGCCGAAGGGCCACGACATACGGACGCACTCGGCCAGGGTGCAGGCGCCGACGAAGGCCACGGCACGCCCGCGCCGCGGCGGCGTGGCGCCGGCGGCGGCAGCGAAGAACAGCGCCTCGACCACCATCAGCACGACGGCGCCGTACCAGTTGAAGGCACGGGCCCAGAAGAGGCCGATGGCGTAACAGCCAAGACCGGCCAGCCAGCCCGACCACAGACGCGTCCGCAACGGCAGACCGGCCAGGCGCCAGTAGAGCAACCCGGCACCCGCGAAGCCCAGGGGCCACCAGCCCCACGGTGGGAGCGAGAGCGCCAGGAGGACACCCGCCGCGACCGAGGGGCCGGCG
Source organism: uncultured Acidimicrobiaceae bacterium (assembly GCA_963850185.1). Taxonomy (GTDB): domain Bacteria; phylum Actinomycetota; class Acidimicrobiia; order Acidimicrobiales; family RAAP-2; genus Bog-473. The sequence goes on from CAWKKE010000012.1 coordinate 21,825, forward strand.
ACGCGGCCCCGGCGCGGCGGGCCGCTCACAAGAGCGCGCGCGCCGCGGCTCGCCCGCTGGCGATGCAGGCAGGGATACCGACGCCGTGGTACGCCGCGCCGGCGACGGCGACGCCGCCGAGGCGAGCCAGCGCCGACTCCACCCCGGCCGTGCGCAGCAGGTGGTGGACGCGGTACTGCGGGAAGGCGTTCTCGAAACGCGTGACCAGCGCCGCCGTGGGCTGACCTCCCACTCCCATGAGCGCATGCAACTCCTCCCAGGCCCGCTCGGCGACCTCCTCGTCGCTCCACCCGGCGGCGCGCGTGTCGCCGATCCGCCCGAGCGAGGCGCGCAGCAGCACCTCGCCGCCGCGTTCGAGGTGCTGCCACTTCCGATCGAGGTAGGTGCACGCCGTGACCGCCCACGGCTCGCGTCCCTTGTGCGGACTGTGCCGCGGCACGAGGAACCCGGTTCCGAACATCGTCGAGGGGATGTCGTCGACGCCGACGCGAAAGGTCACGAGCACGACCGAGGCGTAGTCGATGGCGTCCAGCAGTCCGGCCACCTCGTCGTCGTGCGGGCGGAGCAGTGCTGCGGTGGCGGGCGCCGGCGTCGCCAGCACCACGGCGTCCGCTTCGACGACCTTGCCCGCGGACGCCACGCGCCATCCCCCCGTTGACGACCGCTCGACATGGTCGGCAGGTGACGCCAGGCGGAGGTCCGCTCCACGCGTGCGCAGGCCCGCTGCCAGCGCGTCGACGAGCGACGCCATGCCTCCCTCGAGCGACCAGAAGAGCGGTGGGCCGTCGGGGTCCGGCGGGGGCACCTCGGCGCGCAGGGCCCGCATCAGGCCGCCTCGCCGCTGGGCGGCAGCCAGCAGCGGTGGGAAGGTGGCGGCGGCGGACATGTCGTCGACCGAGCCGGCGTGGATCCCGCCGATCAGCGGGTCGACCAGCATGTCGACGACGCGCCGCCCGAGCTTGCGCGCCACGAGCGGGCCGATGGCGCGGTCGCCGATCGGCCCACGCGCGTCGGGCCGGGGCAGGACAGCGTCACGAGCGAGGCCCAGCGAACCACGGACGCCGACGATGCCGGAGCGGGCCGTCGGCCAGAACCGGGTCGGGATGCCGAGGGCGTGGCCCTCGGGCAGCGCGCGCAGGCGCCCGCGGGCCCAGACCGACGCACCCCGGGCCGCGACGGGCACCAGGTCGTCACCGATCCCCACCTCTCCACACAGCTCGACCGCCTCGCGGCGGCGGCCGAGGAATCCGTCCGGGCCGAGGTCGACGACGCGTCCCCCGATGTCCTCACTCTGCAGCGGCCCGCCCACATGCGCCGACGCCTCCAGGAGAGTGACCACCGGCGCGCCGGCCAGCGGGGTCGTCCCGCCGGTCAGCTCCCACGCCGCGCTCGAGACCGCTGATGCCGCCGCCGACGACGACCACGCGGCGCGGCGCCACCTCAGGGTGCGCCATCGGCAGCAATGATCAGATCGGCCAGCGCGGCAATGAACGCGGGTTCGTCGTTGAGCGATGCGGTGCGCGGCGTAGCCGAGGCCGCACGCTGCGGCAACGCCCGCCAGTTCGACGTCGAGGTCGTAGAGCACTTCGAGGTGGTCGGCCACGAACCCGACCGGACAGACGACGACGGCGTCGGCCTGTCTCTCGGAGGCCAGCTCCCGCACCACGTCGCGCACGTCGGGCCCGAGCCAGGGCTCGGGGGTTCGTCCCGCGCTCTGCCAGGCCACGACCCATTCGTCGAGCCCGGCCGCGGTGGCCACGAGCCGGGCCGACTCGGTCAGCTGCTCGGCATAGGTGTCGCCGGACTGGCGGATCCGCTCGGGCAGCGAATGTGCCGTGAAGATCACTTTGGTCCGGCCCGTCACCGAGCGCAGTGCGTCCTGCACGCGTGCGGCAAGCAGCGACACCAGCGCCGGGTGGGCGTACCACGGCGCCACGGGCACGAAGGGCGTGGCGCCCAGCGCGCCCTCGGCGCGGTCGAGGTACTCCTGCGAGCCCAAGGAGGAGCCGTGCGGCGTGAGGACGAGGCCGATCACCCGTTCCAACCCCGCCGCGCCGAGGAGCGCGGCCGACTCCTCAATGAGGGGGTCGGTGTGCTTGGCACCGAACGACACGACGTAGCGGCCGGGTGCGCGCGCCTCGAGCGCGGCGCGCACCCCATCCACCTGTGCCGCCGTGCGCAGCGCCAGCGGCGAGACGCCGCCGATGGCGGCATAGCGCGCTTCGAGGTCGGCCAATTGCTCCGGCGTCGGCGGACGCCCGCGCCGGATGCGCGTGTAAAAGGGGGCGATCTCGCTCGTGGCCGCCGGCGTGCCGTGCGCCATCAGCAGGACACCCGTCGTCATGCCCGCGCTGTTTCCGCGTGGACCAGCTCGGCGACGGCGGCCAGGATGCCCGGATCCGACTCGGGTAGCACGCCGTGACCCAGGTTGAAGATGTGGCCGGTGCCGGTGCCGGTGCCGGTGCCGTCGGCGGCTGCGGCGGACGCGAGAACGGCCCGGCTGGCTTCGGCGACGACAGGCCACGGCGCCAAGCAGAGGGCAGGGTCGAGGTTCCCCTGCAGCGCGCGTCCCGCGCCGACGCGCCGGCGCGCCTCGTCGAGAGGGACGCGCCAGTCGACGCCGACCACGTCGGACCCCGCTGACCCCATCAGGGCCAGGAGCTCGCCGGTGCCGACACCGAAGAGGATCGTCGGCACGCCGAGGTCGGCGATGCCGGCCAGGACGGCACGGGTGGCGGGGAGGGCGAAGCGGTCGTACTCGGCCGGCGCGAGCGAGCCGGCCCAGCTGTCGAAGAGCTGGACCGCCTGCGCGCCGGCCTCGATCTGCGCCCGGAGCGAGGCCACGGCCATGTCCGCCAGCCGCTCGGTCAACTGCTGCCACAGGTCGGGGTCGCCGTGCATCAGGGCCTTGACCTTGGCGAAGGTGCGAGACGGACCGCCCTCGACGGCGTAGCTGGCCACGGTGAAGGGCGCGCCGGCGAACCCGATGACCGCCACCCCCGACCCCGCCAGCTCGCGGCGCACCAGACCGACCGTCTCGGCCACGTAGGGCGCGTCCACCGCCGGCTCGAACGGTCGGAGGCGGGCCAGGTCGGCCTTGTCGCGGAACGCCTCGGCCACCACCGGGCCGCGACCCTGCTCGACGTCGACCCCGAAGCCGATGGCGTGCAGGGGAACGACGATGTCGGAGAACACGATGGCGGCGTCCACGCCGTAGCGCCGAACCGGTTGGAGGGTCAGCTCGGCCGACAGCGAGGCGTCGCCGATGGCGGAGAGGATGGACCCCGAGCCGCGGGCGGCCCGGTACTCGGGCAGCGCACGTCCCGCCTGGCGCATGAACCACACGGGAGTGCGGGAAACCGGCTCCCGCAAGCAGGCGCGCACGAGGTCCGTGCGGGCATCTGCCGCCTGACTCACCCGATCGGCTCTATGACGACGGCCGTCCCATAGGCACAGATCTCCGTCCAGTTCCCGCCCATCTCCGAGGTGTCGAACCGCATGGCCAGGACGGCGTTGCCGCCGCGGGCCTCGGCTTCTTCGACCATGCGGTTCGTGACATCCTCCCTGCTCAGCTGCAGGTTCTTGGTCATCCCCTTGAGCTCGCCGCCGGCCAGGGACTTGAAGGCCGCACCGAACTGGGACCCGACATTGCGCGAGCGCACGGTGAGGCCGAAGACCTCGCCGAGCACCGAGGTCACCTTGTAGCCGGGGACGTCGTTCATGGTCGAAATGAGCATGCCAATCCTTTCGGGTCCGGCTCATCGTACGCGTCACCACCTCGGACTCAGGGGCGTGACCGGGCGTTTAAACTGAACCGTTTCCCCGTGGGCCGGGGTGAGGAAGGGGAGAGGTGCCCGAACATCCCGATCTACTGGATGAGCAGGAGTTCCTCAACCGTGCTTACGACGGGTTGGAGTTCATGCGGGGCGAAGCGCGCCAGATGCTGCAGGGCGTGCTCGACCTCGGCCGGGGTGGCACGTTCCAGTCGCGCACCGAGCGCGACATCGTGGTGCGCACCAGTCTGGCCCGCCTCGAACAGCTCGACATCGGCGACCAGGCTCTGTACTTCGGGCGCATCGACCGCCTCCCTGAACCGGCTGACGACGACGCCGGCGCGGAGACCCCCTTGTTGGGCGAGTCCTTCCACATCGGCCGGCTCGCCGTCTCGGGCCCGGACCACGAACCGTTGGTGGTGGACTGGCGCGCGCCGGTGGCGGAGCCCTTCTACCGCGCCACTGGGCTCGATCCGCAGGGCCTCGCCCGCCGCCGCCACCTCTCGGTGCGGGGTCGCGCCGTGCTCGGCCTCGAGGATGAGTACTTCGTGGATCCGGATGGCCGGCCGGGCGCCGTTGCCCCCGGCGGTGCCGGCGGCGCGCAGTTCCGCGACGGCGGGGAGCAGCTGTTGTCGGACGGGCTCGTTCTCGGGGGTCCCGGAGCGCTCCTGTCAGCGCTGGGCCAGGCGCGCACGGGCCAGATGGGGGACATCATCGGGACGATCCAGCGCGAGCAGGACGAGATCATCCGCTCGCCCCTGCCCGGGGTCCTCGTCGTCCAGGGTGGCCCCGGCACCGGGAAGACGGCGGTGGCGCTGCACCGTGCCGCCTACCTGCTCTACACCCACCGCTTTCCGCTTGAGCGCCAGGGCGTCCTCGTCGTCGGCCCGAACCCGCTGTTCCTGCGCTACATCGAGCAGGTCCTCCCCTCCCTCGGCGAGACCGGGGTCAGCCTGTCGACGGTGTCGGGGCTGGTGCCCGAGGTGCGCGTACGCGGGGTCGACGACGCCGCCAGCGCCAAGCTGAAGGGTGACGTGCGCATGGTCAAGGTGTTGAGCCGGGCGGTGCGGACACGCGAGCGCCCGCTCCGCCGCGACGTCGAGGTCCCCTTCGGCGCGGGCGTGTTGCGGCTGCGCGCCCGGACGACCGAGGACATCGTGGGCATGGCCCGCCGCCGGCCGGGGACGCACAACGCCCGCCGTCGTTTCGTGGAGTCCCACGTCCTGCGCGTCTTGTCGGACGAGTACCGGGCCAGGCTCGGCCGGAGCGGCATCGACGGCGCAGAAGACGCCCCGACCGTCGAGGAGCAGAGGGATCTGGCCCAACGGCTGCGCCGGGTGCCCGAAGTGAGCGAGGCCCTCGACCGGATGTGGCCGCGCCTGTCGCCCCACGAGTTCCTGCACGATCTCCTCGGCGCCCGGCCGCTGCTGGCGGCGGCGGGCAAGGGAATTCTCACTCCGCTCGACGTGCAGCGGCTGTACCGGCCCCGCAGCGCAACGCTCGAGACCGTGCCATGGACGGTGGGTGACGCCGCCCTCATCGACGAGGCGCGCACGCTCCTCGGCCCTCGCCGGGGCCGTCCGGCCCGAGTGCGCGCCAAGCGGGCCGAGGAGGGCACGGCGTCCGAGATCGGGTTCTGGCCGCAAGGGTTGGCCGCCTCTCCGGAGCCCGCGCCGGGCGCGACGACCGCGTCAGAGGATGACATCCGCGCCTTCGGCCACATCGTGGTGGACGAGGTGCAGGACCTCTCGCCGATGCAGCTGCGCATGCTGGCCCGGCGGTCCTTGTCGGGCTCCATGACAGTCGTCGGCGACATCGCGCAGGCCACCGGGCCTTGGGCCCCGTCGGGATGGGACGACATCACGCGGTATCTGAGCCCCCAGCGCCCCCCGCGGCTGGTGGAGCTCACCGTCAGCTACCGCACGCCGGCCGAGGTCGTGGCGCTGGCGGCCCAGGTCCTCGCCGTTGCCGCGCCCGAGATCACACCGCCGCGCCCGGTCCGTCAGTCGGGCTTCCCTCCCCGGGTGGTGGTGGCCAGCCGGGTCGGGCTCTCCGCCAGGCTGGCCGAGCTGGCCCGCGAGGAGGTGGCGGCAGTGGCGCCGGGCCGGGTCGCCGTCCTCGGGCCCACCGTCATGTTGCCCGAGCTGACGCGGGCGCTCGACGAAGCCGGCCTCGACCCGATCGATCCGCGCGACCCTGCCGGCGACGGTCTGGCGGCGGGCCTGGTCGTCCTGCCGGCCGACGAGACGAACGGCCTCGAGTTCGACTCTGTGATCGTCGTCGAGCCCTCGTTGATCGCCTCGGTGGGCGACGAGCCGGCCGGAGAAGGGCCGCCCGTGGCTACCACACGGGGCTTGCGGACCCTCTACGTCGCTTTGACGAGACCCACCCGGCGGCTGGCTGTGCTCCATGCGGAGCCGCTGCCGGTTGAGCTCCACTGACCTGGGTCTTCGCACCGCCCGAGGGAGCGACAACCGTCCTGCCTCTTGGTTGGCGTGTTCGGCATCAGGTCGACTAGAAATTCATCTGTGACCCAGGCTGTCTCGGCGGAGGTCCCCGCTCCCCAGGGAAAGATCATTCACGACCGGCCACCCATGCTGGCCATCGGCGTCATGATCTGGCTCGGGTCCGAGCTGATGTTCTTCAGCGGGCTCTTCGCCGCCTTCTTCACGATCAGGGCCAACACGGTGGGGCCGTGGCCTCCGGCGGGGACGGACCTCGACACGCTTCGGGCCGGTTTCTTCACCCTGATCCTGGTGTCGTCGAGCTTCACCATGCAGCGGGCCGTCTTCCAGGTGGAGTGGCGCAAGCGGCGCTCGGCCCGGATCTGGATCGTCACCACCATCATCCTCGGGGTGGCCTTCTTGGGGAACCAGGTCTACGAGTGGCTCTTCAGCACCACACGCTGGTACACGAACGCGTACGGCTCGCTCTTCTACATCATGTCGGGCCTGCACGGCCTGCACGTCTTCATCGGACTGATCGCCATGGTGTTCCTCCTTGGTCGCATGCGGGGCGACAAGGGCGGTGACCCCGGCGAGCTTTCGGCGGTACAGGGGGTCTCCTACTACTGGCACTTCGTCGACATCGTCTGGGTCGGGCTCTACAGTTGCCTGTTCCTCCTCAAGTAGGCATGCGAGGCGTGCGTCTACCCCTCAAGAGGACAGTGAGCAGCCGCTTCCTGCTCCCGGCGGGCCTCCTCTCGGTGGCCGCGCTGGCATCGCTGGCGATGTTCTTCCCCGGCACCTTCGCCAGCGCCAGCGGCCACGCCGACGCGACGCACGTCTCGATCACCCCGGGCGAGGTCACGACGCATGCGTGCGGGACGGTCAACGTCAAGGGCGTGACCAATGCGGTGCCAAACGCCGGAAACCCCTTCCTCAGCTCCTCGAAGGCCTGCCTGAACGGCCACCTGATCTCTTACGGCAACACGGCCATCACGTACGCCAACCCGCCGCAATCGTTCGTTTCGGCCGGCCGCCTGCTGTTCGCCCAGACCTGCTCGAGCTGCCACGGCAGCGAGGCCAACGGCGTGGATCCCGAGGGGCAGGCCACCATCGGGCCGAACCTGCAGGGAGTCGGCGCCGCCACCGTGGACTTCTGGGTGAGCACCGGTCGCATGCCCGCCACCGACGTGAAGGCGGTCGAGGCCGAGCGCAAGCCGTCGCGGCTGACCCCGGTGCAGGCCCTGGAGCTGGCGGCCTGGGTCAACTCCCTCGACCCTTCCGTGCCCGCCGTGCCGAACCCGCACCTGGCCGGGGCGGACCAGTCGGCCGGGCAGGACCTGTTCTCGCTCAACTGCGCCGCCTGCCACACCATTGAGGGATCCGGTGACGCGTTGGCCTTCAACACGAACGCCCCGTCGCTGCAGAACCGTTCGGTGACCGCACAGCAGGTGGTCGAAGCCATCCGCACGGGGCCGGCCAACATGCCGCGCTTCTCGGGCAACCTGACCGACCGCCAGGTGACCGACATCGTCTCGTACGTCACCGGCCGGCTGCAGCACCCGACGAACCCCGGCGGGGCTGCGCTCGGTGGCGTGGGCCCGGTGGCGGAGGGCTTCGTCGCTCTGCTCATCGGCGTCGGCGGCCTTGCCCTCATCTGCTTCTGGATCGGGGAGCGCTCGTGAGCGACGCGGACCACCAGCCCTCGCGCACGCGGGTGCCCATGCCGATCGCCGCCTTGAGCGACCCGCACATGGGTGATGCGGCAAAGAACCCGGATCGGACCGAGAAGATCATCGGCCTCATCCTCTTTCTCAGCATCGTGCTCTTCGCCGTTGCGGGCGCGGCCTACGTGCAGAACTGGAGCCCGTGGACGTTCGGTGGCGCGCTCGGCGCGGGCCTCTTCGCTCTCGGGTTCGGCCTCACCGCGTGGGGCAAGTACCTCATGCCCCAGGGGCCCTTCGTGGAGGAGCGCCACACGCTCGCCTCGACTCCCGAGGAGCGCGACACCATGTCGGCCGCCCTGGTCGAACGCTCGGCCGTCGTCGTCAAGCGGCGCAAAATGCTGGGCGGCCTCTTCGCGGCGGGCGCCACGGTCTTCGGGATCGTGGCCGCCTTCCCCCTGATCCGCTCGCTTGGCCCCCTGCCCGGGACCTCCTTGGAGACCACCGGCTGGCGCAGGGGCATGGTGCTCGTGGACTCGACCGGCCGGCCGGTCCGGAAGGACACCCTTGTCGTCGGCGGCATCATGACCGTCTACCCAAAGGACACGGTCAGCCCCCTGACCGGCTACATCACGGACCAGGGGCAGGCGGTCGACCAGACGGTGCTGATCAGGGTGTCGGACCAGCCCTTCACGACCGAGCCGGGACGGGAGAACTGGACCCCTGACGGCTATGTCGCCTACTCCAAGCTCTGTACGCACCTCGGCTGCCCCGTGGGCCTCTACGAGCAGGAGCTCGAACTGCTGGTCTGCCCCTGCCACCAGTCGATGTTCAACGTGCGCAACGGCGCCGTGCCCCAGTTCGGACCGGCGCCGCGTCCGCTGCCCCAGATGTACCTCGGCTATAACGACGACGGGTACCTGATCGCCATGGCGCCGTTCAACCAGCCGGTCGGACCCGGCTTCTGGGAGCGCAACTCGTGAGCACCACCGCGACGACCAAGCGCAGCAAGAAAGCGGCCCTCGGCCCCTATGGGCGCGTCGGCCAGGCCGTGGGCGAGCTCGACGACCGCCTGGGGGTCGCCAAGGGCGGCCGCGTGTTCCTCGACAAGATCTTCCCGGACCATTGGTCCTTCATGCTGGGCGAGATCTCCCTGTACTCCTTCGTGGTGCTCCTGGCCACCGGCGTGTTCCTGTCGCTCTACTTCGTCCCCTCGACCCAGCAGGTCATCTACCACGGCAGCTACAAGCCGCTGGACGGCCAGTGGGTCTCGGAGGCCTACAAGTCGACCGTCGGCATCTCGTTCGATGTGCGCGGGGGCCTCCTGATTCGGCAGATGCACCACTGGGCGGCCGACATCTTCACCGGTTCGATCATCGTGCACATGGGCCGTATCTTCTTCACCGGGGCGTTCCGCAAGCCCCGCGAGTTGAACTGGATCATCGGCACCACCATGCTGATTCTGGCCATCCTGGAAGGCTTCATCGGCTACTCGCTGCCCGACGACCTGATTTCGGGCACCGGGTTGCGCATCGGCTACTCCATCGCCGAGTCGATCCCGTTCATCGGCAGCTACCTCGTCACCTTCCTGTGGGGTGGCCAATTCCCGGGGTCAGGCGTCATAATTCCGCGCTTCTTCATCATCCATGTCTTGATCATCCCGCTCGTCCTGATCGGCCTCCTTTCGGCGCACCTGGGCCTGTTGGTGCGCCAGAAGCACACGCAATTCAAAGGCGAGGGGCGCACCGAGAACAACGTGGTCGGCTCGCCGATGTTCCCGACCTTCATGGCCAAGACGACCGGCTTCCTCTTCATGGTGACGGCGGCAACGGCGCTGCTCGGCGCCTTCGCCCAGATCAACCCAATCTGGCAGTTCGGTTCCTACGACGCGTCCAAGATCTCCTACGCCGTGCAGCCGGACTGGTACATGGGCTGGCTCGACGGCGCCCTGCGCATCATGCCGTCCTGGGAGCTGGCCTTCTGGGGGCACACCGTCCCGCTGGAGGTCTTCCTGCCTGCCGTGATATTCCCCGGCATCGTCTTCCAGATCGCGATCATGTGGCCGTTGATAGAACGTCGGTACACAGGGGACAACGAACTGCACAACCTGCTCGACCGACCGCGGGACAGACCCAAGCGCACGGCTGCCGGCGTCGCCTTCTTCTCCATGCTGTTCACGCTCTTCGCGGCGAGTTCGACCGACGTGCTGGCCAACTTCTTCCACGTGTCGCTGAACCAGGTGCTCTGGTTCTTCCGGTTCGCGGTGTTCATCGTTCCCATCGTCACCGGGCTGGTGGCGTACCAGCTCTGCCGCGAGATGCAGGGCGTGCACGGCATCGGGAAACGCAAGCGCGCGGTGATCGTGCAGCGGTCCGCCGAGGGTGAGTACTCGACGGTCGAGTCGGCGCCCCGGCCTGACGACCAACACGAAGAGCTCGACCCAGAGCCGGTGCCGGTGCGCATCGACATCGAGCCGCTGAGCAACGGCGGCATTCGTCAGCCCGAGAGCTCGCCCACGGGCGCTCGACAGGTCAGCCGCTGAGCACACGGCGGGGCAGAGCCACCGCACGCGACCTGTGGGTCGCCGCAGAATCCGTTCACGCCGTTACCTACTTCGATCCGGAGTGCCGTCGCGCAATGCGTGAAACGGGGCTGCGCGGATTCTGGTCGGGGTACTTCGCAGCACGCGCCGCTCCACTCGGCCGGGTCGCCGCCGGCCCGGTCACCGCCGCCTTCTGCAACTTCCACCCGGCCATGGTGACGAGGGCGGTGCCGTCTTGCTGGGACACCGTGACGCCCGAGACGCTCTGTCGCGTGCGAGCCATCGCGGCGGCGGAGGCGCTCGGCGAGGTGTGCCGCGTGGAAGTGCGGTCCGCGCTTCTGGCGTCTCTGCCGCTGCTCCGGCGAGCGGTGGGAGCGTGCGACGGTGCCGGAAGGATGATGGCCGGTGCCAACCGGTCCCTGTGGCCCCACATTGCGACGGCGCTGGGGACCGGGGGGCTGGGCGAGGCCTGGCAAGCCTGCACGACCCTGCGCGAGCACCGCGGCGACGGGCACGTTGCCGCGCTCGTGACGCACGGTCTGAGCGGCCTTGAGGCGCATGTGCTGGCAGCCGGGACCAAGGCGATCCCGGTCGAGCTGCTGCGGGACAACCGGGGCTGGAGCGAGGCGGAGTGGGACGCCGCGGCGGGTGGGCTCACGCAGCGCGGCTTGCTGCACGCCGACGGGCGTGTCACCGATGCCGGCCGCACCCTGCACGGAGTGGTCGAGGAGCTGACCGACGAGCTCGCGGAGCCCGCCTACGCCGGACTGAGCGACCTCGCCCTCGAGGAGCTGTACGGCGTGCTCGCCGCCTCGGCCTCTGACGTGGTGGCCTCCGGTGTTGTGCCCTTCCCCAATCCGATGGGATTGCCGCAGGCTCCGGCGCGTTAGGCGGGCCGCGGCGGCGGCCAGCCGGGTAGGAGCGACAGCTCCTTGCACAATTTGCGTGACGACACCATCTGGCCGGCGTAGCGCGGGGCGTCGGGGTCGTCGCCCAGCCAGGCGGCTACCTCACCCGCCACCTCGGGCGGGGCGGGGACGTGACCAGCCCCCACGAGCACCTCGTCCATGCCCGAGGCCCGCATGGACTCGGTCAAGGTCAACCCGGGGGCGATGGAAAAGGCCGAGATGCCCAGCGCCGCGAACTCCACGTGGCACATGTCCGTGACCCGGTGGAAGGCGGCCTTGGCCGCCGCGTAGGCCACGCCCCAGCCGCCGGCGCCGGCGGGGGCGGGCGGCGTGGTGAAGGCGGCCTCCGAGAGCATGTTGACGAGCCGGCCCTCCCCTCGCTCGAGCATGCCGGGCAGGAGCAGCTGGGTGAGGAGCAGCGGGTGGAGATAGTCACCCACCAGGCAGCGCTCGGCCAACTCGAGCGGCAGGTCCAGAATGCGGTCCATGGTGCCGGGCCCCTGGTAGATGGCGTTGTTGACGAGCACATCGACCCGTCCCAGCTCGGCGAGCGCGACAGCGGCGACGCCCTCGACCGAGGAGCGGTCGAGCAGGTCCATGGGCACGGCCAGGCAGGTCCGCCCGAACGCCTCGATCTCGGCCGCCGTGGTATCGAGGCTCCCGGCGATGGGGAGGGGGTCGTCGCGCGCCAGGGTGCTCGACGTATGGGCGCGGCCGTCACCCTCGTGGACCGTCCTGGCGGTGATCACGACGTCGAGGCCGCGTCGTGCCAGTGCGACGGCGGCGCACCGGCCGATGCCGCGGCTGGCGCCGGTGACGAGGGCGACCCGCCGAGCCTCAGTCACCGGCCACCTACATCATCCCGGCGATCTGGTGGCCACCGTCGACATGGAGCACCTGTCCGTTCACGTAGGCCGCGGCGTCGCTGCACAGGAACACCACCACACGGGCGATGTCGTCGGGTCTGCCCAGGCGCCGGGTCGGGTTGGCGGCGGCCAGGCGCGCCTGCACGTCGGCCGGCACCTGCGTCGCCGCGGTCTCCGTGAGGATGAAGCCGGGCGCGATGGCGTTGGCGCGGATGCCGTCGCGCCCGTAGCGGACGGCCAGGTGCCGCGTCAGCTGGTTCAGCGCCGCCTTGGACACCCCGTAAGCCACTCTGGTCGACTCGCCGATGGTGCTCGTGCCCGACGAGATGGCGACGATGGACCCGCCACCGCCCGCGGCCATGACCGGGATGGCATGGCGCGCCAGCAAAAGGGCGCCCCGGGTGGTGGTATCGATCGCCCGCTCCCAGACCCCCAGATCCACACCGACGGCATCGGTGTCGAGGCGCGGATGGCTCCAGGCGGCATTGTGGTCGATCGCGTCGATGGTTCCGAACTCGGCGACGGCGCGCTCGACAAAAGCGATGACCGACTCCTCGCGGCGGACGTCACAGAGCAGGCCGATGCCCCTGCCCCCTGCATCCTCCACCTCCGCGACGACCGACGTCGCGCCATCCATCGAGACGTCGCCCACCACGACCGTGGCGCCGGCACCGGCCAGCCGGAGGGCGGTGGCGCGGCCGATGTCGGAGGCACCACCGCTGACCAGGACGATCTTGCCGTCGAGCTGCCCCCCTTCCCGCGCCATGCGGCCATCGTAGGAGGGCCGGATGGGCGCCACCATCTGGTTCCTCTGCGCGCGAGGAAATTGGGCCGGGGGCGGCTGACATGGGAACATGCCCCTGTGCGGGTGCATCGCAGTTTCGCCTTCGTCGATGTCTCGGGCTTTACGGCGTTGACCGAGCTCGAGGGCGACGAGCGCGCCGTCGATGTGCTGACGGCGTTCCGCGCCCTCCTGCGTGACATCTGCTCACGGCGGGGCGTGCGTATCGTCAAATGGCTCGGTGACGGCGTGATGCTCGTGTGTGTCGACACCCGACCGCTCCTCGAGACCATTTTGGAACTGCACTACGTGGTGGGCGAGGTCGGCGCGGTCGAGACCGTCTCCATCCGTTCTGGGCTCACCGAGGGCGACGTGATCCTGATGGAGGGCGACGACTACGTCGGCCACTGCGTCAATGTTGCAGCGAGGCTGTGCGACCTGGCCGTTGCCGGTGAGGCGCTGGCGGCCCCGGCTGTGATGGGCGGTCTCCCCAATTGGGGCGAGGTCCTTTCCGAGACGCAGGTGACGCTGCGCGGAGTCGAGAAGCCGGTGCCCGCCTCGAGCATCCGTATCGCGCGCAGCGACACCGACGCTGCGCGCGACCCCATCTGCGGCCTGCCCCTCACCGAGGACACCGCCCAGGAGATCGCCCACGACGTCCGCGGCTCCATGGTGCTCTTCTGCTCCCCGGGCTGCGTCGACACCTGGCGCCGCCGGCCGGCGCGCTCGCTGTCGGGCTGACGGGGCCCGCTCAGCGTCGGGCCCCACCTGGGCGTCCGCGTGATCCCGAGATCCCCTCAACATCAGTTGCCAAATGGCCGATACCAGGAGGACTCAACAGGGGGACCGGGAACCAGGAATGCGTCAACTCTCAGCACTCGACACGTCCTCCAACGTGACCAAATTCTGGCGGAGTTACGTCTTCATCGGCGTCCTCACCTACAGCATGGGCGCCACCGCGGTCCTGGGCTACTCGTTGGCCTCGGCGGGCCCGCACCAGGGCGTCATGGTGGTCCTGAGCGGGCTCAGCCTGATGGCGTCAATCGGCCCCTTCCGGCTCCTGGGCCTACGCCTCGTCGAGACGCGCTGGTCCACGATGTTCTTCACATCCTGGGCTGCCTTCACCTTTGTCTTCATCGCCGTCGGGGCAGTCTTGAACGGTGGGGTGCGCAGCCCGATCTCGTATTTTCTGATCCTGCCGATGCTCTTCGCCGGACTGGCGTACTCCGCGGGGACGGTGACGTTCCTGGCCGGCTTCGGCGTCCTCACGAGCCTCGCGGTGGGCCTCCTCACCCCTGATCGGAGTTGGTCGACGACGGCGTTCCTTGCAGTGGGGATCGTGATCGCCGGTGTGATCACGGTAGCGGCGGCGGCGCAACGTGAGCGCCTCATGCGTCAGCTGATGGCTGCGGCGAGTGTCGACACGCTCACCGGGTGCCTCAACCGTGGCGCGTTCCAGGAGCGCCTGGTCCACGCGTCCATGCTGGCGCAGCGTCACGGCGGCATCTTCAGCCTCGTCGTGGCGGACCTCGACAACCTCAAGGCGCTCAACGATGCCAACGGCCACCACTGTGGCGACCGCGCCCTGCGGCTGCTGGGCGGAGTCCTGCGGCAAGCCGCCCGCGAATCCGACGTCGTCGGTCGCCTGGGCGGCGACGAGTTCGCCCTGCTGCTCCACGAGACCGGTCAGGAAGCAGCGCTGGCCACGGCCCTTCGGTTGCGCGACGCGCTGCATGACGTCACGGGCTCTGACTGGGTCACGGCCAGCATCGGGATCAGCACCTGGTCGGGCGACAACGACCAACCCGATGCGCTGCTCCGACGGGCCGACGAGGCGCTCTACGTGGCCAAGCGCGCCGGCCGGGATCGTGTCGCACTCTGGGAGCCGGCCGTGACAGAGGCCCAGGCAGGGCTGCAGTGGCTGGCCCGGCGCCCGCGCTACCCGGCGGTCAGGAACGTGACACCGGCTCAGGCGGTCGGCTGACCCGTCGAATGACTGGTCCCTACCCGGGCAGGTGCACGCTGCCGTCGTCCGCCAGGATCCAGCCCGGGTTGTGGGCGACCTCCCACGGGTGGCCGTCGAGGTCGATGAAGATCCCCGAGTAACCGCCCCAAAACGTCTCGGCCCCCGGCCGTCCAATGGTGGCACCGGCAGCTCTGGCTGTGGCGAGCAGCGCATCGACCTCGGCCGGCGAGGACACGTTGCAGGCCAGCGTCACACCGCCCCATCCACCGGTGTCCCTGACCGTACTGTCGTCGGCCAGCTTCTCGCGAGCCCACAGGGCCAGGATCATGCCGCCCGCCTGGAAGAAGACGACGTCGCCGTCGGGTGACTCACCCGACCAGCCGATCGCCTCGTAGAACGCTCTCGCCCGGGCCACGTCGGCCACGCCGAGCGTGATCACTGACAGACGATTCTCCATGTCCTGTGCCTTGCTGGTCGGTGTTCGTGCCCTGCGCTCAGGCAGAGGTGCGCCGACTGACGCCAGACATCAGGTGAAGGTCGCGCCGTCTCGACAAACAAACACGATGCGAACGAGTTGCCCGTCCCGGTACGGCTCTTCCGAGATGTGGGCCTCGATCGTCTCGACCTCGGTCCGGAGCCAGCGCACCTCTACGGGCAGCCGGCGCTCGAACGCGCTCTCGAGCGCTGCGATGATGGCCGCGTCGACCGCTGGTGGGATGGCGGCGAGCACGGCACGCGCCTCGACCCTCCCGTCTTCGGAGTTCAATCGCTCGAGCACCCCCGCCGACTCGACCGCCTCCTGCACCGTGTCGGCTGCCTCGACAACCGACTGGGCGTTGGCGTACTCGTCGCGGCTGGCATCCCTCAAAATGTCGTTCAAGATTGCGGAAAATTCCAGGCCGACCATTGAACGAACCATAGAGCAAGGGCCCCGCAAGCGCTCGGCCGAATTGTCGGCGGCCGACGCCTTTCAGTTTCCCGCCGGTGGCGCGGATGCCACACTGCAGAGGTGCGATGCAGCGCTGGGCTCCGGGTGGGCTAGGCCCGTGCTCGACGCGCCCGGCATTTCGTTCGCCATCCGGGACGGCACGCACCTCGCGTACCAGGTGGCGGGTACCGGCCCCCCGGAGATCGTCTTTGTGGGCGGCTCCATGGCCACGACGCTGGCCTGGGAGGACCCGGCCATGGCCAAGGGCTTCCGGAGGCTCGCGAGCTTCGCCCGGCTGACGACCTACGACCAGTGGGGTACCGGGCGCTCGGACCGCTTCAATCCGTCCGACGCGCCGAACCTCGCCGATTTGGTGCGCGACCTCGCCGCCGTGATCGATGCTGCTGGCGTCACCGATCCCGTTCTCTTCGGGACCCACAACGGCGGCGCGGTCGCCGCCCTCTATGCCGCCCTCTATCCGGTGCGCCAGCTCGTCCTGTGCAACACGTGGGCCCGCTTGCAACGGGCCGACGACTTCCCGATCGGATTCAGCGATCGCGTCCTCGACCGTCTCGAAGAGCGCTACCGGACCGAGTGGGGACAGGGGCGCATCTACAACGAGTTCGCCCCGCGCTACGACGACGCGCCGCCCGGACAGGTCGAGCTGGCTTCGACCAGCCAGAACCAGCTCGTGACCATCTTCCGCATCAACCGGACCTACGACATCCGTGCCGTGCTGCCGACGCTGTCGGTGCCCACACTGGTCATCCACCTGGAGGAAAACGCGAACATACCGCCGGACCACGGCCGCTTCATCGCGCAGGCGATACCCGATGCGCGCCTGGTGCTTCTTCCGGGCACCGACCAGGTCTTCTTGCGCAACTACGCCAAGCCCGTGATCGACGAGGTGGAGCGGTTCGTCACGGGCGACCTCATGCCGTTCACCGACCGCGTCCGGGCCACCATTCTGTTCACCGACATCGTCGACTCCACCCCCAAGGCCGCCTCGCTGGGCGACGAGGCCTGGAGTGCGCTGATCGACGAGCACAACGCTCGGGTGAAGCGCCGGGTCATCGCTCACGGCGGCCGGGTCCTGAAGAGCACCGGGGACGGCTTCCTCGTGGCGTTCGACGAATCCGAGGCCGCTGCCGCCGTGCGCTGCGCCCAGGAGTCCATGGTGGCAGTGGCCGAACTCGAGCTCCAGCTTCGGGCGGGTCTCCACGTCGGCGAGGTCTTCCCCATGGGCAAGGACGACGTGTCCGGTCTGGCCGTGCACTTCGCGCAGCGGCTCTGCGGGCGGGCCGAAGGCGACCAGATCCTGGTGTCGGCTGCGGTGCGGGACAGCTGCGCAGAAGGGGGCCTCGATTTCTCCCCACGGGGTGCGGCAGAACTCAAGGGGATTCCCGGCACATGGGAGGTCTTCGAGGCCCGCTGAAGGCGACCAGGGGAAATCCGCCGGGAAACCGGCCGGGAGTTGACATGTGACTAAATAGTCACATATGGTTGCGGCGTGGACGAGGTGTTCAAGGCCCTGGCCGACCCCACCCGGCGCGACTTGCTCGACGAGTTGTTCCGGGAGGACGGGCAGACCCTGGGCGTGTTGGAGGAAAGGTTCTCCATGACCCGGTTCGGGGTCATGAAGCACCTCAAGGTGCTCGAAGAGGCCGGCTTGGTGGTGACCAGGCGACGCGGCCGAGAAAAGCTCCACTTCCTCAACCCGGTTCCGATCCGGCTCATCCACGACCGCTGGGTCAGCAAGTACGCGGAGCCCTGGGTGGCAGGGCTCAGCGAGATCAAGGAGAGATTGGAGAGCCAGATGGAAAAGGTGTACGAGATCTTCATCAAGACCACACCCGAAAGGTTGTGGGAGGCGATCATCGACCCCGAGATCCGTGCCAAGTACAACTTCGGCGCAGCGGCCTACTCGGAATGGAAGGTGGGCGCTCCCGTCAGCATCGACGTGACGCAACACAGCGTGCATCTGGGTGAGGGCGAAGTGCTCGAGGTCGACCCGCCCCGGCGACTGGTGCACACCATGGCCGCACTCTGGGACGACGACGTGAAGGCGGAGGGGGTCTCGCGGGTCACCTGGGAGATCGAGACGGTCGGTGACGATTCGTGTCACCTGACCCTCACCCACGATGAGATGCGGGACGGCGCGAACTCGCAGATCTACGGCGGCTGGCCGATGATCCTCTCCGGCCTCAAGACCTGGCTCGAGTCGGGCGAGCTCCTCACCACGCCCGGGTCCATTCGCTACAGCTGACCAGCTGGGAAGAAACGAAGGGAGGCGACATGCGACAACTGACCGTGATTGAGTTCTTGACCCTCGACGGTGTCATGCAGGGCCTCGGATCGCCCGACGAGGATCGCGACGGCGGCTTCGCGCACGGTGGCTGGGGCGCGCCCTACGGCGACGACATTCTGCAGGCGGCGGCGCTCGAAGGAATGGAGTCCACCACGGCGTACCTGTTCGGGCGACGTACCTACGAGAAGATGCTGTCGTTCTGGCCACAGCAGCCGAGCGCGAACCCGATGGCCGCGCACCTCAACGCCACTCCGAAGTACGTCGCCACCCGCACCCTGGACGACGCACAGCTGACGTGGACGAACGCCCACGTCCTCCAAGGAGACCTGACCGCGGGGGTGCGACGGGTGCAGGCCGAGGGCGACGGGACCGTCGCCGTGCTGGGCAGCGGCGTGCTGGTACGGCAGCTCGCTGCGCTCGACCTCGTCAACGGCTACCGCCTCTTCCTACACCCCCTGCTGCTCGGCGGCGGCAAGCGGCTGTTCGACCGACTCGACCAACCTCAGCCCCTCCAACTGGTCAGCGTGGAACAGACCAGCACCGGTGTGGTCATGCTCAGCTACGACTGCATGTGATCGACGAACGAAAGGAAACGACCATGCCCGACATCACCGGCCTGCACACCGTCGGCATCCCGGTCTCCGACCAGGACGCAGCGCTCGCGTTCTACGAGGCCCTGGGATTCGAGATACGCCTGGACGTGCCGATGGGAGAGGGTGCGCGGTGGATAGAGGTGGCGCCCGCCGGCTCGCCGGTCACCATCGCCCTCGAACGCGCCCACGCCGATCGGCCCGTCGGGACAGAGACGGGTGTCCGCCTTTCGACAGGTGACGCCGACGCCGCCAACGCGGCCCTGCGCTCTCGCGGCGTCGATGCCGACGAGGTGCTGCGTTGGCCCGGCGTGCCGCCGATGTTCGCCTTTCGTGATCAGGACGGCAACGGGCTGGAGATCGTCGAGGAGGCCTGAGCGCGAGCGGCGGCGGGGGGACGCAGGCGGTCGTAGGCCGACATACCGAGAGTAAGGAGGCCGAGGCCGGTGCCGAGAAGGCAGACACCCGCCCAACCATGGGAGCCGTAGAGTGCTCCCGCGCTCAGTGAGCCAGCGGCACCCCCGAGGAAGTAGCAGACCATGTAGGCGCTGTTGATGCGGCTGCGGGCATCGGGACGCAGCGCATAGATCACCGCCTGGTTGGTGATCTGCATTCCCTGGGTGCCCATGTCGAGGACCACGATCCCGATGATGAGGAAGGCCAACGACGTGCGGCCGGCCCACAACAGGGCGAACGAGCCGGTCAAGAGGACGCCGGCGACGATGGTGGTGAGGGTGTGCCGGGAGGAGTCCGCCAGCTTGCCGGCAAGGTTCGCCGCCAGGATGCCGCCCGCGCCCACCAGGCCGAAGAGCCCGATCACCAGGTTCGAGTAGCGGTAAGGACTGCCCGAGAGAAGGAAGGCGAGCGTCGTCCAGAGCACACTGAAGGCGGCGAAGGCACACGCCCCGTGCCAGGCCCGGCGCCTGAGCACGGGCTCGTCCACCAAGAGCCGGAGCGACGACCCGACCAACTCGCGGTAGCTGCGGTGGGGGCGGGCGCGTTCGGAAGGGAGCGCCCGCCACAGCACCGCGGCGAAGACGACCATGAGCGCGGCCGAGAGCCAGTAGATGGCACGCCAGCCGGCCGCCTGGGCCACCAGTCCCGACACGGTGCGAGCGAGCAGGATGCCCAGCAACAGCCCGGTCATGATGCGTGCCACGACGCGACCCCGGCGCGCCTCGGGTGCCAGGTCGGCCGCGAAGGGGATCATCACCTGGCCGGCCACCGAGGCGCCGCCGACGAGGATGGATGCGGCGGCGAAGATCCACAGGTTCGGGGCGACGGCGCAGCCGACGAGGGCCACGGCACTGAGGCAGAAGAGCCGGGTGACGAGACCCCGGCGCGGGTGGAGGTCGCCCAGGGGGACGACCAGCAGCAGGCCGGCGGCGTAGCCGATCTGGGTGGCCGTGATGATGCTCGAGGTCGCCCCTGGTCCAGAATGGAACGTGCGCGCAACTTGATGCAGGACAGGTTGCGCGTAGTAGAGGTTGGCCACCACCGCGCCGGTGGCGACGGCGATGAGGACGACGAGCCCCCGGGGCAGCTCCTGCGTCTGGTGCGATCCTGCGCTGGGCGCTGCCACCGGATCAGGCTAGCGGCGGCCTCGCTTGCTCAGACGGTGCCGCCGCGCCGGCTTTCGGCAGTGACGCCGGTGAGCGCGGTCAGAATCAGCGGGACGCCGATAAAGGCCAGCCAGCTTCCGAAGACCAGTGCGAGCACCGTCGTGAAGGCGCCCATGCCGAGCACGAAGGGCCAGATGGAGGAGCTGGGGAAGGAGTCGACGTTCCCGGCACCGTCAGCCATCTCCGCGTCCTCGCGGTCCGAGGGCCGGTCGCCCGGCGCGTGCACCGTGCCCCAGTAGAAGTACTTGTGACCATGGAAGCGGCGGTGCCAGAAGAAGTAGTACAGCCCGGGGAGGAAGCCGAGCAGCGTGGCACCCAGCAGCATGATGCCGCCGCCGTCCTCGTAGCCCCAGAACCAGTAGACGAGGCCGACGATGCCGAAGAAGGCGCCGAGGAAGAGCAGGAACAGCGACTCGATCTTCATACGCCGGCGGCCACCTTTCCGTTGCCCTTACCGTTGCCCTTCCCGTTCCCGTGCCCGTTGCCATTCCCATTGGAGTGCGCGTTGCGGCCGTGCGGCACCGTCAGGTGCTCAGGGTGGTTGTAGTCCCAGGTCGGCCGCTCCGAGCGGATCGGCGGCAGGTGGGTGTAGTTGTGGTGTGGCGGCGGCGAGGTGGTGAACCATTCCAGCGTGTGCGCATCCCACGGGTTGTTGCCGGCGGGGATCGGCTTGCGCCACGAAACAACGAAGTTCACCAGCAGGAACGCGAACGAGATCGCAATAATGAAGGCACCGACCGTCGACACGATGTTGTAGCTCTCCCAGCCGAGGTTCGAGGGGTAGCTGGCCACCCGGCGGGGCATGCCGAGCAGGCCGACGACGTACTGGGGCATGAACGTGATCCAGAAGCCGATGAACATCAGCCAGAAGTGCCACTTGCCCAGGCTCTCCCGGAGCATGCGGCCGAACATCTTGGGATACCAGTAGTAGAGCCCGGCGAACCCGGCGAAGACGGCCGTCCCGAACAACACCTGGTGGAAGTGGGCCACCACGAAGTACGTGTCGTGGGTCGCGAAGTCGATCGGCGGCGACGCCAGCATGATGCCGGTCACGCCACCCATGAGGAACGCGAACAGGAACCCTATGGAAAAGAGCATGGGTGTGGTGAAGGTCAGCTGGCCGTGCCACATGGTGCCGATCCAGTTGAAGAATTTGATGCCGGTCGGCACGGCGATCAGCAGGCTAAGGAACGAGAAGAAGGGCAGCAGGACGGCGCCGGTCGTGAACATGTGGTGTGCCCACACACCGGTGGACAGGGCGGCGATGGCCATGGTGGCGAAGACCATCCCCTTGTAGCCGAAGACCGGCTTGCGGGAGAAGACCGGCAGGATCTCGGTGACAATGCCGAAGAACGGCAAGGCGAGGATGTAGACCTCGGGATGGCCGAAGAACCAGAAGAGGTTTTGCCATAACAGCGGTGATCCGCACGACGCCATCGGCGCGCCATTCACGAGGTGGCATCCCACCGCCGTATAGATGTGGGTGCCGAAGTGGCGGTCGGCGAACAGCATGATGAGCGCCGCGGTGAGCACCGGGAACGCAATCAGGATGAGGATCCCGGTCACCAGCATGTTCCAGGTGAAGATCGGCATGCGGAACATGGTCATGCCGGGCGCGCGCAGGTAGAAGATGGTCCCGCACAGGTTGACGCCCGTGAAGATGGCCGAGAACCCAGTGAGTGCCAGCGCCATGATCCAGAGGTCGGGACCGGCCCCGGGGGAGCTCGTGGCGCTCGAGAGCGGCGCGTAGGCGACCCAGCCGAACTGCGCGGCGCCGCCGGCCACGAAGAAGGTCATCAGCATGGTGATGGACCCGGTCAGGTACAGCCAGTAGCTCAGTGCGTTGAGACGCGGGAACGCCATGTCGGGCGCCCCGATCTGCAGCGGCACCACGTAGTTGGCCAGACCTCCGAAGGCGAAGGGGCCGGCGAACAGGTACAGCATGAGGCTGCCGTGCATGGTGAACAGCGCGTTGTACTGCGAGAAGCTCAGCAGCGACGAGTGCGGGGTCGTCAGCTGCAGTCGCATGAGGAGCGCCATGATCCCCGAGAGGTAGAAGATGACGACGGCGGTGATCATGTAGCTCAGGCCGATGACCTTGTGGTCGGTCGAGGTCAGCCACTTGAGGATCCCGGTCGGCCCGTGGTCCTCGTGCCCGCCGTGCGATGGCTCGTGGCCGCCGGGCCCCACGGGCGGGAGGTGGAGTTCTTCGTGCTGGACGCCCGGTGGGGCGATGACGTCAGTCACCGTAGAGCACACCTCCTGTATTGCCGGAGTTCCCGCTGCCCGAATTCCCCGAAGAGTTGGGGACCGTTCCGTTCTGGTTGGCATGCAGGGCGCCCGGGAGCTGACCGATGGACGATGGGTGGGCCGTCTGGAAGGCCCGGGTGGTGCGGAGCCAGGTCGCATACGCCGTCGGCGACACCGAGCGCACGTTGAAGAACATCAGAGAGTGGTACAGCCCGCAGAGCTGGGTGCACTGGCCGCGGTAGACGCCATCGTGCAGGACGTTGAGGTCGAAGCTGGTCCAGTAGCCGGGGCTGGCGTAGCGGCTGAAGTTGAACTCGGGCACGTAGAAGCCGTGCAACACGTCGTAGGAGCGCAGGTAGATGCGCGTCGTCTGCCCGGTCGGCACCACCATCGTCGGGGATTGGGTGGTCTGGCCGATGACCTTCACGCCGTTGGGGTACTCGAACTCCCAGCCCCACTGGAAGGCGTAGACGTGGATGACGGCGCCCGGATTGGGCGTCACCGCGGTCACCTCGTTCTCCACGACAACGGTGGCCCAGAAGAGCCCGAGCACAATGAGGATGGGCATGACCGTGTAGATGATCTCGGTCAGCGTGTGGTACTGCGTCTGCACCGGGTAGTCCTCGGAGCGTCGCCGGTAGCGGAAAATGGCCCACACAATGAGCAGCAGGGTGAAGCCACCCACGATGATGCCGGCGATGAAGAAGCCCTGCCAGAGGCGGAAGGTGGATTGTGCCTGGGACGTCGCCCCCTTGTAGGCGCCGAACGTCGGGAGCTGGCAGCCGGTCAAGAGCAGGGCGCCGAGCCCGACTGCCGCCGCGGCGAGCCGACGGCGAGATTTCTTGGTGCTGCGAGCTGGGCCTTCGGGTGTGTCGGAAGCCGGGCTGGTCAGCGACGAGTCCACGCGCCGACACTATCGAACGCAGCAAAAAAATTGGAAATCGCAGCCGGGCTCGCGGCAACCCGGCTGCGTCAGTGCGAATGGGTACCGGACTCGTTGGCGGCCCAGGTGAAGACGCCCCGCGCCATGGTCGAGGTGGCCCGGGCGGCCCGGGCCGCGAAGACCTGCTGGCGTGCCCGCTGCACGCCCTCGTCGTCGGGCTGGGCCAGCCAGGCGTGCTCGGCCAGGTGGCCGGCCAGGCGCAACGCCCCTTCCGCCGCGTCATCGGGCCCTTCGGTGGCCAGGGCAAGCAGCTCGAGCGCGCGGTCGGCCAGGGCGCCGGGCCCGCCAGCCAGGGCGGCCAGCTCGGTTGCCAGGGCGCGCTCGGGCGCCGGCTTCAGGGTGGCGGGGTTGCCGTCCCACCATCCGCCGTACTGGCGCCACACGGTGTGGACGATGAACTCGGGCTCGTCGTAGACAGGCTGCAGGAAGGGCCTGGCCTCGAGGGCGGCGGGGACGCGGACGGCGTGGATGGCGTCATCGAGCCGCCCGCCCGCGTTCATGACGGCGAGCGTCTGGTCGACCAGGGAGTCCAGGAGGTCCGCCGTGTCGGTGAGGGCGGTGCGGACCCGGTCGGCTCCCATGACCGGAAAGCCGTGTCCCGGAAGGAGGAATTCGGCGTCGAGTTGCAGCATGCGGCGCAGGGCAGCGGCCCATTCCCGCGGGTAGCGCTGCACCTTCTGGGGATTGCCGGCGTTGGGCGAGGCCCAGATGAAGAGGTCGCCGCAGCACAGGACCCGACTGTCGGGCTGCCAGGTGACGGTGTGGTCGTCGGTCTCACCCTTCTCGTGGCGGAGCGAGAAGCCGAGCCCGCCGACGGAGAGGTCCAGGGTGTCGTGATACGTCCGGTCGGGATAGCGGTACTCGGTCGGCCAGTTCAGATCGGTGAAGCCGAACTGCCGACGGTTGATGATGGTGTTGTAGCCGGCGGTGAAGATGTAGCGGTCGAAGCGGGCGGGCAGGGCGTGGTGCGCAATGACCTCGGGGGCGGCCCAGCCCTGTGCTGCGGCCTCTTCCTCCCAGACGGGCACGCCGAAGACGTGGTCGATGTGCCCGTGCGAGTAGACGGCGGTGTTGAGGCGGGCCGGGCTCCAGGTGCGGATGTCATCGTGGACGACCTGCGCCAGCGGCGCGCTGCCCGTGTCGACGAGGACGAGGCCGTCCTCGGTGGCGAACGAGGAGACGTTGGCGAAGGACGGGCAGAAGCCGACGCCGTCGGTGATCTCCACAAAGCCGCCGATGTGGTCGACCGGATGGAAGGTTGAGGTCGAGACCTCGCCGTTCCACAGGCGGTCGGCGACGGCGAGGACGTCAGATGGCATGGCCCCCCAGGGTTGTCGGCGCGGCCGGGAGCGGCCGCGGCGTCAGGCGCCCGGCGCCTTCTCCTCGGTCGAGGTGTCGGCGGCGGTGGCGGCGGAGGTCGTCCCGGCCGTCTTGCCCTTCCCCTCTTCCAACCCCTTCTCGAACTGGTTCTTGGCCGAGCCGAGGTTGCGGGCCAGCTTGGGGATCGCGGCGCCTCCGAAGAGGAGGACCACCAGGACGATGACCACGATCAGTAGGTCGGGGCCGAAAATGTCAGCGAGCATGTTGAGGTTCTCCTTCACCCGGGTCCACAGGGGAGTGGGCTGCCTTCCAGGTTAGACCCATTCCCACGCACGGGTTCCCGCGCGCGACGTTTGTGTGACATCTCCCACTCTTCGGAGTCAGCCCGCCAACAGGATGCCCATTACCAGTGCAGCCACGCTGGCCAGCCCTCCGACCGAGCCCCACAAGGCCAATCCGCGGGGGGTCGTGGCGCGCTGGTGGAGGAGGACACCCAGGCCGGCCAGGGCGACCACGGCGATTTTGGCGATCAGCACCGCCTTCCAGGCGGTGTCCCCGTCGGCGTAGCCCTCCGCGCTGATGTTCCAGACGCCGGTCACAACCAGCACGGCGAAAGCCGGCCAGGCGAGGCGGGCGAAAGCCCGAGCCAGCGTCTTGGGAGCGTCGGGCCCGAGCCCTCGGGCCGGTCCCACGAGCCCGGTCATCACGACCTGGCCGCCGACCCAGACCGCGGCCGCCAGGACGTGGAGGGTCAGGCGGACGACGACGACGGTCGGGGCCAGCACCGCCCTATTTGCCCTGCCAGTTCGGCGGCCGCTTCTCGGCGAAGGCGATGGGGCCCTCCATGGCGTCGGCCGAGCTGAACACCACGCCGACGGCCTCAGCGTTGAGCTTCCAGCCCTCGGCCTCGGAGACCTCGGCGGCCTGCTTCATGACGCTCTTGGAGTAACGGACGGCCAGTGGCGCGTTGGCGGCGATGCGGTCGGCCAGGGAGATCGCCTCTTCCAGCACCACGCCGGCGGGCACGACGCGGTTGACGAGGCCGAGCTCGAAAGCCCGGGCGGCATCGATGCTGTCGCCGGTCATGGCCAACTCGAGGGCGACCGCTATGGGGAGTCGCTTGGGCATGCGGATGAGCCCCCCTGCCCCGGCAATGAGGCCCCGCTTGGCCTCGGGGATGCCGAACGTGGCGTGCTCGGCGGCGACCACCAGGTCGCACGAGAGCATGATTTCGAAACCGCCGGCCAGGGCGGACCCGTTCACCGCGGCGATGATGGGCTTGGGAAAGACACGTTGTGTGATCCCTCCGAAGCCCCCGCTCGCGCCCATGATGCTGCCGCCCTCGCCGCTGCTGAAGGCCTTGAGGTCCATGCCGGCGCTGAAGGCCTTGTCGCCGCTCCCGGTGATCACGACGACCCAGCAGTCGTCGTCTTCGGTCAGCTCGTCCAGGGAGGCGGACATGGCCTGGCTCACGGCACCGTTGATGGCGTTGCGCGCCTCGGGGCGGTTGATGGTGAGGATCTCGACGTGGCCCTGTCGTTCTCGCAGCACTTCGTCAGCCATGGTGCTCCCTTCCCTGGTGCATGTACGTGCCCCTCCCCCGAGGGGCCGGCGTGGTGCGCCGCCGAGGCTACCGAACCCGGGGTCCGGGGCGGCGTGGAGTTGATGGCGGGGATGGCGGGACGTCGGGACGGAGGGTGCGGTAGGCAATCGAGTCCGTCCTGCGTAGCATTGTGGTCGTGACCTTCCTGGCCCACGTCCTCGAGTTCCTCGTCATCGCGGGCCTCGTGGTCGTGGGGGCCCTGACGGCTGCCTTCCTGGTCGGCCGCAGCTACGTGCGGCGGCACTGGCGCCTGCTGCACGGGCACGTGGCCGTCCGCGGCGTCCTGGCCACCCTGGCGCTCGTGGCCGCCGGTCGAGAGCGCTACGCCGGCCGGGCGACCCCCGAGGACCTCAGTCGTGGCGCGGCGCCACGAGTGCGGCGGCGGCTGCGCGTCGCGGTCGAGGACGCCGAGATCGCCGTCGCCCACGCCGAATCCCGTGACGCTCCCGTGGCCGAGCTCCCGGCGGTGTGCCGCTCGCTCCAGCGCGTCGCCGACGAGCTCGACCGCCTGCTCCGCCTGGAGCGCCGCCTCCCGGCCGGTTCGAGTCGCGCCGACGTGCGTCGCCAGGTGGCCGAGGTGATCGCAGCGGCCCGCGACGTGCAGGCCGCCGCGGTACGAGCGGGGAGCGACGCGACCGAGCCGCAGGTGCGCTCGCTGGTCCGCCACGCCCGCGACGAAGTCGACATCGTGTCGAGCGCCCTCGCCAGCATGCGTTCGACGGCCCGCCCACACTGACGGGCCGGCGCAGGCGCCAGCATTGACGGGCCGGCGCAGGCGCCAGCACCACCACCGCTGCCGCCGCCGCGTCGAGCCCAGGGACGGACATCCGCTGCGCCTGCCAAGCTGAACGGATGCCGACCCCCACTCCACCCGACCCGCCAGGCCCGGCGCGGCCGCGACCATCGGAACAGGTGAGCCTGCTCGGCGAGGGCTTCGCCGTCGGGGTGGCGACCTCGGGGTACCAGGTCGAGGGCGGCTTCAACGGCGACGGCGAGCCGCACAACAACTGGGCCGCCTGGGAGGGCGCCGGCAAGGCCGCCCGTTCCGGCCTGGCCTGTGACTTCTGGCGCCACCCCGAGGAGGCGCTCGACCGCGCCGCCGCCATCGGCTGCAACGCGTTCCGACTCTCAGTGGAGTGGGCGCGGCTCGAGCCACAGCCCGGTGCCTTCGACCCCGCTGCGCTCGAGCGCTATGCCGCAATCCTCTCCATGTGCGTCGAACGCGGCCTCGAGCCCATCGTGACGCTGCACCACTTCACCCATCCGTTCTGGCTCGGCGAGGAGTTCTGGCTCCGGCCCGGCTCGCCCGACATCTTCGCCCGCCACGTGGAGCGGGTCGTGCCGGCACTGGCGCCGTACTGCCGTCGCTGGGTGACCATCAACGAGCCGAACATCGTGACCCTCATGGGGTGGATCGAGGGGGCGTGCCCGCCCGGACGGCGCATGGCCGTCTCCGACGCCTTCAGCGCGCTCGACAACATCCTGACGGCGCACGTGCTGGCGGCCGACGTCGTGACGGCGCTGCAGCCCGAGGCGGAGGTGACGGTCAACACGAGCTCGTCGTCGGTCTACGAGCACGACCGCATGTTGCTGGACCTGCTGCAGCTGCGCGATACGGGGGTGGATCCCGACGACGTTGACCGCTACATCGACGAGCGCCGGACGGTGCACGACGCCGCCTTCCCGCCGCTGCACGCCGGGGAGGCGGTGATACGCCGGTTCTTCGCCGCGGTGTCGCCGTATGGCGCAGTGCGCGAGCCCAGCCGCGGCACCGCGTGGTCACGCCTGCGCGGCCTGACGCGCCGCCCGGCGCCGCGGCGCGTGGTCGAGGCGGTGTACGCGTCGGCGCGGGCACGCACCATGGACGCGGTCGGCTTCGACTGGTACGACCCGGTGGCCAGCCACGCCATGCGCGTCCCGGGGCGGCGCACGCCACAAGGCACGCGGGACTGGTCGTTCGGGCGGGCGTACTGGGACGTCGAGTCGCACCCGGCCGCACTGCGCGCCTGGTGCCTCACGGAGTCAGCGCTCCGCCCCGGCCTCCCGCTGTGGGTCGTGGAGAACGGCATGGCGACGCGGACGGTCGACGGGCGCGCCGTCCCTCGCGAAGACGGGATGGACCGGCCCCGCTACGTGCGTGAGCACCTGGGTGCCATGGTGGACGCCGTGGCGGCGGGCGCTCCCGTGACCGCCTACTTCCACTGGTCACTGATGGACAATTACGAATGGGGCACGTACGAGCCCCGTTACGGCATCTTCGGGGTAGACCGCAGCGATCCTGCGGCCGTGCGCTTCATGGATACCGATGCCGTGGGCGACGACGCCGCGGGGGAGTTCACCCGGGTCGTGGCCGGCCTTCGGGCCGGCGACCGCAGCGTGCTGGGCCGACCGGCCTGAGGCCGATCAGCCGGAGGAGGCGTCGTTGCCCGGTACGGCCGACTCCGGCTGCGAGTCCGACGGTCCCTGGAACTCCTCTTTATCCCGGCGGAAGTGGCGCACGATGAGCACCACAATGACCACGACGATCAGACCGAGGACCACGTCCGACGCGATGCCGGTCGCCTTCTCCACCCGCTGGCCGACGAAGTAGCCGAGCAGGGTGTACAGGACGCCCCAGCAGAGTCCGCCGGCGGCGTTCGCCCAGAGGAAGGTCCGGTAGTGCATGGAGGACGCGCCGGCCAGGCCCGGGACCACGGCGCGCAGAAACGCGGAGAAGCGCGCGCGACGAAGACCGCGACGGGACCACGGCGGTTGAGCTGGTCGAGCGCGGTGTTGATGCCCTTCTGGCGTTTGCGCAAAGGGCCCAGCCGCAGCAGCTGGGGTCCCCAGTTCTCACCCACGGCGTAGCCCACCGAGTCGCCCACGATGGCGCAGACGACAACGACCGCGACGATGGCGGTCAGGTCCACCCCGCCCTTGGAGGCCAGGACGCCACCGAGGATGGCGGCGGTCTCGCCGGGGAAAACAAAACCGAGCATCACGGCCGCCTCGGCGAAGACGAGAAGGCCGACGAGCGTGTAGGCCTGCCAGCCGTGCAGCGACAGCAGCGGTTGGAGGAGGCGGTCGATCACTGCGCCCCCCTTGCGGCCCGGGCGCGGGCGGCTGTCCGGGCCCGGCTCATGCTGCCGGTCAGTTCACGGCGCGCAGTGTGTACTCGCGCGGGGTGAGCTGGCGCCAGCGGTCGTCCACATGCGCCCTGAAGGCCACGCCCTGGACGAGATGCGTGAGGATGTCCGCCTGGCCCTGCGGCCGGGCCAGCATCCAGCTGTGGCCACCCGGCACCCACAGCACCGGCGAGCGCGCAATGGTCGCGAACTCGAGGGCGGTGCTGCCGGGCGTGATGCGGTCGAAGCAGCCCCATTCGTTGAGGATCGGGATCTGCTGCGCCACGAGATGTCGCACCTCGCTGCGCTGATCCACTCCCATGAGCATGCTGCCGACGGGCATCGTCTGGGTCATGGTGCGGATGTTCTGGCGCATGTCGGGCAGCACGGCGCGCACGGTGGAGTACATGCGGCCGATGAAGAGGTCGGGTAGGTCGAAGACGACGGCGGCGATCATGTCGACCATGGGCGCCACATCGGGGAGCAGCGGCGAGAGCACCTTGGGCAGGATGCCGTGCCGCTCCTTCCAGGAGGGCGTGCTGATGCCGTCGCGGTAGATGACGCCGAGGGTCCGTCGCGGATGGTCGTGCGCGAACTGCACGGCCACCGCGCCGCCCATGGAGTGGCCGAGCAACACCACCGGCCCGGCGTCCACCTTGTGCACGATGGCCATGACCTGATTGGCCAGGTTCTCCATGGAGACGTCCGACCAGTCGAGTGGATCGCTGCCCCCGAAGCCCGGCAGGCTCGGATTGATGACCCGCCAGCCCAGCTGCTCCGCCAGCCGGGCGCTCTCCCGCCAGTACATACCTCCGCCGGCAAAGTAGCCATGGATGTTGACCGCCCAGATCGGCGGTGACCCGGGGCCGTCGGGCCCGTAGGCATCGACGTTGTCGGAGACGGCGAAGCGGAGGCGCCGTCCTTCCACCATCACGGAGCTGGGCACCATCCGGATGGTCGGGCTCTTGCGGATCTTGCGCTCGTACTGGTCCCGCACGACTCCGAGGCCGTGCGGGGCGCGCCCGGCGTCGACCAGCTCGACGGGTGAAGGGCCGTCGGAGGGAGCCACGATGGCGCCCGAGATCTGCAGGGAGTCGTCGCTGGGCGGGGTCGCCTTGGATCCGAAAAACCGAACCGCCATGCCTCGTCCTCCATTCCGCGCTCACCCGCCGCGGTGTTCCCCTGCCTGTGCCCCGTAGCCCGTACCTGCCATTTCAGCCAGGTGCAGGGTGTCCACGGTATCCGAATCGGGGCGGGACGCGGCCACCACGCGTGCAACCGGGCGAAAGGGCTGCGACGATGGGTGCATGGACGCAGACATTGTCATCCGGGGTGGGACCGTGGTGGACGGCACTGGTGCTCCCGGTCACCCGGCGGACGTAGCCATCACCGGTGGCCGTATCAGCGCCATCGGCCCCGATCTCCGGGGCCGACGCGTGCTCGACGCGTCCGGCCAGGTCGTCAGTCCGGGCTTCATCGACATCCACACCCACTACGACGCGCAGGTCTTCTGGGACCCGAACCTGACGCCTTCCTCCTTCCACGGGGTGACGTCGGTCGTCGCCGGCAATTGCGGCTTCTCCATCGCGCCAATCCGCGCCGACGGCGTATCGCTGCTGGCGCGCACCCTCCAGCACGTGGAGGACATGAGTTTCGACACGCTGGCGGCCGGGGTGCCGTGGGGGGAGTTCGAGACCTTCCCCCAGTATCTCGACGCCGTGGAGACGAGGGGCATGGCGCTCAACTTCGGTTGCTATGTCGGTCACACCGCGGTGCGCCTCTATGTGATGGGCGAGGACGCGTACGAGCGTCCCGCCACCGACGAGGAGATCGTGATCATGCAAGCGGTGGTGGCCGATGCTCTGGCGGCCGGTGCCGCTGGCTTCGCATCGAGCGCGTCGCCGACGCACAACGGGGACAGGGGCCGGCCGGTGCCTTCACGGGTGGGCGACCTGGCCGAGCTCCGCGCCTTGCTCGAGCCAGTCAGGCAGTGCGGGCGCGGCGTCGTGGCGTTGCTGCCGGGCGGCGTGTTCTCGAACGAGGAGGTCTTCCGCCTCCAGCGGGAAGTGGGGCGTCCCTTCACCTGGACCGCGCTGCTCACGGTGAAGGGCTACCCATACCACGAGAAGGTGGTGGCGGAGCACGACGCGGCCTGGGCCGACGGCGTCGAGGTGTGGCCGCAGGTGTCGTGCCGACCCTTGGTGTTCCAGATGAACCTGTCCGAGCCCTTCACGCTCAACATGCGCCCCACCTTCGCCGCACTGATGGGCAAGTCCAAGTCTGAGCGCGTCGCCGCCTACCGTGACCCCTCCTGGCGGGCGACGGCGTGGGACGACGTGAGCGGCAAAGCGGGTGGGTTCCCGCTCAACTGGGCCGCCATTTCGGTGGCCGAGTCGCGCTCGCATCCCGAGCTGGCGGACCACCCGGTGGCGGTGGTGGCCGAGGAGCGGGGATGCACGCCGCTCGACGTGATGCTCGACGTCTCCCTGGACGACGACCTCGAGTCCCGCTTCTGGTCGGTGCTGGCCAACGACGACCCTGAGGCCATCGCCTGGCTCCTGCCACGCGACAACGTGCTGCTGGGCCTGGCCGACTCCGGCGCCCACGTGTCGCAACTCTGCGACGCCTGCTTCTCGACCGACCTGCTCGGGAACTGGGTCCGCGGACGCGGGGTCATGCCACTGGAGCGCGCCATCCACAAGCTCACCGGCGAGCCGGCCGGCGTCTACGGCCTGGACGACCGGGGCACGGTGCAGGTGGGCAAGGCGGCCGACCTGTGCGTCTTCGACCCGGACACCGTGGCCCCCGGGCCGCTGCGGCGTGTCCGCGACTTCCCGGCCGACGGGGAGCGCCTGACGGCCGACGCTCCGGTGGGGATGACCCACACGCTCGTCAACGGCGTGCCGATACGGGTCGACGGCACACCCGCAGAAGACGGCCTGGCGGCAAGGCCCGGCGTCGTGCTGCGCAGCTGAGGCCACCGGCCGCACGCGCGAGTATGCGTGCCACAGCATCGGACACCACTTCTGGAAGGGACGGCACCATGTCAACGCTGCGCGTGCATCGGATTCTGTGCGACAACCCCGAATGCGTGGTCTATGTCGACGAGCTCGTCCGAGAGCAGCCCGGCGAAGTCGAGCTGGTCGAACACGTGCGAGCCGTTGCCGCAGTCGAAGTCGGGTGGACAGCGCGTCGGTGACAGCGACTTCTGCCCGGCGCACGGCGCCGACGTCGCTACGTGACGTCGCGGCGGAAGGTCGTGAAGTAGCCGATGGTCAGGGGCACCAGGCCCCAGCCCAACATGACGAGGCCACCCTGCCACCAGGTCAGGAGATGGAGGCCAGTCGACTGCCCATTCCCGCCGCCACCACCGCCGAGGCCCCGGGCGATGTCCCCCGCCAGTGCAGCGCCGGCGGCGTTGGGGAGCCAGTTCAGGTCGTAGTGGAAGATGGCCCGTGCCAGCACCTCGAGGATGCCCTCGAGAATGAGGGTGCCCCCGATGGTGAGGAGGATGGCCGCCACCTGGTTCTTGACCAGGGTCCCGAAGCCGAGGCCGAAGAGGCCGAGAAGCACGGCCGAGGCCACGAGCCCGGGCACGACGGCACCGAGCTGGTCGGTCACCTGTGACGTGACGCCGCCGAGGGCGGCGTTCCAGGGCAGCCCGACGAGAAAGACGGCGACGAGCGACAAGGCCGCGAGGAGGACGCACCAGATGGCCACTGTGATGACCTTGGCCAGCAGGACCCGGCTGCGTACAGGGACGAGCACGAGCGAGGTGGTCATCGTCTTGTGGCGGTATTCGCTGGTGACGCAGAGCACGCCGATCACCGGCGCCAGGACCTCAATCCCGAAGTAGCCGGCGCCGAGGAGCTCGCGCCGCTCGCGCAACGAGGAGACGAAGTAGAAGGTGTGGCCCGTGAACCCACCTGCCGAGGCCAGGACGGCCAGCACGAGGAGAATGGTCAGCGGGAAGGCCAGGCTGAAGCTCACCCACACGCCGGGCATGGAGCGCATCTTGAGGAGCTCGGCGCGTAGGGCGTGGATCACGGGTGATCCACCTCGGCCACGTCGCCGAAACCGAGCCCGGAGGTGAGGTGCAAGAAGACGGACTCGAGGTCCCCACCCTCTTGGACGAGCTCGTAGAGGATGATCTGGTTCGAGGCCAGCAACGGCCCGAGCTTCTCGGGGGTGACGCCGTCGATGGCGACCTCGTCACGGCTGAGCCGACGGAAGGGGATGCCGGACTGCGTGAGGACCCCGGCGAGGCGGTCGGCTTCCGGTGTGCGGGCCCGCATGACCACGCTCGTGATGCCAGCCGTGATCTCGTCGAGCGTGCCCTGCGCCTTCAGCTGGCCAAACGACACGATGACCGCGTTGTCGATGGTCTGGGCCATCTCGGAGAGCAGGTGGGAGGAGACGAGCACCGTGCGGCCCTCGCCGGCGAGGTAGCGCATGAAGTCGCGCAGCCAGGCGATGCCCTGGGGATCGAGCCCGTTGGACGGTTCGTCGAGGATGAGGACGTCGGGGTCGCCGATGAGAGCGGTGGCCAGCTCCAAGCGCTGGCGCATGCCCATGGAGAAGCCACCGATCTTGCGCTTGGCGTCGCCGGTCAAGCCGACGAGTCCGAGCACCTCGTCGGCGCGGGCGTCGGGCTGGCCCCCGGCGCGGGCCGCCATGCGCAGATGCGTACGGGCACGACGCGCCGGATGGAAGCTGGTCGCCTCGAGCACGGCGCCGACGGTGGCCGTCGGGTTCTCCAGGTCCTGGTACCGGTGCCCCGCGATGGTCGCCGTCCCGGCGGAGGGGTGCACGAGGCCCAGCAACATGCGCAGCGTCGTCGTCTTGCCCGACCCGTTGGGGCCCAGAAAGCCGGTGACGCGTCCCGGTTCGACTGTGAACGACAGGTCGTCGACGGCCCGCACCGTCCCGAAGTGCTTGGAGAGTCCCCGGATCTCGATCGGCAACCCACGGGTGGTGGCGCCGACGGTCATCGGGAGGGGACCCTAGCGCGAGCGATCGCGATGATTCGGTCAGCCGCCGCTGAGAGCTTCCCGGTGGAACGTCCAGGTCAGGCCGGTGTGCGTCGCTCGACGAGCTGATCGGGCAGCAGCAGCCGGACCGACACGGCCAGCTCGTCATAGACGCGGGCCATGGTGGACCAGCCGTTGACCCAACCGACCAGGGCCGAGTACCAGACGTGGCCGATCATGCGGGCCCGGTCGGCGAAGTCGGGCACGTCGCGTTCGCCTATCGCCCGCGAAATGATCCCCTCCATCAGGAGCGTGATCTGCTGCTGGCAGCCGACGGCGGCGGGGTCGGGCGAGGACAACGACGTGAAGACGGCGGTGACCAACTTGGGTTGGCGGTTCATGGCGCGCAGCGCGCGGTCGAGGACGTCGAGGACGCGGTCGGCGGGGTGGTCGCCACTCGGCGGATGCTGGCCGATGCGGCTGTCGAGCAGCTCGACCCAGTGCACGAGCGTTGCGGCCAGGAGGTGGTCCTTGCTCGTGAAGTAGCGGTACACCGTGCCCATGGCGACGTCGGCCCGGGCGGCGACGTCGCGCATCTGGACCGCCTCGTAACCCCCCTCGAGCCCCAATGCCATGGCGGCGTCGATCACGCGCTGGCGCCTGGCCTGCTGGGCACGGGTGAGCGGGCGGGTCAGCGTCTGCTCCATTCGCACAGCGTATCCGCACCGCCACCTGGGTCTTCGGGGACGGGCCCGGTACGCTGGGCCGCCATGGCAGGACGAAGCTCCGGGCGAGAGGCCACCGTCGTCGACCTCGAGGCCTACGCCGAGCAGGTCGCCACGACCGACGGGCGGGTGCCTGGTGAGCGCGGCCTCCAGACACGCCAGCGCCTGCTCGACGCCACCGTCGAGCTCCTGGCCACGACGTCCTGGCGGTCGGTCAAGGTCACCGACATCGCCCGGCAGGCTCAGACCTCGCCGGCGACCTTCTATCAATACTTCGCCAACGTGGAGCAGGCGATACAGGTGCTCGCCGAGGGCATGGTCGACCAGGCGGGACAGCTCGCCGAGCTGGTCGGGGGCGACTGGTCGCCGGAGGCGAGCTGGAGCACCGCGCTGGAGGTCACGGAGGGTTTTCTCGGCTACTGGGAGGACAATCGCGCCGTCTTCCGGGTGGTCGACCTGGCGACCGAGGAGGGAGACGGGCAGTTGCGGGGCATCCGCGTGCGGGCCTTGAACGCGGTGACCGTGGCCCTGGCCCAGGTGATAGCCGCCGCCTCCCCGTCCCCTAAGGGCGGACCGGCCGGGGCGACGTGCTCACCCGCCGGCGCCGACCCTATGGCGGTCGCCGGCACGCTCGTGGCCATGTTCGCCAGCGTGTCCGCGCACCGCTACGGCTTCGAATTCTGGGGGATCCGGACGCGCAACCTGATCGATACGCAGGCCCGGACCCTGCATTGGGCCGTGACGGGACGACAGGCTCCGCCGGCGGAGATCCCACCGCGTGAGAGCACGAGGCCGCGTACCGGACCGGCGCTGGGGGGAGCGACGGCCCGCAACCGCACCCGTAACGCCAACGCCAACGCCAGCAATAGCGCCCCTATTTGAGAGCGATCGGGTTCAGTGGCGTGCCGAGCCCCTGGGTCAACGGCAGCGGAGTGGCGTCGAGCAGGAAGCTGTAGCGCCCGTCGAGAGCGCAATCGTCGGCAAGCGCATCGAGCACCCAGTTCTGGCCCTGGGTCAGGCCCATCTCCACCAGGTGCAGGAGGTGGACCGGCAGGTACAGGTCCTCGTGCTGGCTCGGGTACACCTCGAAGACCAGGGTGTCGGTGGCCACGGCGGCGACGTCGTGGCGGTGGAACCATTCGGCCGTCTCGATGGTGAGTCCGGGCGAGGGCCAAGTGTAGGCGACGAGGTCGCGCTGCTCCGGCCGGAGGTGCACCATCTGGCCGGTGCGCACCAGCACGATGTCGCCCGGCTCCAGTGTGACCCCGGCCAGAGCACAGGCCGCATCGAGGTCGCTCGGCATGATCGGGTACCCCGGCTCGAGGACGTCGCGCCCGAGGGCACGGGCCACGTCGAGCAGGACGCCCCGGCTGACGAGCGGGCCGAGGCGGTGGATGCCGCAGCGGGCGGCGCCGTCGGCCGAGACCGTCGAGGCCGGGTAGCCGTTATATATGACGCCGCCGTAGCTGCTGTGGGCCAGCGCGTCCCAGTGCGTGGCGCACTGCGTCGCCAAGTTCAACACGTCCTCGCTGAAGCAGACCCAGTCGGGCTGGTCCGCGTTGACCGGTTGGTTCACTTGGACCATCGTGCGGGTGGGATTGACCCGCCCCTCGACGAATCCGAGCTGGATCCCCTCCGCCTCCGACAACGGCAGCCCCAGGGCGAAGGCGCGCCCCGAGACCACGGCGGCGGCCGCCCGGCGCCGGGCGACGTCATCTATGAGGTTGAGGGTGCCGATCTCGTCGTCGGGCCCCCACCGCTGCCAGTTGCGCACCCGGGCCGCCACCTCGGCGAACGCAGGAGGGACGGTCACGCGCGCACCTTACCGCCGGGCTCGGTTGTCCCCAACCGGGCGGGGGACGATACTGAGTGCGCGAATAAAATCGCAGCAGCCTCAGCTCAGGGAGGGATTACCAATGACGATGGTGCGCGCGGCGGTCTGTACGGGACTC
The DNA here is from genome assembly GCA_963850185.1 of uncultured Acidimicrobiaceae bacterium. Classification (GTDB taxonomy): domain Bacteria; phylum Actinomycetota; class Acidimicrobiia; order Acidimicrobiales; family RAAP-2; genus Bog-473. Next base: position 59,084 of record CAWKKE010000012.1, read on the forward strand.
AACGAGCCCTGGAAGACGGAAGAGATCGAGATCGACCCGCCGGGCAACCGCGAGGTCCGGGTCAAGATGGTCTGGTCCGGCATGTGCCACTCCGACGAGCACCTGCGCAACGGCGACATCAGCCAGACGCCCGAGGTGCTCGAGATGATGGGCGTGAAGTCCATGTTCCCCGTGGTCGGCGGCCACGAGGGCTCCGGCATCGTCACCGAGGTCGGGACCAATGTGACGCAAGTGGCTGAGGGTGACCACGTCGCTGTGTCGTTCATACCCTCCTGTGGGACGTGTCACTGGTGCGCCTCCGGACGACAGAACCTGTGCGATCTCGGGATGATGACGCTGGCGGGCGGCATGATCAGCGACGGCACCTACCGCTACCACCTCGGCGGCGAGGACCTGAACCGCATGGCCCAGCTGGGTACGTTCGCCGACGAAATGGTGGTGCACGAGAACTCGCTCGTGAAGATCAACCCGTGGGACAACATGAAGGCGGCCGCGCTGATCAGCTGCGGCATCGCCACGGGCTTCGGCTCCGCCGTGGACCGGGGCAAGGTGAAGCCGGGTGAGACGGTCGTGGTGATCGGCGTCGGCGGTGTCGGCTCCGGCGCCATTCAGGGAGCCCGCATCGCCGGGGCGCGGCACATCATCGCGGTGGACCCCGTGCCCTTCAAGCTGGAGAAGGCCAAGGAGGTCGGGGCGACCCACACGGCTCCCTCCATCCTCGATGCCCAGATGATGCTCCCCGAGCTCACCATGGGCCGCAACGCCGACGTGGTCATCCTGACGCCGGGCGTACTGAAGGGCGAGCTCATCGCGCAGGCGTGTGCGCTCGGGTCCAAGGACGCCCGGATCGTCGTGACGGCGATCGCGCCCTTCGATCAGATGGACGTCCAGCTCAACCTGTTCAACCTGGCCATGTTCAACCAGGCCATCCTCGGGACGGTGTTCGGCTCCCAGAGCCCGCGGGTGCAGGTGCCGAACCTGCTCAACCTCTTCGAGGCCGGCGAGCTGAAGATCGACGAGATCATCACGCAGGAGTACTCGCTCGACCAGGTCCAGCAGGGCTACGAGGACCAGGCGGCGGGCACCATCGTCCGCGGCGTCGTGAAGTTCGGCGGCTGATCTCAGCCCAGGTGGCGGCTGAACCCTTCGGGGATCACCAGGTCGTCGGGGCTCAACTGCGACACCGAGGAGTGCCCGAGCCCGAGCAGCGCCGACTCGAAGCCGCTGCGCAGAATGTCGAGCACGTTCTCCACCCCGGCCTGCCCATTGGCGGCCAGGCCCCACAGGGAGGCGCGGCCGATCATGACCGCCTTTGCCCCCAGCGCCACCGCCTTGACGGCGTCGCCGCCCCGCCGGATGCCGCCGTCGAGGATGACATCGATCTGATCGCCCACTGCCGCCGCGACGGCCGGGAGGGCGCGGATGGTGGCGGGGGTGCCGTCGAGGTTGTTCCCGCCGTGGTTCGAGACCGAAATGGCACTGACGCCCGCGTCCACGGCGCGCTTGGCGTCGTCGACCCGGCTCACCCCTTTCAACATGAAAGGGCCGCCCCACTGCTCCCGTAGCCAGGCCACGTCGTCCCAGCTCGGCGGCGGCGTCCCCATCCACTCGCCGTAGGCACCGAAGAACGTCGGCCCCTGCTGGCCCTTGGCCACCATGTTCGGCGTCGTGAGGTCCGGCCACTTCCCCGTGCGGGCGAAGGAGAGCAACCAGCGGGGGTGGGCGAGGGCCTCGGGGGCGAAGCGCACCATGGCCCGCAGGTCCACCGTTTCGGGGATGGTGGGGCTGCCCCAGTCGCGCCCGTGCGAGAAGGACCAGTCCAAGGTCGCGATCAGACCGACTGCCCCGGCGTCCCGGGCTCGCTCGACCCGCGCCGCGATCTGGTCCCGCGTGCCGATCCAGTAGATCTGGAAGAAGGTCTGCGGGTTGGCCGCGACGACATCCTCGACCGGCATGCTGGCGAACGAGCTCAGACCCATGGCGGTACCGCGGGCGGCAGCTGCGGCCGCCATGGCGACCTCGCCGCCGGGGTGGACCGCCTGGACCCCGGTGGGCGAGATGAGGACCGGGAAGGAGATCTCCTGGCCCATCACCTTGGTGGCCAGGTCCCGGTTGGCAGCCAGACCGGCCACGTGCGGCGCAAAGCCCAGCTCGGAGTAGGCGGTGATGTTGTCCTCGAGCGTCAGGCCCCGTTCGGAGCCGGCGACCAATGCCCCGTAGACCGACTTGGGCAGGCGCTTCTTGGCGCGCCGCTGCGCCTCCGCCACCGTCTCGAACCACTTGTTTGCCATGACCGAACCTCTCGTCGTCCCTACGCACCCTGTCTGACGTAGCCCGTAGTGAGCAGGGGACCGGGAAACTCTACGCGACGTGCTCGAGGCGCCCATTTCGGGCATGCGAGCCGGGCTCCGACCTAGGGTCGACCGCATGCCCGATCCCACGCCCGTGCCCGGGCCAGACTCTCCGCCGCTCACCCCGGAACAGAAGGCCGAGCGTGCCGGCAGCTTTGGCGCAGCGGCGACACAGTACGAGCGCTATCGACAGGGACCGCCCGCCGCCGCCGTGGACTGGGCCCTCACCGCACCGGTGCGGACGATCGTCGACCTCGGGGCCGGCACGGGCGGCCTGACCCGGCTGCTCGTCGGGCGGGCCGAAGATGTCGTGGCCGTCGAGCCCGATGACCGCATGCGGGAGGTGCTGATCGAATCGGTCCCGGGCGTGCGCGCCCTGGCAGGGCGAGGCGATTCGATTCCCCTGCCGGACGCCAGCGTCGACGCCGTGCTGGCGTCGTCCTCGTGGCACTGGATGGACACCGTCCCGACACTTCTCGAGATGGGCCGGGTCCTGGTCCCTGGCGGCGCGCTGGTGGCGATGTGGTCCGGTCCCGACCCTGATTCGGGTCTTATCGCCCAGGCGCGAGAACTGCTGGCGGGCGAAGGCTCCACGGACATCGACGACGAGAGGCGCTCCGAGCTGTCGGCGTCGTTGGGCAACCAGAACGCATCGGACCAGGGACTCGAGATCCCACCCGGTGTGCCGTTCGACCAACCCGAGCAGACGGTTTTCACCTGGGAGGTGGCGCTCAATGCCGACGAGCTCATCGGGCTGTTGGGCACCTTTAGTTGGGTCATCCTGATGGAGGACGAGGCGCGGGACCGTCTCTTCGACACGGCACGGCGGGTCCTGCGCGACGGACTCGGCGTCTCCGGCGACGTGACGGTCGACATCGGCTACCGGGCGGAGGTGTTCAAGGCGCGCCGCCACGGCTGAACTCTCGCGGGGTCCCGATTCGGTTCCTAACATGCATCCGTGCGGACGGACCTGCGGCCGGCGACACCAGACGACGTCGAACGGGTCCTGACCTTTTGGCTCCGTGCAGCGGAGCCGACGTCCACGGATTCGGCCGAGGCGCTCGCCGGCCTGCTGCACCATGACCCCGGTGCGCTCATCGTCGCCGAGAGCGATGGCCGTATGGTTGGCTCGGTCATCGCGGGTTGGGACGGCTGGCGCGGCGCCATCTACCGATTGGCGGTCGATCCGGAGCATCGCCGCCTTGGGCTCGGGCAGTCGCTGCTCCGTGCCGCCGAGGAGCGCTTGGCGACGCTCGGCGCACGACGCGTGCACACGATCGTCGTGGAGGCGAACGCAAGCGCGGTCGCTTTCTGGGACGTGACCGATTGGGAGCATCAGGCCGGGCAACTGCGCTTCGCGAAGGGCTTGGGGGAGTAGAGCGCTGCAGTACAGCGTGCGCAGGGATCAGCCTCCCGGATCGGGCCGATCGAGATCATGGATCAAGGGGCGGCTGTAGATTTCGTCGATCCGGTCGATCACGTGTTGCAGCGGTGGCGCGTACCCGTCGTCGGTGTCCACGACGATGAGGGGGCAGTCCAACGCGAGAGGCTCGTAGAGGTCGGCCTGGAGGCTCTCTGCCAGGGGCAGTAGTTTTCGGAGCCGGGCCTCGCCACAGAGTGGGTCAGCGCGCATGCGGCCTTCGAAGCGCGCCACCGCGTGCCCGCTGCGGCAGTGGACATTGACGAGGTCGCATCTCGGAGACAGGCGCCGCGCCACGTCGGGCTCGCTGACGCCGCGGAAGAACGTCTGCTCGGCGACGAAGCTGATTCCCAGGTCCGCCCACAGCTCCATCGTCTTGTAAAAGGGCTCGACGCCGGCCGCGCCGAGGTCCAGAGCCCGGTCCCGAGTTCGCCACATGCCGTGTACCAACTCGTCCTTGTGCACGATGGGCAGGTCCAGCTCGACGGCCAGAGAGGCCGCCAGGGTGGTCTTGCCCGATCCGGGCGCGCCACTCACCAGAACCGCCAGGGGAAGCCGGCTTGTCCGATCGGATCCCTCTGCCACGGCGGTCGACTCAGCTATTTCCCCCCGCCGCCGCCGCCGCCGCCGCCGCCGCCGCCGCCGCCGCCGCCGCCGCCGCCGCCGCCGCCGCCGCCGGCTGCCGCAACTCTTTGTGCAGCGTGGGCGATGACCACACCCGAGACCGCCATGACACGCGAGGCACGAGCGGCACGAGCGTCCGCTCCCGTGCACAGCCGACCCAGACGCCAGCGCCGAAGGCAACGTCGTCGGCGACGTGCACCGAGACGGCGCGCGCCGGGTCCAGCGTCTGGCGGTCGGCGGCCCAGTCGCTCAGTGCCGGAATGAGCAGCGCGAGCGCCGACACGGCGCGGGTCCGCCGGAAGGCCAGCCCGAGCACGAGGGCGGGCGACCAGGCGCGCGTCAGCGAACCGAGGGAAGGCAGTGCAGAGCGTGTCGTGCCGCCGCCCGCGATGTGCGCCGCCACGCCCACTGGGTCACGGACCAATCCGCGTAGGCGTCGGGCCAGGATCACGACCGAAACGGACAGCGTCGTCAGCGCGAGAACGGGTCGCCGGGCCAGGACGAGGCTCCATACGGCCAGCGACCAGCCCGACAGGTGCACGGGAGCCACGGCGCCCCCGTGACGCCGTGCCAGTGGCGCAGCCGTCGTCCCGTAAAAAGCCCGCCGGGCCAGGAAGGCCGTCAGCGTCGGCGGGCCGTCGTGCGTCACCGTGCTCGACGGCACATAGCGCACGTCCCAGCCGGCTTCGGCCAGCCGCCAGACCAGGTCCACGTCCTCGCCGCCGCGTAGCGCAGCATCGAAGAGTTCGGGCCCGGTTGCGACGTCGGCTCGGACGAGGAGCGCCGCACTCGGTACGAAGGGGATGCGGCTCCCGGGCCGCACGGGTCCCGCCCGGTCGCCGCGGTCGAGCGACGAACGCGCTGTTTCGTAGCGTGCAGGCCCGCCCGCCCGCACGATCCGCGGTGCCACGGCTGCCACCAGTGGGTCGTCGAAGTGGCCCAGTAACGGTTCGAGCCATCCGTTAGTCGGTGTGCAATCCGAGTCGACGAACGCCACCAGCCGGGAGTGGACCTCGGCCAAGCCAGCGTTGCGTGCGCCCGCTGGGCCGACGTTGGTGGCGAGCCCGACGAAGCATGCACCGTGCCGCTCGGCGATCGCCTTGGTCGCACTTGCGTCGACCGACGCGTCATCGACCACGACGCAGACCAATCCTCCGAGTGCGTCGAGTAGCCGGTCGAGCTGGGCCGGACGGTCGCGCACCGGCACTACGACCGTGACGTCGTCGGAGTCAAGGGCGCCGGCCCCCGCACGGGGGACGAAGGCGCCGGCCGACACCAGGCGTCGCGCCAGGAGCTGGGCGGGGCGGCGGGCCCCCACCGGCGCCCCGGACCGCCAGTGCTCGACGAGTTGCCGTGCCCGCTCGGAAATCCGGAAGAGGCGGAGAGGGCTACCCCCGAGCAACACGGTTCCCCCGTCGAATTCACGCGTCGACGCGTCCTCGGTCACGGAGAATGAGCCCGGCAGCGGTGTCCCGTCCCGGGAGGGCGCGGGCCGCAACGTGGAGGGCATGCCGGGTGCGCTGGGCTGAACCACCGCTCAATCTTGGCAGTCCGGGCCCGGGGATAGGCTGGGCCGATGCCCAAGGAGGTCGGGATGCTGGTTGAAGACCAAGACACCCAGGACGTCGAGGAGCTTTCGGACGAGGACGTCGACGAGCTCCTGGTGGAAGAGGTTTCCATCGACGGGATGTGCGGCGTCTATTGAGCGTGACAGAGGCGCGGCCCGCACGGGCAGCGTTCGCAGTCGAGCAGGCGTGGCAGTTGAACCCGCAGGTCGCCTTCCGCGACGAGTCCTTCGGGGCCCTTGCGTACCACTACGGCAATCGCCGGCTGGTCTTCCTCAAGTCGCGCCTGCTTGTCGAACTGGTGTCGTCGCTCCAGGACTACCCGAGCGCCACTGAGGCCATCGCCGCGGTGGTGCCCGAGGGCCAGCACGATTCCTACCGTCGGGCACTGGCTCGGCTTGCCGCCTCGGAGGTGATCGATGCCCGCTGACACGGCGCCGCTGCCCTTGAAGGAGCAGTTCAGCCGCGGCCTCGACGCTCCGATCTGCCTCACTTGGGAGCTCACGTACGCCTGCAATCTCGCTTGCGTGCACTGTCTGAGCTCGTCGGGCCGGCGCGATCCCAACGAGCTCTCCCCAGCCGAAGCCCGAGGCATTGTCGACGACATGGTTGCCCTGAAGGTCTTCTACGTGAACATCGGTGGCGGCGAGCCCATGCTGCGTCCGGACTTCTTCGACCTCGTGTCCTACGCCGTCGACCGCCGGGTCGGTGTGAAGTTCTCCACCAACGGGACCCGCCTCACGGCCGAGCGGGCCCGTCAGCTGGCGGCGCTCGACTACCTGGACGTGCAGATCAGCATTGATGGTGCCACCGCTGCCAGCAACGACGCCGTACGCGGCGAAGGCTCGTTCGCGGCTGCTCGGGGAGCCATGGACAATCTGGCAGCCGCCGGCTTCGGTCCCTTCAAAGTCAGCGTCGTCGTCACCCGCCAGAACGTGGAGGACCTGGACGCGCTGGCGGCCATTGCCGACTCGTACGGTGCGCAGCTCCGCCTGACGCGCCTGCGCCCCTCTGGTCGCGCCGTCGACACCTGGGACACGTTGCATCCGACCGCGGCCCAGCAACGCATGCTCTACCACTGGCTGGTCGAGCGTCCCGGAGTGCTGACCGGTGACTCCTTCTTCCATCTGTCCGCCCTGGGTGAGCCGCTCGACGGCTTGAATCTGTGCGGTGCGGGACGCGTCGTCTGTCTCATCGATCCCGTCGGCGACGTCTACGCCTGTCCGTTCGTGATCGACAGCCAGTTCCTGGCTGGCAACGTGCGTGACGCCGGAGGGTTTCCGACCGTCTGGCGCGAATCAGCCCTGTTCACCTCGCTGCGTGAGCCACAGAGTGCCGGAGCGTGTGCATCGTGCGGTTCTTTCGATGCGTGCCAGGGCGGTTGCATGGCGGCCAAGTTCTTCACCGGGCTGCCCCTCGACGGCCCGGACCCTGAGTGCGTGCACGGGCATGGCGAGGTCGCGCTTGCCGCGCTCGACACGCGTCCGCAGTCGGCTCTGGGCCACTCCAAGGTTGCCCGGGACGGGACCCGGATTCCGGTGCCCACGCCCGTCCGCTTTCGCTCGCCGGCCCGCACCTGAGCCCGTGGAGCTCGCCGGCGCCACCTGGCCCCAGGTGGAGGCGACCCAAGCGCGCACGTTGCTGGCGGTTCCGCTGGGTTCGCTCGAGCAGCACGGGCCGCATCTGCCGCTCGACACCGATTCCCGCATTGCCGGCGCCGTCGCGGCGGGACTGGCGAGGCGGTGTCCCGGCGTCACCGTGGCGCCCACCGTGCCGTACGGCGCCAGCGGGGAGCACGCCGACTTCCCGGGCACGCTCCTCCTCGGCCATGCGGTCCTGTCCGACCTGCTCGTCGAGCTCGTGCGCTCCGCCCGCCCATCGTTTGCCGGCGTGGTGCTCGTCAACGCGCACGGCGGGAACGAGGAGGCGCTGGCTGCGGTCCGACGCCGTTGTACGGGCGAAGGTGACAACGTGCTGGTCTGGCGAGCGATGACGCCGGGCGGGGACGCGCACGCCGGACGGACGGAGACCTCCTTGCTGCTGGCGATCGATCCCGAGGCGGTGCGCCTCGAGTTGGCCGAGTCAGGCCGGACCGAGCCGATCGCCACACTGCTGCCTCAGCTACGCGCCGAAGGGGTGCGACCGGTATCGTCCAACGGCGTGCTGGGCGATCCGACGGGTGCGAATGCCGAAGAGGGGCGAGCACTCCTCAACGAGCTCGTGGGCGATCTGACGGCGACCGTGTCGGCACACTGGTCACCGTCATGAGTCCGGTCGCCGTCGTCACGGGTGCCGCACGCGGTATGGGCGCGGCGACTGTGGACCTGCTCGCCGAGAGTGGTTGGCAGGTGGTGGCGGTGGACCTCTCTGCCGACGATCCCGCCCTCGACTACGCCCTCGCGACGAAGGCTGACCTGGAGGCGGTGGCCGAACGCCACGGATCCAGCGTGCGCACCATGGTGGGCGATGTCCGCAGCGCAGCAGACATGCGCGCTGCAGTGGAAGAGGCCGTCACCCATTTCGGCGGTCTGGAGGCGGCGGTTGCGGCGGCCGGCGTGATCAGCGGAGGCGCCTCCGCCTGGGAGATCCCCGACGCCCAATGGGACGTGCAGTTCGACATCAATGTCAACGGCGTGCGACGCCTGTCCGCAGCTGCCGTGCCGGCCTTGCTCGACTCTCCGAAGCCGCGCCAGGGACGCGTCGTGGCCGTGTCGTCGACCGCCGGAGTGCTCGGGCTCCCGCGCCTCAGCGCGTACAGCGCGTCCAAACACGCAGTCATCGGATACGTCCGCTCCCTGGCGGCCGACCTCGCCGGCAGCGGTATCACGGCGAACGTGGTGTGCCCCGGCTCGACCCGCGGGCCGATGCTCGACGCGTCGGCGGCCGTCTACGACCTGCCCTCGACGGACGAGTTCGCCAGTCACCACTTGCTGCAACGTCTGCTCGAGCCGGCGGAGCCGGCCGCGTTGATCGCCTGGTTGTGCAGTCCGGCCTCGTCCGGTCTGACCGGGTCGGTCCTCCCGGTCGACGGCGGCATGACCGCGTCATAGATGACGACAGGAGCACTCATATGACCACCGCCGCATGCACGCACGTCGAGCAGATCACAGAGGTTGATCCGCAGACCCCCGCGGGCTGCGGTGAGTGCATGAAGATCGGCGGCACCTGGGTGCACCTGCGACTGTGCCTGTCCTGCGGAGAGGTCAACTGCTGCGACTCCTCGCCCAACCAGCACGCCACGAAGCACTTCCAAGCCTCGAGCCACCCGCTCATGCAGTCGTTCCAGCCCGGCGAGGACTGGATCTGGTGCTACGTCGACGAGGTCGGCGTGGAGCCCGCTTAGGTCTGACCGTAGGTGGTGTCCCGTCGCTCGGTGCGATGCGTCCCGACCTCCGTGACGGCCCGCCGCAGGTCGGTGACGAGTGCGGGCACGGTGGTGGCGCTGCCGGCGTGCACCGTGGCGTGGAGTGAATCGGGCCGGTTCTGCCGGTCGAGATACCAGCCCTCGGCAGTCAGCCGCTCGCCCACGGCGAAGATGTCGAGCACGTCGGGATCGCGGGCGCCGAAGGCCAGCACCGTGGCCGGTGGATCGCCGCGGATGGCCAGCCCGTCGATTGACTCGATCCCGTCCCGCAGCACGAGGGCCGCGTCGTGTGCAGTCCGCGTGAGGTCAAGGTAGCCGTCACGGCCGATGTGCATCATGGCTGCCCAGGCCGCGGCGACCGGCCCCGCCGGCCGTGTTCCCGCCATGGCGGTCGAGGCGTAGAAGCCCCCCAGCCAGTCGGTGGTGACGAACAGCTGCTTGCGGGCGAGCTCGTGCGTCCGGTAGAGGATCACCGAGACACCCTTCGACGCGTAGCCGTACTTGTGGACGTCGGCCGACATGGATGTCACGCCAGGGACACGGAAGTCGAAGGGCTCGTCCAGCCGTCCGAGCTCGGTCAGGAAGGGCAGGAGGAAGCCACCCATGCAAGCGTCGACGTGGCACAGCATGCCGCGGTCCAGCGCCAGCGCCGCGATGTCGGCAATGGGGTCGATCACTCCCTGGGGATACGTGGGCGCGGATCCGACCACCATGATCGTCTCGTCGTTGCACGCGTCGGCCAGCGCGTCGGCCCGCACGCGGAAATCCTGCTCGACGGGCACGCGGACCAGCTCAACGTCGAAGTAGTCGGCTGCCTTGGTGAAAGCGGCGTGCACGCTCTCCGCCGCGACCACGCGCGGCCGAGCGACGCCCCTGTCACGTCCGACGTCGCGGGCCGTCTTCACCGCCTGCAGCAGGCTCTCGGTGCCACCCGAGGTCAGGTAGCCCTCCACGGCGCCACCGGCGGACGGGTCGTCGGCGCCGAGCAGCGAGGCCGTGTTGGAGACGATGTCGTGCTGCATCACGCCGATGCTCGGGAAGGCCAGGACGTTGAGGCCGTTCTCGGCGCTGTAGAGGGACAGCGCGTCGGAGAGGAGCTCGTGCACGTCGTCCCCGGCCGAGTAGACGAGGCTGAAGACCCGGCCGCCCCTCCAGTCCTGGTCGTCCTGTTTCATGGCTATCAGCCGCTGCATGACCTCGTCGCGTGGGAGGCCGTGCACGGGCATCGGCGTGTGGGGGAACGTTGCCATGCACTGTTCTTACTCCACCGGCATGTCGACTCGAGGTGGAGATGATGTCGGTCCCTACCTCGGGGCTGGCCCGCCCGCTGCCGTCGCCACCGCCGCCGCCGCCAGCAGAGGAGCCTACGGTGGTCCCCATGACGGACGAGGATGGCCACATCGACACCGAGCGACAAGAGTTCATCGGAGCGTTGGCCAAGCACCGGGGGCTCCTGGTGCGGACCCTGCGCGGCATCTCCGACGAACAGGCTCGTCTACGTCCCACGGTCAGCGCGCTCTGCCTCGGAGGGCTGATCAAGCACATCACCACCATGGAGGGGAGCTGGTCCAACTTCATTGCGGAGGGCACGACCGCCATGGGTGGGGCGGGGTCTGACGCGGCCGCCACCGCTGCCACCTTCTCCGCCACCTTCGAGATGACGGACGACGACACCGTGGCGCTCCTCCTCGAGCGCTACCGCGAGAGGGCCAAGGCGACCGAAGAGCTGGTCATGGCGCTGCCGTCCCTCGGAATCTCGCACCCGCTGCCCGACGCACCGTGGTTCGAGCAGGGTGCGTCATGGTCGGCTCGGCGCGTGCTCGTCCACGTCATCGCCGAAACCGCGCAGCATGCCGGCCACGCCGACATCATTCGGGAGACGATCGACGGCGCCAAGACGATGGGCTGACCGCCTCGTCGTTATGAGCTCCAGATGATGGCCTGGGGCTCGGTGTAGGCCAGCAGCCCGTAGTCGCCCCCGTCCCGCCCCACGCCCGACATCTTGAAGCCACCGAACGGAGCATCATGGTTCCGCTGCGCCGTGTTGACGCCGACGTGCCCGGCCTGCAGGCGTTTGGCTACCCGCAGCGCACGAGCGCCATCCTTCGAAAACACGTAGTCATATAACCCGAACTCGGTGTCGTTGGCGATGGCGATGCCCTCCTCCTCGTCGTCGAAGGGGATCATGGTGATGACGGGGCCGAAGATCTCCTCACGCGCCACCCGCATGTTGTTGTCACCGGTGATGAGCGTGGGCGCCACGTAGAACCCGGTCGGCAAGTCGGCCGGGCGCTCGCCGCCGATCACGATCTCACCGCCGTCCTCGATTGCCGTCTGAATGTGGGCCTCGATCCGCCCACGCTGCGCCGCCGAGATCACCGGCCCGATGATGGTGGCCTTGTCGGTTGGATCGCCCACCTTGAGGTAGCCCGCCATCTGCACCAGCCCGTCGCGCACCTGGTCGAACAGGCTGCGGTGCACCACCGCCCGCGTCGGCGCCGTGCAGATCTGCCCGGAGTGGAACGACCAGGTGGAGCCGATGCAGCCGATGGCGCCCTTCACGTCGGCGTCCTCGAAGACGACACAGGCGCCCTTGCCGCCGAGCTCGAGCAGCGTGCGCTTCATGGTGCGCGCCGCCTGCTCGCCGATCTTCACGCCCACCTGTGTCGAGCCCGTGAAGCTGACGCAGTCCACCTCGTCGGAATCCACCAGGGCTGCGGAGGAGGCCGGACCGTTTCCGTTGACCAGGTTCACCACGCCCGGGGGGAAGCCGACGTCGTTGAGTATGCGCACGAGCTCCACGATGGCCAGTGGGTCCTGCGGCGCAGGCTTGACGACGACGGTATTGCCGGCCGCCAGCGCGGGAGCCACCTTGCCCGCCATGTTGACCATCGGGAAGTTGTAGGAGGTGATGCAGGCCACCACGCCGAGCGGCTGCCGGTTGACCATGCCGCCGATGATCCCGCCGGGGGCCAGCGGCGTCGCCTGCGCGGGCTGGGGGAGGAGGGGCGTCTGCAGCACGCCGCGGGGGTCCCGGGCGTAGCGCTCGAATCGGTCCGCCGCCACGGGCACCTGCATGCGCGAGCCGACGGTTGCAGTCGCACCGGTCTCGGCGATCACGAGCGGCAACAGCTCCGAGGACTTGGCCCGGATGGCGGCGGCGGCCTCGCGCATCAGGGCCCCGCGCTCTTCAGCTGACCACGCCGCCCACCCTGGCTGGGCCTCCTTGGCGGCCGCGGAAGCAGCCAAGGCATCGTCGGCGCTGGCGTTGGGGGCGAGCCCGACGACCTCCTCGGTGGCGGGGTTGACGATCTCGTAGGTCCCGTCTGACGCGTCGACCCACTTGCCTCCGATGAGGAGTTGGTGCTCGTTGCGCTGGGTGGTCTCGGCCATGTGTGCTCCCGACTCGGGTGCCGCCAGCCGATCTGACGGCGCGTCACATTCAACCCCGCCGGGGCGGGGTCCGCCAAAGCCGCAGTCCACGCGGGTTGATCGCACCCTCCGGGGCCCGAAATCAGGGGTTGAGGCGCTCTGGGGATACGAATTCGGTCATTTATGACTTTTGTCACTTCGCAAGGTCATAGGACCTATGGGATTCTCTACATTGGTATACGTCCTCGGGGGAGTGAACGGAGTGGTCATGAGCAGGCCTGCCGACAAGGTCCCCGCTTCCGCACGTCCCGGCGAGATGACCCGGTCCGTATCCGGGATCGTGGGCGACACCATTCTGGGCAGTGCGGACGTCTCCCGAGCTCGGGAGCGCCGGCGGGTAGCCCGGCTCCGCCGCCTGGTGGCGGTCGGCGCACTGGCCCTCGGCTGGGTGGTCATCCGCCGCATCAGCGGGCACGGCATCTTCCCGACCCTTCACCTCCCGCACGGGCTGGGGACCGCCATCCCGATCGTGCTCATCGTCGGGATGCTGGGGGCGGTCATGCTGGCCCCCCTACTGGTGGCCGGGCGGTCTCCCCACACGCTCATCCGCCCGGGCGAGACCCAGGTGGGGCTGGAGGACCTGGTGGGCATCGACCCGATCAAGGCCGAGGTCGTGCGTTCCATCAACTTGTTCCTCGCCCACCAGACGTTCCGCGACGCCATGGGGGGCTCCTCTCGACGCGGCGTGCTCTTCGAGGGGCCGCCCGGAACCGGCAAGACGTTCGTGGCCAAGGCCATGGCCAAGGAGGCCAACGTCCCCTTCCTGTTCGTGTCCGCCTCGGCCTTCCAGTCCATGTACTACGGGCAGACGAACCGCAAAATCCGTTCCTTCTTCAAGCAGCTCCGCAAGCACGCCCGCAAGGAGGGTGGCGCCATCGGCTTCATTGAGGAGATCGATGCCATCGGCGCCACTCGGCGGGGGATGGGCGGCACCGGCGGGAACGAAGGCGTGTCGGGCGTGGTCAACGAGCTGCTCGTGCAGTTACAGTCCTTCGACACGCCGAGCCGGGGCCAGCGCATCACGTGGGCCTGGATCGATCTGCTCAACCGCTATCTCCCCGACGGGGGCAAGCTGCGCAAGCCGGCCTCCGTGCCCGCCAACGTCCTGGTGGTGGGCGCCACCAACCGCAAGGACGACCTCGACCCCGCGCTCATTCGCCCGGGACGCTTCGACCGCAGCATCTACTTCGGGCTGCCGGGTCGGCGCGCCCGGGGCGACATCATCGCCTACTACTTGGGCAAGAAGGCGCACGCCTCTGATCTCGACGGGCAGAGCGCGGTCGACATCGTCGCCGGCATGACGTTCGGCTACTCCCCGGCCGCGTTGGAGCGGCTGATGGACGAGGCGCTGGTCATCGCTCTGACCCACGGGCGCTCGGCCATGACGATGTCCGACGTGGCCGAGGCCAAGATGCTCGTCGAGCTCGGGGTCACCGACGAGACCATCTACACGCCCAACGAGCGGGACCGCGTGGCCACGCACGAGGCCGGACACGCCACCGTGGCCTACTTCGTGGGCCAGACCCGCCAGCTCGACGTACTCTCCATCGTGAAGCGTCGCGACTCGCTCGGTCTGTTGCAGCACTCCGACACGGAGGAGCGCTTCACCAAGAGCAGCGAGGAGCTCCGTGCGCTGCTCCAGATCGCGATGGGCGGCATGGTGGCCGAGGAGCATTGGTTCGACGAGGTGTCGACCGGTCCGGCCTCCGACTTGGCCGCTGCCACTTCCATTGGCGCGCAAATGATCGGTGCGTGCGGCATGGGCACCTCGCTCATCTCGGTCGCCGCTGCGGGCAACGGGTTCTTGGAAGGCGGTCTCGTGGACAAGGTGCTGGCCGACTCGACGGCCCGAGCCGAGCTCGACACGCTGCTCATGGGGAGCTGCGACGCGGCCAAGGCCATCGTCACCGCCCACCCGGAGGTGGTCGAGGCCCTGCGTGACGCACTGCTCGAGCGTGACGAGCTCGTGGGCGCCGAGATCACCGAGGTGGTCGAGTCGGCGCTCAATGCCCCCAAGCCCGCAGCGATCGCCGAGCTGCGCCCTTCAGGGACGGCCGCCGGAAGCCACGCCTGATCTACCGCGACGGCTCGCGTGATCAGTGCGGAGGCGTCGCCTTGCCGCCGCCCAGGATTCGCAGCACCAGGCGCCCCAACCGACCGGGGGGCTTGGCGGCCCGGGCCGCTTTCGCCTCGGCTTCGTGGTCCTTGGTGAGCGGGCCGCCGAGTCGCCAGTACCGTCGACCCCCGCCGGAGTAGGGCACGTACTTGGGGACGGGCGGCAGTGGGCGCTTCGGCTTGCGGCGCTTCTTGCGATTCTCGCCCTGACTCACCCGGCGAGTGTGGCGCACGGATGACCGCGCTGTCGTACGCAGACCACCAGGACGACGGCGAGGACCGAGCGGCTCCTCTTAGCCCCGCCGTCCGCCGGCGGCTCCCTGCCCGGCCGTCACTCGGGTCCAGAGGGCCGAAGGGCGCGACACCATGACCCCACCGGTGGGGCTGACGATGGTGAGCTCCTCGTTGGCATTTCCCGACATGGTCCAGCCGTTCCGGTGCACCACGCCGTGATGGTGTTTGCACAAGAGCACGAGGTTGGGGAGGTCGGTTCTCCCGCCCGGTTTCCACGCAACAATGTGATGGACATTGGTGAAGGTCATGTTGGTGCAGCCGGGAAAGCGGCAGTGGCGATCTCGTCGCATCACTTCCCGGCGCTGGGTTTCGCTCGGAAAGCGTCGTGCCCGGCCCTCGTACATGGTGTGGCCGACATCGTCGTCGACTCCGATGGCGATGGTGGCGTCACACGCAATCCGCTTGAGCGTCTCGCTGTCGATCAGGCCGACGTGCTCGAGCTCACCCGCCAGGCCGGTCTGCGCGTCTGACTCTTCGACCAAAGCGCTGAGGGCGACATGCGCGACCACCGTGTACGGGCTCGCCGTCGAAGCCGAACCTGGCTCAGAGGAGTGGATCAGGTCCAAGAATCCGTCACAGAGACGCTGGTCCCAAGGTGTCTCCCCGTCGGAGGGGATTTCCTTGGCTCGGGCTTCGAGATGGGCCCTGGTCTCGACATAGCCATCAGGAGGGAGCTGCACGCTGACGGTGCAGAGGGAGTCGTTGAAGCGGAGATATCTCCGGTCGTGCGTGGCGCTACCAGAAGCCTTGGTCGGCGGTGCGCTGCGGGCCACCTCGGCCAGCTCACGGACAGTGCACACCCGGGCCTGGTCACAGAGCCCCTCGTCGGTAGCCGGGGTGGCCACATCGACGACCGCACGGACCTTGTCGAAGGACACCTCGCCCGTACAGAGTGAGCCCATCAGGTGGGGCAGGCCGCACGCCTTCTCGCTCACGTGGGTCAGCACCCGTGCGGTCGCCTTCGAGACGCCGAAGCGCTCGACCGTCCAGGCCTCGGTGGAGGTCGCTCCGTACTCTCGGAACGTCTCTCGTCGATCGGCCTCGCCCAGGTAGAGGAGGAACCTCCCCTCGGCGGCCGTCTTTTCCTTGAAGGCCTCTTCGAGAGCCGCTGTCAGCTCTTCGTTCGACAGAGAAGCCACCGTGCCGGCCGCGAGGTCGGGACGAAGGGGTGGCGCTGCAGCGTCAATCCGGGCCATCAGTTGTGAGAACGGTCCCTCCGGCCCCGAGGGTGTCTCGCTTTCTGATGAGGTCCTACGTCGAGGTGCGGAGTGCGGCGGCGATGGCGGCGCCGGTCGGCCGCGAGTTGAGGTAGGGCTCGGGCGAGTGGGCGCGGTGCCCGTTGTCGATCACGAACTCTTCAACCCGTGGCCCGAAGTGGCCGGACAGCGGGCTCTCGCAGGCCAGGTCGTTCAGCGCGCGCACGTTGACCCAGCGCTGCACGGAGCCGGGCCACATTGCCTGCCCATCGACGGGGGCCGGCTCGAGGTTGTCGAAGATCATCGGCACGGCGAGCGGTGAGCCCAGCGTGACGAAGGTGTGGACCGGCCAGTCGTCATGCAGGGCGAGCGCCGAGTAGGAGAGGATCGTGCCCAGCGAGTGTGCCACCAGCACCCGTGTGTCGTCGGTGATCTCGGCCTCGATACGGGCGCGCAGACGGGCGTGTAGGTCGTTTTCCGCCAGCATCGCCGTCGCCAGGTCGAGGGTGCGGTCGAAGGTCGCCTCGCCTGCCGCCTGGGAGAGCTTGGCGACCGCGTCTCCACCTAGCTCCGAGAGCATGTCGGCCACACCGGCGCGCGACTGCTCGAGCGTGCGGTCCGCGTCGCTGCCGGGATGGTGACGGAAGAGATCGCCGTAGAAGCAGATGGCGACATCGTCCGCATCGACCTCCGCGCCGTGGTGCCACAGTCCGTCCCGGACTGCGGGCAACCACCGGGCCTTGAGCTCGTTCGGGCCCCACAACTCGTTGAACGCTCCGTGGACGATGACGATACGTGCCAAGGCGCTCAGCCCCCCAGATGTGTGGTGTCGTTGTAGCCGCGGATGATCCAGCGGTCGGGCGTCACGACCAACTTCGAAATGGACGCGTTGTCGGGACCCACAAAGGCGAAGGGAGTCGAACCGGTGGCCTGGGCCAGGATCTCGCCGATTGCCGCACCGTGGCTGAACACGACGACACGTCCCCCGGGGTGGGCGGCGGTGATTCGCTCAACGGCGCGGCGCAGGCGGCCGCCGAACACCTCGCGCGATTCGGCACCAGGGATCACGTCCCAACGTTGCTCGGCCATGACCGTCTGGAACAGAGGGTCTTCGTCGGCGGCTTTCAGGCGCAGAAGGCCGCCTTCCCACTCGCCGAGGAACACCTCGCGCAGGTCGGCATCCACCACCGGGGTCATCCCGGAGCGGGCCACCAGCGGCGCGGCCGTCTGGACGGTCCGCTGCAGTGTGGAGACGTAGAGCGCGTCGAAGGGCTCCTGGGCGAGTCGCAGACCTACCTGCTCGGCTTGGTGGCGTCCGGCCTCGGACAGCGGGGGGTCGCCCTGGCCCTCGACCAGCTCGAACGTCTCGCCCTCCAGCGAATCCGCCGAGGCACCGTGGCGCACCAGCAGCAGCTCGGTGGAGCCGGGCGGGCCCACATAGGGCCGTTGGCTGAAACTGCGGGGCGACGTCACGGGCGCCGAGTGTAGGGAAGGATCAGCGCGGAGCGTGCAATTCGGGAGGGCCGTGGTCGTCTTCGTCCTCGACCACCTCGGCGTCGATGATGTTGGGATCGTCGGCGAAGCTCCCGCCGCTCGGGCCCGGTGCGCGCTGCCCGGGACCCTGGCCGCCGCCATCGCCCGGCGCGGTGAAGCCTGCGAAGAAGGCGCCGGGTGACTGAGTGAACTGGAGTCGCAGCGGCCGTCCGGCGTCCGGCCCGAGCTGCGCCCAGAGCGGAAGGGCCCGGCGGTACACGACGTAGTACTGCGCGCACAGCGTCACGCCCAGATAGAGGAGGAAGCTCGCTCCCTCGAGGCCCGCCGCCCCCGCGTGGCCCTGTCCGGCGTCGCCCGCGAAATGGACGAGCAGCGAGACGAGCCAGAGGGCCATGGTGATGGCGCTCCCCTGTCGCAGCACCCAGCCGTTGCCGGCCCAGACGCGCATGGAGAGCCCACGCAGGAGGCCGACACCCAGCGCGCCGACCACCAGGGTGCCCGCCACCCAGAGCCAGGCGGCCGACGAAACGTGGTGATTGCCCGCATAGGAGAACATCTCGAAGAGGCCGATGACACCGATGACGACAGGGAGGCGAGGTTGGAACACGCGCGGGACCGGGCGCACCCTGACCTGGCGCAACAGCACCAGAATGAGGATCAGCGCCCCCAGCGCGTACGAGAAGAACGACATCGGTATTTAGCCTATGGCCGCGGCCGGCTCAGTGGTTCAGCAGGGGCCCCACTTCGACCCCGAAACGGGCCGTCTGCTCGCAGAATTCCTCCGCACTGCGGGCCATGAAGCGCACCTGCAGATGGTTGACCCCCATGTCGACGAGCTCGCGCAGTGAGGACGCCACCTCGTCCGCGCCACCCGAGAGGACCCAGCTGGGGACCTCCCGGTCCGAGCCCACCGCGGTCAGGTAGATGGGCTCCACAATGGTGCCGATGTCGATCGGCGCGCCGCCGCGCAGCTCGTCGCGCAGCTCGCGCAGCCGGGCGATCTGGCCCGGCAGGTCGCGCCGGCGCGTCCCCTGCGGGAGCCAGCCGTCGCCGAAGGCGGCTGTGCGGCGGATGGCCGCAGGCGAGGAACCGCCGATCCAGATCGGTGGGCGCGGTTGGCGCACCGGGCGCGGCGCGAGACCCATGTCCCGGGCGGGGAACCGAGGTCCCGGCAGCTCGGGGAATTCGTCGGTGAAGCTGCGGGCGAGTGCGGAGACGGCCTCGTCGGTGTGGCGGCCCCGCTCGGCGAAGTCGCCCGTCAGAAGCTCGTACTCCTCGGGCACGTGGCCGGCGCCCACGCCGACGATGAGGCGCCCACCCGAGAGGCGGTCGATGGTGGAGAGCTCTTTGGCCGCGCGCAACGGATGACGCTGGGCGAGGATCAGCACGTGGGAGAGCAGGTGTGTCTGGGTCGTCACTGCCGCCAGCCAGCCGAGTGTCGCGGTCGTGTCGTACCAGATCGTCCCCATGGCGTCGGCCAGCCGGCGCGGAATGGCCGTGTGGTCGCAGACGCCGAGGTAGAAGAAGCCGGCCTCGTCCGCCACCCTCGCGATCCGGGCCAGCTCGGTGGGGCCCGACTCCTTCTCCCAGTCCGCCACGTAGAGGGTGGACTGCGACTGAATGGGGAGTTGCATGCCGTACACGACCTCCCCCTCGGGGACGGCGCGCACGACGTCGGCGGGAATCATCGCAGGGTCGGTCATGGGTGGACTCCGATCAAGACGAGGGACTTCACGCGGTGGTCGCTCCGGCGTAGGCCGCGAGAGCGGTGGCGCGCGCAGCCGGGGTGCCGAAGGAGGTCGAGAGGACCCGTGCCCGCTTGAGGTGCAGGTGCAACGGCACCTCCCAGGTGAAGCCCATGCCCCCGTGGACCTGAATGGCCGCACGGGCGTTGCCGAGCGCAGCCTCGTCCGCCAGCAGCTTGGCACCACCGACGGACCTGTCCACCAGCTGGCCGGCGGTACATCCAGCCACGGCCGCTTCGGTGTCGACGACGTCGGGCGCGTCGACGAGGCAGGCGGCGGCGTGTACCGCCGCACGGGCCACCTCCGTGCGCACCAGCATGTCGGCGCAGAGGTGCTTCACGGCCTGGAAGCTGCCGATGGGCGTGCCGAACTGCTCGCGCTCCTTGGCGTAGGCGACGGCGAGGTCCAACGCCTCGGTGGCGTGACCCACCTGCAGCGCGGCGGTCAGGAGCGTCCCGTCGCGCCAGAGAGACAGCGATAGCGACCCGTCGTCACCGGGTACCGGCCGGCCGGCCGGGAGCGCGTCGAGGCGCCACAGCGGGGTCAGCGGGTCCAGCGGCGTCTCCACCCGCGTCGCGCCCGAGGCGGCGACCCGAGGCAGCAGCGTCGCCGGCCCGCGACCATCGGCTCCGAAGACGAGCAGCGCGTCCGACGACCCCAGGTGCTCGACCAGTACGGGCCCCGCGCCGCCCAGGCAGTGCACGCCGACCTGGACGCGTCCCTCCGAGGCGCCCTCGACCATGTCGGCGCGCGCCGCCAGGAAGGTGCCCACCAGCGGGCCCGGGATCAGCGCGCGCCCGAGCTCTTCGAAGACGACGACGGCTTCGGCCATGGCGAGGCCGGTGCCGGCGGGCTCGGGCAGAGTCAGGGCAAAGACGCCCGTCTCGCCCAACGCGGTCCAGTCCGCCGCGTCGATGGCACAGGCATCGCCTTCCCGGGCACGCAGGTGGTCGAGCGGCAGCCGCCCCGCCACCATGGCCCGGATGCCCTCGGCCAGCTCGCGCTGGTCATCGCCGACACGAAAGTCCATCAGCGCCGCGCCTTGGGCAGCCCGAGGATGCGCTCGGCCACAATGTTGCGCTGCACCTGCGACGTGCCGGCCGCGATGGTCAACGAGATCGACTTGAACCACGCAGCCAGCTGTTCCGCGTTGCCGAGCGGTGCGCCGTCGGGTCCGTCCAGCGGGTCGGCGCTCAGCGCGGCCCGGTCCAGGATCTCCATGGCCAGGTCGCCCAGGGCCTGGGCGTGCTCGGAGAAGGAAAGTTTGAAGACCGACCCGCCGATGCCGGGAATCCCCGTCTGCGCCGCCTCCGAGACGTTGCGCTTGGTCAGCGCCCACAGCGCGTCGAAGGCAGCCACCAGATGCCCGAAGCGGCGGGCCACGCCGGCATCGTCCATGGCGCCGAGGCGCTCGGCGACCCGGGCCAGCTCGCCCAGCAGTCGCATGCACTCGAGGAGCTCACCGACGAAGGCGGTGCCGCGCTCGAAGGAAAGGGTGACCATGGTGACGCGCCAGCCGTCGTTCTCGTCGCCCACGCGGTTGGACACGGGGACCCGCACCTCGTTCAGGAAGAGCTCGGCGAACTCGGTCGTCCCGGCGATGGTGCGCAGGGGGCGGATCTCTATGCCGGGCGCGTCCATGGGCATGATCAGCCAGGTGATGCCGCGATTGCGGTCCTCACCCGTGCGCACCAAGAGCTCGCAGAAGTCGGCCACCTCGGCGTGCGATGTCCAGATCTTCGAGCCGGTCACCACGTAGTCGTCGCCGTCCCGGACCGCCCGCGTCCGTAAGGAGGCCAGATCCGACCCCGCGTCGGGTTCGCTGAACCCCTGGCACCAGACCTCCCGCCCACGCAGGATGCCCGGCAGATAGCGCTCCTTCTGGGCCGCCGTGCCCTCGGCGATGATCGTCGGCCCGGCGTGCAGGAGGCCGACGAAGTTGACCCCCACGTAGGGCGCGCCGGCCCGCTCGCATTCCTCCTTGAAGATCAGCTGCTCCACCGGCGAGGAGCCGCGTCCGCCGCCTTCGGTGGGCCAGTCCACGCCGGCGTAGCCCGCCTCGAACAACAGCTGCTGCCAGTGCAGGTCGTAGGCTCGGCGACCAGGCCAGTCGTCGTGCGCCGGCGCAGCCCCCAGTCCGGGCAACGTGGCGGCCAACCACGTACGCAGCTCGTCACGGAATGCCTGTTCTGGCGCGGTGTAGCGGAGGTCCATGCGTCAGGGGCGCAAGCGGCGACGAACGGGAATCAGGCGACGAAGTCGAGGCCGAACAGCTTGATCGCGTTCCCGCGCACGATCTTGCGGCGCTGCTCGTCCGTCAGACCCACCATCTGCTCCTCGGCGATCTCCCGAGTGCGGGGCCAGGTGGAGTCCGAGTGCGGGTAGTCCGACTCGTAGGTGATGTTGTCCTCGCCGATCTCGTCCACCGACTTCAGCCCGTGAGCGTCGTCGAAGAAGCACCCCCACACGTGGTCCTTGAAGTAGCTCGAGGGCTTCTCCGGCACAATGTCGGCGACCCCGCCCCACCCGCGGTTGTCCTCCCAGACTCGGTCGGCTCTCTCCAAGATGTAAGGGATCCAGCCGATCTGCCCCTCCGAGTAGGCCACCTTCAAGTCGGGGATGCGCACGAAGACACCGCTGAAGAGGTAGTCGACGAGGGAGAAGGTGGCGTTGGTGTGCGTCAGAGTCGAGCCGACGGCCGGCGGCGCGTCCGAAGAGGTCGATGGCATCTTCGACGACGACCCGATGTGCATGTTCACGATCGTCTGCGTCTCGGCGCAGGCGCGGAAGAAGGGGTCCCAGTAGTGGTCGGGATCGTGCACGCTCGGCAGGCCGAGGAACGGGGGGATCTCGCTGAAGCACACGGCGCGCACGCCACGGTCCGCGTTCCGACGCACTTCCGCCGCCGCCAGCTCGGCGTCCCACAGCGGAATGAGGCAGAGCGGAATGAGCCGCCCGCTCGAGTCGGCACACCACTCGTCGACCATCCAGTCGTTGTAGGCCTTCACGCAGAGCAGGCCGAGCTCCCTGTCCTTGGCCTCCGTAAACGTCTGGCCGCAGAAGCGGGGGAAGGTCGGGAAGCACAGCGCCGCCTCAATGTGGTTGACGTCCATGTCCTCGAGGCGGGGCTTGACCTCGTAAGAGCCCGGGCGCATGTCCTCGTAGGTGACGCCCTTCATGGTCACCTCGTCGCGCGGCACGCCCACGGCGGAGTCGACGCGCAGCAGCGGACGCTTGAGGTCTTCGTAGTACCACCAGTCGACGGGCACGCCCTCGGACCCGGGCTTCACCTTGAGCGACCCGCCGCGGTACTCCACCTCGGGCATGGGGGCGCGCACAATCCGGGGCCCGACCTCGGCGTACTTGGAGGGGAGGCGGTCCTGCCACACATTGGGCGGCTCGACCACGTGATCGTCGACCGAGATGATCATCGGCAGGGGCTCAGGCATGGGTATCGAGCGTAGCCCGCACCTGACGGAGCGTCAGAAACGCACGGTCAGGCGCCGAAGACCTCGTTGAACAGGTCGACCATTGCCTGCCACGAACGGCGGTCCGTCGCCTCGTTATACGCGATGCCCGGGAAGGTGTCCGGCGAGGCCAGAGTGTTGGTGAACGAGTGGACGGCGCCGCCGTAGACGTTGAGCTCCCAGTCGACCCCGCCGGCCCGCATCTCCTCTTCGAAGGCCCGCCGTTCGTCCGCGTGGACCATCGGATCGTCGGCACCGATGAGGGCCAGCACCTTTCCCGTGATGTTGCGGGCGTCCTCGGGGTGCACGGTGGAGAGCCCCGAGTGGAAGCCGACGACGGCCTTGAGGTCGGCGCCGCCCCGGGCCAGCTCCAAGGAGAGCGTCCCGCCGAAGCAGAAGCCGATGGCGGCGAGGCGCGCCGGGTCGCATCGAGTTTGGGCCCGCAGGACGTCGAGGCCCGCAGTCCCAATGGCGAAGGCGCGCGCCGGGTCGGACCGCAGCTCGCCGATACGGGCCATCATCTGCTCGCGGTCGGCGATCGGCTTCCCGTCGCCGTGGTAGTCGAGCGCAAAGGCGACATAGCCGAGCTCGTCGGCGATCCGCGCCGCCCGAGCCCGAGCATGATCGTCGAGGCCCGGACCCTCGTGGCAGACCAGCACGCCGGGGCGCTGGTCGCTCCCGCCGGCGGGCAGGGCAAGGGTGCCGATCATGGTGCGTCCGTCGGACTCGTAGGTGATATCGCTGGTGGTGGCCATGGGTGCACCGTACCTTCCACCCGTTGCAGCAATACTGGCGGCGATGCGCAGGAACCCTCGTCGGCCGCTGCAATTGGGATTGGCGGCCACGTTGGCGGCGCTGGCTGCAGCATTGTTGGCGGCCTGCGGCTCGGGTTCCCCGACGCCGACCTCCTCGCTGCGCCACCAGGCGTCGACGACCACGACAACCGCCGCCGCCCCCACCACGACGGCACCGCCGCCCGCATCGGGCCCGTTGCAGGCGGGCTCACCCATCGCGTTGCCCTTCTCGGCGGCCCAGGTGACCGCGGCGGAAAGTCCCGACGGCACCGTGTTCGCCGCCCCGCAGAGTCCGACCAGCCCGTCGCCGTCCATCGCCTGGGTGATCGACGGCAACGGCCCGGCGCAGATCGCGGAGCATGTGGCGACCGGCATCGCCGCGCTCGCCGCCGACGGCACCAACTTCTACGTGGCGACGTACTCCACCCTGTACGCCTACAACCGCCAGAGCGGAAACCAGGACGGGCAGTGGACGATGCCCGCCGTGCACGCATCGAACAGCTCGAACAACGACCTCGTCGCCCTCGCCACCGCGAACGGCTCGGTCTTCGTCTCGGTGACCCGGGGCAACACGGTCAGCGTGTACACCGTCAATCCGGGGACGTCGGCCGCGCCGCACCTGCTCTTGAAAGGCCTCGGTGACGCCATCGGGTCCGACGGCTCGGTCTACTACGAGCGCGCCGACCACCATCTGGCGGCGCGGCGCCCGAACGGCTCCAAGGCCGTCGGCCCGATGCTGGACGACTCGCCCAACGGCTTGGGCGGCGGCGTGCAGTATCTCGACGTGGTGGCCGGCGGCGCGGTCTGGGTCAGCGAGCCCGCCGGCCAGGGCCTCGATGCGACGTACACCACCTACGACGCCGCCACCCTCAACGAGCTGGGCTCCTACAAGGGCTCGGTGACGAGCACCGTGGTGGACTCGAGCGCCGGCGCGCTGGTCCTCGAGGCGGCGGGCAACGACCCGGCCTGCCCGGAGGCGTCACCGTCGACGCCGACCTCGTGCGTGTTCAACATCGTCCCGCAGGGCACGGTCAGCAATCCGGTGGGCGTCGGTTCGGCCGTCACACTCCTCGGGCCCAGTCCGGCGGTCGTCGTATCCGACACCACCACGGCTCAGTTCGACCTCATCCGCCTGTCCTGATCAATACGACATGGAGACGCCGCCGTTGGGACTGAGCAACTGTCCCGTCACGAAGCTGCTGGCGTCCGAAGCGAGATACAGCACGCCGTAGGCCACATCCGCCGTCTCCCCGACGCGCCGCAGCGGCACGTAGCGCGCCATCGGCGCCAGCGTGGCGGCCTTGGCCGCCTCGTTCACCGTGCCGTCGGGGTTCGTGTAGTAGCGCGCCGTCATGTTGGTCGGGATGAACCCTGGCGCCACCGAATTGACCCGCACGCCGTGCTCGCCCACCTCGGCCGCCATCGACTTGGTCAGCTGCGCAACGCCGGCCTTGCAGATGGCGTACGGCCCGACGCCGGGCGCGGGGGCCAGGACCGCCGCCGAGGTCATGTTGATGATGGAGCCGCCGCGCTGTGACACCATCACCTTTCCGGCGGCCTGGCATCCGTACAGGACACCCTTGAGGTTCACCGCCAGGATGCGGTCGAACTCGTCGGGATCGACGTCGATGATGGGGCTGTCGATCATGATCCCGGCGATGTTGCACATGATGTGCAGACCACGGTGGCGCGCCGCGATGTTCTGCACGAGGGCCTCCGCCGCACCCCGAGCCGCCACGTTGAGCTCGGCGCTCTCGGCCCGGCCGCCCTGGCCCAGAATGGCCGCGGCGGTCTCGGACGCGGTGGCGCCGTTGATGTCGGCGCAGACCACGGTTGCGCCGGCACCGGCCAGTACCTCGGCGGTCGTTCGCCCGATGCCGCTCCCGGCTCCGGTGACGAGGGCCACCCGGCCCGTCAGGTCGAACGCGCTGCGGACACTCTGGGCCGTTTCCATGCGGCGCACCCTATGCGGTGACACCCTCCAGCGCGAGCAGCGCGCGCTTGCACGTGAGCCCGCCGCCGTAGCCGCCGATGCCATTGCTCGCCACGACGCGATGACACGGCACGATGATGGCGATCGGGTTCTGCCCGTTGGCCTGACCCACCGCACGCGGGCCACGGGGCCGCCCGACGCGGCGAGCCAGCTCGCCGTAGCTGATGGTCTCGCCGTAGGGGATGCGGGTGAGCTCGGCCCACACCTCGCGTTGGAACGGAGTGCCGTCGAGCTCCATGCGCACGTCGAAGTCGGTGCGCTCGCCGGCGAAGTACTCCTCGAGCTGGGTCGCCGCCTCTTTCAAGACGGGCGACTCCTCGTCCCGGCGGCCCAGGCCCACTGCATTCGGAAGACGGAGGCCGATCAGCACGTCGCCGTCGCTCTCGAGCACGATCCGCCCGATCGGGGTGTGCACGGGGAGGGTGGCAGTGGTGGTCATGCGGCACGTCCTTTCGTCCGTCGGGTGGGGAGTTGCGGTGTGGCGGCGGCAGGGAGTGCCCACAGGTGGGCCATGGCGTAGCTGCGCCAGGGCCGCCAGTGCTCGGTCATGTCACGCAGATGGATCGGGTCGTCGGGCAGGCCGAGCGCGACCGCGCCGCGCCGGATGCCGAGATCCGTCGGCATGAAGGCGTCGGGGTCGCGGAGCGCGCGCATGGCGACGTACTCCGCCGTCCACGGGCCGATGCCGGGAAGCGCGACGAGTGAGCGGCGCAGTTCGGCCGGGTCGGCCCCAGGGTCGATCACCACGTCGCCGGCCTCGACCGCCTGCGCCAGCGCCACCAGGGCGCGGCGCCGTCCCGCCGGCATGGAGAACGCGCCAGGGTCGTGCTCGGCCAAGTCGACCAGCGCGGCCGGGGTGGGGAACAGGTGCGTCACGGCGCCGAGCGGTGCGGGCAGGAGCTCACCGGCGGCCAGCACCAGCCTCCCGGCGACGGTGCGCGCCCCGGGAACCGAGACCTGCTGCCCGATGACGGCCCGCACGGCGAGCTCGAAGCCGTCGGCGGCGCCGGGGACGCGTCGTCCCGGATCGCGTCGCACCAGCGCGCCGAGCAGGGGGTCACCCCGGAGCGCCTCCCAAATGGCAACAGGGTCGGCGTCGAGGTCGAGCAGCTGGCGGCAGCGCGCCACGGCGGTCTGCAGGTCGCGCAGGTCCGAGAGGATGAGCTCGCCTTCCACGAAGGGCGGGCCGAGGCTCAGTCCGCCATCGGCGCCGGCTTCGAGCTCCGGCGCCCGCAGCGTCACGATCCCGTGCCCGTGGGGGAGCCGCAGGCTGCGGGTATACGAGGCACCGACGAGCGCCTCGACGCCGGGCAGGGCGCGCAGCCCGAGGAAGTCGAGCACCGACGCGGGGTTGAACGGCTGCCGGCAGGGAAGCCGGAGCCGGATGGCCTGGGCCGCGGGCTCGCGCTTGTAGCGCCGGCCCAACACGGTGCGCGCCGCCCGCGCCCGAAGCCCGCTCGGAGTGTCGGCGAACGTCTGGCGCACGGTGTCGTTGCACTGGCGCACGCTGGCGAAGCCGGCGGCGAAGGCCACATGGGCGACCGGGAGATCGGTCGTCTCGAGCAGGACGCGCGCCGTCTGGCTGCGCTGCGCCCTGGCGAGCGCAAGGGGTCCCGTGCCCACCTCGGCGGTGATGAGGCGGTTCAGCTGGCGTGTGCTGTAGCCGAGACGACCGGCCAGTCCCTCGACCCCCTCACGGTCGACGACCCCGTCACGGATCAGCCGCATGGCGCGGGCGACGACGTCGGCTCGAACGTTCCACTCGGGGGAGCCCGGGGTGGCGTCGGGCCGGCAGCGCAGGCAGGCTCGGAAGCCGGCCTGCTGGGCGGCGGCCGCCGTGGCGTAGAAGCGCATGTTCTCGCGCTTGGGGGTGCGGGCAGGGCAGCTGGGGCGGCAGTAGATCCCGGTCGAGGTGACGGCGCAGAAGAACTGGCCGTCGAAGCGGGCATCCTTGCTCTGCGCCGCCTGGTAGCAGCGGTCCGGGTCCTCGATCACGGGTGCCAGCCTGGCACGCCGCTGCGACATTTACTGGCGGGAATCGGACATTGCCGTGCGCCCGGGGATTATATACTTGACAAACCAATCCCCGAGGTTCATACTTGGTTTATGGACATAGAAGACCTGGTCACAGCCCAAGAAGGCATTCTCAATACGACCTCGTCTGCGATCTGTCCCTGCTGCCAAGGATCAGCGTGGAGGGGCCTTCCAGCTCTAGACCACCTACTCACTACCGGCGTAGTGGCCGCTGATCCTGGGACGAACTATGTCTCGGAGGATGCGGTTGACGATCTGTTCCAGCTGGGTTTCCGTCAGCAACCACTCGTTGGCATTTTTTGCACTGGCTGTGGGTTTGTTCGGTTTCACGTTCCCCTTCCGGACGGAATCTGATCGCTATGGAAACGATGACGTTTGCTCAGGTTGCTTCCAAGTTCAGCGACGAGGCGGCGGCGTGGGAGTACATGGAAGAGGCGCGCTGGCACGGTCACCCCGTCTGCCCTCACTGTGGCTCAGATGACGTCCTGTTCCTCCAGCCCCGTGACGGTGCCCCTAGGACCACCCGAACCGGCACAAAGAGCTACAGGCGTGTGTGGAAGTGCCGTGCCAAAGAGTGCAAGCGTCAGTTCAGTTGCCTCGTCGGCACCATCTTTGAGGGATCGCACATTCCGCTGCGCAAGTGGCTGATGGCTCTGTACCTTGCCGTGTCGGCAAAGAACGGCGTTGCCGCTCTGGAGCTACAGCGCGACCTTGAAATCACTTACAAGTCGGCGTGGCACATGGTCCACCGGATTCGCGCTGCAATGGCGAACGTTGCGAACGGAAAAATGAGCGGCATCGTCGCTGCCGATGAGACTTGGATCGGCGCCAACCCCAAGCGGATGAACGCCAAGCGTCGGGCCAACGTGAGCAGGCTGGCCCACACGGAAAAGGCAATCGTCATGTCGATCGTGGACATGAACACTGGCGAGATTCGCTCGCAGGTCATCCCCGACGTTACGACCCGCACGGTTGGCAAAGTGCTAAACGCCAACGTGGATCGCCACGGCTCGATCCTCTACACGGACTCAGGTGCACAGTACGTTTCTGTCGGTCGCCAGTTCGTGAAGCACTACACCGTTAACCACGTCCAGGGCGAGTACGTGAACCACGAGAGTGGCGCTACCACGAACCGAGTGGAGGGCTACTTCGGTCAGCTAAAGCGGAGCATTGACGGCACGCACCACGGCGTGAGCGATGAGCACCTGCGTTACGCCAAAGAGTTTGACTTCCGCTACAGCACGCGGCGTATGGCAGACGGCGAGCGGGCTATGGCAGTTATGAACCGTGCGCCCGGTGCGCGTCTTACTTACGAGTCTTTGATTTCGCAGGGGCCGTTTGCGATGGGGAAGTGGGCGCTTCCTCCAGGTCGTCCGGGTCCACGGAAAGCAAAGCCTCAACCGCTTCGTCCAGCGTGAGCGGAGCGAGGGTTATGGGTTTGGCTGCGTTGCCGCGACTTTTTTGTGTCACACGTGGATTCTATAGCTTTGGCCCATTTCGCAAGCCAAAGGTTCAGACTTCCCGTCCCATTGCTGCTTCCTGAATAGCGTCACGCTGCGCCCTGACGGACGCCGCAACGGCATCCAGCCGTTGTTTGGACTCGCCCGTCGTGGGGTCCAGCCGTTCGCTGATCTTGAAAAGATTGTCGATAGCATTCCCTACGTCCGCGTCGGACACGTAGCGGACCCTCACCCTTTCCCCGGCGTCTTCGGGGACATGAGCGGTCGCCGTGACCGACCCGGCTGGAGCGGCGTGGCGACCTTTGGATGCACGACGAAATTTTCATAGCAATCCCATTCTAATGGCCCCGTTCCAGAATGTTGATACGGTCCCGAAGATTCTGAAGAATTGCCCCGGTTTCTTCTGAGAATGTTGAGGCGTTGGTTCCCTGATCCGCAACCTGCTTGCGCAGCTCGTCTATTGATGCGGCCGACTCAAGGTCCGCCTTCTCCGCTGCTGGAGAGTAGGTAAACGAGCCGGTTGAAAACCCAGTTGGCATCTGCCCTCTCACAACCGTGTACCAAAAGATCGCGGCTATTGCCAAGGCGCCCACCAGGACAATTCCGGCTCTCTCGACCCTAAGAATCAACGGCTCGCCAAAGGAATACGACGGGCACGCATGGGCGCTGCTGCCGGTACAGCCCGCTGGGACTAGGAGAAATGCCACCACGGCTGCGGCAAAGCAGGCGAGGCCCAGCAGCCGGACGAGATGGGACCCGTCTTTATCTTTCTTCTGTCTCGCTTTTCGTTTCCCGACCACCGACACAAGCTTGTCGCAACTGCGGATGCGTCGCTGGGATTAGTTTGTCAAGTATACAATCCCCGTGCGCCCGGGACGAGTGTCCTCCTTCTGGCCCCCCTTGGGTGTTGATCCTTCGTTGGTTGAAGCGACGCAACCCGCATGCCGACAAACAATTCGGGAACGGGCGGTTCATCCGCTCGGGGACCGGCATGCCGCGGAAGCGGACGCCGGGGAGGAGACGATATGAAGCGAGCGATGTTTCTCGTCGTTGCCGTTGCCGCCGCGTGTGGCCTGGCTGCCTGCGGGGGAGGCTCTTCCGGTGGATCGGCGTCTCCGAGTGACGCCATGGCCACGTTCACGTCGGCTATCCAGAGCGGCAATTGGTCGGGTGCCTGCGCCGTGGCCGAGCCCAGCGAACAGGCCGATTGCAACAAGACGTTGGCCAAAGTTGGCACGGAGAAGGTGAAGTTCAAGAAATTCACGTACACGATCTCGAATGTCGGGTCGAGCACGGCCGAGGCCAAGCTCCACGTCAATGCATGCGTGAGCGGGCAGTGCGAGAGCAGCACCTCGGCGGGGGAGCTGGTGAAGCAGAACGGCAACTGGTACGTCTCGAACTCCACCGGGGCCTTCGGGAATTCGGGCAACTCCGGCAATAGCTGATCGCGGGACATATGGTTGAACCATGGCCGAGCCCGAGGTCTTCGACTGGGACGACTGGGAGCACGGCAAGACGTACGAGCTGTCGAACGACGAGCTCGTCGGCGCCCTGCTCAGTGAGGTCGAGCGCGCTGCGCAAACGGGTGAAGGCGTTGGAGGATCGCCAGGCTGGTTGACGATCGGCTGATCAACCGGCACGCATCTGCGCCAGCACGAGCCGGCGGTGGGTGGCCGCGTCGCCCCAGGCCCGCGAGAGCGCCCACGTCTGCTTCAAGAAGAAGTGGAGGTCGCACTCCCACGTGTACCCGATGGCCCCGTGCACCTGCAGGGCCACCCGGGCGGCCAAGTCGGCGGCGTCCGAGGCCATGGCCTTGGCCATCGACGCGTCGTGGGAGAGCGTGGGCTGCGCCGTGGCCAGCGACCAGGCGGCGCGATAGGTGGCGGGTCGGGCGAACTCGAGTGCCACCCGGGCGTCGGCCAGCATGTGCTTGACCGCCTGGAAGCTCCCGATGGGCTTGCCGAACTGGTGGCGTTCCTTGGCGTAGGCCGCGCTCAGAGAGAGCATGCGCTCGGCCAGGCCGACGAGCAACGCCGCGGTCGCGGCGGCGGCACGGTCCGCGAGCAGCCCGACCGCTGCCTCGGCCGCCACGCCGTAGGCCAGGAGCGTGTCCGAGGCCAGGGGCCAGTGCACCGTGGAGATATCGCGGGACGCGCTGAGCGCGGGCGTTGCGTACGCCGTGCAGGACGCGGCAGGCACGGCGTGCAGCTGCCACCCCGAGTCGGCGTCGCGCACCGCCAGCAGCAGCAGGCCCGCCTCGCGGGTACCGACCACGCGGGGCGTACGGAGCGTTCCGTCGGCCGACACCTCGGTCGGCGACACAACGCCCCCCGGCGTCACGTCGATGCCGCCGACAGCGAAGCTGACGTCGTCCCGCACCAGCGCGCCCAGTGCGGCGGACGCAGCGGGGTCGGGTAACAAGGCGGCGAGCGTTGGCGCGGCGAGGGCTGCGGTCTCGAGCAGGGGCTCGGGCAGTCCCGCCCGGCCCGCCTCCTCGAGCACGCCCACGAGGTCGACGTCGCTCAGGCCCAATCCGTCGGCGGCCTCGGGGACGACGAGGGCAGGCGCGCCCAACTCGGCGAGCACGGCCCAGCGATTTTCCGACTGCTCGGCGCGGGCACCCTCGTCGGCCAGTTCGAACGCGCGCAGCGCGTCGGGGGTGCACTCGGTATCGAGCACGGTGCGCACGCCTTCGCGCAGTGCCTCCTGCTCCTCCGTGAAGGCGAAGTCCATGGTCAGCCCCGCGGCAGCCCGAGCAGGCGCTCGGCCACCACGTTGCGCTGAATCTCGTTGGTCCCGGCGTAAATGGGCCCCGCCAAAGAGAAGAGGAAGCCGTCGAGCCACTCGCCGGGCGCGCCGGCCTCGAGCAGCTCGGCCTCGGGACCGAGCAAGTCCAGCGCCGCGGTGTGGATGGCGACGTCGGTCTCGGACCAGAAGATCTTGTTGCAGCTGGCCTCGGGCCCCACCGCGTGGCCGCGCGCCACGCGTGAGGCAGTCCAATACGTGTGCAGCTTGTAGGCCTCGGCGTCCATGTGGGCCTGGGCCACCGCGTCGGTGGACGCGGCCGGGCCGCCGCGCGACGCGTAGAGCTGCAGGAGGCGGTCGGCTGCCTCCGTGTAGCGCGCCGGCGAACGCAGCGAGAGGCCGCGCTCGGACCCTGCGGTCGCCATGGCGACCGACCAGCCGGCACCGACCTCGCCGAGCACCTGGTCCTCGGGCACCTCGACGTTGTCGAAGAAGATCTCGGCGAAACCGGTCTCGCCGTCGATCTGGGGAATGGGGCGCACCGTCACACCCGGCGAGTCCATCGCAACGAGGAAGTAGGTCAGCCCGCGGTGGCGCTCGGCCTCGGGGTCGGTGCGGAAGATGCCGAAGCACCAGTCGGCGAAGGCGCCACGGCTGGCCCATGTCTTCTGGCCGTTGAGGATCCAGTTGCCGTCGTGGGCCGTGTCGCGGGCCGCACGCGAGCGGATGCCCGCCAGGTCACTGCCGGCGTCGGGCTCGGACCAACCCTGGCACCAGATCTCGTCGCCGGCCGCCATCGGCGGGAGGTAGCGCGCCTTCTGCGCCGCCGTCCCGTACTCCAGCATGGTCGGAGCGAGCAGGAAGATGCCGTTCTGGCTCACCCGTTTCGGGGCGCGAGCGCGGTAGTACTCCTCCTCGAAGACGAGCCATTCGAAGATCCCGACGTCGCGCCCGCCGTACTCCACCGGCCAGCTCACCACCGACCAGCGGTCCTCGAAGAGGGTGTGCTCCCAGGCGCGGTGGGCCTCGAAGCCCTCGGCGGTATCGAGCGACGGCAGGGGGCGGGTGGGCACGTGCGCGGCCAGCCAGGCCCGGGCCTCGGCGCGGAAGGCCTCCTCCTCGGGGCTGAAGGTGAGGTCCATGACGCAGGGAATCTTCCACAGCGCCCCCTCCGGTGCCAACGCCGGCTGTTCAGGCGCTGCCGGGCAGGGGCAGGTGCTGCACGAGGATGCGCTCGAAGAAGCCCACCACCTGGTTGACGATCTCGGCCTGGGAGGGGTCCTGCGCCCTTCATGTCGAAGCCGTGCCCGCCGCCCTGCACCATGACCAGCTGATGGGGCACGCCGGCCGCACCGAGGTCCCACGCGAGCTCGAGTGACTGCTTCGGGGAGACGATGTCGTCGTTGTTCGAGTAGTAGATGAGGAAGGGCGGGTCGCCTGCTGACACATAGGTCGTGGGGCTGGCCCGTTTCAGCTCGGCGCCCACTTGCTTGCGCGGCACGTCGCCGAGCAGGTTGATGAAATTCGCGGCGACGAGTGCTGCCGCGCCCTTGTTCCCCAGCGTCAGCAGGTCGCTCGGTCCCGCCATGTCCACCACGGCCTGCACACTGCTCGACTGGTCGGTGTAGGCGCCGACGTCCCAGCCGGCACTGGGGCCCGCGGTGCCGAGCAGCGCCACGAGGTGCCCACCGGCGCTCTGGCCCCAGGCACCGATCTCGGTGGGGTCGATGTCGAATTGGTGCGCGTTGGCCCGCAGGTAGCGGACGGCGCACTTCACGTCGACGATCTGGTCCGGCCAGTGGGCCTGCGGACCGAGCCGGTAGTTGATGCTGAACACCACGAATCCCTGGTTGACCAGAGCCGGCCCGATGCCGTTGATGAGGAAGCCGCCGGTGTTGTAGTCGCCCGAGACCCAGGAGCCGCCGTGGACGTAGACGACGGCGGGAACCGTGCCGTGCACGCCGGTGGGCTCTGTGATCCGGCCTTCCTGGCCGTTGCAGTAGGTCACCGTGGTCGACTGGGCCGACTCGAACACCGGGGCGATGCCCTCGGCCTCGGGCGGGCCGCTGCCAGACCCCGAGCAGGCCGCCAGGACCGTCAGGCCGAGCATGCAGAGCAGGGCGAACGCGAGGGCTCTGCGCATCGCACCCATCTTGGCCGAATAGGGCCGCGACGCGGCATCACCCACGTCACGATGAGCAACCCCGTCCCGGCACAGAGTGGTCGAGAGCGAAGTCGAACCGGCGAACGAGCCTACGACTTTGGGCGTGACGAGTCGGACGTCGAGAGCCGCGGACCGGCCAGCGGTTGCGCTATGGCATCGAGCAGTGCGCCCTCCAGCGAGTCGATCGACGCGTCCCACGTCGACGCGTCGGCAGAACGACGTGCGCCCTCTCGGCTAGCTCAGAGCGCAGCGGTGCATCTTCTACAAGTTGGGTCAGCGCCTCGGCAAGAGCCGGCACGTCATTCGGCGGCACGAGCCGCCCATTGACACCGTCCTTCACGATGTCGATCACTCCGCCGGACGACGTTGCGAGGACCGGAAGCCCCGACGCCATGGCTTCGAGGGCGACGAGCCCGAACCCCTCGCCGGAGCGCGACGGGAGAACGAAGAGATCGGCATCCTGGTAGAGCATGGGGAGGTCGTCGTCGGGCACGTACCCCAAGATACGGATGCTGGGATCACCGGCGGCCAGGCGCTGGATGTCCGCGACCTCAGGGCCGTTCCCCCCGATCAGCAGATCGGCCCGTGCGCCCAGGCTCCGCGCGCTCCAGGCATCCACCAGGCAATCGACGCCATTGCGAGGTACCAGACGCCGAACGGTGAGAACGATTGGTCGAGTGCGAGACGACCTCGACCCGGACGTGTTGAAACGCTCACGATCGACTCCGGAACGCACCATCTCCACGCGTGCGTCCGGCACGAGCGAGCGCACGAACTCGGCGGTGAAGTCGCTGACGGCGATGACAGTGCGTGCAGATAAGATGATAGACCGACCGACCGTTCGGTCGGCGGCGTGCTCAAGGGCGTTCAGGCGGCGTCCGTAGTCGATAAAGGGTGCGTGCTGAACCAGGACGAAGGCCCGCTTCGTGAGGCGAGCCGCCAGGGCGGCGAACAGCGTGCCCACGTACACGTGACCGTGTGCGACGACGACGTCGACGTGCCGTGCCCGGCGCCAAAGGAAGAACAGCATGGCCGGGCTCATCAACGGGACGGGGACGCTCCACAGTCGTTCGAGAAGGTTGATGCAGCGAAACCGCTTCACCGCGACTGGGCCGTATCGCTCCTGCGATTGGTCCCCGCGAAGGCGGCTGGTCGCGACCTGCACCTCCCAACCGCGGGCAGCGAGCCGACTGGCCTGCTCCACAGCTACCGTCTCGATCCCACCGACGTGAGGTGGCCAGTAGTGGGTGACGATCAGGACCCGCCGTTTGCTCACCGGTGGGCGCCGGCACCCGTTATGGGAGACCTGCCCGCCCGCCGCGATCATGGTCCGAGAGCATGACCGAGACCATCAGGGTGCACCACTCCGGCCGGCGTTGGCGCCGGATCTGATTCGGCGTCAGAATTGACCCCTGATGCCGAACGCCGTGATCGTCGACGCCGTCCGTACCCCGGTGGGCCGCCGCGGGGGCCGCCTTTCCGGATGGCACGCCACCGACCTGGCCGCCCAGCCGCTGGCCGCCCTGCTGGCCCGCAACGACCTGGACCCCTCCCTGGTGGAGGACGTCGTCATGGGCTGCACCATGACGGTCGGGGAGCAGGCCATGAACATCGCCCGCAACGCGGCGCTGGCCGCCGGGTTCCCCGAGTCGGTGCCCGGCACCACGGTCGACCGCCAGTGCGGCTCGGCGCAACAGGCCATCCATTTCGCCGCCCAGGCCGTCATGGCGGGGGCGATGGACGTCGCCATCGGGGCCGGCGTGGAGTCGATGAGTCGCGTGCCCATCGGGTCGACGACCGACCCCGGGCCCGGCGAGGCCTACGGCCCGCTCTACAAGGAACGCTTCGAGCTCATCCACCAGGGCGAGTGTGCCGAAGAGATCGCGCGGCGCTGGAAGGTCAGCCGCGACGACATGGACGCGTTCGCATTGCAATCGCACCAGCGGGCGGCGCACGCCGCCGACGAGGGCCGCTTCGCCAACGAGATCGCCCCGCTCCAGGCCCGGGTACACCCCGACGTGCCGGGAGCGGCTGACGTGACCGGGTTGTTCTCCGCCGACGAAGGTGTGCGCCGCGACACATCGCTCGAGAAGCTGGCCAAGCTCAAGCCGGCCTTCTCGGAGTCGGGCACGGTGACGGCGGGGACGTCGTCGCAGATCTCCGACGGGGCGGCGGCGGTGCTGATCATGAGCGAGGAGCGGGCGTCGTCGCTCGGCCTGCGGCCCCGGGCGCGCTTCCACACCTTCGCCGTGGCGGCCAACGACCCCCAGATCATGCTGACGGCCGTCATACCCGCCACCGAGCTGGTGCTG
Organism: uncultured Acidimicrobiaceae bacterium; assembly: GCA_963850185.1. Lineage (GTDB taxonomy): Bacteria > Actinomycetota > Acidimicrobiia > Acidimicrobiales > RAAP-2 > Bog-473. The sequence goes on from CAWKKE010000012.1 coordinate 95,653, forward strand.
AGCAAGGCCAAGCTGTCGCTGGACGACATGGACGTCGTGGAGATCAACGAGGCCTTCGCCTCGGTCGTGCTGGCCTGGGAACGCGAGTACCGGCCCGACATGACGAAGGTGAACCCCAACGGCGGCGCCATCGCCATCGGCCACCCGACCGGCGCGTCGGGCGCGCGCCTCATGGCGACGCTGCTCAACGAAATGGAGCGCACGGGCGCCCGCTACGGCCTGCAGACGATGTGCGAGGGCGGCGGGCAGGCCAACGCCACCATCATCGAGCGGCTCGCCTGATGGCCGGCACGACGCAGGTCCCCGCGATCGACGGATGGTTCACGACGGGCGATAGCGGCACAGGGCCGGCGCTGCTCGGGTCGCGCTGCACCGAGTGCGGGACGTACGCCTTCCCGGCCGAGCAGAGCTTCTGCCGGAACCCCGACTGCGGCTCCACCACCTTCGAGACGGTCGAGCTGTCCCGGCGCGGCCGCATCTGGTCCTACACCGATGCCGCGCTACCAGCCCCCGGCGCCGTACGTTGCCGCCGATCCCTACGTGCCCTTCTGCCTGGCCGCCGTGGAGCTCGCGGCCGAGAAGCTGGTGGTCATGGGCCAGGTGGTGCCCGGGGTGACGGTCGACGACCTCACCGTCGGGGACGAGGTCGAGCTGGCCATCGACACGCTCTACTCCGAGGACGGCACCGACTACCTCGTGTGGAAGTGGCGCCCGATCAGTCATATCGCCGGCGCCGCCCTTATCGGGGAGGCCTGACCATGCCACGACGACAAGAAGGTGGCCGTGCTCGGTGCGGGGATGCACGAGTGGGGCAAGTGGGGCAGGCCCTTCGTGGAATACGGCTTGGCCGCCGCCCGCGACGCCATGGCCGACGCCGGCCTGGGCTGGCGCGACATGCAGTTCGTCTCGGGCGCCGACACCATCCGCAACGGCTACCCGGGCTTCGTGTCGGGCGCGACCTTCGCCCAAGCCCTCGGCTGGACGGGTGCCCGGGTCTCGAGCGTCTACGCCGCCTGCGCGTCGGGCGCCGTCGCCATCGCGAACGCCCGCGCCCAGATTCTGGCCGGGCTGTGCGACGTGGCGCTCGTCGTCGGTGCGGACACGACACCGAAGGGCTTCTTCGCACCGGTCGGCGGCGGCGAGCGCAAGAACGACCCGGACTGGTTGCGCTTCCACCTCATGGGCGCGACCAACCCGACGTACTTCGGCCTGTACGCGCGCCGGCGCATGGACCGCTTCGGCGCCACCGAGGAGGACTTCGCACAGGTCAAGGTGAAGAACGCCCGGCACGGGCTCGCCAATCCGTACGCGCGCTACCGCAAGGAGGTCACCGTCGACGAGGTCCTCGCCTCGCCCATGGTGGCCGACCCGCTGCGCCTCCTCGAGATCTGCGCCACCTCCGACGGCGGGGCGGCCCTCGTCCTCACCTCCATGGACTTCGCGCGGCGCCACTCCGGCGGCACGGAGCCGCTCGTCACCATCGACGCCGTCTCCACCGTGACGCCCACCTTCCCCAACACCGTCATTGAGATGCCGAACTTCTCGACCGACTCAGCCGCCGCGACGAGCTCCGACGCGGCAGCGGCCGCCGCGGGCTTCCGGCCTTCCATCGCCACGGCGGCCTACGCCGAGGCGGGGATCGGCCCCGAGGACGTCAGCCTGGCCGAGGTCTACGACCTCTCGTCCGCGCTCGAGCTGGACTGGTACGAGGACATCGGTCTGTGCGGCGAGGGTGAGGCCGAGAAACTCCTGCGTGACGGAGCCACCAGCTTGGGCGGCCGGGTGCCCGTCAACCCCTCGGGCGGCCTCTCCTGCTTCGGCGAGGCCATTCCAGCCCAGGCGATCGCCCAGGTCTGCGAGTGCGTCTGGCAGCTCCGGGGCACCGCCACCGGGCATCAGGTAGAGGGAGCCCGGGTGGCCGTGACGGCCAATCAGGGCCTCTTCGGGCATGGTTCGTCGGTCCTTCTGAGTCGCTGACACCCAGGTAGCAGAGATGTTGCCTACATTGTGTGTGAGCCAAGACGTTTGGGGTATTGGCTGGTCGACGCCGTACACGTGAGTCGCCATTGAAGGCGGCGCACGACCCAGTCGTACGAGTTCGGGGCCGGCGCGGACGGCCCTCGATTGGAGGAACCACTGCATGCTGGCCACTGATGCGACCGAACTGCGTGAGGAAACGCGGCGAAGAGGAGCAGAGAACGTAATGCCGGATCAGAACGACGACCGGAGCCGGAACGGGTCCGACGAAGTGCTCAACGCGCTCGACGAGCTCGAATCCGTGCTGCGGGAGAACGCCGAGAGCGAACGGCTGCTGTCCAAGCGCATCGCCGAGGTGCGTCTGGCCCGCGAGAACGGTCGTGAATGGAAGGCGATCCTCGGAGACGAGGACGATCCCGGCACCGTGCAGCTGGTGAGCACCATTCTGCGCCGTCAGTCGGAGGCCAGCGGCTACCTGCGGCGGTCGCTCGTCGTGGCCCTGCGCGCCGAGGGGCAGAGCATCCCGAGCATCGCCCATCTCTTCGGCGTGACGCACCAGCGGGTGTCGAACCTGCTCCGGCGCGTGGCCCAGGGCAATGCCGCGGCTGCGGCGTCGAACGGCGACAGCGCCTAAGCGCCGAACCTCCGCAACACGCCGTCCGCCTCGCTCATGACGGCGGCGATGATGGCCGCGACGGCCGGCAGCGACTCAATCACACCCACGACCTGACCCGTGGGCAACACGCCAACGTCGGTGTGCCCCTCGACCAACGCCGCCTTCGTCATGACGGGCGCGTTGGCGGCCATGACGACCTGGGCCCAGGTGAGTTCGTTGCCCTCTTTCATGGCGCGGCCCTCGCGCAGCAGCGAGCTGACGGTGGCACCCGTCTCCTGGCGGAAGGTATAGGCGCTGCGCAGCGCACGGGGCAGCGACCGCAGCCATGACTGCGACTCCAGGTGGTCGACCAGGTCGGTCCGAACGACGCGTTGCGGCGCGCCGTCGACCTTGGTCGTCACCACGGTTCCCGTCACCGGCGTCCCGAGGTAGAGCGCCTTGACGCCGTCGGGCACCCTGCTCTCGGCCGAGAGCAGGAAGCGGGTCCCCATGGCCACGCCGGCGGCGCCGTAGGACAGGGCGGCCACGAGGCCGCGCCCGTCGTAGAAGCCCCCGGCGCCGAGGACGAGCACGCGGTCCCCGACGGCGTCGACCACTTGCGGGAGCAGGAGCGTGGTCGGCACGGTGCCGGTGTGCCCGCCCCCCTCCCCGCCCTGGGCGATGACGGCGTCCACGCCCCATTCAGCCACCTTCTCGGCGTGGCGGCGGGCGCCGACCGTGGGCATCACGAACAGCCCCGCCTCCTTGCACCGGGCCACCAGGGCCGCGTTGGGGGCCTGGGCGAAGCTGGCCACCCGTGCGCCGGTCTCGATCATGAGCGCAATGCGCTCGTGCACGTCGGCGACGTCGGTGCGCAGGTTGACGCCGAAGGGATTTTCGGTGCGGCTCTTCACCTCGGCGATGGCGGCGGCCAGCTCGTCCAGGCTCATGGTGGCCGAGGCGAGTATCCCCAACCCGCCCGCCTCACTGGTCGCGGCCACCAGCCGCGGGCCGGCCACCCAGCCCATGCCGGTCTGCACCAGGGGGTAGCGCACGCCGATCCGCTCGCACAGCTCAGTACGGAGCGCCGGGTGTAGCTGCGCCTGGGTGTCCGCGTCGTCGGGGCTCAGGTCCGCACCTCGCGGTCGCGCAGCGAGCCCGGGTCCAGCACGCTGCGGATGAGGTCGAGCTCCTCGGGCGTGGGCAGGCGGGTCTCGGCCACATCGTCGGGGACGATGAGGGTGAACGCGGTGGCGGCCATGATCTCGTCGACGGTCACGCCGGGGTGGTACGAGCGCAGGCGCATGGTGCGTTCGGGCGTCTCGAAGTCGAAGACGCCGAGGTTCGAGACGACGCGGGGGATGTCGTGGAAGCGGGTGGCACCGGCGCCCGCCGCTGCCGCCCGCGCGTAGCCCACGCCGCTGACGACATCGACCTGTTCCACGAAGGTGCGCACGGTGTGGTCGGGCACCCAGTAGCTGGTGGGATGATTGACCGAGTTGCCCGGCGCGCCGCGCACGCCGACGAGCTGCACCTTGGGCTTGGCGTGCGGTCCGATGGCCGAGATGTTCTGGTTGCCCGTGCGGTCGATCTGGCTCGCCATCATCATCATGTTGCGCCGGCCGGACCACACGACGTCGAAGACGCTGCGGTACGGCATGTTCGCCTCGCGGACGAGCTCGGACGGGCGGGTGGCGATGGGCGGCGCACCGACCATCAGCGCAGCCTCGCCGTCGGTGAGCGAGATGTCCGGTGAAAAGGTGAGCTTGGCCAGCCGGGCGCCCAGGGCAGGGATGGTGCCGAACGGGCTGACCATCACTTCGCCCGCCTCGCGCCAGACCTCCGCGCAGGCGATGACGCAGGACTCGGCGCGGGTGACGCCGGAGTCGCTCACGCGTCCTGCCGTTCTGCGACGTGCGCCCGGTACTCGTCGTCGCCGACGAAGACGTAGCGGTTGGCGAAGGCTTCCCACTCGGCCGGGTCGGTGGCCGCCGCCGCGTACTCCTTCTGGAACTTCTCGTCGCGCCCGTAGTCGGGTGGGTTGGCGGTGAAGTGCGCACCGCCGCGGGACTCGGCCACGCCGTCGACCAACATGCGATGGATGGGCACCGTCGAGAGCGGATGGCCCTCGTCTGCCAGGGCGCCGTTCTCCACCATGGTCTCGGTGGTCATGAAGCGGCGGTCGGCGGCGCCCAGGAAGAGGGGATCGAAGAAGGGGTCGGGGCTGAGCACCTGGCCGTTGCCAGCGGCGTCGGCCCGGTTGGTGTGGACGATGGCGGCATCGAGGTGGAGGGCCGGCATGGCCACCAGCTCGACGTCGGCGTCGGCGGCATCGGCAAGGTACGGGCTGTCCGCGCCGTAGGGGGAGCGCACCAGTTGCAGCTCGGGATTGATGGTCAGGACGTCGGAGCCCAGCCCGGCCCGGGTAGGCAGGAAGGGGACCCGCCACGACGCCGCCTGCAGGCCGAGGAAGAACATGCCCTCGTCGACCTCCATGACCTCGACGCGGCCGTGTTGGCGCGCGGCGCGCCAGTGGGGATCGAGCGCGATGGAGTCCAGCGTCACGAAGCCGCACACGACCTTGCGCACCTTGCCGGTCGCGCAGAGCAGTCCCACGTCGGGACCTCCGTACGCCACGACGGTGAGATCGCTCAGGTCCGAGCGGCAGATGGCGCGCACGACGGCCATGGGCTTGCGGCGCGAGCCCCAGCCGCCGATGCCGATCGTCATGCCCGAGCGGAGCTCGCCGACGATGTCGTCGATGGTGGTGCGCTTGTCGGCCATCAGGTCGACGTGTCGGCGTCGCGCTTCTCGACGAAGGCGGCCCGCTGCTCGTCGGCCACACCGCGCACGTGCAGCTCGTACGTAAAGCCCTGCTCGAAGCGATAGCTGCGCTTCACGTCGATCGGGTCGATTCCGTTCAGCGATTCCTTGGCCCGGCGGATGATGGTCGGGCTCTTGGTGGCAATTTCGGCGGCCAGCTCCAGCGCGGCCGCCCGGAGGCGGTCCGGCGACACCACGGCGGCGACCGAGCCGTAGGCCGCCAGCTCATCGGCGGTGATCGGCTTGGCCGTGTAGACCATCTTGCGCATGGCGTGCTGGGGGACGAGCCGGGCCAGATGGGTGGCGGCACCGAGCGCGCCACGATCGACCTCGGGCAGCCCGAAGGTGGCGTCGTCCGAGGCGACGACCATGTCCGCGTTGCCGACCAGCCCGATGCCGCCGCCGAGGCAGAAGCCCTGCACGGCGGCGATCACCGGCACCTCACAGTCGTAGACGGCGGCGAAGGCGGCGGCACAGCCCCGGTTCACGCCGACCAGCGCCTCGTCACCCTTGGCATTGATCTCCTTGATGTCGACGCCGGCGCAGAAGCCGCGGCCGGTCGCCCGCAGGACGGCCACCCGGTTCGTGGGCACCTTGCCCGCGGCGAGGAGCGCATCGGCCAGCTCGAACCAGCCGGCCACGTCGAGCGCGTTGACCGGGGGATGGTCGATGACCACCTCGGCGATCCCCTCGTGCTCCTGGATCACAGCAATGGGCATGGGCCGCCGGGTTCTCCTCGGTCTGGCCCTGACGCCGCGTCAGAAAGCCGGAGGGAACTTACGCCAGGCCGCCCGGCCGGGCCAACCACATCGCTCAGGCCTGCGCCGCGGCCACGTCCGCGTAGAGGGGCTCGAAGCGGTCGGCGACCCTCTCCCAGGTGAAGGTCTCCGCGCGGGCCAGGGCCGCTGCGCTCATCCGTTCGTAGGCGGCCGGATCGGCGGAGAGATCCACCAGGGCGGAGCGCAGGGCGGCGGCGTCTCCAAACGGCACCAGGGTCCCGACCTCGCTGTCGATCAGGTCACGGGTCCCGGGGATGTCGGCGGCGACCGTGGGCAACGCCATGGCCATCGCCTCGAGCAGCACCAGCGGCATTCCTTCTCGCTCCGAGGGCAGGACGAATATGTCTGCGTCGGTATAGCGGGACCGGAGTGCCGCCCCATCGGCCCGGCCGGCGAAGGTGACGTGGACCAGCCCGAGACGGGCGACACGCTCCCGCAGCTCCGCTTCGAGCTCGCCGTCGCCCACCAGCACGGTGTCGAACCTCTCGGAGACACCGTCGAGCGCGTCGAGCAACTGGGGAACGTTCTTCTGCACCGAGAGACGTCCCACGAAGAGGAGCCTTGGCCGACGTCCCGTGGGAGGCCGGCGGGGGGGATGGAGGAACGAGCGGTCCACGCCGTTGGGCACGACCCGCACACTTGCGGGCTGCACCCCGTAGGTGGCGATGACCGACTCGGCCTGCTCGTGCGTGAAGACGACGACGATGCCCGCCCCGCGCAGGACCCGGCGCAGCACCACCGGCTTGTACACCTTCAGCAACCCGCCGGCGGGACCCGAAGGCCCGGCATCGAGGTGGAGGTGGGCGATGTAGGGGAGGCCTCGCAACCGGTGCGCCGCCCAGACCGACTCGGGCGTGAACGCCTGCGCGATGTGGAGGTGGACGACGGTGCCACGTTCGAGCCGGAGCAGGCGGAGTGGGAGTTCGGGGATGACCATGGTGTGCGCCACCTCGACTCCGGCCAGCCGCCGCACGAAGGGAGGATCCTCCGTTTCCGTCTTGCTCGAGCCCCGGTCTCGACTGGTCAGCACCTCGACCGGGAGGCCCCGCGCCGCCCGGAGCCGCGGCCAACGACGCGACCACGTTCTCCAACCCACCGAGGGACGGCGGGTAGCGCGGGGTCACGTGCACGACGCGTGTCGGGGGGTTCACCGGGAACGTCAGGCCGGGTGCGCGGGTGGCGCGCAGCCGCCGGCGGGTCTCGGGTTCCGCCGCCAATGTCGCAGCACCCGCCACCACCCCGAGGCTCCAGGCCAGGTTCTTGGTGAGCCATGACGGAACCGTCAGCGCGGCAATGGCGGGTCGGGGCCTTTTGGCGGCCACGACATAGGTGGCCTCGGCCAATGAGAAGGGCACGATGGCCAGGGCGAGCGACGAGCGTCGGAAGCGGACGGCGGCCGCAACCGAGGCGACCATCACGCCCAGGGGAACGAAGTCGATCCACCGATACGACCGCTCGGCGTACCCGAAGTGGACCTTCATGGCTCCGTAGCGGTACATCTGGCGCGCGTACTGTCCGAACGTGTCACGGCTGCTGCGGTGCACGACCATGTCGGGAACGAACTCGTAGCGGTGACGGTCCCGTATCCGGGTCAAGAGGTCGAGGTCCTCGGCGGCGACGAAGTTCTCGTCGAAGACATCGCCGGTGAGACGCTCGGTATCGAGCGCCGAGTTGCCGGCGAAGAACTGGAGCAGCCCTTGACCTGTGAGCTCGTGGATCGTGCGGTCGCACAGGGCAATCGCCTCGGACGAGCGTGTCCGGAAGTCAGGGACGAAGCCCCCGGCTACCAATGCCACGCCGGGCACGTCCCGGAAGGTGGCGGCGATCGTCCGGGTCCACGTCGGCGCGGCCCAGTCATCTGAGTCCAAGAAGGCGACGTAGCGGTTGCGGCTGGCCTGCAGCCCCAGGTTGCGACCCCGGGGGATGTTGCGGGCGCCGTTGTGGACGACACGCAGATGGAGCCGGTCCTCGTAGGTTCGCACCACGTCGAGCGTGCCGTCGGTCGAGCCGTCGTCGACGATGACCGTCTCGAAAGCGGCGTGGTCCTGGGCCACGAGCGATTCGAGACACGTTGCGACGGTGGCGGCGCTGTCGCATGTCAGGACGACGACCGACAGCGGCGGCAGCGGAGCGTCTCCGGCCGCATCATCCGCCGCGCTCAGGGCTGGAACGACAGCGCTTCTCTCACGGCGTCTTCCCGCCGGCGGTCGGCCACCCTCCGCTCGACCCGGGGGCTGTCCGTCGCCTGGGAGCGGCGTCGCCACGTTGCCTCGAACAGGCTGAGGAAGAAGGCGTCGAACCACAACGTGAGGCCGAGGGCCGCGAACAGGATGGACAGAATGAGGGCCGACGCCGACGGTCCGGCTGTGTCGAGGGCGGGCCATCCCGCCACCGAACCGTAGATCAAGAGTCCCGTGCCGATGGCGGTGAAGGCGAAACCGGCCACAAAGGCCTGCTTGGCGGCGTTTCCCGTCGACACCCAGGTCGAGACCCGCCTCGCCCGGCCGAGCAGGAGTTGATCGGTGCTCGCCGTCGCCGCCGCGCCGAGCACGAGTAATTGCACGCCTACGAAGAATGCGAAGGCCAGGACGGACTTGGCCACCATGGTCGCCACGCCCCCCGACACCCCGAAGAGCGCGAGCTGGACGAGGCCGGCCAGCACGAGCAGGAAGCCCGGTATCAGAAACAGGAATACCGGCGACGAGAGCAACAAGAAACGGATGTGGCGGCACGCGTCCCGGATGGAGTTGAGCTTCGACTCGCCCACCCGGGGGTGATATGTGATGGGAACCTCAGCGATGCTGAGGTTGGCGCCCGCCGCCTTCACCACGATTTCCGACGCCAGCTCCATGCCTCCGCACTGCAAGTCCATCCGCCCGAGCGCGTCCCGCGTGAACACTCGAAATCCACTGTGAGCATCGCTGACGCGGAGCTTGAAGAGCACGTTGAGAAACGAGGTGAGCACCGGATTGCCGATATAGCGGTGCGACCCAGGTAAGTCCCAACCGAATGGTAGCAGCCGCTCACTTTAGGAGTGCCTGGATTTCCAGTTTGGCGCCGGGTTTCAGGTGGATTTATGGTCGCGCGAGGCTGCGCCTGTGTCGGCGATGCGCCAGGTCCGTTTTCGATGAATTTTGGTTGACACAGGATTTGGCGGCGCTTGAGGCAACCCCTTGCATTGACGCTGCAATCGCGGGGTTGCTAAACTTGAGACGTAGCTCCTGTGTGCGGATTCCATCAGGGAGCTGCGGCCGACCTCCAAGCCAGCCGTTGTACCTGGTGATTCCCTCGGAGACGAGTCGCTTCCATCCCGGTTGTGCCGGGCAGGAAAACCGTCTTCGCGCGATTCCCTTGGGTTGTGGCGGCAGTCAAAAGGAACAGGCCACTGGCGCTGCTGTTGAGAGCGCCCGCCCGGCGGATCCTATTCTTCGCCGGTTCGATCGAATCCCGGAGCAGCTGTCATGGCAAACGTCCTCAATCCAGAACCCGAGAGCATAACCCTGAATACCGAACTCGAAACCCCAACCCTTGACCCTGCGACGGAGCTTGAGCAGCCGTTGCACGAATCCACGTCCAACACCGAAGCCGTTGATGCACTCGTTTCCTCATCGCTGGACGCCGATGCCACCCACAATCAGACAACACAACCCACCCCGGTCGCCTCTCCAATAGCGGAGAGGGTTGGCGATCACGGGCCTGAATCCATGGAAGACTTTTCTGCTGCTCTGGAAGCATTCGAGCGCGAGCAGGCCGCCGAAGCAGCCGCCGTTGAAGCATACGGCGACAAGTTGGTCAGTGGTACGGTCCTCAAGCAGACGGAAAAGCATCTGGTCATCGACGTGGGGCTGAAGTCGGAAGGCCTCGTGCCGCTCGAGCAGGTCGTCGACCACACAGGAGCGGCGAAGTTCCAGCCCGGTGACGTCATCGATGTGGTGATCGAGCGCGAGGAGCCCGAAGGCGGCTACCTCGTTAGCTACGAGAAGGCACAACGCCTGCGCGTTTGGGACACGATTGAGAAGGCCCACAACGAGAAAACGCCGGTTCTGGGAACCGTGGTGAGCCGCGTGAAGGGCGGCCTGACTGTCGATATCGGGATGAAGGCATTTCTGCCTGGCTCGCAGCTTGAGATTCGCCCGGTGCGCAATCTCGATGGCTATCTCGGCCAGCAGATTGAAGTCCGCGTGATCAAGCTGAACAAGAAGCGCGGCAACGTTGTGGTGAGCCGCAAGGAAATCCTCGAGGAAGAGCAGAACAGCAAGCGTTCGCAAACCCTGGAGCACCTGGACGAGGGTGCGGTTCTCACTGGAACCGTGAAGAACCTGACCGACTACGGCGCGTTTGTCGATCTTGGCGGCATCGACGGCCTGCTGCATATCACTGATATGAGCTGGGGACGGCTGACGCATCCGCGCGACCTGGTGAATGTCGCCGACGAGATCCAGGTGAAGGTGCTGAAGTTCGACAAGGACAAGCAGCGCGTTTCGCTGGGGTTCAAGCAGCTGACGCCCGATCCGTGGCTCGATGCTACGGAGCGGTACCCGGTGGGCGCGCGAGTGCATGGCCGCGTTCTTTCGGTCACAGACTACGGCGCGTTCGTGGAGCTGGAGCAGGGAATCGAAGGCCTGGTTCATCTTTCTGAGATGACCTGGTCGAAGCGGCTCAAGCATCCCTCCAAGCTGGTGAAGCCTGGCGATGAGGTCGACACCGTGGTTTTGAGCGTGAACCCGGCCGACCGGCGCATCTCGCTTGGCATGAAGCAGCTGCTCGAGAATCCGTGGGAGCACCTCAGCGAGCGCTATCCCACCGGCACAGTGGTTGAGGGCCGGGTGCGCAACCTGACGGACTTCGGCGCGTTCATCGAAATCGAAGACGGCATCGATGGCCTGGTGCACGTCTCGAACCTGAGCTGGACCAAGCGGGTGAAGCATCCTTCGGAAGTGGTGAAGAAGGGCGAAAAGGTGAAGGCTGTCGTTCTCGGCGTCGAGCCGCAGAACCGCCGCCTCAGCCTCGGCATCAAGCAGCTCCAACCCGATGTTTGGGAGAGCTTCTTCGCCTCGCACCGCGTGGGCGATGTGGTCCACGGCAAGGTTCTGCGCACGGCACAGTTCGGCGCGTTTGTCGAAATTGCCGAGGGTGTCGAGGGTCTATGCCACGTCTCCGAAGCCGTGGGGGAAGACGGCACACCCGCCAAGATGGACCAGGGCGATGAGCACGAGTTCAAGATCATCAAGATCAACGTCGAAGAGAAGAAGGTGGGACTCAGCCTGCGCGTATCGGGCCACGAAGCCAGCCGCGCCCAGGTGGAGCACTACAAGGAGAATGCGCATAAGGCGCCCGTCTCCAGCTCAACCACGACGCTTGGCGATCTGATCAACTGGAAGAGCGAGCGGTAAGCTTCTCCATAGCAGCAGGACAGCGACGGCCATCCTTCTTCGGGATGGCCGTTTTGCATTCAGAACTACGTGCTGGGCTGCTGGACTGACGCCGCGATTTCGTTTCGAACTTGATCGATGACGGACGTCCAATCATCGCGCTCGGGCTGGCGAAATAGCCGCATGCTTGGATACCAGGGGCTGTCGTCACGATCGAGCATCCAGCGCCAGTCCGGTGCGAAGGGAAGAAGCGTCCAGATGGGCTTCGCCAACGCGCCGGCAAGGTGTGCCACCGCGGTGTCGACGGAGATGACCAGATCGAGTTGTTCGATCAGGGCCGCGGTATCGGCAAAGTCCTTGATCGTCGGTGTCAGGTCGATGACGGGGGTCTCGATCTCAGATATCTGCCTAGCGGCCGGCCCGAACTGGAGTGAATAGAAGTGCAGCCCCTGCATCGCGAGCAGCTCGCTGAATTCAGAAAGAGGCATCGAACGGCGACGGTCCTCCGTGTATTCCGGGTTGCCGCTCCAAACAAGGCCCACGCGCTTGCCGTGCTCGGGCCACGCGAAATCCATCGCCTGTTGGCGCGCATCTTCCGGAGCGCTCAGATATGGAACCTGGTTCGGAATCGTTGCAAGGTCTGTTTTGAAGGCGAGCGGCAAACTCATCAATGGAGACTGCCACTCGAAGGCGGGCAGGGGATCGCCGGTGGCGACAAATTCTGCGACACCGGCTTGTTGCCGCGCGAGGCGTGCGAGGCTCGGCTTTACATCCAGGATCACCGTGCCGCCCGCGGCCTGCACTAGAGGCGCGTAACGCATGAATTGAATGGCATCGCCGAAGCCTTGTTCGCCGTGGAGGAGAATGCGCTCGCCATGCAGCGGCTCACCGCGCCAAATCGGTTGTGCGAAACCGCGTGGAGCCGTCTGCTTGCGGAACCGTCGCACGTCATAGTCCTGCCAGCCCGACTCGAACTTTGCTTCGAGCAGGTCGAGCAACGACCGATTCCATCGCGCGTTGCCGAGACCCGGCTCAAGCGCGACGGCGCGATCATAGTGCTTTCGCGCATCTTCGAGCCTTCGTTCGCCGACGAGAGCCATACCGAGATTGCTGTGCGCCTCGGAGAGATCTGGATTGAGGGCAAGAGCTCGCTCATAGTGCTCGATTGCCTCAGCTGCGCGCCCACGCTTGCGCTGCAAATTTCCCAGGTTGCAATAAGCGTCGGCATAATTGGGCTGGTAAGAGAGCGCCTTGCTATAGCTGTCCTCCGCTTCATCGAGCTTTCCCAACTCATGCAGCGCAGCCCCCATGCCGTTGTGCGCCTCGGCCATATCAGGCTTGAGTGCCAGCGCTCGCTCGAAGTATGCGATTGCCTTGTCCAGCTCTCCGCCATTCACCAGCAGGTTGCCAAGATTCTGCAGTGCTACGACGTTGTTGGGATCGTGCAGCAATGCTTGCTCATAGGAGCCGCGAGCCTCATCCAGCCTTCCTTGCCTGCGCAAGACAACGGAGAGCTTCTCATGCGTCTCGCTGCAGTTCGGACGTAATTCGATCGCGCGCTGGAAATGCTTCTCCGCCTCTTCGAGGCTGCCCTTTGCACGGAGGATGTCGGCAAGGTTGAAGTGCGATTCTTCGTCGTTGGGCTCGAACTCGAGCGCGGTCTCATACTCGACGAGAGCCTGGTCTTCGAGTCCCATTCCGCGCAGAATTCCGCCGAGGCCGCGATGCGAGGCCGGGTCCTTGGCGTCGGCAGCGATGGCTCGCTGCATCATGCGCGACGCGATGTCGAGGTTGCCCGCCTGCTGTGCGATGAGCCCGAGTCCGTAGAGGCTCTTGGCGTGCCTGACGTCGATCGCAAGAATGTCGAGATATAGCTGTTTGGCTTCGTCGAGCCTGCCGGCCTTGTGTGCGTTCACGGCACGCGCGAGGAGCTTCTGAATTTTCGAGGCATTCACCGATTGGCGGACACTGGTCTGCATCTTTGTGGTTTCTTCGTGTTCGTCGCCAGTCTATACGTTTCTTTGCACTCGAGGAACGCGGCGATGAAGGAGCGGGCAACGCAAATGTAACCAGTCGCACCACACTTGCCACTCGTCTCGTCTGCACGTGGCTAGTAGCATGCGATCAAATGCCGCCGACTGAAGCGACCGATCGATCGCAGGGCTCAACTTCGGTATCGATGCGAGATCAGCAATTGGCTGCCGATCCCAAGCCGATTCCCTGCAAGGTGTGCGGTGCGCCGAGCCCGTTGCTGGGAGTCGTCGATTTTCACAAGAGTTGCATCGAGGCACAAGGCAAACGCCTTGCGATGTCGGGCTATCCGATCTATTTCAGGCAGTGCCCGCAGTGTGCCTTCACGTTTACGACAGCTTTTGACGCGTGGGACTGGGAAGCATTTCGGGCGCACATCTATAACGATGACTACATCGTCGTCGATCCCGACTTCGTCGAGCTTCGGCCAGCGGGAAACGCACAGCTCATTGCAAATTCGTTTCCGGACGCGAAGTCGTCGATCCAGATCCTCGACTACGGCGGCGGAAACGGGGTGCTCGCCCAGCGTCTGTGCGACGCGGGTTTCTCTGCTGCAACCTACGATCCGTACTCCAGTTTCAACGAATTGCCCGTGGAGAGATTCGACCTGGTCACCTGCTTTGAAGTCCTTGAACATGTGCCGATGCCCGACAAGGCGATTGCCACCATGGTGTCGCTACTGAAGCAACCGGGAGCAATCCTCTTCTCGACCCTGGTGCAACCGAAGGAGTTTCCTGCAATCGGATTGAACTGGTGGTACGCGGGTCCGCGCAACGGGCATGTCTCGCTCTACTCGACGCATGCTCTTGCGCTGCTTTTCAAACCTCACGGGATGAAGGTCGCCTCATTCAGCGACAATCTTCACCTTGCGTATGGAAAGAAGCCGCCGTTCGCGGCCCACTTGAAGATTCCCGACTAGACCTGCTCGCGATGTTTGCCCATCAGGAATCCAAACCTCGCCGATCGCATTGCGATTGGCCGGCGCGGTCCCCGCGGAGATTCGTTAGATCAATCTTTTCGTTCGGTTCGATCGAGAAGGTTTTCGGTTTCTGTCCATGGCCCTCCAGTGCGATGGTGGCGCGCTGGTCGGCAATTCCCGTTGCTTCGCGCAATAAGCCGTCGCGGGTGGTGACGAGCCGAACTGTGTTCCGGATGCGCAACAGAAGACGGCCATTCAACCGAAGCTCCGCTCGATCGGAGGCGTATTTGAGTTCGGCAATCGTCGTCGGATTGACGCGAAGGCGAAAAGCGGCGCGATGGCCTTGGTCCCACGGACGAATGTTCCACGCGATCTGATCTCCACACATTCGAACGCCGTGCAATCGCCAGGTGAAGTCCAGGAAGACGAGCGCGGCGGGAGAGTAACCGGGAGCATCTTCAGTGAAGACGCCACTTATGGGGTCCATCTGCTGACGAAACGCTGTAGTCCTTAGAAGCGCGACGATCCACTGCTGCATCAGATGGGCCAGATCGGCCGGTCTGCCGTAGTGCTCCATCCAACGGGGCGTACGCAAGGCAGTTAAGGCCTGGGACGCTCCTCCCCATGAGTTGCGCGGAATGGGCCGACCGAAAGAGGGATCGTTCAGCGCGGTGGAAGGCAGAGGATAGGGCGCCCAGAAGGCGGCCGGATTGTGAATCTGCTCTTGATAGACCGCATCGAAAAGCTTCTGATCGACAACGTGTTCCCCGAGCACCCGTGTGATGACATCGCCGCGAATGCGAACAAATTGATTCTGAGCGTCGACGTCATAAAAGGCTGCGTCCCGCTCGTCATAGAGCCGATCGACGATCTTTTCTCGGATCGTTTCGGCCTCATCGGCCCAATGATCGGCCTCGTCCTTTTTGCCGATGTCCCGCGCCATCGCACAGAGGGCGACGCGGCCTCCATAAACCGTGGCCGACAGATCGGGGCATAGACGCGGCAATGATGGGATTGGCGGGCAATTGCGTGCATCCGCGCTGGGGACAGCGATTGGGCAAACCCGCCCATCGCGGGCTGTTGTCGTGTCCAGTGTCGTATGTGCAGAAGCCTTCGCGCAAACCTGAGCCGCGCGTATTGCGATAGCGGACCAGCCAACCGCCCCATCGAGCGCAGCTTCCGTACGCTTCTTCGAGAAGCTTGTCGTCGCCGGTCTGCCGCGCAAGCTCCCATGCCGTGGCTGCGATCGGCACCACCATCTGGACCTGTCCGAAGCCGCTGCCGCTGTTCTTGACGCTGCATGGGAGCCATCCATCCGCACGCTGCAGCCGAAAGAACGCCAGGTGATTGTTTCGCACGATGTCAGGGCGGACGTTGGAGTAGACCAGCCCTTCGTGCGGTGCGCACTCAAGCCAGACGCCTTGATAGCTGCTGCCTTCGATCAGAACCGGTTCAGAAAAAGGGCGCAAGCGTTTGCGAGTTTGACGCCAGTACGTCGAGTGCACTTTGATAGCGTGCCTGGTAGGCAGGTTCGTCCGTCCAGAACGTGATCGCCAAGGACGCGGGCGGGTCCGCAGGTCGGCCCTCAGAAGCTGAATCCCTCGCAAAGATCGCGCGCGAACACAATGCGATTCCACCGGCCGCAAGGGGAGTTCGTTGGATAAAATCGCGTCTGTTGATCTTGGTGCGCATGGGCTGGACCGATGCAATCGACATCGAATGCTCATTGGTGATGAATGTTCTTTGCGTCCTCAATGTCGCCGCCGCCCCAATATTGGATGTGCCTGGGAGAACCACAAAGAGGGGCGACTCTTTCCGGGGAACGCTTGCCCTGGGGCGACGACCGGGTCCGTTGATGTTATCTGGAACTTCGCACGTTTTGGGGATAGGCCCTGCGCGGCACGAGCCAAACGCGACATTGCCTGCATGAACAGAACGATCTTCTGCCGGTTCATATCGGTTTTTCCTTCAGCGAGAGAGGACAAACTGAACGCTTAACAGGTGCGAAATGATTCTAACGCGCGATCTCGCGGGCCGCTGAGGCTTGGCACGACAAATTTGAGTGCATTTCGGAAGACCTCCGGCACGCCAGCTACTTCTCTGCGAGCAAACGCGGTGCGATTCTGCGGCTCGCAAAGCCTAAAAACCCAAGAGCCCGCCTACGGTCTCTGTGGCTCGGCCGCTGGCGGTCACGGCTGTGATCTTGCCGCGATGATTCCTCGACACCTGCAGTCCTCGCGCTTTTCGCAATCGGGAAAAGCCCTCCGGGTTCGTCCGAAGTACACTTCGCAGAGAGGCGTAGTCTCCATGGAGAAGAAGAAGGCAGGCCAGATTCAGTTTCATCGTTCTCAGATCGGCCGGGCCCAGAGATTTATACGTCTGCACTTGACTGAGCAATTGAAGCTCTCGCGCATCGCCCGCGAGGCGGGATCATCCTCCTATCATTTTGCGCGCTTATTTCAGGCATATATCGGAGAAACGCCTTTCGAGTTCATACGCAGGCTCCGGCTCGTCTCAGCCATGCACATGCTGCAGGAGGAGCCGAATGCGAATGTCCTCGAGATAGCTCTCGGTATTGGATATGAAACGCCCGCCGCATTCAACAAAGCCGTGCGCAGGGCGTTGAATCTTACGCCAAGCGAGTTTCGCAACCTGGGAAAAGAAAAGCAGAATGCACTGATCTACGATCTAAGTCAACCGAGATATCCAAGGGAGGCCAACGTGCAGCTCACGCCCGATTTCGAAACTGTTACACGCAGTTCAACGCACTATCTGTTTCTTGAGAACAGAGGACCCTTCTCCGAAGTGGCTCCGCCATTGTGGAACCAACTGCTCCCGACGATCCAGCCGATCGAGCCGCACAAAATCCGCGAGTATCTTGGATTGAGTGGCGTTGACAAGAGCAGATCGGGTGAAGACGCGATGATCTACCAGGCCGGAGTTTCGCTTGTTGATGAGCCGGACAAACAACCGGCCGGCACGGCATACAGGTTCATCAAGGCCGGTAAATATGCGCGATTCTTATTGACCGGCTCGTATGCGCAGATATGGTTGGCGTTCGATCAAATATTCAAGTCCCTGGCGGAGAAGCGAGTGGTCTTGCGCCCGGAATTTTGCATCGAGAACTATCTCAACGATCCCCAAACAACTCCCGAAGACGAACTGCGAACCGAACTTCTCGTGCCAATCTCCTGACGCAAATGGCAAATCATAACCATCGAGGAATCTGAAAATGATACGAGTCTCGTTGGTTTGGACCCCAGGTGCTGCTTTTCTCTGCGGGCAAGGTGCCAGCAGTGAGAGCGCTATCACGAAGCCGGCGAGCGAAGGCTCGTTCTACGTGGTTGGGTACGCAATGCGCACGAGTAACGCCGATGAAGGGCCGGGGCGGGGGCGATCGGAGAGCTTTGGAAGACCTTTATTGAACACGATCTGGGCGCGAAGATTCCGAATCGCGTGGATGAGAATCTGATTGTCGTCTATTCGAATTATGCGAGCGATGAGCGAGGAGCGTATGACTATTTACTGGGCGCGCCCGTTTCGTCGCTCGATGAAATTCCCGACGGGATGACTTATCGCAAGGTTGCGGCCGGACCTTACGCCTTGTTTGCGACGCAACGAGGACGACTCGAAGTGGTTGTCGGAGGAGTGGGCAAAGGTTTTGGGAACAGTCTCCAGCAGCGCTCGGCGGAGTGCGTTCCTTCGTCACTGACTATGAGGTTTACGATCGGCGCGGCGCCGACCGAAACCAAGCAAAGGTTGCGATTCACGTAGGGTTGAAGCCGGCGCGGCGGTAGAGATCGTGCATACTTTCACGCTTTCTGGATTGCGTGATTGGTCCTTTGCGTGTCGAGGGGTGTTGGCGACGGTACTACCCTTGCCTCCTCTAGCGCCGAGTCAGCTCATGCCACTGGTATCCTAGGCGTGACTTTCTGCAGACAGGCTGTGAAATTGACCAAGGCACAGACGGACGGCCTTTATCTCCTGATTCTCGGATGCTTGATCTTTGTGTCATCGGCTCTGGCGGCTGAACGCCTCGGTATCGCCTGGATGGTCGACTTTAAGGCGATCTACTTTGGTACTCGTTGCCTGATCGAGCACCGCGACCCCTATCAGGAGAGCGAACTGCTCAAGGTGTTCGAGTCGGAGGGGGGCGGCAATCTTTCGGATCCGACCGAGGCCGGCCGGAAACAGGCCGAGATGCTTTATGTCAACGTCCCCACGTCGTTCCTGGTTGTTGCGCCATTCGCTCAACTCAAATGGCCCGCAGCACATCTCTTGTGGATGACTGTCACCGGCGCGGCCCTTATGCTTTCTGCATTTTTGATTTGGAGCCTCGCTTCCGAGGCCAGCCCCATCTTATCTGGAGCGTTGATTTGTATTTGGATCATTAACTGCATCCCGCTGTTGTTGCTTGGCAATGCTGCCGGTATCGCCATCAGTTTTTGCGCAATCGGGGTCTGGACTTTTGCCCGGCGACGCTTCGAGATGCTGGGGGTTACGCTCTTTTCGTTGAGCATTGTTCTGAAGCCGCAGGATATCTGTCTTGTCTGGTTGTTCTATCTGCTGGCAGGCGGAACTTATCGCAGGCGCGCCTGGCAAATATTTTCGCTGTCGATGCTGCTTTGCCTTGGAGCGATTGCGTGGACCTCGCAATCTTCACCCAATTGGCCGAGTGAATTGCACCAGAATATCGTCTCGACGATCACTCCGGGCGGCGTGAACGATCCCGGTCCTTCGCATCTACGAACCCTCACCGTGGGCACCATGACCGATCTGCAGTCGGTGCTAAGTATATTCTGGAACAATCCGCGCTTTTATGACGCGGCCAGCTTCACAATCTGCGGCGCGCTCATGCTCCTATGGATACTCGCTTTCTTGCGGTCGTCTTCCCCTGCGAGGGATCCTTGGCTGGCCTTGGCGTTCGTGTCCTGTTTGACGTTGCTTCCTGTGTATCATCGGACGCACGACGCGAAGCTCCTGCTGCTCGTCATTCCAGCATGCGCATTTCTCGGAAAGACAAACGCTCGAATCGGACGGGTTGCGGCACTGGTTACGACAGGCGCGCTTGTATTGACTGGAGACATTCCAATCTACATTCTTGTGACTCTCGCCAAGAAGCTCCCCGATCCGAGTGAGGGATTGACCTGGAAGGTCGCAAACGTTGTTCTCGCAAGGCCTGGACCGCTGGTGCTGCTGATGGGAAGTTCGTTCTTCCTTTTCGCCTTCCTTTTCAAGAGACCCCAAAGTTCGTCGCCGGGTTTCGAGAACACTTCCGCAGAATCTCACGAGTAAGTTGATTGCGTCTTAATAGACATCGCGGTGATAGCGATGCTGATCTTTCAAGCTCGAAACGAATTCCTGTGCGGCATCGATCGACAATGCTCCTTCTTTTTGCACGATCGAGCGCAGAGCCGCGTCGACATCCTTCGCCATCCGAGAAGCATCGCCGCACACATACACGCTCGCGCCTTCTTGCAGCCAATTCCAGAAGACGGGTCCATTCTCCAGCATGCGGTCCTGGACATAGACTTTGTCTTCCTGGTCGCGTGAGAAAGCTGTGTCGAGGCGAGTGAGGTGGCCATTGGCTCGCATTCCTTCGAGTTCTTCGCAGCCGCAGACGTGAATTCGAGGAGATCCCATCGACGTCGGAAGCGGCGTGAGTGCGTGCGGCCTAGGGGGTAGAGTGCGATGACGATGCAATTTGAAGGATCCCGCGCAGGCGAATGTCGTTCGAGGCGGCGCCGACCTGAACGTCGTACGCTCCTGGTTGAGTCACAAAGGAATGCTTTGGTGTTTCGTAGTACGCGAGCTGATTTACAGGAATACGAAGGGTAACCACCCTGGTCTCGCCGGGCTGGAGCTCAACGCGCTGGAAAGCGCGCAGACTGCGAATGGGTTGATAGACTGGGCACGCCCGCAGATGCGTGTAAACCTGGGCCACCTCGGCGCCGGTGCGGTCGCCTGCGTTGCGAACGTCGAAGGATATCTCGACCTCAGGCGCCGAGCCTCGTGACGGTGGGCCGATCTTGAGATGGTTGAACTCGAATCGTGTATAGCTCAAGCCGAAACCGAAGGCATACAGCGGAACGCCTTTGAAGTATTGATAGGTGAAGCCCTTGCTCACGTCGTATTCGTTGGGCGGGGGCACCCCGTCGAGGCCGGCGTAGACCGTATACGGGAGATGGCCGCTGGGGTTGTCGATGCCGAACAGCGCGCGCGCAATAGCCGTGCCGCCGGCCTCGCCGGGATACCACGCGGAAAGAATTGCGGGCACGTGATCTTCTGCCCACGTTACCGCGAGCGGACCCGCGTTCATCAGCACGAGGACGGTCCTTGGATTGGCTGCAGAGACGGCCTCCAGCAACTGCTCCTGCGCGCCGGGGAGGTCGAGGTTACGGCGATCGTGCCCCTCGGCCTCGACTTGCAGATTTGTTCCCAGGCATAACACGACGATGTCGCTGCTCTTTGCCAGCGCCACAGCCTTCTCGACTGCTTGCGGATCGTAGGCATCGGTAAAGCCGGCACCTTTCTCATAGGAGACCTGCACGCCATTGCCCAGCACATCGCGCAGGCCCGCGACCACGCTCGTTTTGCGGGTGGGTTTACCGTAGTAGTTGCCTGTTTCGTAGTCGTCTCCGCCCGCGGGACCGATAATCGCGACGCTGTGGATGGCATCACGCAGCAGCGGCAGAAACTGGCGTCGGTTGCTCAAGAGCGTAATCGATTCTGCCGCGACCTTCTCGGCGAGCGCAAGATGCTCGGGAGAGCGCACGACCGATGAATCCAGTTTGCTGTAGGGGCTGTTCTCGGGCGGATCGAAGGCGCCCAGCCGAAAGCCAACCCTCAGGACTCTGCGTAGCGCCTGATCGACATCTTTTTCAGTGAGCAGGCCGCGCTGCACGGCGAGCGGAATGTTCTTCTCAAATTCGGGATCGTCTGAATCATTGCCGGCCTTGATTGCAGCAGCAGCGGCTACGATTGGATCCTCAGAAAATCGCTGACCTGGTTCGCTCGGATTTCTCGCTGCACCTTCGGTCAATAGCGAGACAGCGCCAAGGTCGTCGGTGACAAAACCGTCAAAGCCCCACTTGCCCCGCAGGATATCGGTCAGCAGGTAGTGATTCACCGCATTCGGGGTGCCGTTGATCGCGTTGTAGCTCGACATGACCGATTGCGCATGGCCTTCTTCAATTGCCGCCTTCCACTGCGGCAGCCAATACTCCATCAGATTGCGTTCGTCGACGATGGCCGAGTTGTGCTGGCGGCCGTTCTCCACGTTATAGACAGCGAAGTGCTTCACAGTGGCTGCAAGCTTGAGGTGCGAAACGTCGTCTCCCTGAAGGCCGCGGACATAAGCCACCGCCATACGCCCCGTCAGATAGGGATCTTCGCTGAAGATTTCCTGAATGCGCCCCCAGCGTGGATCGCGGGCAAGATTGATGACTGGCGAGCGGTAGACCAGTCCCATCGGCCCGCGCGGTCCTTCATCGTGGGCGTTGTAGAGTGCGCGCGCCTCGTCGCTCATGGCTGTCGCTAGGCTGTGCACCAGGTCCGGATCCCATGTCGCGCCCATCGCGATCGGCGCGGGAAACAGCGTGGTCGGCTCCTTGGACCAGACTCCGTGCAGGGTCTGATTCCATCCACCCCACATGGGCACGTCCAACCTTGGAATTCCATGATTCAGGTGGTTCAGCTGCTGGGCCTTCTCTTCGATCGTCAGCCGGTGCATGAGATCCTTGATCCGTTGCTCGATCGGAAGAGATGTATTCCGGAAGGGAAGAGACGACGTGTCCTGTGCTGTGAGTGAAGCGGCGCCAAGCGCCAGAAGTGCGACGACAAGTGTTGTTCGCATATCTCCCGCCTTTCGCGGTGAAGTGTAGCGATGGCCGTAAGCGTGCGACGACTGCGATCGCCTGTGGATCTAGATTGTTTTCTTTGTCGGCAATGCGCTTTCGCGTTACGTGGATTGGGCGGCGGCGCGCACAACTTCCGCTACAGCGGACATGTCCTTCTCTCCGTACCCCTGCGCCTGGGCTTCGCGGAAAAGTTCCTCCGCCGCAGACGACATGGAAAGGTCGACGCCCAGTGCGGCAGCGGCGGCGTGCGCATAGCGAAGATCCTTGGCCATGAGACGCAGCAGGAAGTTCACTTCGTAGGTTCGTTTCGTCATCCGCTCCGCCATGCCCGAGAGAATTCCACTACCCGGCGCGCCTTTCTTTAGAAATTCGAGAGCCGGGTCTCGGTTCAAGCCGGTTCGCTCAATCCACGCCAGCGCCTCCGCGAACGACGTGACCTGCACGGCACACAAGAAGTTATTGATGAGCTTCATCTGGGAGCCGCTTCCGACGGGGCCGAGATGCACAGTCTCGCTGCTCATGCTGCGCAGGATAGGCGCGACAGCGTTGAGTGTGTCCGCACTGGCGCCAACCAGGAACTTCAATTGCCCGGCTTCTGCTTGGGGCCGGCTGCCAGTAACGGGCGCCTCGACAAACCGAAGTCCGCCTCCCGTAACAGCCGCGTTGAGTTCGGCAACCCAGCCGGGGCTGAGCGTGCTGCAATCGATGCCGATCGATCCCGCGGGCATCGCACCGAGAGCACCATGGACGCCAAGCCATGTCGAGCGCGATGCATCGTCATCCGCCACCATGACGATTACTACAGACGCATTGCCGGCCGCGCTGGCCGGAGTGTCGGCGATCGCGGCGCCCGATTCCGCGAGCGCTTCGGCCTTTGCGCGCGTCCGATTCCAGACCGTTAATGGATGACCTGCCTTGAGCAGGTTCATCGCCATTCCGTGGCCCATCGTGCCCAGGCCCAACAATGTGACGGATTGTTTCGATTCCATAGCTTCTCCGATTACTTCATGACCTGTACGCGCCGCGGCGTAGTCACGGGTTCGTCTTTCGAAATGGTGTTGCGGAGCGGGCGGCCAAAATTGCTAAATTGGATCTCAGTGACATCGCCGGCTTGCAGACGAATGCCTTCGCCGAACGACAGGCAATCCGCTCCCATGAAGTGGACGTGCACCGTGCCAGGCTGCCGATGACCGGCGAATTTGAAATGGTGGTGCTCCAGATTGGCTAGGCTATGGCACATGTTCGATTCGCCGGTGCGAATGTGCTTCTGCCAGATCGCATCTCCCTCGCGGAGGATCCGCACCTGGCCGGGGACGTCGTCGAACTTTGCATCGACGACCAACTCCGGTCCCAGGCTGCACATGCGCAGCTTGGAACCGGCGAGGTTGAGATAGTTGCGGCGTTCGAAGACGTGATCGGAGAACTCATTCCCCGTCGCCATTCCAATGCGCCATGGCGTGCCATCGTCTGCGATGAGATAGATCGCGGCTACCTCTGCTTCTTCTCCACCGTCTTCGGCAAATCCAGGGATCGGCAGCGGAGCGAAGGGCGCCTGGATCATCGATCCATCGCCTTTATAGAACCACTCAGGAGCGATGCCGATTGCGCCTTCTGCCGGGCGCCCCTGCTGACGGCCCCATTCGAAGATGCGCATGCTGTCGGTCATCTGTGTTTCTTCCAGAGCGGTTGGCGCTAAGTGCATGGCCTGCCGATCACGCGCGCTGCCCAGATGCGTCAGGCCTGTTCCCGACACAAGCACGCGCTGTGGATCGCCGCAGTCGATCGGCGCCAGCAGCTTCCACTCCGACTTGCCCTCATAGACGCTGTCGTAGTTGAGGACGTCGTCGGACAGGAGCTGCTCGACAACATCAGAGAGTGCTCGACCTTCAACGAGGGCTCGCCGAGCCAAGGCAAAAACAGAATCCACATCGCGCAGCAGGACGAGATCCGGCTCATGCACGAATGCCACTCGCCGTTGGCTGCGAACGCCAATTTGCACCAGATGCACAGCCCCTCCTCCTACTCGATAATCTTGAACTGCTTCAGCGACTTTTCGTTGACTGTCAATCCAAGCCCAGGTAGTGAGTCGTCAAGGTCGATGTGGCCGGCTTCGGGTACAGGTTCTCCGTCGAAAATGTACCAGAATAATTCGTTGCCAACTTCGACGCTGACCTTCGGGAAAAACTCGGCAATGGGCGAGTTCAGGTTGGCCATCACCACGTGATAGTTGTGCATCTGGCCGGCGTGGGGCACAACGGGAACCTGGAAGGACTCGGCCAGCGCCGAAATTTTGCGCGCCTGGCTGATGCCGCCGACACGGTTGGTGTCGAACTGGATGTAGTCGACAGCGTTCGCCTCCAGCAGTTCTCGAAATCCGAAGATGGTGAACTCGTGTTCGCCGCCAGCGATGGGAATCCGCCCATAGCTTTTCAGTTCTCTGTAGCCGCGGGTGTCATCTGGAATCACCGGTTCCTCGAGCCAGCGCAGGTTAAACGGCTCGAGCAATGGCAGCATGCGCTTGGCGTAGTCGAGTGTCCAACCCATGTAGGCATCGGTCATCAGGTCAATGCCGTCGCCGATGACCTCGCGCACCGTGCGGACCAGATCCAGGTTCTTCTGCATGCCAGCGGCGCCGTCGATCGGGCCCCAGCCAAAGCGCAGCTTCATCATGGTGTAGCCCTGGTCTTTGTATTTCTGCGCTTCAGCGCTTAGTTCGGGCAGTGGCAGCGCGTAGAGCCGGCTCGCGTAGACCGGAATTTTATCTTTGGTGCGGCCCCCGAGCAGGCGGAAGACCGGCTGCTTGGCGTCTTTCCCCAGCAGATCCCACAGAGCGATATCGACAGCAGAGATCGCAGTCATGGCGACGCCTTTGCGTCCAAAGGCAAGCGTGCGCCGGTACATCTGCTGCCACAAGAACTCCACATCCCACGGATCGGCGCCGATCAGGAGCGGCGTGAGATAGGTATCGATCAACTGCTTGGTCACCAAGGGGGACAAAGCAGCGTTACCCAAACCGACGAGGCCGGCATCGGTGAAGACTTCAACGAGCAGCCAGTTGTGAAAGGCAAAATTGCCCATGGACGATTTGCGAAAGGCCACGAGATCCATAGGATTCGTGCAAAAGTGCGGAGGTAAAGGGACGGTGTTGCCTTCCCACTGAACAACACGCGTGCGTACTTCAGTGATTTTCATGCATTGCTCTCCATCTGTTCGAGATCGATGGCACGTATTGGTTGAATCCTGCCGGCTCTAAGAAGAATGACCGTATAGCCGATCAGGTGAAAAGTGCCGACTGCGATGAATAGCGCGCCATACGAGACTCCGTGACCGAGCAGGAAACCCGCGACAACGCCGAAGATTGCTCCGCCGATTGCGCCCCCGAAGCCGATCAGGCCGGCAACGGTCCCCACGGCGGAAAGGGGAAAGATGTCGGCGGGCAGGGTCATGATGAGCCCCGACCAGGCCTGCTGTGCAAAGAAGGCAACACTGAATAGGGCGAGCGCCAATGAAACCGGTGCGAGTGAAACGAGCATGACGACAGGCATGGCACACGCACACAGGCCTAATGCGATCTTGCGCGAGGCGTCCAGAGATTTGCCGTGATGCAGAAGTAGCGATGAGAACCATCCGCCGAGAAAACTTCCGACGCCAGAGGCCGCGTAGGGAATCCAGGCGTAGGAACTCACTCTCTTGATGTCGAATCCTCGCGCGTCGTAGAGATATTTCGGCAGCCAGAACAGAAGGAAGTACCACGCGGAATCGCTCATGAACTTCGCGAAGACAAAAGCCTGTACATTGTGCAGGCGAATCACCTGCAACCAACCCATGGGTCTGGCAACGAGTGGCGCATCGACGGTGTTAGACGAAGTGGGAGCCGGCTGGGGTCTATAGCTCAGCGCCCACCAGAGAACCCATCCCAGTCCTGCGCATCCTGCGACCACAAACACAGCTCGCCAGCCGCTGCGCAGGATCACGAATCCGATGATCGGGGGCGCCAGCACCGACCCGATCGCAGTTCCAGCGTTGATGAGGCCCATCGCTGTCGAGCGCTCGGCGGGACCAATCCACTCGGCCACAACACGGGTCGCGGCGGGAAAGGCGCCGCCTTCTCCGATCCCCAGGAGAAAGCGGGCAATGAGCAGGAGCGTGAATCCGGTTGCCAGGCTGTGCAGAGCGCAGGCCAATGACCACCACAGCATAATCAGCAGAAACCCTGTTCGCGTGCCTAGCCAATCCAGTAGTCTTCCGCCAATCGCGTAGAGTGCGGCATACGACAAGAGAAACGAAGTTTGCAGCCACGAGAACTGCTCTTCTGAAAGCGGGATACTGCGCTGGATCGCGGCAACCGCCACCGGAAGCGTGAGGCGGTCAAAGTAGCTGATCGCGATGGCTACCGAGACAAGAACGACGAAATACCATTTGCGGCTCATGCTCAGAGTGGTCGAGTTTCCTTTCACCAGTTCAGGACCAGCAGAGAAACGCTCGACTTTGGCATGAATGTCGAAAGGTGCACGGTCCCGTCTTTGACGTCGACCCATGTGGGCGAGGCGAGAAGCTGCAGGCCTTCTGCCTTTTTCAGCTTCGCATACTCCTCGGCGGTCGGCTGTTGCGGCGATCCCATTTCTTTCCAAGCGGTGTAGGCGTTGCTGTGCGTCTCATCGATACGATACTCGCGCACCAGGACGCGGTGCGCACCTGCCGGGATGCCGGTCACCTTGAGAGACACGGGCTCCGGCGCGCCGCCCTCCTCCGCATCGTGGTAGTTCCACAGGAGGACGGCAGCCTGCTTGCCATCATGGGTAGCAAGCGCATCGACATCGGGATTCGCGCGGACGCCGGTTTCCACCTGGGTCGAGAGGGGAATACCTCCGCTGCTGGTCGCCTGCACCCGCTCGCCGCTCATCTCACCGAGCATGCGGAAGAGATTCAGAATTGGCTTATCGATGCCGTTGGTCGCCAGGGAACGGAAGCCCTCGAAATAGTCCTTGCCTTCGAACTCGAACGACCAGCTCAACATCGAGATCAGGTTGACGTCGTGTTGCTGCGCGAGATCGAGCAGGCCTTTGAAGGCAGCCGCGGTGTAAGAAGGATAGAGTGTTCCATTGCGGTAGTTGTTGGCCGGATTCACTCGCGAAGAACAGGCGGCGCAACCTTCTGGGTCCGCCTCGCTCAGAATGATCGGCAACTTACGGAACCCGGGATACTGTGCAATCAGGGCGAATCCGTGGTCAGCATCGGAGAGCTCATGGTTGATGCCCATGGTCACGTGGCCGTTCGCGATCGTTGGCCGGCCCTTCACGTGAAACGAGATGAAATCCAGCTGCACTTTGCCACCCGTGGCGGCGCTTTTGCCAGTGCTGACGTGATCCAGAAATGCTTTCAGATAGTCGCGGGCATGCTCGCTTGATGGCCCGGTTGTCGCCGGGCCGCCCACATGTGCCGTAGGCAACGCTGCACGGACGCCGGCAACCGTGTAGTCGTAGAGGCGGATATAGTCGTCGCGCGACGCATGCCAGTAGTCGATGTCCGGCTCGTTCCAAACCTCGAAATACCACTGCTGCACCGCGTCTTTGCCGTACCGCTCCACGAGATGAGCGGTCACCGTGCGGATTAGATCGCCCCACTTCTTGTAGTCCTTGGGCGGATTATTCGAGGCTCCGCTAATCGTGCTGTGCGGATAATGCACCTGATATTCGTGACGGTCCGGAAGTTCGGCGGCCAGATCTTTCGGCATAAAACCGAACTCGACCATCGGCTGCACTCCGGCCGCTTTGTACGCGTCGAAGATGCCATCGAGCAGTTTGAAATCGTAAACCGGCTTCCCGTTTGCATCCTCTGTGTAGACATTGGTCGAGCTGAACTTCAACTCGGGCTGGCCGTTGCCCGAAGTAAGCAGATGATGCGCGCGAATGTGCACGGGGACTGGGCTCAGGTCATGCAATTCGCCCATAAGCAAGCGGCCAAGGTCGGTTGTCGAGTAGTTCGCTTCGTCATATCCGAACCAGCTATAGATGGGCCGAAACGGAGCGGTGACATGCGTGAGGTCGACACTTACCGTCACTGCAGGCTGATCCGGCGGCGCCGGCAAAGACGGAATGACACCTTGGCCAAACATCGCGCCCGTCGCTGAACAGCAGGCCGCTAGAAGCACCCGCGTGGTGACACTGCGTAGAATTTCCACTCATCTACTCCGGAGATCAGCGCTGGCGGAGATCGAAGGCGTATGGCGCCGCTCGACCCCCGCCACGTCGCATTTTAGAAGTTATACTTCAACGCTACCTGAATTTCGCGTGGGGCGTTCGACGTAGCGGTTACCTTGCCGCCGGTGGCGACATCGACTGTGACGTTCGGCGCGGCAAACGTCGTGGTATTGGAGAGGTTGAAGAACTCTGCGCGCAGTGAAAGGGTGCTTTCACCTGGCATCGAGAAATTCTTGAAGATCGACGTGTCGTACTGTCGATATACGTCGGACCGGAGCGTATCGGCGCGGATTTGTCCGTAGGTGTAGACGGGGCCATCCACGTAGCATGCCTTGTTGAACCATGTATTGAGGGACCGTTGGAAGCCGCTGCCGCAACCCGCCGGATTGAGGTTTGGCCGTTGCGATCCAACGCCGGTGTTCGCGCGGTCTCCCGAAACCACCGGGGTGTACGGTATTCCGCTGCGAAGATCGATGATGGCCTGCAGTTGCCATCCGCCCAGCACGCCGTCGCTGATCCGGTTGGAATGATTCAAGAACAGACGATCATGACCGAAGGGAAGCTGATAGATCCCACTCAGGGCCAGGTTGTGCGGAATGTCGTAGGGCGAGAGCGCATACTCGTAGCCGACGTTGCCTCCCAATGCCGGAGATTGGTTGTACTGCAGCCACCTCGCATAGGAGTACGACGTGAGGAGATTGAAACCATGGCTGAAGCGATGCTCGAACTTGGCTTGCAGCGCGTTGTAGTTACTCGACTGATCCTGCGTGTCGAAGGTGATCGTCGACCACGGCTGGTAAGGCCGCCGCGTCTGCACCGTTCCCGGGCCTGGGGTCGGATCGTTGAAGTCGTTGGTCGAATTCAGATGCAAGCTGCGATTGCCGACATAACCCACGTCGAGCACATCGTGATCGGAGAACTGGCGTTGCACGTCGAGGCTGAAGTGTGCGTTTCTTCCCATGGACATGCGCACTTTGCTCGGAACCAGTGAAGGGTTCGCCTGTGCTGAACCAAGCGGCGCCCCCAGAAAGTAGTTGGACAACGCCCGCGTGGGAGCCGTGTTCTGCGTCTGATTCTGCGTCTCGTTCAGCCGGAATGGCAGCATGTTCAGGTTGAGCCGTCCGTCAGTATTCTCCGGTTCATAGAACACACCCAGGCCAGCGCGCACGACGGTCCTGCGATCCGCGGAATACGCAATGCCCACTCGCGGTGCGAATTGTCGTGCATCCGTGTAGGTAATTTGTGAAGGCAGGCCAGCCTCGCTGCTGGTTTGAATGTACTGTCCGAAGAAGCGATATGCGGCTGGAGCTGCGCTCTGGGCCGCCAGGTTGGGAGTTGAGCCACTCCCGCTGTCGATGATCGGTTTCGCTTGCGTCGGATCGAAGGTACCCACCTGGCCCAGGTAGCCATGCAGCCATGGCGTGTATTCATAGCGCAATCCGGCATTGAGAGTGAGCTTATCGCTGACACGGAAATCATCTTGCACGTAGAACTGTCGTGACCATCCCTGCCCGCCGAAGTTCTGGGCCGCGTAGGCACGCTGTACCGACGATGGATACCCAAGCAGAAAGTCCGCGAAGGCATCGCCTCCCGTGGCTGTTGTGGTGCCTGTGCCGCCCGGATTCTGCGTCACGGTGACTTGCGCGGTCTCGTTGCCGTTGAAGCTGAAGAGGCCCGAGTACTGTTCGCTGTCGAAACCGAGCCACTGATAGTAACGAACCAGGACGCCGGCCTTGATCGATTGGCGGCCATAGAGCTTTGTGAAATTGTCAGAAATCTCGACGGCCTTGCGGTCCTGCGACTTCGGACGTTGGTCGAACGCCGA
Source organism: uncultured Acidimicrobiaceae bacterium (assembly GCA_963850185.1). Lineage (GTDB taxonomy): Bacteria > Actinomycetota > Acidimicrobiia > Acidimicrobiales > RAAP-2 > Bog-473. Next base: position 126,033 of record CAWKKE010000012.1, read on the forward strand.
GCCTTGCAGCGAGTTATAGCCGCTCCACGAATAGTCAGGGAAAGAACCCGATCCGTTACGCAGCAGATCGGAGAATCCTCCTACGCCAAATTGCGTGTTGAAATCCTGCCCCTGCAGGAAGGCTTGCAAGCGAACGTGACTGGGGAGGTAGTGGGCGCGCACCTCATTGATCATGGTCGCGCCAAGATTCGTCGTCAGTCCCACTGCAATGTCCTGGCCAACCGAAGTCAGGTTCGCCTTTCCGAGCGCGGGCGAAAAGTTTGGATCCACTTCGTGCTGCGTCATGTAGACCCAGTGCGCAAAGAGGCGATTGTTTGGCGTCAACTGGTCATCGAAGCGAACAATATACTGATCGAAATTGATGGTCTGTGGAGGAACTCCGCTGAACGTTCCGCTTGTGGTGTTCTGGTGCGGATAGTAGTTCAGAATTGCGGCGGCCTGGGAAGAAATGCGATTGGCTGGAATCGTATTATTCGGAAACTCCGTACGCTGGGTCACGTTTCCGTTTGTCACACTGCTCAACGGGTCATAGATGGCTTTCGATCCGAAGTTTCCGCCGCGTTGTGCGTCCGAAGGCACGCTCCCGTTGAAGACAAGGCCCTCGTTGAGCCGCTGGCCCTGATAGCTGAAGAAGAAAAAGGTCCGATCCCTTCCGTTATAGAGGTGTGGAATGCTCAAAGGGCCGCCGAAGTCGGCGCCGAACTGATTTCGCTTTAGAATCTGACGTTGGAGCGCGAAATAGTTGCGCGCATCCATGGCGTTGTTGCGCAGGAAGTCGAATATGCCCCCGTGATAGCGGTTGGTGCCGGCTTTGATGGTGGCATTGAAAAACGCTCCGCCCCGGTTGTATTCGGAAGAGTATGGACTCTGTACGACCGAGAATTCCTGGAGCGCATCGATCGAGGTCTGGATGAAAGTGCCGCCCTGGTGCTGTTCGCTCACATCGACGCCGTCCATGAGGAACGACGTGGCCCGTCCGCGAATGCCGCTGATGACATTGCCATTTACGATCTCCGGACGAACCGCCAGCGAGTTGCCGGTGGGCGCCAGCAGAGCCGTGCCCGGTGTCACTTCTGCCAGTTGATAGTAGCCACGTCCATTCAGCGGCAGATCCAGAACCTGGCGATTGGTGATGACTTCGTTCATCGTCGGCGTATCGGTCGACAGGAGGGGTGCAGCCGTGTTGACATTCACCACGGTGGTGGACGTACCAATGGCGAGAGGAACATCCTCGCGCGCAATCTGTCCGACCTGGAGTTCGATCTGCTTCGTTTCAGCCTGCTCGAACCCGCTCGCATTTACAGTCACGACGTAGTTGCCTGGGGGAACGGGCGTGATCACATAGTCCCCGGTTCCGCCGGAAACGGCCTTGTAGAGGATGTTGGTCTCTACATTGCGTGCAACCACTTGAGCTCCTGGAATCGCGGCTCCGGAGGGGTCGGTAATTCTTCCCACGAAGCGACCCTGTTCAACCTGAGCCCAGCTTGCGAGAGCCTGGATGCATAGAAAGACGACCACAGCTAGATTTGCGACTCGATTGCGCACTGTCATGACGAGTGACATTCGCCGGCCTCCGAGAAGTTTGCCCAGTTTGGGGAACGGGCACTTAAAAACTCGACAAAGGTACGACCAATTTGCATGGACTGTCAAGAGGTTTGGGACCAGTCGAATGCGAGGGTTTTCGAGCCGGAAACTCTGAAAGACGCTATTTCTATTAGGATCATTGACTCTTTCCCCTCCTGTCCGCGATGATGCCTTCAATGAAGAACGGGGCGAAACGGTCCAACAAATCCGGGGGCGACCTCGAGGCTCGCGGCAAGGAAGATGTGACCACTCTTCTCGTCATGCGATTCCAGGAGATGCTGCGCGAGGGGTTGCTCAGGCAAGGCAGCCGGCTCCCTCCCGAGCGCGAGCTGGCCGCTCATTTCAATGTCGCACGGTCCTCCCTCCGACAGGCTCTGAAAGTTCTCGAGGTAATGGGAATCATCACTCAGAAGGTGGGAAACGGCAGCTATCTCAACACTGACACCTCCGCCGTACTCTCCGTTCCAATGGAGTTTCTCTTCCTTCTGGATGACACATCGGTCGGGGAGCTGACCGAACTCCGGCAGTTGATCGAGCCGGGTCTGGCGCGCCTGGCGGCGGAGCGCGCGACCTCCGAGGACATTGCTCTACTTCGTCAATCGATTCGGGATTTCGAAGCCAGCGGAAAGGACAATCTCAAGCTGGTCTCTTCGGATTTGTTGTTCCACCGGGCCATCTTTCAGGCTTCGAAGAATGGACCGGCTGCCAGCGTCTTTCACAGTATTCATCGCGCAATGGCGAAGATGATCCTGGTGACGTCGCAGCTGGTCGATCTCGAACACACCCTCTCCTTTCACAAACCCATCATGCAGGCGATCGAACGTCGCGATGGTGAGCGGGCGGCCCGGCTCATGGCAGAACATCTGGCCGACGCGACTGCCTTGTTGACGAAGGAACAAGAACATCAACACCAGCAGTTGCTCTACAAGCGCATTTCAGGGTTGCAACGACCGGTCGTACTGAAGAAGCCACGGCCAGCAAAGGTGTAGCCGCACTTACTCCTACCATTCCACGGCCTGCGTTTAGGGGCCGCAATCGAGACAGGATCTCTAGCCATGCGCTATTTGTGTTTTGCTTCACTCCTATTTTTCAGCACGTCTCTTTTGTCCGTCGCGCAAAGTACGACCACCCTCACCATCGATGCCTCGAAGCCGACCGGGAAGGTGAGCCCAACCCTCTACGGGATCATGACCGAGGAGATCAATCACTCCTACGATGGCGGTCTCTATGCGGAGTTGGTCAGCAATCGGACCTTCCAAACCAACCGCGGGCTGAGCCTTGAAAACTGGACCCTCATCCAGAACGGAATCTCACAGGCTTCGATCGAGATCGACAAAACGGATGGCCCCAGCGCAGGAATTCCGCACAGCATGAGGCTCGTGGTCAAAGCGGCGGACGCGAAGTCCGCCGCGGGTTTCTATAACACCGGCTTCTGGGGAATGGCTGTGCGGCCCTCCACCCAGTACCGCGGTTCCTTCTATGCCAAAACAGAGGACCCAGGAATTGGCGGCGTCACAATTCGCCTCGTCAACGACAAGACCGGCGCGGTCGCGGCTTCCACAACCGTGCCCTCGTTGGCTGTCTTCTGGCAGCGCTACGAATTCACCTTGAAGACCAGTGCTATCGCTGTCACTGCCGACAATCACCTGGAATTTCTTGTGGAGCATCCCGGAACCGCGTGGTTCTCGCTGCTCTCGCTTTTCCCGCCGACTTATAAGGACGAGCCGAACGGTAAGCGTGTCGATTTGATGGAGAAACTGGTTGCGCTGCACCCGAAATTCCTGCGCTTCCCCGGCGGCAACTATGTTGAGGGCGACCATATCAGTGAGCGCTATGAATGGAAGAAGACGGTCGGCCCGACTGTCGACCGTCCGACTCATCCCACGCCATGGACCTACCGGTCCTCGGACGGCATCGGCTTGCTCGAGTTTCTGGAGTGGTGCGAAGACCTGGATATGGAGCCTTTGCTTGCGGTCTACTCCGGGTTCTCATTGCAGCAGGAACATGTCGCGCCAGGCAAGGATCTCGAACCCTACATTCAAGATGCGCTTGACGAGATTGAGTATGTGAGCGGAGATGTTTCGACACGCTGGGGGTCGGAGCGAGCCAAGGATGGTCACCCGGCACCGTTTCCACTGAAGTTCGTCGAGGTCGGCAACGAAGAGTACCACGATAACTCCGGCACCTACGATGCGCGCTTCGCGCAATACTATCAAGCAATCAAGAAGGTTCATCCCGAACTGCAACTGGTTGCCACGGCACCGGTCGAGAGCGTTCGTCCCGACATTCTCGACGACAACGACCACGCGTTGCACACGCACTTCTATCGGACGGCGCAGCAGTTCTACCAGGATGCGCACCATTACGACTCGTATGATCGCAACGGGCCAAAGATTCTGGTCGGTGAATGGGCTACACGCGAGGGCTCGCCGACGACGAATCTGGGCGCAGCGCTTGCCGATGCCGCCTGGATGACGGGCCTGGAACGAAACAGCGACATCGTGGTGATGGCCTCGTATGCGCCGTTGTTTGTGAACGTCAACCCCGGCGGCATGCAGTGGCCAAGCGACCTGATCGGCTACGACGCTCTCCACAGCTATGGATCTCCCAGCTACTATGCGCAGGTAATGTTCGGCACCCACTTAGGCGACACCATCTTGCGATCGACGCTGGACACTTCGAACCCGCGCCTGTTTGGATCGGCGACCTACGATTCGAAGACGCACCGTCTCTACGTGAAATTGGTGAACGCCTCCTCGATCCCTCAGCGAGTGGCCATCCATCTAAGCGGAGCGGTCCACGTGGGAGGCAAAGCGACGGTGACGACCCTGAGCGGCAACACAACGCAAGAGACCAACTCGATCGCGGAACCGACCCGGATTATTCCCGTGGCCAGCACGATCGGCAATGCGGCGAATGCGTTCGATCACGTTGTACCGAGGTACTCGATTCAGGTTCTGGATCTGACGCTGGAATAGTGCCAGCCCGTTCCGCCGACTGGGGGCCCTTTCACACGTCTCGCTGCTAATGGGGCGGCGTAGAATTAGCATTAGGGCCGCTCACAGTTGGATCGCCAATCCGCGATCGGTTAGCGTCACAAGCTGGATGGTTCCGTTGTCCATTGCCTGGACCTTCATCCTCTTTCCAGCTGGGAGCTTGGATCCATCTGCTGCCGTAACCCTGAGTGTGCGCGACGCATCTTCCCATGTGCAGTCAAGTCGGATGAAATCACCCCGTTCGTAACGAAAGCTTGTTCCATCGTCCTCATACAAGGCGAACTGTCCATTTGCGCCAGGATAGACCTGCAGTGTGAGCGGCTCGTCGCTTGGTTCGGCTGTTTGCTGACGAACTGGGCCGATGGGAAGAATCGCGCCGGCACGCACATATAAAGAAATTGTTGCGAGATCAACCTTGCGCGTGACCTCGTCGCCGCCGTTGACTCGCTGGTTGGTCCAGAAATCCCACCAAGTTCCTGCCGGGAGATAGGTCTTCCGCTGCCTGGCGTCGGGCTCGATCACAGGGGAGACCAGCAGTTGATCTCCGAAGAGATACTGATCCACGATCGACAGAGCTTTTGCATCCTGCGGATAAGCAATCCAAAGAGCCCGCATCAGCGGGAGTCCGCTGCGGTGTGTTTGATCGACTGACGAATAGAGATAGGGAAGGAGCCGATAGCGAAGATTCAGGAAGTTGCGGCAGATGATTTCGATTTGTGGATTGTGCAGATCCTGCGGCGCGGGCCAGTTGGCTAACGATGCCGCACCTTCCAGCGGACCGAGCGCATCCTGGCCCCACGCCCACGGCAAGCGCATCTTCCACGCGACGCCATGAGATCGGAAGAGAGGGCAAAACGCACTGAATTGGAACCATCGCACGTAGAGCTCCGCCGTGAACTCGCGGGTCGGAATGAACCCTGCGGTGTCCGTACCCCAGTAAGGAATTCCGCAGAGCCCCATGTTGATTCCGATGGCGACTTGGGCGGCAAGCGTCTTCCAGGTCGAGTCGATGTCGCCCGACCATAGCCATCCGTAGCGCTGCAGACCAGCGTAGCCGTTGCGATGCAATGCGAATGGTCGGCGATCAGGATGCGCCTGTCTCTGTCCATCGCAGTACATTGCGTTGCGGTCAAGCCGCTGTTCTTCCGGAAGCAGGTCCCCTTCGTCGGGCCACCATCCGTCCACGCCGATCTTTTCAATCGGCATGTGCTCGGCCCAATAGGGAGATGCATCGCCAGGAGTCTGGGCAGCGGAGCCTGTGTCTGTGATCTTGCCGTGGAAATCGTAGGGTGGCACAACATGCAACGCAACTTTGAAGTGCTCTGCATGGAGCTGACGGATCATCTCGGCGGGATCAGGAAAAACGTCGGCATTGAATGCGAACGATCCGTGCCCGGTATTCCATCCCGATGGGCAAAAGCCGGTCCCGAGATAGATCAGCGTGTCGCACGGCAGCTTCTTCTCCCGGAACGTTCGCGCAATTCCCAGCACCTCATCGCGGCTGGCTAATGTGCGATGCGATTGCATGTATCCCAGCGACCAGAGAGGCGGCAGGTGCGGATAGCCGGTCAATTCGGCATATCCCTGCAACACTTCCGCGGGAGTATCGCCGAGAACCACGTATACATTGCGCGTGGAGGTTGCGACGGGAGAACGCACGACGCCAATTTCGCCAGTCAGATCAAAGGTCCCCATCGGCTGACCGACAAAGACGCCCCAGCCTTCGGGACTGAGCACCCATGGAATGGGCACGCGTGAACCGGCGATCCGCAGATCGGCTGAACTCTGTCCATTATGCATTGTGTCTTTTGTCCCTCGCCGATCGAGGCCCATCAAGCCTTCGCCGAGGCCGAAGACTGGACGACTGCCGAGGCGAAAGCGCACCGCCGTGCTGTCGGTGTCGAATTGAATCTGTTGCCTGACTTGCTGTGCGGCGTCGGTCAGAGTGATGCGGAGCGGCTCGTGTTCAACACGAATTCCGTGCTTTCCCCATCGCACCGAATCCGTGAAACGGCCGCCCGCGAGGGAGATTTCGTGAGGATTGTCGATAACACCCAGTTCGCGGGAGGGCGGCTTGGCCACGGCGGGTGCGATGCTGATGCGTATCACGCGCGGTGTGATTGCCGTCAGGCTGAAATCGAGCGTGCCAGGTTTGTCCGCTGGCACAGGCAGCAAACTCGCCGCGTTGAGTTGCCTATGCAGCAATAACTTCGCTACGCCGGCTCCAATGCCGCCGAGCACGGATCTGCGTGTTGGTATCGATGTCATTGCGCTCACAGGGCTGATGGTTGCTCAAACACCGGGCCGGCTTGATTCGACGTGGGCAGCGCACGACCAGGAGGATAGCTGGTTGAACCACGCATCACGAGCGACGTCGGTACTTTCAGCGCGCTGTAGCCGGCATTCGACACAGGGTTGTCGATCAGGTTCTGAAGCGTTGCAAGTGCTGTCCTCGCAAAGTCGGGGATGGAGATCTGGACAGTAGTAACCGTGGGGGCCATCCACTCGGCAAACTGGCACTCATCCAGGCAGATCAGCGAGATTCCATCCGGCACGGAGATGCCGGCGTGCCGCAAGGCCCACAAAGCGCCCAGGGCCACTGCGTCGCATGAGCATAGTACGGCTGTGGGCAGCGGGCTGAATGTGAGCAGCTGTTCCATGCCCGCGATTCCGCTGGTGAACGACGAATCCGCTTCAATGAGCCAGTCGTTGTTGGGCATGCAACCAATCTCTTTGAGCGCCAGAAGAAAGGCTTCCGATTTTCGTTTTGTCGCAAGGTGCTTCGATGCAGCGCCGATGAATGCGATCTCGCGATGGCCCAGCAGCGCCAAATGTTGGACAGCTTCTCGAACGCCGCGCGCATAATCGATCGACAAGGCTGCGCCATTGCGAACAGCTCGATTCGAATCGCAGTAGATTACCGGGATATCGACGAGAGAAAGAGCTTCGGCCAGGGGCGAATCGGGATTGAGAATGAGCGCCGCGATGCCTTCGACTTTGCGGTCAAGCAAGGTCTGCACCTGCGCCGCGGCCTGTTGACCGTTGACGCCGATCGAACAGGTCAGCACATCGTAGCCAAGCAAGGCGGCGCTTTCGTGGAACCGTGCAATCAACTCGGCAGAGTGCGGCTCGGAGAGTGGAGCGATCACGAGACCGAGCAGACGATTCTTCGCGATGGTTCCGGGGCCGGAGTGGCGGATGAAACCGAGCTCTTCGAGGGATTCCCAAACGCGGTCGGCGGTGTTTTTGCGCACGGAAGGCACACCCTTCATGGTGCGCAGGACAGTCGAGTTCGAAACGCCCGCGTGCTGAGCGACGTCATGAACGCTGGGCCGAGATGGCTGATCGCTTCTGCTCGCCTTGAGTGCCATTTCCACGAACACCTACATGGGAGTCGCCAGCTGTCGCGCAGGGGACATCGACTCGCCCCATGCGGTTTTTGCTAGATCCAAACCTTCGAATCGACCGGCGGTTTAGGCCGCTTCCAGCGTTCCGGATCGCGATCGCTCGGATATTCCGGCGGCGGTCCAACGCGGTTCATGCGTGCGAAGTTCGGGATTGCAACCATTGGAGAACCATCCTGCCATTGGCCGGTGATTACCACGACTCCGCCCAGGAGATCCGGCCTCCATTCTGTCTTCAGGGGGGCGTCACCCAGCCTGCGATCGATGTTCCGGTTGTCGGCCGCCTCGACGTTGTAGACAAGAGGCCCATATTGCAGAGCCACCCGATCGACGTCGGCCGCGATGCGCTGATCTGCGCGTATCTGCTGCGGCTCCATGGGCAATTCAAGCTCGATGCGGTCGCCGCGCCTCCACTCTCGCGTCACAACTGCGTAGCCTTTTTCGATCTCCGGCGTCTGTACCTGCCCATTGACCGCGAAGCGCTTCACGCCGCGCACAGCCGGCGAATCTTTGTAGAGCTTGCTGGTGGTGCGGTCAGGAATGCGCACGTAAACGGAGAACGTTTTCGTCTCCTCGGGGTTCACAGTGATGGAGACAGAGCCGTGCCATGGATATTCGGTCTTCTGCACCACTTCAACGTTGGTGCCGGCAACCTTACCGACCTGAATGCGGCTGCCGACGAACATGTTGACGTAGAGCCCATCCTTGCTCTTCACGTAGGTCCAGGTTGGCACCATGAGCAGAGTGCGCGACACGTTGCCCACGCAGCAGGGGCAGGTGTGCCACTTGGCGCGTTCGGTGTTGACGAGGGGGTTGGTGTAGCAGAAGCTCTGGCCGTCCAGAGCGACTCCACCCAGCAGAGCGTTGTACATCGTTTGCTCGTAGAGGTCGGCATACTTGGCGTCATGATAGGCGAGATTGAGCTTGTATTGGAAGAAGACGACGCCGCAGCTTGAACACGTTTCGCAATAGGCTTCGTTGCGCAGCGAGTAGTTGGGCCCGAAGCCTTCCGAGGTTTCGCCGCTGCCGATGCCGCCGGTCACGTAGTACTTCTTGTTGACCATGTTGTCCCAAAGCGAGATGACTGCGCTCTGGTAATCGCGGTCCTGGGTTTCGGCGGCGATATCGGCCATGCCCGAATAGAAGTACATCGCGCGGACAGCGTGGCCGACGGCTTCATATTGCTGGCCTGGAGGAAGATGGCTCTGGTCGTACTCCGATCCGCCGCGCCGCGAATCGAGGAGAAATTTCGCGAGCGCGATATAGGCGTCCCCGCGATGATTGCCTTCCTGGTCATTGACGAAGCGTCCGAAGCGCACCAGGGCCTGCTCCATCTCCTGGTGGCCGTCGAACCATTCCTTCTTGCCGGGGCCGATATTGGCGACCCAGCAGTCCGCAAGTTTTTTGGCGGCGTTGTAGAGGCGAAGGTCTTTGCCGTCGGTGAGGGTGTAGTGATTGATCGCGGACTCGATGAAATAGCCGGAGACATAGCCCTCGTGGTTGCCGCGGTGATCGGGCGACCAGCGTTCGGGCCAGTCCTTGCGATCGGCCAGAATGTATGCGGTTTGCAGATAGCCATCCGGCATCTGCGCGGCGAGGATGATCGGAATCCAGCGATCGAGGGTCGCATGCATCATGTCCTGCGCTTTGAGGATTTCCGGATCTCCTTGCGCGTCGACCATCAGGGCGATGCACATCGACTCGACAGTCTGATGGACCCAGGCGTTGGAGAACACGTAGCCCTTGTGGCGGCCGTGCGGCTCCCCGCGGTTTGCCTTGCCGGCTTCGATGAAGTTGTCGATTCCGCCGTCTCCTCGCATGGGCGCGATATCCGTGCGCTCACACATAGCGATGCAGTGAGGAATCCAATCGACGATCAGGGTTTTCGCACGCTGGTTCCAGAGCGGGCTGTCGATGGAGTAGCGACGCGTGTAGACGACATCGAGGCGATCGGCAGGCGGCGCCGGTTCGACGTGCACGTTGATGGAAGGAGGGGGGCCTTGTTTGCCTGACGCTTGCAGAGCGAGAACATACTCTCCTGGAGCGGAGAAGGTCGCAGTCGTTGCTAGCGAATTGGCGGCAGCGAACGACACATCGCCGGGGCCGGAGGCCTTCCTCCATCGCACGCCGTTGTCGGAGGCATCGCGCAGCCAGGTTGCTTTCCCGGAGAGATAAGTACGCCCATCGCTGACCACGGAGCGGTCGACGCCGGCATCCACGACGGGAGGAAGGTCCGGAGCCGGGCCGTAGTTGAAGACACGCCACTCGAGGATTCCGGCAGGTTGATTTTCTTGAGGAATGACCTCGAGCCGCAGCTTGCTCGTGGATATAGGCGCGAAGGTTGTGGTGTTAAAAGTGTCGGGTGCTACTCCCAGTCCCTGGGGCTGCTCGACGGGAACAAAGTCGTTGCCGTTCCAGTAGAGGATCCGATAGCTTTCGGGGGCCTTGATTTGCTGCCATGCGCTGCCCGGGATTGCTGCCGGGCGGGGGCGATCCACCGCCCAATAGACCTCCACCTTTTCGACCTTGACCGGTTCGCTCCATTCATACTGCACCCAATCGGCGCGATTCTCAGGCGATGGGGACCGCAGTGCATAAAGTGAATGCGTGCGATCCAGCGAATTTTCGGGTGTCACGCCGTCATTCAACGCGGATATTTTGTTCTCGCTGCGCATGGTTTCGCTGGTCGGAACCGCAACCCGGGCGATATTCAAAGGGCCCTGGGGTGTCTGGGCAGACACCGCTCTTCCTGCCAGTGCTGTTAGTGCGGCGGCGCTTCCTAGCGCGCTCATGAAATCCCGGCGGCTCAACCCACTTGCCGACTCTCGAGTTTCTGGCCGCTCAGCCTCGATCGAGGTGTACGATTTTCTGCCCATAGGTGATATCCACTCCTTAAACTGCACCGTTTCCTTGAAACCGTAAGATTTGAAGGAAAGCGTTTACCGGAAAGCGTGACTGCAGCCAACAACTATTATGTTTGTTCGCCGAACCAGTCGTCCAGCAGGGCACTTTAAGTTCTGGCTACGGAACCCTAAGTCTTCTCGATAGTGTCGTGCAATAGTGCAGCTGTACCATCGGAAACCGGTTGAGCGGGTTTTCCATTTCGGCCTAGCCGGCGTCAATGATGCCCTGGCGCATGGCCATGGTCGCGGCCTCGGTCCGGTCTGAGACCTGAAGCTTGGCGGTGATGTGGTTGATGTGATTTCGCACGGTGTAGTGGCTGATCGCGAGAGCGCTGGCAATCTCTTTGTTTGTAAGTCCTCTGGAGACCATCTCCAGAATCTCAATTTCGCGCGCGCTCAGGCTTGAGCGCGCGTCCCGCTCCTGAATCCATTCGTGCATTCGCTCAGGAAAGTAGGTGCCTCCGCCGATCACCTCTTCGATTGCGGCGATGATCTCTTCGCGCGGCGCATTCTTGGAGAGATAGCCTCGAGCCCCGGCCTTGACGGCCCGGTAAATTTCATCCTCGTACTCGTAACTGGACAGGATGATCGCCTTGGGTTGGTTGTTGCGCGCCTGCAACAGATTGAGCAAATCGATTCCGTTGATACTCGGCATCCGCAGGTCGAGCAGCATGAGATCAACAGAGCAGCGCGCGAGGATGGACATGGCCTCTTCGCCGGAGTGGGCCGCCCCGACAAGCTTCAGTCCGGCTTGTCGACGAAGGAGAGAAGCCAGCCCTGCGCGGACAACCGGATGGTCGTCGACGATAAGTATCCGCACAGGCGGCTTAGATTCCGGCGTGTTCATTTTGAACTTTCCTCATTTGTAGCTGAACGAGCCATCGTCGCGCGACCGCACGAGCGAAGGACGGCGGTATTGGCGCCCGCACGTGAACACATGTTCCTTTGCGGGGGGCGCTATCGATTCTGAACTCAGCCGAAATACTGTCTGCGCGCTTGTGCATTCCGCGGATGCCAAAGCCGGCCGAATCGCTGGAAACGACGAATCCCACACCATCATCTTCCACGATCAATTCGACGGTTGACTTTTCATACAAGAGAGAGATGGTCAGCTGTGAACAATGCGCATGGCGGATCGCGTTGGCGATGGCCTCGTAGCCGATGCGCAACAGTGTGTCGGAGACGCCAAGCGGAAGGCTCTGCGCGCTGCCCTCGCTTACGGTCTTGATATCAACAGAGGTGTTCCGCGATACCAGGCGGCGGGCGCAGGTCTCAAGCGTCGATAGCAGGCCCACCGACTCCAGGAGTTCCGGGCGCAAGGCGGAGATGCTGCGCCGGGCCTCTTCGTGACTGTTACGAACCATTTCCTGCGCCTGTTCGAGCTGGGGCATGATGTCGATTCCGTCGTTCACATCGTCGTGGATTGCCTGAAGCTGAAAACCGAGTCCGGCAAAGCTCTGAGCGAGGGTATCGTGCATTTCATGTGCCAGTCGCTGCCGTTCATCCAGAACGGACTGCATGCGCCAGCGCTCGACAAAGACGAAGCCTGTCATGCCGGCCAAGGCCAGCAGCAGGGCAGCGCCTGCCAGTTCAAGGATGTGCTCGGGGCCCCACCATGGCGGACCTTCGAGAACTTCGATATCGCCGGCAGACGGAAGCAGCAGCGCGAACGCAGTCAGGTCATGTGTATACCTGGAATCGGTAACGCAGATGCCGCGCAGCCGCAGCTTGCTTTTTTCCTTCAGCGCTTCGAGGTGCGGCGAGCGTCCCAGCCCGGTGACCAGGGCGACGAACGACTGGCTCTCGTCTTCCAGGGTCAAAATCTCCGTTCCTTGGCCGGCGTCGTGTTTCTCTACAAGTTTGCCCTGCACCTCGACATACTGTGCATCGAATGATCCGGTCGCGGCCTGCGATGCCGCTACCGCAACCGGGGAGACCGGCGTGTGGGACCAGAGGACGTGAATATCGGCATTGCGAAGCTCTGAGCTGAAATCATGCAGATCGGCGTCGCCGCTGGCTTCGATCTCATCGCCGATTTGCAGCGGGGCATGTGGGCCGCTGCCGGCGATCGCAAGTCCGCCGGTCGAGTCCTGAATGTAGAGCATGGGCGACGTGAGGGTGACGACACCCTGCACCGTGACGGAACTTGGCACCTCGGGAGACAGCAGGCGAAGGCTGTTGATGGCCTCGGTATTCACGGCGGAACGATGGGCACGAAGATCGCGTTCAATGGGCTCGAGGAATCGGTCGTAGGGAGCCGCTTCCATACCAGAGGGGAGGCGGGTGGGCACTGCCAATTGAGGCTGCTGACTGCCGATCATGGCCTCCAGGTCGCTTTGCGTTGCCGGCCGGATCTCGACGTTCCTCCACTGCGCTCCGGTGTTGTACGACTTTAGGCCGAATCGCCCGGCTTTAATGCATCCGGGATCTCGAATCGCGATGGTGGCTGTTTCACCTTTCTGCGAGGTGGCGCTGGCCGCGAAATCGCAATCGAAAGCAAGGAACTTAACGTGGTACCACTGCTCGGCAAACACGCGGGGCGCTATGGTCTTTGCGGCGTATTCTCTCCATCCGTAGTCGGCCCGCCCCATCATGAGCGTGTTGTCGAGGTCGCGCAGACCGGCCATATAGCCGTGGTAGGCATCGACTCCAGTCTCTTCGTCACTGCCGCGAATAATGAGGCCGGCGTCTCCGTACTGTCCGAGCAGGAGCACATCTGCTTCGACGGAGTAGTTGGACCAGCTGGCGGGGCCTGTCATCAACTTGGCTCCGCGCTCGTCGGAGTTGTTGGTCATGACGCCATCGGCGAAGCGCCACGTTCCGCCGAATGCCTGCCAGCTATCCTGCTTGTCCAGCGAAATGATTGCATGTTGAATCTGTTCCTTGCGGACGAGGGCCTGGTAGGCAATGGCCGCGATCACGAGTACAGCCAAAATTGCCACAGCAAGTAGTGCCGTTATCCCGGTGCGTCTTTTGAGCTGAGGAATCATGGCGACGGCCACCACGACATATTTTCGATTTGGCGAATCTCGGCCGAATCCAGGTTGTCGCGCGTCAGCAGCACTGGCTTAACGCTGGCTTCTGAGCCTGAGCCGCCTTTGATCTCTCGATCCATGAGGCTCATTGCGACACGACCGATCTCGTAGGTGTTCTGCACAACGACAGAGTCGATGCCGCCGTCGCGGATGGGAGGAAGCAGGTCCTGGTCAAATCCAACCAGCTTGATCGTTCCAACTTTGGCAAACTCGGCCAGCGCGTAGTAAGTACCACGGGTCGCGGCGAGGGAAAGCGCCACAATGGCATCAAGCGATTGGCTTCCGGTCAAGAGACCTTCGGCGCTGTGCTGTTCCTGCGGGACGCTGGACAAGCCAAGTCTACGAGCGACCACATGGATGCCAGGGAATTCGCTGCCGAGCGTCGATTCAAAGCTGCGCTCCCGCAGCGTATTGCTTTTGAGCTCGGGCCGGATTCCCACGAGGGCGATTTTGCCCTTGCCTTGCAGGATCAATCCCATCCGGCGGGCGGCAATTTGCCCTCCAATCCGCTCATCGTTCAGAACATAACTGAGCTTCGGTCCTGAGGGAATGCCGAGTTCGGTATCGATCACGACCACTGGAACGCCTTGATCAAGGACCTTGCGGATGGGAGTTCGCAGAGGCAGGGTCTGGATCGGCGAGACGATCACTCCCGCTACGCCGCGATCGACGGATTTTTCGATGAGCGAGATTTGCGTCTGCGTATCGTCGTCCCGCATAGGGCCGTTCCAGTAAAGATTGAGCCCGATCGACCGTGCCACTTCGGCGGCCCCGGCGTGCACGGGCTCCCAGAGTGCTGTACCGCATGTTCTGGGGATCACCGCGACTGTGCGGGGGGCCCGCTTGCAGGCGATGCAGAAGGGAAAGAGGAGCAGCAACGACCCGGCAACCAGCGCGCGCGCGAGGATCCGAGCTGGATGGTGGTTATGCCGATGTGAATCCGTTGGATCCATCTTTCGCGACTTCCTCTTGCAGGTTCGCTTCCGCAAGGTCCCAGCGCATCGAATCTGCCGCATGGTTCATTTGAACCATGCGAAGAATTTTCCTTCGGGGCTTGGTGCCTCTTCAGCCGCGCATGTGCACGAACCGCCAATTATACGGTGGGTTCGTTGCAGGCGGCAGCGTGATTCGTCTAACTCTCTCTGGGATGAACACTCGACAGGCAGAGAAGCGGTCTCAGCGAAGAATTGCATGGCTTCGCTGACGCATGAGGGACGCGCGGCGGAGGTAGACTACTCAACGAACGTGGATTGGTTCTTGCCTGTTCAGGGCAACAGGAGAGATGTGCGACCGGCAATGAAGTTGAGTTTTCGAGCATGGAAGATCTATTTCTTCGTCTTTCTCTTTGCTCTGCAGGTCGGTGCTTCGGGCCAGACAAGCAATGAGCCTCTGACTTCAATCACTTCTGCACTGCAGGGCCGCGATTTTCAAAGGGCCTTGGAACTTCTGAGGCCCGCGCTGGAGAAATCGCCGAGGAATCCGCAACTGTGGGTGCTTCAGGGGCTCGCTTACTCAGGGGTGGGCAATTCCAAATCGGCGCTGGCATCGTATAAGCAAGCAACCACGATTTTGCCCGACTATCTGCCAGCGCTGGAAGGAGCAGCTCAGATTGAGTACGAGGCCGGGAGTGCCGATGCCGTTCCGCTGCTCCGGCACATTCTTAAGCTACGGCCGGACGACACCACCTCGCATGCGATGTTAGCCGTGATGGCTGAGAAGAAGAGCGACTGTGCGACCGCGGTGGAGAACTATGCCGCGAGTGGTGCTCTGTTGCATTCTCAACCCGAAGCATTGCAGGGCTACGGCATGTGCCTGTTAAAGCTCAACCAGACCGACAAAGCGATCTTGGTTTTTCAGCAGCTTGTAGACGCGGCGCCGGAGAATCCCCGATGGCGGCGGGGCTTGGCTGCCGTCCAGCTTGCATCGGCGAAACCTCAGGATGCGATTGCGACTCTGCAGCCTCTGTTGGCCGCGGATCCGGACGTGAGTACGATGCGCCTTGCTGCCGCCGCGTTTGAATCGGAAAAAGACACACCCAGTGCGGTGAAGATTTTGCGCGATGCGATCGTCAAGGACCCGCGTCAGATTGCCCTCTACGCGGACTTTGCGGAGATCGCGCTGGATCACCAGTCGTTTCAGACTGGCATTGAAATGATCGATGCCGGCATCAAGCTGCAGCCTGATGCCGCGCCCCTGTATCTAGCCAGGGGCGTTCTCTATGTACAGCTTGCAGAGTACGAGAACGCAGAGGCCGATTTCGAAAAGGCCGAGCACTTGGATCCGAAAATGGGCATGAGTGCGGCTGCTCAGGGCATGCTCGCCGAGGAAAAGGACCAGAAGGATCCGGAACGAGCGCTGGAGACCGTCCGCGCCAAACTGGCAAAACAGCCCGGCGACGCATTTCTCTGGTATCTGCAGGCTGCCATCATTTCGCAGAAGTCGCCTGATCCGGGATCGGCCGATTTTCAGAGGGGTCTTGACTCCGCAAAGAGGGCGGTGGCTTTGCAGCCTTCGCTCGAGCGCGGCTCACAATGTACTGGCGAAGTATTACCTGGACTCCGGCCAGAATGCGCTCGCCGCAAAGGAGTGCCGGCTGGTGCTCGAGAAGAAGCCGTCCGATCAAAGCGCCTTGTACCACCTCGTCATGGCGCTTCGAAAAACGAAGGACCAGTCGGAGATTCCCGATCTTTTGAAGAGACTGGCCAAGGCGCGCCAGGATGCGACCCGGCACGAAGGCGAGCGGAACCGCTACAAGCTGGTGGTGACACCCTCGGAACCGTCGAACTAAGCTGCAGCTGGAACAATTCGTGTAAACCTTTACTCGCGCTCGCAAACCAACCATAATGAAAGGCGCTCCAAACAGCACTCACTGATCATCATCGACGTCGTTCTTTCGTCCTTCTCTCTCTGTGTGCTTCTGCCCAAGCAACTGCTGGGACAGGACAGGGCATCGCCACCCGGAATATTGCAGCGCAGGCGAAGCCGGCGCCGTCCGGGCCGACCTTTCAACGCGCACTTTACCGACGTGGCTCAAGAAGCAGGCCTGCACGCGCCGGTCATTTACGGCGGAGTTGAATCGAAGAAGTACATCCTGGAGGCCAATGGATGCGGGTGCGCTTTCATCGACTACGACAACGACGGCTGGATGGATATCTTCCTCTTGTCGGGCACGCGGCTCGAAGGAGATCCTCCGGAAGCGACCAATCGCCTCTACAAGAACAATCGCGACGGCACATTCACCGACGTTACCGAAGACGCGGGATTGAGGGCTGCCGGTTGGGCGAACGGCGTTTGCGTCGGCGACTACAACAACGACGGTTTCGACGATATCTTTTGCACCTACTTCGGCCAGAATCGCCTGTACAAAAACAACGGCAATGGCACCTTTACGGATGTCACCAAAGAGGCCGGACTGTTGAGCGCGGACGCGACGCGATGGGGCGCAGGGTGCGCGTTCGTCGACTACAACCGCGATGGCCATCTCGATCTCTTCGTCTCCAACTACATTCGGTTTTCCTTTGAACATGCTCCGGTTCCGGGAGAGAAGTCGACCTGCAACTGGAAAGGAGTTCCGGTGAACTGCGGGCCGCGCGGGCTTCCCACGGGGCGGCATCTTCTCTACCGCAACAACGGAGATGGCACCTTCACCGACGTGACCAAGCAGGCGGGAATCGACGCAGCCACCGAGAGCTACGGGATGACCGTGGTGACGGCCGATTTTGACGAAGATGGCTGGCCCGACATCTTCGTGGCGTGCGATTCGACACCCAGCCTCTTGTTCATGAACAACCAGGGACGGGACCTTTCGCGAAGAAGGCGTAACGCGCGGCGTTGCATTAAGTGACGATGGCATGGAGCAGGCTGGGATGGGCGTCGGCATCGGCGACTACAACCTCGACGGCCACCTGGACCTGTTCAAGACGCATTTCATCGGCGACACCAGCGGGCTCTATCGAAATGACGGCAAGGGCAATTTCGATGAGGTCACCCGCGCCGCCAAGACCGGCGTTGAGACACGCTATACCAGTTGGGGCGCCGGGATGGTCGACCTCGATAACGATGGGTATCCGGACGTGTTTTTCGTGACCGGAAGCGTGTATCCCGAGGTCGAGAGCAAGTTGCCGCAGTATCCGTACAAGACGCCGCGCGTTCTGTTCCGGAACCTGGGCAATGGCACGTTTGAGGAACTGGATTCGCAGGCCGGCGAAGGAATCACGACGCCTCATAGCAGCCGCGGATGTGCGTTCGGCGACTTCGACAACGACGGCGATCTCGACGTGCTCATCGTGAACATGAACGAACCGCCTTCGCTTCTGCGCAACGATCTGAAGCGGTCATCAGAACTGGCTCAAGGTCAAGCTCGAGGGCGTGAAGTCGAACCGAAGCGCAATCGGAGCGCGCGTCATTGCCCACTACGGCGACAAGGTGCAGGCGCAGGCGGTGGTCAGCCAATCCAGCTATTACTCGTGCAATGATCCTCGACTTCACTTCGGCTTGGGAAGCGCCACGGAGGCTGCTGTAGACGATTTTCTGGCCGAACGGACTGCACGAGCGATATCCGGAGAATCGCCGCCAATCAACTGGTGACTATTCGTGAGGGCGTCGGGCTTGTACCGAACAAGGGCTGGAAGCGTTGACCAGTGCTCAGGCGCCTTGGCATGAATGCTGGCAATAGGACAAAGAACCCATTGACAGTCGTTCTGCGAGGTCTTCTAGAACCTTGCCTGATCCTAAGGGAAACGTTTTCTGAGACGTGGCCAAAAGGGAAGCCCCGGCCGGGATCTTTTTCAGGAGGAATTCATGAGACAGCGCAGAGTGGCTATTGTTGCCGCCCTGATGTGTTGCTTGGTCGCGCTTCTGGGCAGTTCCCGTCCTCGCGCAATTCACGGCGAACATCCAGGGCGTGATTCAGGACTCATCCGGGGCCGGAGTGGCCAAAGCACAAATCATCCTTGATAACACTGCCACCGGAGAGACAGAAGACGACGGCTTCCGATCCCTCTGGCAACTATCGCTTCGTGAGCCTCGCACCGGGCAACTACAAGGTTACGGTTGAAGCCCCCGGATTTTCCAAGGCGGAGGCGACCGTTACCGCTTCTCACCGAGCAGAATCTCAACCTTCCCATCTCGCTGACGGTAGGCTCCGCCACGGAGTCGATCGTTGTCAGTACCGAAGCGCCGATCGTGGACACGGCGGACAGCCGAACTGAACTCACTTTGGACAACAAGGGTGTTGCGGAGCTGCCGATCGTCGGGCGCAATCTCGTCACGCTCGTCACCATGGCACCTGGAGCTTCGGGCCTTGGGCACGAGCGCTTCCGGAAGCCCGGCATCAGGCGTCGACAATTATTCCACCGAAGAGCAGGTGGACGCTAGCGCAAATGGCCAGGGTCAGAACAACAATCAGTACATCATCGACGGCCTCGACGTCACCAGCGGAATCCGGCAGGGTGTTTTGAACCTGACCCCGCAGCCGGACTCCATTCAGGAAACGAGCGTTCAGGTCAACACGTTCTCGGTCGAGCACAGCCGCGCGGCAGGTTTGCAGACCATCTTCACAACCAAGTCGGGCACGGATGGCTTCCACGGTTCGGCGTCAGACTGGTTCAACTACCAGGGGATGTTTGCCAGCCAGCATTTCGTCGGTTATCCCTACCAGCCATTCCACTCCAACAACATGGACTTTGCCATCGGCGGTCCGATCGTTCCGCATCACAACAGCTTCTTCTTCTTCGCGCGTGGAACCTCTGCGGTCGTCGGCCAGCGCGGGTGGATCCGTGACCTTCGCGGATCCGGAGTTCATCTCCTTTGCCCAAACCAACTATCCCAACACCGTCGGAACACACATTCATCCAGACCTACGTGCCTTCAGGTGTTGGCGGAGCGAAGGTGCAGCAGACAGCCGCGGCCGTGTTTGGCAGCGCAGCGGGTGGCTGCGGCACAACCGCGGGCCAAAATGGCGTTCCATGCACTCTGCCGATGATCGATCAGGCTTCGTTTGGCGCCACACAGATCAGGAATGGCACTCAATACTTCGCTCGAATCGATCAGGGTTTCAAGAACGAGCGAATCTACGTCAGTCTCTTCCGTACGCTGCTGCAAACTGGTGCGGCATCGCCCATGCCGCAGTTCTCTGCCTTGAACAATACCTGGCAGATAGCTGGGCAGGTAGCCTGGACGCACACGTTCTCATCGAACACCTTGAACGAGGTCACCGCCGGGCAGAGCCGGGTTGAAGGTGTTTTGGGCAGCGGCGCAAAAGACTACACGGTGCCCTCCATTTCGGTGAACGGTATCAACGCCGATGGCGGTCAGGCGTACGGCGTCGGATTCGCGCAAGGCGATTTCATCCAGCACAACTATCACTGGCGCGACGTGCTCACGCATGTGCGTGGCACGCACACCCTGAAGTTCGGGTATGAGGGCTGGTATGGGGACGATGTCGAGCCATTTCAAGGGCCGTGGTCGCAGCCGAAGTTCGCCTTCGACAACTTGTTCAAGCTTGCACAGGATGCTCCTACCAATGAAAACGGCATCATGTACAACCCCAACACCGGTACGCAGCAGTTGTGGAACTGGGATGCTGCATCCAGGACTTTTGGTCTCTTTGTGGAAGACACTTGGAAGGCGAGAAAGAACCTGACACTGACGCTGGGATCTGCGTTATGACGACAGCGGTAACCCCTGGTCGAAGAGCGCGTCGACCGTCTTCGGCAACTTCTATCTCGGCACCGGCACGACGAAGCAGCAACAGATTGCCAACGGGTATGCCAAGCCGACTGCGAACGCACTGCTTCATTCAGTCGATAATCTGTGGAGTCCGCGTGCAGGCTTCGCCTGGGACCCGACCGGGCAACGGCGACTGGGCCATAAGGGGCGGAACGGGAATCTATGCAACTGGCTGACCTCCGCCAACGTTCAGGAGGAGTTCCGCGGGAGCCCTCCCGGACTGATTGAGGCGTCCTTCTTCGGCTGGGACTTCCACACCTCCCATCTTCGGCCTGGGAACGAGCAATAAGCCGCCCTTCGGCTTTACGTTCCCAACGTTCCCTGGGGGGCTGGATGCGAAGGGTGGGCGCGTCGGCGGCAATTTCCCGATCGGGGCCATCAACCCGCTGCTGAAATCGCCTTGGGCTCAGATCTGGTCTTTCAGTGTAGAGCGGAAGCTTAATCGAGCGATTGCTGCGACGGTCGGCTACAACGGGTCGCACTCATGGAACATCGTCGGCAATGGCAATTCGGTCGGCAATGTTTCATACGGGGTCGACATCAACGTGGTCCCCGGAGACCTGATTGCGCACGAGAGCCTTGTGCGCACCGGACTCAATTCCAGCTTTGGCGCGATTAACTACGCCGATAACGACCGGTACGCGAATTACAACGGTGTCTTCTTCGATGTGAAGGGGCGCTTCACGCGCGGCTTCTTCGATGTCTCGTACACCCGCGCCAGTTCGAAGGATGACGGCCTCGCGTATCCAACCCCGGATAACCCGGGCCAGTACTACGCACCGTCTATCTTCGATGTGCCGAACCGACTCTCTCTCAGTTGGAATTACTCACTGAAGGGATTGAACGACGGCAAGGGAGCAATCGGGGCCGTAACCGGAGGATGGGGTTTGAGCGGGACCACGATCTTCCAATCCGGATACCCGTTCACAGCGAGCAACTTCAATGGGTTCGCCCCGGTTTGCCAGAACACCGCGGCCGGTGCACCTGCCTGCCCTTCGGCTGCCAATCCTGCCGTCGGCCTGCAGCCCTTCAGCGGCGACTACAACGCGGACGGAAACAATCTCGATTATCCGAATGCCTTGAGCTATAACCAGTCAACCAACAACAAGGCATGGCTCACCGGGGCGCTGCCGAAATCCGACTTTGCGGTCCCGGCTTTCGGACAGGAAGGCAACGAAAAGCCCATGCAATTCCGTGGGCCGAATTTCTTCGAAACCAATGCCAACGTCTACAAAGACACTCCCATCACGGAACGCGTTAACTTCCAGATCCGTTTCGAGTTCTTCAATCTGTTTAACCGGGCAAACTACGCAAACGTCGACACCAATTTTCCTGACGGAAGTTTCGGTGCGGCAACCGGTTCGCACGAACCAAGATTCTGGCAACTCGGCGGACGGTTCTCGTTCTAGCGTTGTCAGTTTTTGTTGACCTTCCAATGGCCGGCGCTCTCGCAGCGCTGGCCATTTTATTGAGCGGGTCAATGTGGTCAGCGTCCGTGCGCCGTACAATTCACCTAACTTCAAAATGTCGCTTGCAGCGGTCCGGGGCGACGATTCGTTGACACGAGCATGATCGTTATTCCCATTCTCCGGCGCAGAATCCTGGCCTGGCTGGCGATCTACGCGCTTCTGCTTGCCAATCTGCATGCGCAGTCCGGTGAAGCAAGCGCGCGGATCGCCGGCGCGTTGCGAGAGCAGAAGTATGACCAGGCACTGGCCATGCTGCGCAGCGCCTTGGTCAAATCCCCG
Organism: uncultured Acidimicrobiaceae bacterium; assembly: GCA_963850185.1. Lineage (GTDB taxonomy): Bacteria > Actinomycetota > Acidimicrobiia > Acidimicrobiales > RAAP-2 > Bog-473. The sequence goes on from CAWKKE010000012.1 coordinate 148,432, forward strand.
GGCAATGCCGAGCTTTGGACGATGCAGGGCGTTGCGTACAACGGATCAGGCGATACGAAGGATGCTCTTGGCGCCTTTCGGCACGCTCTCAAACTGGCTCCCGACGACGTCCCGGCATTGCATGGCGCGGCACAGATTGAGTACGACAGCGGAAGCGCCGGCGGCATTCCGATTCTCGAGCGTCTTGTTCATCTGCATCCGAATGACCTGACCAGTCACGCCATGCTGGCCATTCTCGAGTATCAGCAGGGAAGTTGCAGCGATGCAGTGCTTCACTTCGAAAAGGCCGCTTCGCGGTTTGCCTCGAAAGTTCCGGCGTTGCATGCCTACGGAGAGTGCCTGGTGAAGTTGCACCTTTTCGATCGGGCTGCCGAAGTGTTTCAGCAGTCCCTGGCGCTCGATGCAGACGATCGTCGCGAGCGCGAGGTGCTGGCATCGGTGCAGTTGATGGCACATCAATCTACCCAGGCGATTGCGACGCTGGATCCACTGCTCAATGCGGCGCCCGATCCAGCTGTGCTGGAGCTTGCTTCGACGGCCTACGAGGATGCGCACGATACGGACAAAGCAGTAGATGCTTTACGGCAGGCAATCCTGCTGGAACCGCAAGACGTGAGTCTCTACGTGGATTTTGCAGCGCTATCGGCCGCCCACCAGTCCTTTCAAATCGGAATCAACGTGGTGAACGACGGAATCGCAGTGCAGCCAAAAGCTGCGCCGCTTTACCTCGCACGGGGCATGCTTTACGTTGAACTCGCTGAGTATGGCAAGGCTCAGGACGACTTCGATAGCGCCTATACTCTCGACCCCAAGCAGTCCCTGACTGCCGCAGCCCAGGACATGACCGCTATACAACAAAACGACCTCACTGGAGCCTTGGCTGGAGTTCAGGAGAAATTGACAAAAAGACCGAACGACCCAATTCTGCTCTATCTCCAGGCAGATGTGCTCGCCTTGCAAGACCCTAGGCCCGGATCGACGGAATTTGAGGATGCGTTGCATTCGGCAAAGAAAGCTATCTCATTCAATCCCTCGCTCGCTCCGGCACGCACCGTGCTGGCGAAGCTCTACCTGGAAGCTGGGCAGTATTCAGACGCAGCAGCCGAATGCCGCAAAGCGCTGGAGGTCAATGCGGACGATCAGACCGCCCTCTATCTTCTGATTCGTTCATTGGGGAAGACGGAACACAGAGATGAGGTCCCAGCCCTGTTGAAGAGGCTCGCCTTCGCGCGCCAGAAGGCAGCCAACCAGAAGCGCGAAGAAAATCGGTTCAAACTAATTGAGGAGGAGTCTGAAGCCAAATAACACTCCACACCAAAGAAGCTCTGCAGACTTTAGCGTGGGCCAGCGCTTTCCTGATTCAGACAACCGTGATGCGGTAGACGCAGCGCTTGCCGCCGCGAAGGATCGATTCCTCCAGCTCGGCCTTGACTGGCCGACCCAGAATCTCCGAGTAGGCTTCCTCCTGCCATCCCAACGTGCAATCGCAAAAGCTTCCTGGTGTCACCCCTACCTTCACCATGGGGCACGTGCATGAAGGCCCCTTATCGACGATTCGAATGGTTCCCTTCGTTTCCTCGTACACTGCTTCGGCCATCCAATGCCGGCGGCCCTCTTCGAGAAAGCCGCGGATGTTCCCTCTGAATCGATCGATCAGTTCAGACCGATATGTGTCCGCGCATTTGCCGCCGAGCGTATGCAGAATCTGTTTGCGTTCCCCCTCCGGCAAGCGCTCATCGAGAATCTCGACTAGCTTGGAGAAACGAAGGTGCGCGGCATCGGCTCTATTGCGAATATCGTCCAATTCCTTCGGATCGCATCCATGGGATTCTGTCTCAAGCGCCTTCACCTCGGGTGCTCTTCCTGCACAGCACAGCCCCGCTGCACAAGCAGCGGCAGCGCAATCTCTAAAAAATTCCCTCCGATTCATCGCTATCCTCGCTTCTTTTGCGTGTCAGCCCCGTAGACGGGCCATGCGCAATCCTGATCATCGCGGGGAAGAATGCCGACCAGTGTTCGTGCTGCTTTAGCTCTTGAGGCGCACGTAGGTGCTGTAGCTCTCCTTGTCGATGGACATAAAAGGACGCATCATTACAGGTGCGCCGTTTGCCGATATCGCCTTCCAGTCTCCGGCCGCATTGTCCGTCGGCCTCGCGCGCAGCAGAGATTCCCGATCAAACGTTGGCTGCGTTTCTGCGACTGCCATCAGCACTACGGGGCCACACAGAAGCGCCACCAGGTTGGGATGATTTGCATCGACTGTCTCGAGTCGCAACGGTCTCGGCAGCTCAATCTGAATCCGATCGCCTTCCTTCCATAGCCTGCGAAGAGCGACGAAGGTTCCCGGTTCAACCTCATCTGCAACTCGTGCGTCGTTCACCAGCACTACAGGATTCGACGACGCCCATTGCGGGATACGAATGTAGATCGCGAATTCGCGCGGCTGCGAAGCTGACGTCTGAATCTCGATCTTGTTGTCGAACGGATACTGCGTGGCTTGGGTAAGTGCGAGTTCGGCTCCACTCTCGGTCCACCGAACGCTCGACGGCGTAAACAAGTTGACATAGACTCCGTCGTGCGACCGCAGATAAGTGCTAACGTGATAGTCCGCCGCGAGTTGGGGAAATGTCCCAGAACAGCATGGCCATTTGTCCCTGTACCAGGCTTTTCGGCCCGTATTTGCGTAGTCGGAATAGTAGAAGGACGTTCCATCTGCCTGGATGGGCCACGCACCGAGAATCGTGTTGTACAGGACGCGCTCCATGCTGTCAC
>CAWKKE010000013.1:0-311467 GCA_963850185.1 uncultured Acidimicrobiaceae bacterium
CACCGAGCGTAGTGACGTGACATCGAACCCGTCGCGGAGACAAGGTCACAATCGGGCCGTGCCCGCGCCGCCGCAACTGCCACCACACCGACCGGGCGAGAGAATTATTCCATAACGTTTCGACTTGGTTCGGCACAATTCCCTAGTGACGAATGTGGGTCCGAGATCTGCCGGAGGGTGCATTCGAGTTTCCGTCGACTGCCCGGATCATGCCCACACCTAAAGTACGTGGCCCTCATGGGTTCCCTGATACAGCACGAGAGCTGCGATACCACCAGGACGGTGAGTCACTGCGAGCTGGGGTCGCTCAGCGCCCTCGAGCCCGTCCGGTGATAGGCCTGCCACAGCCAGTTCCGCCAACTCGTCGAGAGTTCCCCGTGCGTCGCCGATCTGTGCGGGTAGTCAGATGGGGCCCAGTCCAAGTCGTCGTAGCGGGGTGCATTGGCAACGGCAGCAGTAGCGCCTCCGATCCCAACGGCTGGAATCAGTTCGCATTCGAGCCGATCGCCGAGAAGGTGGGACGAGCCTGGACTCGTGGATCAGCCGACGCAGGTCCTGTCCAGCGACCCGATCGAAGCTGAAGCTTGCTCACACTCACCGAGGCGGCTCGGCACGGTGGGATGCAAGGACGAGGTGTGGCCGAGGTTACTGCGCACCAACGCACTGGCATTCTGGGGGAATTCTCATTACGACAACTGTCGACCACCGCGTCTTCGATGCGGACGACCACTATTAGAAGCACCCGGCACATCGACTCGACGATGGCGGCGAGGAACGAGCCGACCCGGATCCATTTGGCCTCGCCTTCGGGTTGGGAACACGAAGGGGGTCATGCATGGTCCATCATCCGACAATAGTTATGCCGACGTCACACCGAATCCCATCGCACAGTCTGGCAAGTGAGCGCCTGGTCTTCACCGTTGGGGAAGCCGCGAAGTTGCTGGGAATCTCGAGGGCCTTCGCCTACGAACTCGTCGCCCGCGGCGAACTCCCGGTCATTCGTCTGGGTCGGCGCATTGTGGTCCCCAAAGCCGCCCTGCTGGCCATGGTGGGTCTCGACTCGGCCGGCTGAGGAGGGACGACTCGGGTCCGAGCAGCGGCATCTTGGCGTTTGCTTAGAGCTCGACTTCTCGGACAACTTCGATCTGCGCTTCCCAGGTGGGATGTGCCTCTTTGACGTGAGCGTTGTGGCCGATAGCTGCCGCACGCTCGGCCGCAGCCAGCGCACGCGTGCGTTGGCTCATCTGCTCGGCGCTTGCGACGTGGCCCTTGCCTTCGATGTTGGCAGAGTCGGTGATATGCCAACGGTCCCGGTAGGCCGCCACGGTGGAGATCTCGCGCCGCCAGCGTGACCGAGCAGCCCGATTCTGTGGCACCGGCCCGAGGCGGATCACCCAGTCAAGCGAGTCCACAATTGCCTGCTCGGCCAGCGCACGGGCCCGCTCTTCCATGGCCACCTCGCGATCGGCCAGACCCTTGGCCATGTCGGGATCGGTGACACCTTGTGCTTTGGGAATCAGCCCGGCGATCAGGTTCTGTCCCAATCGCCGCCGCCCACCGGCCGCTCGGACCCAGCGGTCCACCCGTGCGTGGATCACCGCGGCCTCGTCACCCGCATCGGCCAGAGAACGACCGGCCACCAAACGGGGAAAGGCGGCCTCGACGTCGAGACCGCGGGCTTCGCCTTGGCGCAGTGCTGCCTGGAGCGGGCCATACGCCTCGCTGGCCCGGACCGATGCGAGCTCACTCTCGCTCAACCCGGACCTGGCAACCAACGCGTCCCAGCGCTCTGCTTGGGCTAGGGCAGCCAGCGTCACGTACTCGGCTGCTAAGCGCTCCATGCTCTCCGCCTCGTGGAGTTGGCGGCGGATCACTTCGTGCGCCGCCACATCGCCCCCCTCGTTGCGAAGCACCCCGAGCAGTAGCTCTTTGGCGGTCATCGGCTCGCCGGCGTCGTTGTGGGAGGTCTGGGGATCGGGGTCGTAGAGAGTGTCGACGTAGAACGTGTTGGACTCGCTGCCCCTGGTTCCCGAGACGTAGAGCACCTCTCGGGTGGTCGTCGGCGACACCAGGGCATGCGTGGTGTCCACCGTCTTGCCCTGGACTCGATGAGCGGTTGTCGCGTAGGCCAGCTCGACGTGCTCGCCGACATAGTCGCCCGGCAAGACCACCACACCCACGCCTTTGGCGCGCTGGAGCGTCATGGATCCATCGGCGTGCGTGGCGAGGACGGTCCACTGGTCGCCATTGCGAACCCAGCGTCGTCCGGTGGCCACGCGACGGTTGTTCTGGCGGGTCACCACGTGGTCCCCGACGCCTGCCGTTGCGCCTTCGGCAATGGCAACGCCGAGGCCTGTGACCTGACCGGCGGCCACCCGATCGGCCCGCGCCCGGGCGTTGAGCTCGTCCACGCTGGTCTGGTCGCCGGCGATCATGAGGCTGGTGTGTCCCGCCTCGGTGTCCGCCTTCCAACCCGCGTAGAGGGCATCGAGCATCTGATCCCGGTCGCCCGAAGTGATGCGCTCATGATCTTCGTAGGCATCGATGGCGGCGGGGGAGCCCTCTCGGAGTGCGACACTGGCCGCCTTCTCCCAGTCGTGGTGGAACCGCCGCACATCGCTGAGTTCGCTGATCAGAGCGCCGCGGTCTCGGACCAAGGCGGCGAACATCCCTCCGGCTTCGACCGCACCCAACTGGGCGTGGTCGCCAACCAGGAGCACCTTGGCGCCAGCCTGGGTCGCCGCGCTCACCAGTTCGTCGAGGGCGAAGGTCCCGGCCAGACTGGCTTCTTCGACGATGACGAGCTGCTTCCTCCTGAGTTTCCAAGGTGCCAGTTCTTGCTCCGCCACGGCGATCCGCTGGTGGCGTCGCGAGCCCGCGTCAGTTGACATGGCATTGGCCCCCACTTCTGAGCGGAGCTGCTTCAGGGTGGTCAGCCGCTCGGCCTCCCGGCGGTGCTCGTAGAGCCATTTCGCCGTGTTCTCCGTCTCGATGCCGAGTTCCGCGGCCAGTACTTCGGCCGCAGTGGCAGAAGGGGCCAGCCCGCGCACCGAACCTGGTCCATAGGCGGTTTCCCAGACCGAACGCAGCTTGGCCATCGTGGTGGATTTGCCCGTTCCCGCCGGGCCGACCAACAGGTCGAGTGAGCGACCCGAGGTGGCAATCTGGCGTATCGCGCGCGCCTGGTCGGTGCTGAGCGAATGCTCGCGGCCGCGCAGTGGCGAGACCGTGAGCATGGCGAGAACGTCTGGCGTCACGGTTGGTCCATGCAATGCTTGTCCAGCTGTGAGCAGTCGGGCTTCGGCTTCCAACAGGGTGGCGGTCGTGTAGATGTGGTGGCCCTTGGGCCGCAATCGGCTGCTCCCATCGGCCCGACGTAGTCGCTCGGGGGTGTGGTGCAGCTCGGGGGCCGAGACGACCAATGACTGCTCGAGGGCGAGGTCTGCGGTGCGCTCGACCACGGCGATCCTGGCATCCGGAGAGGCGAAACGGACCCCGTGGAATTGGCGGTGCACCTCGGCCACGACGTTGGCCCGGCTGTAGGTGGCGCGGCGCTCGGCGACGTTGCGGACCGCCACGCGGGCGGCGTCGACCAGGATTTCCTCGGCCAGATCGGTGGCGCAAAGGAGCGGCAAGTCGTTGCGATCGGCGAGCTCAGCCACCCATGCGCATTGGTCATCTCCGATGTAGGGCGCGGCCCGCCCTCGCCACCCAGTCGTCAACTCGTGGAGACTGTGCTGCTCCTTTGCGGCGCGGGTCTCGAGGGTCGCTCGTTGGCGCAACTTTATGACCTCGGTCGTGCTTGGTTGGCGTCCATGGGCGGCGGCATACTCGTTGATTAGCACCGTCTTGCGTGCTTCGATGCTGGCGGCTCGCTGGGAAAATTCAGCCATCAGGGCCTCGGGGACCCCGTTCACCTCGTAGCGAAGTCGGTCCGAGTGGCGGCGCGACCGGCCGTCCCAGCCCCAGCCGAAGGCCCCGGTCAACAAGTCAGAGAGCACGCCCTGGTGCAACTCGGAGAGGGCAACCACGTTCTTGAACAAGCCCCTCGAATCGAGCGTTCGCCACACGCCGTCGGAGACCGATCGGGCCCGGTTAGCTACCACGACGTGGTCGTGGAGCTGGGGGTCCCCGGCCCGAGAATCCCAGTGGGTGAAGGCGGTCGCCACCACGCCCTCGATGTCCTCTTCGACTACACCGGCTTTGCCCGAACGGGAGTGGAAGACCTCGCGTTCGGCGTAGGTGAGAACGATCTCGATGGCCTGGCGGTGGCAGGCATAGATCGCCGCTTTGGTATCCGCGTCGGCCAATGCCCAGGCCACCGAGACCGACTTGGACGGTGAAAAGGTCAGGTCGAAGCCGGCCACCGGCGCACGCCGCGGTCCCCCTCGAGCAGGTTCGGAAGCTTCGATGCAGGTCCTCTGTCCCTCATGGCCCGCTACGTCGACGCGTGGTGCAACGGCCTCTAACCGCCCCGCTGGCTGGGTGCCCAGCGAGAGGGGCGCACCAATCGGTGGGCGACCCAAGCTCTCGCCGGTCATCGGATCGGCGCACATGCCGAGCAGATTGAAGAGGTGTTCCTCGCTGACAATCGATCCCTTTTCCACCCCCCGACCGTCGTCAAGGGAGGCCAGGCCTGCGCCGAGAAACACTCCAGGTGGGGTACCCGATTGGGCGTAGTAGTCGGTCAGACTCGTGGATTGAGCCCGGACCCCGTCGCCCGACGCCACGGACTCCATCAGGTACCGATACCCGGCGCCCAAGCTCATCCGGCGTACCGAGATCACGTCCTACCTCCGTCGCCGGGACGACCCTCGTCCCTTGGTTTCCATCGGGACCGCTGACCACAATCGACCCCCGGACGGGCCTCGGGTGCCAGACGTGTGAAGCAAAATTGATGTGTTTGATGGACGGCCAATAGGTAGTGGTCTTGCTCGGGAGCTACGGAGGGGGATGTGGGTAGGAAGGGCGCGGTTGTAAATGGGGCGAAATGACGTTCTGCGGATTCGCAGAAGTTCGGGTTGCGTGACTCTTCGACGGCGACATGTCAGACCTCCAGGGTGCGGATTCCGAAAGCGCGTGGAGACGCGCAACAACCCCGGCTGAGCCGGGGCTGTTGCCTGGTGTTGCCTTTCTCGCTGTCAGGCGCCGTATGCTCAGAACGAAGCTGCCTCGGTGTCACTTGATTCGGAGGAATCCTCTGCTGCCTGACGACGCTGGGTCCGCTGCACATCGGCGGTGGCGAAGCGCAGGGATGGGCCGATCTCGTCGGCCACAATCTCGACCTTGGAACGGTGCTCACCGTCGTCGGTCGCCCAACTGCGCTGCTCGATGCGGCCGGTGACCACGACGCGCATCCCCTTGGAGAGGCTGAGCGCCACGTTCTCGGCCAGGTCACGCCAGCACACGACGTCGAAGAACGACGTCGCCTCCTGCCATTCCTGGGTGGTCCGGTCCTGCCAGCGCCGGTTGACGGCCACGCCGAGTTGGGCCGTTGCTTGACCCTCTTTGGTGTAGCGGATTTCGGGTTCCCGAGTGAGGTTCCCGGTGATGGTGGTCGTGTTGCTCATTGTCTTGCTCCTTATGCTCTTGGCTTCGTTCCTTGCGAACGACGCCGCTGCGTCGTTCGATGAACGGCGACTCCCACCGGCGCGCAGCGGAGTCAAGTTCCGGAGAGGGCAGCCCTTGGGCCGAGCAAGAAGTTCTGGCGGGTTCGCCCGGAGGGCGAACTTCAACGATCGCGAAGCCGCCAGAAGTTGTTGCGAGCCGAGCTGGGACTTGACGCCGTGAAGCGCCGGTGGTCTGAGGGGTTTCGGCTGCCGGCTCGTCCTGAACTGAGTGGATTCCGGGGCCTTTCTTCTTGGGCGCTTCACTCGAGGTGACCCAGGTGTGATCGTTAGTCTCGGGGCATGCGAGTTGTGCTTATCGGCAATACCGGTCGCATCGGCACCCCGGTGAACGCCAAGGCCGTGAGCGGCGCATAGGCCCGCGACACGAGGCGCCGGTCCCGTCGGATCTGGCCGGCCGGCGGCCTCATGGCGCCAGAGGCGATGCTCCCAGAGCTGCGGGCCGGGCTCTGGGCGGCTCATCCGGAGGCACCGGTGGGTCGATTTAGCGAGCTCAGCCCCGAAATGTCACTCTCGGCTATTAACCTGCGCGTCCCATTCGCTTGCGCCGGTTTCATGGCGCTTCCCGGACCTGAGTAGGCGCGTCGAAGCCTCCGTGCACTCCTTTGGCATATTTAGCGTGGGTCACGCCCCAACGCCGTCACGACGCGGTCGCTCGAGACGTAGTTTTTGCAGCCGCTGTTCTTGCACGCGACGTCGGTTAGGCGTATCGCGGGCTGAGTCATCTCCTCAGCGGTGATGCCGGTGTACTCAAGAAGGGCATCCTCGCCGCAAAGTGGGCAATGTCCAATTGATTGACTCATGGACCCAGGATGGCCGCCGGAGCCCCTCCGAATGAGGGATGGGGGCCGTTCGGGTGGCCCCAGGGGATAGACAGACGTACTCGGTGGTGTCCAACGTCAACTGCACCCCCATGCCGACGTTGGAGCGAGGGCGTCCAACTGCTTAGCCCCCTTGGATTCTGCGGAGGCGCCCACCGATCCGGCGGCAAATGTGGAGTCCATGCCGGCCCGGGACGGCGCGCATTCGACCGAGTCGCTATCGAGAGTCGGTGCTCTCGGTTGCGTCCCTGAGTCACGTCTGCCGGTTCGGCGTCGGACTTCTCGTCTGCACATTTATCGCGGCGGTTGCAACGTGAGTCAGGCCCTGAGGACATGGCTTCTGAACTGGTCGCGAGTGCCTGCGTCCCCTGCGACCTACCACAGGAGGCCAGGAAGAGGACAGGGGGATCCAGGAACACCGGGGTAGCGCTTTGAATCCTCATCGGAGTCTGGTCATTGGCCCTTCCCGTGCACGACGCGGCCGAGGTGCTCGGCGGCGCGCTTGTCCGATGAAGCGCGCGACTTCGAATAGTGGCGCGTGAGCACCTGGGGCCCATGTCCTTGTCGTTGTGCCACAACGCTGACATTGAATCCGGCATCCAGGAGCTCCGAGGATGTGAACTTGCGGAGGGCGAGGATCGAACCGTCGAAGTCGAGGTCGCCACGGCCTGACGTCTGGCCGTGTTCGCGCCGTGCGGCTGCGGCCACGGCAAGGCTCGCCCATCGCTCGCTGCGACCCAACGCGGCACCGATCTCTCTGTAGGACAAACCGCCGCCTGGCAGCGGTCCAGTTCTCCGGGCTGGCCGAACGGGGGGAGTGGACCGCCGTAACCGTAGGGCCTCGTCTTCAAGGGCGACCACGTCTGGGTCCTTGTCCTCGATCCCCAAGTAGCCCTTCAACACGGCGACTCGCTTCGTGAAGTAGTCCGGCGGCATGGGTGTCGAACAATCTTGCGCAAGGCTGAAGAGGAAGGAGTCTGCGGCGAGCTCGACTCCGGCGGCAGCGGCCTCTTCCTTTATCTGGTTGTAGTGGCGCTTGAGCATGGCCGTTGTTTCGGAGTCGACGTGGAATGTCCTGCTCCGGCGTGTCTTCGTCGTTTTGACCTTGCCTGACGAGGTGACGGCCGAAGCAATCGTGATTTGGTTCTTTCGCCAGGCCACAGCGGACACGGGGATGCCGACGAGCTCACCCCGTCGGAGTCCTGTTACGGCTCCGAGAACCAGGAGCGGAGCGATATCGGGAGTGACCTCGACCGCGGTCGACAGCAGAATGGACAGTTCCTCGACCTCCGGCGGCGTCCGCTCTTCAGAGCGATACGTGCTTGTCGGCAGCTGGAATTCGGCCATGGGGTTGCGCGTCGTCATTCCTCGTCGTTTGGCCCACCGGAAGAACGGTGCGTAGAGGCTCTTGGCCTGATTAAGGCGAGAAGCGCTCAAACCGGCTCGGCGCATCGTGCCGAACAACCGGTCCATGGTGGCGCTTTCGATCCGTTTGACCTGCTGGGCTCCGATGGTGGGGGAGAACCACCGTTCATGGATGTAGCGATAGTCGTTGATGGTCTTCTCCGCTCGCCCCTTCTCGACTGCGAGGTACTCATCCAGAAAGCGATCTACTGCCTGGTCGACTGTGAGGTCCCGTAGATCCTGGGTTTCTGGGAGGTGCGAACCGGTCATTTCATCGACGAACTCCCCCAGGAGAGCAGCCGCGGCGGACTCGCTCTTCGCTGTGATGGTGCGGGTGAGCGATCGAGGCCGGCCGTCATCCCAGCGGCCGATGGTCACTCGGAGTTCCCATGTCCCGGGTCGAACGATCCGCATCGAGCCAGCTCCCTTGCGCGCCCGCCCCCGGCTCGGTGGGCTGTCTGCAGGCGCGCCCTCGACACTGAGGTGATCGATGCGCACGCAGGCGGGACTCAAGGGGCACGTGACTACTCGTTGTTTGGGCGACAAGGGGCCATGAGCCAGTTCCCAAGCCACGCGGTGCGCGGTCGCCACCGTATTGCCGACCTTGATCCGGCCAGTTCCACGATCGGAATTGCGGCTGCCCAGCCAGAGGTGGTGCTCGCCCGTGCGGTCGACCAGCCGGTCAAATCGCGTCGCTAAATTCTCGACCTTTCGGCCCACGGTTTAAGTGTATCGATAGGTGCATCGAAAGGTGGATCTGGGTCAATCCCCACTAGAGGAAACCCGATGCACTTAATCCCGAGTACTAGAGACCCCTTGACCTGGACTTTCTCGTGCGCCCCTCGGGATTCGAACCCGAAACCTGCGGATTAAGAGTCCGTTGCTCTGCCGTTGAGCTAGAGGCGCACCGCAGAGTGTAGGCGAGCGGACTCTCGCCTTCGGGAGGTCGGCGACCATCGCGCAAGCCCCCCGCGCCGCCGGTCCGGGCTTGCGCCTCGGACCGGCGACCCCCCAGGGCACACCCAACCACGTCCTTCCCAGAAAACGGGGCGCCGCGAAGGTAGCACGGGCACCGAGACTGACAAAGGCGTCAGGTACACTCGCCCCGATCTGGCGGCGCCCTGGAAGGCGCCGGGCGAGGTCGGAGAGGCAACCGGCAACGCCGGGAAGGGAGTGCGGTGGAGCTCGAGTTCACGGCTGAGCAGGAGGAACTGCGTTCCTCGGTCCGCTCGTTCCTCGAGAAGGAATGCCCCGTCGATGTCGTGCGCGCCGTCGTCGAGACGGGCGAGGCGCCCGAGAAGCTGTGGGGCTCCATGGTGGCCCTCGACTGGCCCGCCCTGGCCGTACCCGAGGAGTACGGCGGCATCGGCCTGACCATCCTCGAGACGGCCGTCGTCGTCGAGGAGCTGGGCCGGGCCATCGCACCCGGGCCGCTCCTGGCCACCATCACGCAGTTCGCCCCCATGGTGCGCGAAGTCGGCACGCCCGAGCAGCAGCAGCGATTCCTCTCGGACGTGGCCTCCGGCGCCATCGCCGGGACGGTGGCGCTGGCCGACCATCCGCGGGCCTGGGCGTTGGAGGACGTCACCATGACCGCGGAAGCGGCCGAAGGCGGCTGGCTGCTCACCGGCGGCAAGCACGGCGTCCTGGCCGCCGAGGGCACCACGGAGGTCGTCGTCGTCGCCCGCGCCGGTGACGGCATGGGTGCCTTCGTCGTCCCCGCCGCGGAGGCCGGCCTGACCCCGGTCCATTCGCTCGATGCGAGCCGACCCCTCGTCGACGCCATCCTCGAGCGCGTCTTCGTCCCCCACGACCGCGCCCTCGGTGAGCCCGGCAGCGCGGCGTCCACGCTCGGGATCGCCCGCGCCGTCCAGGAGGCGACGGTCGGGCTCGCGCTCGAGACGGTCGGCACCTGCGACGCCCTCTTCCAGCTGCTGCTGGCCTACGTCAAGGAGCGCAAGCAGTTCGGCGTGCCCATCGGCTCGTTCCAGGCGATCAAGCACAAAATGAGCAACATGTTCCTCGCCATCGAGCGGGCCCGCGCCCTGTGCTACTTCGCCGTCGCGGCCATCAGCGAGGACACGCCGAACCGGGCCGCCGCCGTCTCCATGGCCAAGGCAGCCGCCGACGACTGCCAGAGCTTCGTCGGTCGCGAATCGATCCAGTCCTTCGGCGGCATCGGGTTTACGTGGGAGCACGACTGCCATCTCTTCGTCAAGAGGGCCGCCACCGACGGTGCGCTCTTCGGTGGCGCCGCCGCGCACTCCCTCGCCGTCGCCGCCAGCCTGGGCGTCGGCTCCGCCTGATCGGGTGCGCCCCGGCGAAGCGCTGATCGCCGCCCTCGACCTTGCACCGCATCCCGAGGGCGGCTGGTATCGCCGCACCTGGGTGGCCGACGCCGAGGACGGCACACGCCCCGCCGGCAGCGCCATCTACTACCTCCTCTTGGAGGGCGAGGTCTCCGCGCCGCACCGGGTGGACGCCACCGAGCTGTGGCACTTCTACGGCGGCGATCCTCTCGAGCTGCGGCGCGAGTGGCCCGACGGGCGGAGCGACGTGCAGGTCCTCGGGCCCGACGTGACGTCCGGGCAGTCGCCCCAAGCCGTCGTCGACGCCGGCGTCTGGCAATCGGCGCGCCCGCTCGGGCGCTACGCCCTGGTCGGTGCGACGGTGACGCCGGCCTTCGTCTTCGAGGGCTTCGAGCTCCGTCAGGAGCCGGACTGAGCGACGAGCCCCCGGTCTGCGGCTGACCGCAGGCGGACCCGCTCGGGCAGGTGGAGCGCCAGCAGCTGCTGCGTGACATCGGCCGGAACGGAGCGAGGCGTGGCGAGGGAGAGCACGATCATGGTCGCGAAGGCGAGCGGCACCGTCCAGATCGCCGGCTCACCGAGCAGGACGGCGGGCCACCCCGAGGAGCCGACGCCCACCATGGTGAGGAGCACCGCAATGGACGAGGCGAGGCCACCGAGGATCAGCCCACCGATGGCGCCGATCCACGTGAAGCGGCGCCACCAGATCCCCAGGAGCAGGAGCGGGCAGAACGTCGAGGCGGCGATGGCGAACGCCCATCCGACGAGCACGTTGATGGAGATGTTGAGGACGGCGAGGCCCAGGGCCGTCATCACCATGCCGATGGCGATGGCCGATATGCGGAACGCCCTCACGCCGCCTCCCATGATGTCGTGCGACAGTGCGCCGGACATGCTGATCAGCAGCCCCGACGAGGTCGAGAGGAAGGCGGCGAAGGCGCCGGCGGCGACGAGTGCCCCGAGGACGACGCCGAGGCTCCCGGCGGCCATGATGCGGGGCAGGACCAGCACCACCGAATCGGTCTGGCCCGACGTGTAGAGGCCGGGCGCCTCCATCCGGCCGAGCACCGCGAAGACCGCGGGAAAGACGTAGAAGCAGCCGAGCAGCAACAGGACGAACGCGGTGGTGCGTCGGGCGGCCTGTCCGTCGCGGTTGGTGTAAAAGCGAACCAAAATGTGGGGCAGTCCCATCGCGCCCAATACGGTCGCCAGGAGGACCCCGTACGTCGCCGCCAGCGCGTGATCGGGGCGTCCCCCGAGCTGCAGCAGCGGGGAGGTCCAGGCCGCCCCGCTCATGACCGGGTTGCCCTCGACGTGCGGTGCGTGCGACCCGGCGGGGAACGTGAGCGTGGCGCCCGAGGCGACGGCGTGACGACCTTTGGTCAGGTGGATCCGCCCGTGCCGGGACACCTCGTCCACGGTGCCGGACGCCTCGACGTCGACGGCCGTGGTCACGGAGATCACCTGCGACTGCGGGAACTCCACCACTGTCCGGTGCATGAATGTCGGGGGCGCCGCGCCGGTCACCGTCGACACCGGCGGGTGCTGGACGAACGCCAGGAGGACCAGCGCGGGGACTGCGATGGCGACGATCTTGAGCCAGTACTGGAACGCCTGCACGAAGGTGATCCCCTTCATGCCTCCGCTGGCGATACCGAGCGTCACGATGCCGCCGAGCACGACGACGCCGATCCAGACCGGTCCGCCCACGGCAACCTGCAGCGTGACCCCGGCCCCCTTGAGCTGCGGCAGCAGATAGAACCCGCAGATCACGATCACGGTTGCCGTCGGCGGCGCGGCGCAGCGCGGGGGAGCCGAGGCGTCCCTCCGCGAAGTCGGGGATGGTGTAGGCGCCGAAGCGCCGAAGTGGCGCGGCCACGGCGGCCAGCAGGACCAGGTACCCCGCCGCGTAGCCGACGGCGTACCAGAGTGCGCCCAGGCCCTCCAGCATGGCCAGGCCGGCCACCCCCAGGAAGGACGCGGCTGACAGGTACTCCCCGGAGATGGCCGACGCGTTCAGCGTCGCGGGCACTTGCCTCGCCGCGACGAGGAAGTCCGCCGGCGTGCGGGCGACGCGCACACCGCGGGCGCCGATGAGCGCGGTGATGGCCGTCACCGTGACGATGGCGACGATCGAGGCCGGCTCTGTCATTGTTCCTTGAGCAACTCGACGAACTGCTGCTCCAACCGTTCCGCCCGCCGTACGTACCAGTACCCGAGCAGAACGAGCGGTGGGTAGATCCCGCCGCCGAGTATCAGCAGCGTCAGCGGGAGCCCCAGGACCTGGGCCGTGGCCAGCCAGGGGAAGATCGCCGTGAGGAGCGGATAGAGCGCAAGAAGAGCCAGGGCCGGCAACAGCACGGTGAGACACGCGCCGCCCTGGGCTCGCATGAGCGACGCCAGCAGCTCCCGGCCGTAGGCATCGGGCTCGTACAGGTCGTCGAGCGCGGGGAATTGGCCCGCCCTCCGGGGCGCCGGGCCTGGCTGCGCACGACCTCGCGGCCGGAGGCCGGCTCGGCCGTCACGGGGCCGGCGACCGCCGCGCGTGGCGCACGAGCCTGTCCCTGAGCTCCTTGGAATGGCGGCGGCTGACGGGAAGGTCGAAGGTGCCGACGCCGACGACCGTGTGGCCCTGCGACGTCCTCACCTCGCGTATCTCGCGCAGCGACACGAGATAGCTGCGGTGGATCCGGGCGAAGCCGTGGTCGCGCCAGTGCTCCTCGAGGAGCGACATGGGCAGGCGCACCAAATGCCGCGTCCCGTCGCGCAGATGGAGGCGGACGTAGTCGCCCGAGGACTCGGCCCACGAGACCTCGTCGCGCGAGACCATCTTGGTCAACGTGCCGATCTCGACCGGAATGGTCTCGAGCACGCCATCGTCCGGATGGTCCTCTTGGCGCGGCAGGGCCACCCGGCGCAAGGCGGTCACGAGGCGCTCTTGCGTGACGGGCTTGAGCAGGTACCCCGAGCCGCCCACGTCGAAGGCGGCCAGTGCGTGCTCTTCATGGGCCGTGACGAAGACGATCGCCGGCGGATGCGAGAACTGCGCCACCACGCGTGCCAATTCGAGCCCGTCCATCCCGGGCATCGCGATGTCGAGGAGAACGACGTCGAAGTGCTCGTCGTGGAGATGACGCAGTGCGTCGGTGGCGGAGCTGACCGCCCGCACATGGGAGGCCACCGCCGAGTTCCGCAGCAGGTAGACCAGCTCGTCGAGGGCGGGTGCCTCGTCATCGACGGCGAGCACGCTCAAAGTGGTCGTCACGACAGGACGCCGACGTGGAATTTCGGGATGCGCACGGTCACCCGGGTGCCCGCTCCGGGCGCCGTCTCAATCGTGAGGCGGGAGTCGTCGCCGAAGACCGTGCGCAGCCGCTCGTCGACGTTGTGCAGACCGACGCCTTCGTCGTCGCTGGTCCCGGACAGGGCGCGTCGGATTTGGCCCGGCTCCGCGCCGACGCCGTCGTCCTCGACCGAGATCTCGGCGTCGTTGTCGGCGTCCATGATCGTGATCTCGAGGCGGCCCGGCTTGCCGCTCGGCTCCAGCCCGTGATGGACCGCGTTCTCGACCAATGGTTGCAACACGAAGGGCGGGAGCATGACGCTCAGCACTTCGGGAGCAACCCGCAGGGTGACGTCGAGTCGGTCGCCGAAGCGCGCCCGTTCCAGGTCGAGGTAGGTGTCGACCAGGCGGATCTCCTCGGCCATCGTCACGAACTGCCCGTGGCTGCGGAAGCTGTAGCGGATGAAGTCGGCGAACTGCACCAGGAGTTCGCGGGCTCTGTCCGGGTCGGAACGGACGAACGACTCGATCGCCGTCAAGGCGTTGTAGATGAAGTGCGGTGAGATCTGCGCGCGCAGGAAGCGCAGCTCGAATTGCACGGCACGCCGCCGCGAACGGTCGAGCTCCGCCAGTTGGAGCTGGGTCGAGACGAACTCGGCCACTTCCCCGCTCAGTCGGAGCAGGCTGGCCGGGGCCGAGGAGTCGACGGCGACGATCGCTCCGACCACGCCATCGTCTGTCGTGATGGGCACGACGACGCCGCCCTGGAGGACACAGGTGCCCGCGAATTCGCACGCCAGGTCGTGCGGGGAGAGGACCTGGGGCCGGGCGCTCGAGATCGCCATCTGCATTGGCGCCTCCACCAGCGCGCAGTGCGCCGCGTCCATGCCTTCGGCCGCCAGGATCCCGAACGTGTCGGCGATGGCGACGCCCGTGGTGCCGATCAGGTGGCGGAGGTGGGGAATCGATCGCTCCGCTGACCCCTTGTTGAGACCGGCCCGCAGCGCGGGCGCCGCCAGGTTCGCCGTATGGAGGGTGGCCAGTGACGCTCGCTGTGTCGGCGTGCCGAGCCGGCGCTCCGCGCGTAGGGCGAAGCGGATCACGATCACGATCACGACCACGACGCCCACGAGGGCGATCCACAGCGCCTCTTTCATCGGCCCCCTTGCCGCCGTGGTGGCACTCCTCCAGCCGGCGGTCTTTATCAATGCCCCTTGGAGAAGTGTGCCATATCGCTCTCATCGCGACGCGTCGGTCTGGCGGCGCGTGCACGGTCGCGGCCACCACTGCCGTTCATCGTACGGAGACGACCGTTTGTCGCATGAATGGGTCACTTCGCCGAAGACCCATTGCACTGGCCGAGGTCGTCTTCGCACAATGACCTCGTCCCGTCTGTTGGGGGGACGCGCAGAAGGTGGCAGCGCCGCCCGGGGCTCGTCGTTGAGACGGCTCATCGTGCGGTGACCGGTCACTCGTCCCACCACTGATCGCGTGGGGGCTGTGTCTCACCACGCCTGAGCAAGGAGGTGCTGACGTCATGGCAATCAAGGACGACACGATGCAGGGCGGTTCGCCGCAACAGCCGGTGCACAACGGGGCACAGCTGTCGGTGATGTCGCTGCAGGACGTGGCTATCAAGGAGACGCCCCCGGTGGCCGATCCTGCTCCGCTGGGTTTGGCCGCCTTTGCCCTCACGACCTTCCTGCTCTCCGCCTACAACGCCGGCTGGACCAAAGGCACGGTGGCCTTCCTCGGGTTCGCGCTGGCGTACGGCGGCATCGCCCAGCTGCTGGCCGGCATGTGGGAGTTCCGCAACCGCAATGTCTTCGGCGCCACCGCCTTTGCCACCTACGGCGCCTTCTGGATCGGTGTGGCCGTCTACTTCCTGCTGGTGGTCCCGCAGTTCAAGCCGACCGCGCTCGAGCTGACCAACGACCTCGGTTGGATTTCGGTTGCGTTCGTGATCTTCAACACGTACATGCTGCTGTGGAGCCTCTTCGTCAGCCGGGCCGTGTTCGCGGTCTTCCTGACCCTCGAGGTCACCTTCATCCTCCTGGCCGTCGGGAACTTCTCGAACACGCACCGACATCGTGAAGGCCGGCGGCATCGCGGGGATCGTCACGGCTGCCTGCGCCTGGTATGCCTCTGCGGCCGGCGTCATCAACGGCATGGGGGGCCGGAAGGTCCTCCCGACGGGCGAGCCGTTGCACCTGAATCCGACGGCGTAGGCAATGATGGCGTCTGCGCAGAGTCGGCACGAATGGAGGCTGCGATGAGCGAAACCCGAGAGGAGGGGCTGTCAGCCCTGCTCCACGAGACCAGGACCTTCCCCCCGCCGGAGGAGTTCGCCAAGCAGGCCAACGCACAACCCGGCATCTACGCGGAGGCCGAGGCCGATCCCCTCGCCTTCTGGGCCTCTCAGGCCAAGCAGCTGGCATGGGAGACCCCCTGGACCGAGGTGCTGGAGTGGAATCTGCCGTTCGCCAAGTGGTTCGTCGGTGGCAAGCTCAACGTGGCGGTCAACTGTGTCGACCGCCACGTTGGCGCGGGCCTCGGCGAGCGCGTCGCCTTCCACTGGGAGGGGGAGCCGGGCGACACGCGGACGATCACCTACGCCGACCTGTTGACCTTGGTGAGCCAGGCGGCCAACGGGCTGACCGAGCTCGGTGTGCGGGCGGGGGACAAGGTCGCCATCTACATGCCGATGATCCCCGAGACCGTGGTTGCCATGCTGGCCTGTGCCCGCTTGGGAGCCCCCCACACGGTGGTCTTCGGGGGGTTCTCCGCCGACGCGCTGCGCGGCCGCATCCTCGACTGCGATGCGCACTTCGTCATCACCGCCGACGGTGGCTACCGAAAGGGCACCGCGGCCGCCCTCAAGCCCGCGGTCGACGAGGCCCTCCTGGAGTGCCCCGACGTGCGCCATGTCCTGGTCGTGCGCCGCACCGGCCAGGAGGTGGCGTGGGACGAGGCCCGCGACGTCTGGTGGGACGACCTGGTGCCGCGCCAGGCCGAAACGCACGAGGCCGAGTCCTTCGACGCCGAGCAGCCGCTCTACATCATGTACACCAGCGGCACGACGGCGAAGCCCAAGGGTATTTTGCACACGAGCGGCGGCTACCTCACGCATGTCTCGGCCACGCACCGGCTCATCTTCGACATCAAGCCCGAGACCGACGTCTTCTGGACGGCAGCCGACATCGGCTGGGTCACCGGGCACAGCTACATCGTCTACGGCCCGCTGGCCAACGGCACGACCTCGGTCATGTACGAGGGCACCCCCGACACCCCCGCCCGCGACCGCTGGTGGCAGATCGTCGAGAAGTACAAGGTCAACATCCTCTACACCGCGCCGACCACCATCCGTACTTTCATGAAGTGGGGAGAGGAGCTGCCGGCGGCGCACGACCTGACGAGCCTGCGCCTCTTGGGATCGGTGGGGGAGCCCATCAATCCCGAGGCCTGGATCTGGTACCGCTCCCACATCGGCGGTGACCGCTGCCCCATCGTCGACACCTGGTGGCAGACCGAGACCGGGGGCATCTTGATCACGCCGCTGCCGGGCATCACCGCCACCAAGCCCGGGGCGGCCATGACGCCGTTCCCCGGCATCAGCGCCGACGTGATCGACAACGACGGCAACACCGTGGGCAACGGCGAGGGCGGGTACCTGGTGATCAGCGAGCCCTGGCCCGGCATGACGCGCGGCATCTACGGGGACGACGAGCGTTTCGTCGAGACCTACTGGAAGCGTTTCCCGGGCAAGTACTTCGCCGGCGACGGTGCCAAGCGCGACGAGGACGGCGACCTGTGGCTGTTGGGGCGCGTGGACGACGTCATGAACATCTCGGGGCACCGCATCTCGACGACCGAGGTCGAGCACGCGCTCGTCAGCCACCCCGCTGTGGCCGAGGCCGCCGTCGTGGGCGCCAACGACGCCACCACCGGCCAGGCCATCGTGGCCTTCGTCACGCTCAAGGGGGCGAGCGACGTCGACGGGGAGGCGGGCGAGAAGCTGGTGGGAGAGCTCAGAGACCACGTGGCCAAGGAGATCGGCCCCATCGCCAAACCGCGCCAGATCCTGCTCACACCTGAGCTGCCCAAGACTCGCAGCGGGAAAATCATGCGCCGGCTCCTGCGCGACGTCGCCGACGATCGCCCGCTGGGAGACGTCACGACGCTCCTCGACCCGACGGTGGTCAACGCCATCAAAGACCACATGGCCGAAGGCGGCGACAAGGAATAGCCTTCCCCTTCGTGGTGACGCTGGACCATCTCATCCTGACGGTCAACGACCGGGAGGCCAGCGTCCGCTTCTACACCGACGTCATGGGGTTCGGCTACGACGGCGAGGACGGCCCGTTCTCGGTCATCCGCGTCAGCCCGGAGACGACGTTGCAACTTGCCCCATGGGGGACGGAGGGTGGCGACCACCTGGCCTTCGCCCTCTCACTCGAGGAGTTCGATGCCGCCTTCGCGCGGGTGCGGGAGGCCCAACTGCCCTTCGGCGACTCCTTCCACGACGTGGGCAACATGCAGGGCCCGGGCGAAGAGGCCGGCGCACGCGGCCAGGGACCCACGATCTACCTGTTCGACCCCAACGGCCACCTGGTCGAATTGCGCCACTACTGAGTCGATCAGGCCGGCTCGTGCACCTCGAGCACCGTGGCCGAGCCCATGCCGCCGCCGGCGCAGAGCGAGCCCACCCCGATGCCGCCGCCCCGCCGGCGCAGCTCATGGATCAACGTGACGAGGATGCGTGCCCCGGAGGCCCCCACCGGATGTCCCAGCCCGACGCCACCACCGTTGACGTTGACGATGTCGTGCGGGAAGCCGAGCTTGCGCGAGCTGGCCACCGCCATGGTGGCAAAGGCCTCGTTGATCTCGACCAGGTCGACGTCGGATTCGCTGAGCCCGGCCCGGTTCAGGGCCCGGGGGACGCACACGGTGGGCGCCAACCCGGTGCGAGCCGGCTCAATGCCGCACGAGTTCCACGAGCGCACCGTCGCCAGCGGCTCTTTCCCGTGGGCCTCGGCGTAGGCGCGGGAGACCACCACCAGGGCGGCACCCCCGTCAGCGATGCCCGACGAGTTCCCGGCGGTGACCTGGCCGTCAGGGCCGGTGAGGGAGGGCAGGGCCGCCAGCTTCTCGGGGGTGGTGTCCCGGCGCGGATGCTCGTCCACGCTGACCGTCACGGACTCGCCCCGGGCCGCCGGCACGGTTACCGGCACGATCTCCTCGGCAAAGCGACCGTCGTCGGTGGCGGCGACCGCCCGCATGTGCGAGTGGTACGACCAGTGGTCGGACTCTTCACGGGTGATGCCGCACTCGCGCGCGGTGTTCTCGCCGACCGTGATCAACATGTTGGTGTTCGGCGCCTCGGCCGAGTCCGGGTGGCTCGGGGGCATGAACTGCTGGACGCCGCCGAAAGGAAAGGGGGACTTCGCGAAGAGGAGCGGGGTACGCGTCATCGACTCGATGCCGCCGGCGACGATCATGTCGGCCATGCCTGAGCGGATATGGGCCGCCGCCTCTTGGAGGGCCATCATCCCGGTGGCGCACTGGCGCTGCACGGCGCCGCCCGGCGTGTCGGGGGGCAGACCCAGGGCGTTGGCCACGTAGCGGGCGGTGCACCCGCCCCCGCGCAGGACCTCGCCGAGAACGAGGTCGTCGATGTCCTCGGGGGGCAATCCCGCAGCGGCCAAAACCCCGGCCACCGTCTGCATGCCGATGTCCTCAATGGTGAGCCCCGACAGGGCGCGCCCGGAGCGCCCGATCGGGGTCCGGGTGGCGGCGACAATGACGGCGTCGCTGGATTCGGTCATGGAATGTCCTCCTCAGGCCCGTACGAAGACGGGGATCGTGAATTCGTCAGAGATGGCTTGGAACGTGACCTGCAGGGGCATGTCCACCTGCAGCTCGTCGAAGGGGCAGTCGACGACGTTCGTCATCATGCGCGGTCCCTCGTCCAGGTCGACGATGGCGGCGACGTAGGGGACCCGGTCCCGAAAAGGGGGCATGTCGTTGCTGTAGATGACCGACCAGGTGTAGAGCTTCCCGGCCCCGCTGGCCTGGTGCCACTCCACCTGCTCGCTCCAGCACTTCGGGCAGAAGGGGCGCGGATAGTAGGAGTACGCGTCGCAGTCGAGGCAGTGCCGAATGAGGAGGCGTCCCTCCTTGGCCGCCTCCCAGAACTCAATGGTGTCGCCCTCCGGTGTGGGGAGGTCGAACCGAACCGTGCTCATGCGTCTCTTTCCTGCTGACGTGCCGACGGCCGCGGCAGCCGGGGAGTCACATTGCGCCGTGATCGCCCCGGGATTGACCCCCGCAGGCGCATCGGCCATGCTGCAACGAACCTGACACCGGCGTCAACTTTCCGAGCTCCTGGGGGACCCGCAACCGTGCTGATGGACGATCATCTTGCCCGCATGGCCGAGGAGTTCGGCGACCGCACCGCGTTCGCCGTGGTCGACGTCGGGGCCCTGACTTTCGCCGAGTGGGACGGCCAGGCCAACGCCATGGCCCGCCGCCTCCTCGAGGAGGGACTCGAGCCCGGCGGCCGCGTCGGCATCCATCTGCGGCCCGAGCTGGCGCTGCAGTGGCTCGTCTCGTACTCGGCCGCCCACCGGGCCGGCGGCGTCGCCGTCCCCATGAACCCCCGCCTGGCCCCGGCCGAGGTGGCCCACATGCTCGAGCACTCGGGGGCCACCGTCGTCGTGGCCGACGGCGACCTGCTGCAGAGCGACGGCAAGGCCGGGGCGAGCCGCCTCCTCACCCTGATCGACGCCGGCGCCGAGGCCGGGACGGCGCCGCCGGACGTTCCGCTGCTCTCGTGGGCCGAGGCCACCGCCGGGGACCGCACGCCGTTCCAGGCACCGCGCCAGTCCGAAGACCTGGCCGACATCCTCTACACCTCGGGGACGACCGGCCGGCCCAAGGGCGTGGCCGTGCGCCACTCCAACGGGTCCATGATCGGCGCGGTCGAGCCCAACTGGACCGGTGCGGGGTGGTTGCACGCCAGCCCCCTCTTCACCTTCGCCGGCATCGCCCTCGTCTACACGCCCATGAAGCTCGGCCTGCAGGTGATCTATCAACCCCGCTTCGATGCCGACCGCTGGCTGCGCGTGGTCGAGGACGAGCGCCCCATGGCCGTCTTTCTCGTGCCCACCATGGCGCACCTGCTCATCGACAACCCGCGCTTTGCCGACGCCGACCTGTCGTCGGTGCAGATGTGCTCGGTGGGGAGCGCGCCGCTGGCGCCCTACGTGGTCGAGCGCCTGCAGGAGAAAATGCCCGACGCGCTCGGTGTCGAACAACTACGGAATGACCGAAGCGGGGTCGGCCTACTGCGTCATGCCCAAGGGGGAGGCGGTGAAGCGCCCGGGGTCGGTGGGCCAGATCGCCCCGCCCGCCGTCGTGCGCATCGTCGACGAGCGCGATCAGCCGCTCCCGGCAGACGAAATCGGTGAGGTGCGCCTGCAGATGCCGGGGCGCCAGCGCGAGTATTTCGAGGACCCTGAGGCGACGGCCGAGATGTGGCGGGACGGCTGGCTGGTCACCGGCGACCTCGGCAAGCTCGACCCGGACGGCTACCTCTACATCGTTGGACGCTCCAAGGACGTCATCATCCGGGGCGGTAACAACGTCCACGCCACCGACGTGGAGCACGCGCTGGTGCAGCACGAGGCCGTCAAGGAGGTTGCCGTGGTCGGGGCGCCGCACCCCGTGCTCGGCGAGGACGTCGTGGCCTTCGTGGTCCTGCACCCGGGTGCTCAGGCCGACGCCGAGGGGCTGCGTGCCTTCGGCCTCGAACACTTGGCCGACTACAAGGTGCCGCGCCAGTTCGTCTTCGTCGACGAATTACCCCGCAATCCCACAGGCAAGGTGGTCAAGCCCGAGTTGCGCGCCCGCCTGGCCGCCAGCCCAGCCTGAGCGCGTGTGACGCGCCGATGAACTCTGTCGGATTTTTCGCCACGTGGTCCAGGGGCTGTCACACCCGCTCGTATACTGATCAGATCATGACGGAGCAGAACGCGACGCACGGCCGGCTGTACCGGTGCCGCCGGGAGGGCAACTCCCTTGGTCAGTCGCGCCTCGCCATGTCCGAAGTACAGATTTGTGGGATCCCCAAGCTGACCCTGGGGGAGGTGGCCCCGACGCCGTAGAGGACTCGAAACCAGTCCTGACGTCGAGGAGCCGCTTCCCACCCAGGGAAGCGGCTCTTTTGCGTTCGGACGCCGGCACGAGTTCGGGAGGGAACGACCATGCACACAATCGACACATCGAGAGAGGGCGCCATCGTGACGACGGAGCTGTGCCCGCGCTGCCGGTTCCACCCGGTCTCGCCGCGGGCCGAGGGCTACTGCTCGTGGGACTGCTACGACGCCGATGACGAAGAGGACGCCGACGATGACGGGGCCGAGAAGGCCGCCTGATCCTCGTCGGGGAATCGCAGACGGGCCAGCTGGGTGGACTGCGCGACCAGCTGGCCCCGGCTGTCCCACACCACGCATGCCTCGTCGACCATTCCGCCGGCGACGAGGCCGGCTGTCATACGAATGCCGAGCCAACCGGGTGCCGGGCGGGCCCGGACGTAGGCCGACATCTGCAGCGTCGGGACCCAGCCCGTCGAGCCGATCATGAGCGTGGCGGGCGGAATGGCGTCAATGAAGAAAAGCAGCGACAGGGGATCGGGCTCCCGCCCGTCGGCAAACCGCGTCCAGCCCCGCAGCTCGGCCGGCGTCCCTGGCCGCGGGGGAGCGGTGGCGAACGGAACGGTGGCCGGGTCGAGCCGCTGGTCGAGCACGTCGAGGATCCCGACGCGGACTCCGGTCGGCATGGTCGGCGTGAGGCGGACGCAGTCGTCGGGCTCCGGGGCGTGGAAGGCGGGGGTGCCGTCGTAGCGAACGGCGGGCTCGTCCGGGAGATCGCCCAGGACCAGCACCGCGTCCACCAGGTCGTCCCCGCCCTGGGCCAGCACGGCCCGCACGTGGGCGGCGGTGCGCCCGCTGCGCAGCACCTGCGTGCGCACGGAAGCCGGGGCGAGAGCGGGCGGTCGCAGATAGGTGATGGAGGCGGACACCACCTCCCACTCCGGGGCACCGGCACGGCGGGCGGCCACGCGGGCGGCCCGCCCGAGCAGGGCCAGGAGATAGCCGCCGTTGGGCTTGTCGCCCACGGACCACAGGGGGTGGACGGTGGTCTCGAAGAGGTCGCCGTCTCCGGTCGCTCCGATCGCCGAGGCTACGTCGAAGGAGATGTCTTCGGGGGCGGGCATGCGGCGTGACCCTAGCGGCGGCGATGATGGCGCATGACGTTCGACATGGTGGGAACCTTCGGCGACGACTACCTGTACTTCTACGAGGAGTCGATCGACGACGCGCACTCGGATGCGGACACGGCTGAGATCCTGGGCCTGCTCGACCTGCCGGCCGGCGCTCGCATCCTCGATGCGCCCTGCGGCCATGGTCGCATTGCGCGCCGGCTGGCTGCCGCGGGCATGGACGTCACGGGTGTCGACCTGACGCCGGCCTACTTGGAGCAGGCACGGGCCGATCCACAGCTCAGGCCGGACACCGTCACCTACCTCGAGGGGGATATCCGCGCCCTCCCGGTCGACGGGCCGTTCGATGCGGTTGTCTGCTGGCTGAACTCGTTCGGCTATTACGACGACGCGGACTGTCACAGAGTCCTGCGAGAGTTCCACCGCGTCCTCGCGGAGGGAGGGAAGGTGGCGATCGACACCATGCACCACGACGGCGGCGTGCGGCACTTCACCCCCGCGCCCGATGCGGTGGTGGTCCAGCGCGGCGACGACACCATGGTCGAGGTCTCGACCTTCGATTCGGTCTCCGGCCGGATGCTGATTCAACGCACGGTGCACCGGGCCGGCGCCCCGGCGCGCCGAGCCGACTACTTCGTCCGTCTGCCCACGCCGCCCGAATGGGTGGTCTGGCTCGAAGCGGCCGGATTCCACGACGTGGCTTTCCGGGCCGGTGGCGGTGGTCCGCTCGAGCTCGACAGCTGGGAGCTCGTGGTCACGGCGGTTGCCTGAGAGCTCTCGACGGCGCCGTTGTCGCGACCTACTCTGAACGCTGAGCAAGCCAGAGAAGACGGAGGGGGCACTATGCCTGCATTCCGGATGTTCCTTGTTGCCGCGGCCGGCACGCTGCTGGCGCTCTGCGCGGGACCCCTGGTCTCCGCGCCGGTCGGCGCCAGCACCATCACCGGCCCGCCGACGGTGTCGGCCACGAACTGGACGAACACCAACGCTGCGGCAGGGTCCGGTTCGAACGCGCTGACCGACGTGTCCTGCACCACATCCGTCTTCTGCGTGGCGGTCGGCTCGGAGAACTCCGGTACGGGCGGAGGGACTCTCATAGAGCAGTGGAACGGCTCGACGTGGACCGTGGTCCCGAGCGTGAACGCTCCGGCGACCACCGGTGACACCCTGAATTCGGTGTCGTGCGTGGGAACCACGTTCTGTCTCGCCGTCGGGGGGTCCAGCACCGGGCCATCCGTCGCCGAGACGTGGAACGGCACGGCGTGGTCCTTCGTCACCGCCACCCCTCCGACGGGGAGCACGAGTTCGCCCCTCTCGTCGGTCTCCTGCGTCTCCTCCACGACGTGCGAGGTCCTCGGCACGGCCACCGTGGGCGGCACGAACTCCATCTTCGCCAACCAGTGGAACGGCACCACCCTGGCGGCGAGCACGGCGGCCACCCCGCCGGTCACCTCGGGCACCCCCGTGCCGAGCGCAACCGGCATGGACTGTGTCAGCGCCAGCTGGTGCCTCGCGGTCGGGGACACCGACGTCCAGAACACGACGGGTTCGTCCTTCAGCGAGTTGTGGAACGGCTCGGCATGGGTGCTCCAGACGACACCCCAGCCGACGACGGCCGTGGGCAGCCTGCTGAGCTCGGTGTCGTGCGCCGGCGTCTCCTTCTGCCAGGCCGTCGGCCAGGTCAACCTGACGGGGCCCCTCTCCCAGAACCTGATTGAGAGTTGGAACGGTGCGCAGTGGACGATCACGGCCAACGTGCCGGAAACCGCCGCCACGGCGAACCAGGCGCTGAAGGGCGTCGACTGCTTCAGCACCACGACCTGCAGCGCGGTCGGATCGGCCGCGGCCACCACGGGGCCGACACCGGCCAGCCTGGCGCTCACGTGGAACGGCACTGCGTGGTCGATCGTGCCGAACACGCCGAACCAGGGCACCGCGTCGACCACGCTCGCCGCCGTGACCTGCCTGACGGACTGGTCCTGCGTCGCGGTCGGCAACGACGGGACGGCGGGTCCCGCCACCTCCGCCTTCGCCATGGCCGCCCCGATCGCCCGCACCGGATACCGCTTCGTCGCCTCCGACGGCGGCATCTTCAGCTACGGGCCGGGCGCGCCCTTCCTCGGCTCCATGGGCGGCACGCCGCTCAACAAGCCGGTCGTCGGCATGGCGGTCAAGCCCGGCGGGGACGGCTACTACCTGGTGGCGTCCGACGGCGGCATCTTCTCCTTCGGCAGCGCGCAGTTCTACGGCTCCACCGGCTCCATGCAGCTCAACAAGCCGATCGTCGGCATGGCCATGACGCCGGACGGGGCGGGCTACTGGCTCGTCGCCTCCGACGGCGGCATCTTCAGCTACGGCGACGCACAATTCTACGGCTCGACGGGTTCTATCCATCTCAACAAGCCGATCGTCGGCATGGCGAGCACACCCGACGGCAGGGGCTACTACCTCGTTGCCTCCGACGGCGGGATCTTCACCTACGGCGACGCCACCTTCCAGGGCTCGGCCGGCTCGCTGACCCTCAACAAGCCGGTCGTGGGCATGGCGGTGCCGCTCGCCGGTGGCTACTACCTCGTCGCCTCCGACGGCGGCATCTTCACCTACCCGACCACCAACGGTCCGCCCTTCTTCGGGTCCACGGGCTCGATCAAGCTCAACAAGCCGATCGTGGGGATGGCCGCAGTGTCCAACGGCTACTACCTGAGCGCGTCCGACGGTGGTGTGTTCACGTACCCGACCACGAACGGCCCCACCTTCTTCGGCTCCACGGGATCCATCGTGCTCAACCAGCCGATCGTCGGGATAGCCGCCTAGAGGGGCCAGCCGACCGCCGCTTCTCTGCTCCGATCCGGAGCGGCGGCCTCCCTATAAAGTGAACGCTGACACGGCTGTCAGCAATCGCCTTGGCGCGCTCCGGCAGCCCGACCCTTCGGAGCTCCAGGTGAATGTGTGAGGTGCCGGCGATGTCTGGGATGATCGGTCCATGAGCAGCGGCATTGCAGCCTGGGGGACGTACCTTCCCTTCTGGCGCCTCCAGCGTTCGGCCATCAAGGGCGTGTTGGGGAGCGGCGGCGGCCGGGGCACCCGGGCCGTGGCCTCCCATGACGAGGACACGACCACCCTGGGCGTCGAGGCCGGCCGGCGCGCGCTCGCCGTCGGTCCCGGGGCGCTGGCCGTGCAGGACCTCTTCTTGTCGACGCCGGACCCCCCGTACCTGGACAAGACGAGCGCGACGACCGTGCATGCCGCCCTGGGCCTCGGGCGCGGCTGCGCCGCTTACGACTTCACCGGGTCGTCGCGGTCGGCGGTGGGCACCCTGCTGCAGTCCCTGGGCGCGGCATCCGGCACCGGCCGCACCACGCTGGCCATCGTCTCGGACCTGCGCACCGGCCTGGCCGGCTCGGCCGAAGAGCGCGACAGCGGTGACGGCGCCGCCGCACTGCTGTGCGCGCCTGATGGCGCGGTGGCCGAGCTGATCGGACGGGGGGCGGCCAGCGACGAGTTCCTCGACCGCTGGCGCGTCCCCGGCGAGGCCGACTCCCATGTCTGGGAGGAGCGCTTCGGCGAGGAGCTCTACGTGCCCCTGGCCCGCGAGGCCTTTGCTGCGGCGCTCAAGGACGCCGGCCTGGCCGAGGGCGACGTCGACCACGCCATCGTGACCGGCCTGCACGTGCGGGCGGTCAAGGCGATCTCGAAGGGGCTCGGCGTGCGCCAGGACGCCCTGGCCCTCGATCTCTCCGGGTCGGTGGGCAACCTCGGCGCCGCCCAAGCCGCGGTGGCGCTGTGCGACGTCCTCGAGCGGGCGGAGCCGGGACAGGTGATCGTGCTGCTGTCGCTGGCCGACGGGGCCGACGCGTTGGTGCTGCGCACGACCGAGGCCCTGCCGGCTGCACAGTCGGCCCGGCTCGAGGCCGGAATCCCGTCGGTCGCCGAGCAGGTGGCGGCCGGGCGCGACGACCTGCCGTATGCGACCTTCTTGACCTGGCGCGGCCACATGCGCCGCGAGCCTCCACGCCGCCCCGACCCCGAGCGGCCCGGAGCGCCGACCGTGCACCGCTCCGAGCAGTGGAAGTACGCCTTCGCGGGCAGCCGTTGCCTCGTGTGCGGCTTCCGCCACATGCCCCCGACCCGGGCCTGCCTGTCCTGTCACGCCATCGACCAAATGCAGCTCGAGCGCCTGGCCGACGTGCCCGGCACCGTGGCCACCTTCACCATCGACCACCTCGCCTACAGTCTGTCCCCCCCGGTGGTGGGCGTGATCGTCGACTTCGACGGTGGCGGCCGCTATCGCTGCGAAATGACCGATGTCGTCGCCTCGGAGCTCTCCATCGGGGACCGGGTCTCCATGACGTTCCGGCGCGTGTGGACGGCCCAGGGCGTGCACAATTACTTCTGGAAGGCTCGTCCGGCCGTGGGTCGGGTGGGTGCGGGCGATAGCGGAGCCGACGACTCGAACGAATCGAACGAGAAGCAAGGAGCGTAAGGCGATGGGCAGCAAGGGCATACGCGACCAGGTGGCCGTCATCGGCATGGGCTGCACCCGCTTCGGCGAGCTCTGGGACAAGGGCGTCGACGACCTCCTCACCGACGCCACCACCGAGGCTCTTGCGTCGGTTCCCGGCCTCGAGCTGGCCGACATCGATGCCTTCTGGCTCGGCACCATGACCTCTGGCGTCTGTGGCACGACGCTCTCCCGACCCCTGAAGATCGACTACAAGCCCGTCACCCGCGTCGAGAACTACTGCGCCACCGGCTCCGAGGCTTTCCGCAACGCCTGCTACGCGGTCGCCTCGGGCGCCTACGACACCGCCATGGCCATCGGCGTCGAGAAACTCAAGGACACCGGGTACTCGGGCCTGACCGGCATCCGCGCCGTCGGGGACGGCACCGACCCCGGTCTGTCGTCACCGGCCGCCTTCTCCTTCCTGGCCCCCTCCTACGCACACAAGTACGGCGTGGACAAGGACCAGATGAAGGAGGTCATGAGCCGGATCGCCTTCAAGAACCACCAGAACGGAGCGCGCAACCCGCGGGCGCAGTTCCAAAAGGAAGTCTCGATGGAGACGATCACCAAGGCGCCGCTGGTGGCGGGTGACCTCGGCGTGTTCGACTGCAGCGGCGTGAGCGACGGTTCGGCGGCGGCCATCATCTGCCGGGTCGAGGACGCGGACAAGTACTGCGAGAACCCGCTCTACGTGAAGGCCCTGGCCTTCGTGGCGGGTCCGGCCGCCGGCCCCATCGACCCCGCCTACGACTACACGACGTTCGAGGAAGTCGTGCGCTCGGCCGCCGACGCCTACGCCCAAGCGGGGATCACCGACCCCCGGGCCCAGCTGGCCATGGCCGAGGTGCACGACTGTTTCACGCCGACCGAGCTCGTCCTTATGGAGGACCTGGGCTTCGCCGAGCGGGGCACGGCGTGGAAGGAAGTGCTCGAGGGCACGTTCGACCGCGACGGCGAGCTGCCGGTCAACCCCGACGGTGGGCTCAAGTCCTTCGGGCATCCCATCGGTGCCTCGGGGTTGCGCATGCTCTTCGAGTGCTGGCTGCAACTTCGGGGCGAGGCCCCGCCCGACCGCCAGATATCCACTGTCCGCCCCGGGCGGACCCTGGGGCTCACGCACAACCTGGGAGGCGCGCCGGGCGAGGGCGTGAGCTTCGTGGGCATCGTCGGGACCGAGCTCGACTGATGGCCTCGACCGACCCTGGACCGGGCGGCCCCGGCATCGACCTCCTGGCTGAGGACGAGGACCAGTCCGCACTGCGACAGTTGGCCCGCGACGTGGCGGAGCGTGAGGTGGCGCCGCGGGCCCACGAGGCCGACGAGGCCGGGGCCGTGTCCCCGGAGCTTCGCAAGGCCCTGGCGGCGGCTGACCTCCTGCGGATCACCGTCGGGGAGGAATGGGGAGGCATGGGCCTCGGCGACGTCGAGGCCTCCATCGTCCTCGAGGAGATCGCCCGGGCCGATGTGTCCTCGGCCATCTGTTGCCAGCTCACCTTCAACGGGCCACCCCGTGGCATCGAGCACCTCGGGCCACCGGCCATGAAGGAACGCTGGCTCCCGGCCGCGGCGGACGGGGAGGCGCTGATCAGCATCGGCATCACCGAGCCCGACGCGGGGTCGGCCGTACAGAACATGCGGGCGGCACTGGTCGAGGACGGGCCGGGACGCTGGCGCCTCAACGCCTACAAGAACTATTCGACGCTGGGTGACGTGGCCCAGGGGGTCCTGGTCTGGTGTCGCTGGCCGGGCGGTGAAGGGGCCAAGGGCATCGGCGCCGTCATCGTGCCGACCGACCGGGAGGGCGTGTCCATCACGGGGCGCCACAAGGGCATGGGGATCCACGCCGCCACAGAAGCCGAGCTCGCCTTCGACGGCGTCGAGATCACCGCCGACGACATCCTCCTCGCCGGCAATCCCTCGGACACGTCGGCCTTCAAGGTCCTGTTGTCGCACCTCAACCACGAGCGCTGCGGCAACGCATCCATGTGCATCGGTGCGGCGCAGGGGGCACTGGAGCACGCCGTCCGGTACATGAACGAACGCGTCATCGGGGGGCGCCCGTTGGCCGACCTCCAGGGGCTGCAATGGAAGCTGGCCGACATGGCGGTGCAGTTGGAAGGCGCCCGGATGTTGCTGGCCCGCGCCGTCCGGCTCGCCGGCCCCCATGGCACGCCCCCCGCGTTGGAGACTGCGATGGCCAAGACGGCCGCCAACCTGGCTGCCAAGTTCGTGTGCGACGAGGCGATGCAGATCCATGGCGGCTACGGCTACTCGCGCGAGTACCCGCTGGAGCGGGCCTACCGCGACATCCGAGGCCTGTGCTTCGGGGCGGGCACGGTGGAGGCGCAGCGCAACTACATCGGCTTGCGCGTCGCCGCCGGCGCTCGCACCGGATCGCCCGGCTGGCGGGCACCGCTGGACCCGTCCTAGGGATTTGGCCTCGAGTCTTCGTCGAAAGACGATACGGGGAACTCCTTGCTCCGTAGTGTGGGCCCATGCCAACGAGACCTGTGATCGACCACGGCCGCTGCGAGGCCAAGCGGGACTGCGTGCGGGTCTGCCCATACGACGTGTTCGAAGTGCGGCGGATGGACCCCGACGACTTCACGGCACTCGGGATGCTGGGCAAGCTCCGGTCCACGGCGCACCGGCGGATGACCGCCTACGCGGTGCGCTCCGACCAATGCCACGAGTGCGGCCTCTGTGTCACGGCCTGCCCGGAAGAGGCCATCACGCTGGCGCCGCAGCCGGTCACTTGACCCATCGTGAAGAGGTAACGCCGGGCCGAGTGGCCGGGTCGTGGTGTCCTTCGACATTCGGACCCGGGTGACTGCTCGGGTCAGAACACCCTTGTCAGCCTGAGATCCCGCCACGCGAGAGCTTCGAGCGACGCTCGCACCGTTCAGCGAGGGGAGGGGTATGGCATCATCTCGGCCCGTGAGTTCGGAAACCGACAACGGTCTCCGGGCTCAGACGGTAGACAGCGACGCAGGACGCAGCGGGCCTCGGCCTGTCGCCTCGACGACTTCGTCCTCCGGAGGCTGGGCCTCGGGCGCATACGCCCTCGCAGCCGTCTGCGCCCTTCTGTTCGTGGTCGGGGTCCTGCTCAGGGTGTGGCTCCTCGGGAATGCTCCGATGAACTCGGATGAGGCCACCGCGGGACTCGTCGCGCACTCGATCGCGCATGGCCACACCTACGCGTTCTACTGGGGCCAGAGCTACGGCAGCGTCGAGCCGTACGTGCTGGCGTTGAATTTCCGCATCTTCGGTCAGTCGCCGTTGATACTCAACGCCACCCCGGCGCTGTTGGCTCTGGTTGGTTCGGTCCTGGTGTGGCGTATCGGGCTCCGGTTGTTCCAGCCTGCCGCGGCCGTCGTCGCCGCGGTGCTGAGCTGGATCTGGTCGGAGTCATCCCTGTGGAACTCCACCAGGGAGTACGGATTGCACGAGGTCGTCATGGTCCTCGGCCTCGTCCTGGTGCTCGAGGCACTCAGAATCGTTCAGGACGCTCGCGGCGGGGGAGCGGATCGACTCTTCGATTGGGCCATTCTCGGTGCCGCAGGTGGTCTCGGGTTCTGGGCCTCCCCCGAAATCGTCTACTTCGCGGTTCCGGCCGCCCTGATGGTCGCCGTCAGCCTGCGACACAAGTCATTCGTCGCGGCCGCGACCCGAGTCGGGTTCGCAGTCGGCACGGCCTTCATAGGAATGCTCCCGTGGATCTGGGCCACCGTCACCCGGAGCGGCAGCGGCATACCTCCCTCGCCAATGACGTATTTCTCCCGGCTCGGCACGTTCTTCAGCCACGTGCTGCCCATGATCCTCGGTCTGCGAGTCGAGGGGGTCGGCCTCTGGGAGGGAGGACACGTCTTCGGAGCGATTGCCTACGCACTCCTGATCGTGTTCGTCGTGGGCTCAATGCTGATTCTGGTTGTGCGACGCCGGGACTCTTGGATTCTGGCTCTGACTCTGGTGCTGTACCCGTTCCTGTACGCGGCGTTTCCAACCTCGTGGTTCTGGAACGACGGGCGCTATGGCCTCTCCTTGACCCCGATCCTCTCGCTTGTGATCGCGGGCGGCCTCTGGCAGATGATGCGTCCCCGGGCCGTCGCATGGACGGGTTCGGTCCTCCTTGTCCTCGCGTGCGTGTCCACCCTGGTCGCGTTCAACGACGGCTACGGAGCGATCGGAAAGCCGAGTGAACTCACCTCGTTCACCGCGAACCCCAATACGGAAGTGACTGCATTGGCCGACCAGTTGGATCGTCTTGGGATCTCGGACGCCTATGCGGGATACTGGGTGGCCAACGATCTCACCTTTGTCTCGAATGGCCGGATCACCGCGTTGGCACTCGATGAGAACCGCAACCCTCCCGGTGCGACGAACACGGGGGCGAAGAATGTGGCGTGGATATTCGTCCCGGACGTGTCGGTCGGAGCCGTCTCGTCCCAAGTGGGCTCGGTGACGGATCTGCAGCCCGGTGCTCTCACCGAGACACAATTCACCGACTGGCTCCAGGCTCATGGAGTGCCCTATCGACGACACACCATTCGGGGTTTCGACGTGATCGTGCCGGAGCGGAACGTCAATCCAGCAGTGGTCGTGGGCTAGGACCCGGAATTTCAACCTCGCTGCGCCTGCGAGCGCTTGATGGCCCGAAGCCGTGATTGTGCGTCCAGCCACTCGGTCGACCGGTGCAATCGACTTTCCTCCAGGACGTGGTGGAGCCCTGTAGGCCCGTCCGTCCGTGCCCCGCAGGTATGGCACACAGGGATGCGGCCATTGGTCTCGGGCATGTGGTGCTCGTCGAGCTGTGCGGCAACCTGCAGACACTCGGATGAGGTCATTGGTCCTCCTCGGTGCGCACCCGCCGGAGCGCGGAGCGGGGAAAGGACGTCCGGACTCCTGATGAGCGTGCTCAGCCAGACTACGCCTCAGGGCCGACCCGGGCTACTGGCGCCGTCCATGCGCCCGCACATTTCAACAGGAGTTTCCCGAACTCGTACCCCGAGGTGCTGCGGGCTTCGCGTGCCCGTCGGCAAAACGTCCATCGAGGAGGTCGACGTCGGCCCGCAGGGCCCGCAATGCCTCGCGTCCTTCGCCGCCGTAGGTGTAGCCCTGCGTGTAGGCCTGACCCGAGGGGCTGTCATCGCGGTCAGTCGGAGTGCCGCTGATTGGCTCAACACCGGTGTCCTCGTTCCAGTCGTTCCATGACGTCACCATCACCATGGGGAGGGTTGGCGAGACCTCCGGGATCGCCACGCAACGGAAGAGGTGGTCCAACGTCGAGGCTGGACCTTCGCCGGCCTGCCACTGTCGGGGCTGGGCCGAGTGGTTCGTCTGAAGGCGGAAGCCACGGTCGTTGAATCCCGAAGCGACGTCAGGAATGACCGGAACACGCCCATCGGTCGCCGCGCTGTACTCAGCGAGGAGATGTCGCTCGTCGGCGACGATGTCGGTGGTCCCTGGGTACCCGGTGAAGTCCGCCGTCGGACCGAGCAGCCAATCCGGATCTCCGTAGTAGTAGATGTACGAGGTGATGGCGTCGAACTGGTCGATGCGGCCGACCTGCGGCGTGGTGGTGAGGACGGGGCCGGCTGGATTCGGGTTCTCTGGAGTGACCCGCCAGTAGACCTCGTCCCCGATGAAGAACGGATTGAAACCGAGCCGCCCCAGGACTGTCCGTGCCCCTTGGATCAGGCCCGCCACGTCGCCTGTCAGGGTCCGTGTCAGGTACAAGAAGACCACGGGCCGGCCGTCGACGCGCAGATAGGACCGGTTGTGGAAGAACTCCTTCGCGAAGGAGGCCATGTCCGCATCGAAGTGCAGCTCCATGGCAAAGGTAACGGGGGTCGACTCGCTCCCGGGGTCGAAGCCCAGATTCCACGTCTCGTAGAACATGGCGAAGCGCATCTGGGAGATGTTCGGTGCCTTCAGAAAGGCCTTCATCGCGTTTGCCTGTTCCGCGATCCTCGGTGAGGAGTCCGGGTCGTAGGGCCACCAGTCCATGGCGAAGAAGTTGATCCCGGCCCGGCGGGCGTTCGTGATGTCCCTGGCGGCCGTCCGCGGGCTCTGTGAGTTGACGAGCGAACCGGCGGGCTGCTGCGGCGGGACCAGATGGGCGCGGAGGGTTCCGCCGGCGAAGTTCTCCGGGTTCCAGAGGTAGTAGTAGGCGCCGACGAGCGGATGCACGGTGGGCGCTGTGGCCGCCGCAGGAAGGGTCGCCGCCGCGACGAGCGTCAGACCAACGGCGGCACCCAGGCAGCATCGCGCCATCATCCGCACGGCGGGATCCTACGAGTTGCGCGCTCTGGGACGCGGCTGGGTGAAGAATGCGGCATGGATCGCCGCGATCTCCCCGAGGCAACCGAGCCGGGCGAGCCCCCCGCCTCGGCGCCGGACCATGAGACCGTCAGGGAGCGCGTGGCGCATCTGCGCGAACGGGCAGAGCAAACGAAAGCCGGCATCGAAGCCCGGCGCGAGGACTCGGCATCGATCGCCACCGTGTTCGAGGCCATCGAACGGGACGCCCAGTCCGGGGGAGGAGTGCTGGCGGCGGCGGTGGCGTTTCGCCTCTTCATGTTCCTGGTTCCGTACGCCTTCGTCGTGGTCACCGGGTTCGGGTTGGCCTCGACGGCGGCCGGACAGGATCCCGGGGACGCTGCCCGTTCGGCTGGCATCGGCGGGCTGTTCGCCACCGCGATCTCCAGCACCAGCACGCCTTCGTTGACGAACCGCCTGATTGCGCTGGTCCTCGGTGGGTTCGCACTCGCGCTCACGGCCCGCTCGCTCGTCGGTGTCCTGTGGGTCGTGCACCGGCTCATCTGGAGGGTGCAACCGACACGCAAGCCAACGCCCTGGGCGCCCTTGATCCTCGTGGGGTTCGTGACCGT
Source organism: uncultured Acidimicrobiaceae bacterium (assembly GCA_963850185.1). Classification (GTDB taxonomy): domain Bacteria; phylum Actinomycetota; class Acidimicrobiia; order Acidimicrobiales; family RAAP-2; genus Bog-473. Next base: position 34,122 of record CAWKKE010000013.1, read on the forward strand.
CCTCTTTGGCATGGCCGACCTGTTCGCGTGGATCGGCTCGCAATCGCTCGGGCTGCGGATTCTGGCCTTTTTCCTGACGATGCTCCTCTCATCGGGAGCCTGGTTCCTGGCTTCGTGGTTGTTCCCGCGTGACAACTGCGCCTGGTGGGCCCTCTTGCCCGGGGCGCTCATCGTCGGTGTGGGTATAGGCGTCCTCCAGATTCTGACCATCACGTACGTCGTCCACGTGGTGACTCGGAAATCGGCGCTCTACGGGGCCATCGGGATAGCCCTGGCGCTTCTGCTCTGGACGTACTTCGCGGGCCGATTGCTCACCGCCTCCATCGCGGCGAACGCGTCATTGTGGAGGCACCAGATGGGGGAGCGAGGCGAGCAGGCCGACCTGTTGTCAGGGTCCGGCCACGGCGGCACGGACGAACTCTGACCAGACCCCCACCCACTCCCGCCAGACCTGTGGGGGGTAGTCATGGCCCATTCCATCGATCTCGACGTAGCGCGCACCGGGAATGACCTCGGCCGTTTGGCGCCCGCCGCTCGGGTCGACGAGCGTGTCCCGGCTGCCGTGGATGACGAGGGTGGGCAGATCGAGTTCGGCCAGCTCCGCTGACCGGGAGCCATCGCGGATGATCGCCGCCATCTGGCGACCGACACCTTCGGGGCAGAAACAGCGGTCGTAGGCGGCGGCAGCCCGGGTCCTGATGACATCGTCGTCGAGCCATTCGGGCTTGGACCCGTAGACATGCAAGGCCGCCACCTGGCGGTCGATGTAGGCCGTCCGGGACGGCGCTGCCGGGGCAAGAAGCAAGGCCAGTGCTTCCTCCGAGCTGTCGCCGTAGCCGGGCTCACCCGTGCGGGACATGACCGACGTCAAGGAGAGCAGGCGGTCCGTGTGGTCGAGCGCGAGCCGCTGCACGATCATGCCGCCCATGGAGCAGCCCATCACGTGTGCCTCTTCAACCCCCATGGCGTCGAGGACGGCGAGGGCGTCATCGGCCATGTCACGGAGCGCATATTTCGCACCGTCGAGCTTCGTCGACAGGCCCACGTCGCGGTTGTCGAAGCGCACGACATGGAAGCCCTCGTCACTGAAGAGCTGGCACCACTCCACGTTGTAGTTCAGGCATTGTGACCCGAGGCCGTTGACGAGGAGAAGGGTCGGCGCGCTCGGGTCGCCGAATTCCTCGTAGTAGATCTCGACCTCGCCGTTGTGCGCCGTGCTCACGTCTGCCTCATAGACGCGATGGTACTGGCGTCGTCTGCTCTCATGAGGTTGGCGCGTGGAAGCAGCTGAAGGTCGCCTCGTTCGGGGGGCACGCGCACCGGTGTCACGGCGAAAGCGACCTCCATCCGAGCATGTCGAAACCACAGGCGGGCCGGCAAGGGCCCGTCGTTCCTTAGCGCTGCATCGACTTGGTCTCGACGAACTCCTCGAGACCGAACTTGCCACGCTCGCGCCCGAAGCCTGACTGCTTGTAACCGCCGAACGGTGCGCTTGGGTTGAAGTTCCCACCGTTGATGTCGACCTGACCGGTGCGCAATTGTCGAGCCACCCGCTCAGCTCGGGCCGCGTCAGCGCTCCAGACCGCGCCGGCCAGCCCGTAGGGCGTGCCGTTGGCGATCTCGATCGCCTCCTCCTCGGTGTCATAGGGCATCAGGACGAGCACCGGTCCGAAGATCTCTTCCTTGGCAATGGTCATGTCCGGGGTGACCTCGGAGAAGACGGTCGGCTGCACGAAGAAGCCCTTGTCCAGGCCTTCGGGGCGCTCTGCACCGCCGACGATGAGCTTGGCTCCCTCGTCGATTCCCTTCTGGATGTAGCCGAGCACCCGCTCACGTTGTACGGCGGAGACGAGCGGCCCGATGAGCTTGCCGGCCTCGAAGGGGTCCCCGGGAGCGAAGCCGGCAGTGCCGCCGACGGCCATGTCCTCGACTTCGGCGAGCCTGTCTCGCGGGACGAGCATGCGGGTCAGGGCCGAGCAGGTCTGGCCGGAGTTCATGTAGCAGCCGAAGAGCCCGGCGGGGACGGCGGTGGCGAAGTCCGCGTCGTCGAGCAGGATGTTGGCGGACTTGCCACCCAGCTCGAGCGAGACCCGCTTGACGCCCTCGGCCGCCAGCTCCATCACCCGACGGCCCGCTCGGGTTGAGCCGGTGAAGGAGATCATGTCGACCTTGGGGTGCGCCGCGATCGCCTCACCGACGACCGGGCCCACGCCACTCACGAGGTTGAACACGCCCGGCGGCAAACCCACCTCGTCGATCACGTCCGCCAGGATGAACGCGTTGATGGGCGCCACCTCGCTCGGCTTCAGCACAACGGTGCAGCCGGCGGCCAGTGCCGGGGCGACCTTGAGCACGACCTGGTACAGCGGGTAGTTCCACGGGGTGATGGCGCCCACCACGCCAACCGGCTCGCGCACGACGAGGGAGTTGCCGATCTCCTCTTCCCACTCGAAGCTCTCCGCCGCGTTGGCGGCATCGGCGAAGGCGCCGGCCGGCAGCCCGACCTGGATCGACCCCGAGAGCGTCATCGGCATGCCGACCTCGTGCGAGATGATCTGCGCGATCTCGTCGGTGCGGGCGCCCAGAGCCTCCCCGATGCGGGTCAGCAGCTTGCTGCGCTCCTCGCGGGACGTGGCGGCCCAGCTCGGGAAGGCGGCTGCGGCCGCCTCGACGGCCTTGTCGACGTCCTCAGCCGTTCCTTCGGGAATCGTGGCGAAGACCTCTTCGGTGGCCGAGTCGATGACCTCCAAGGCGCCCTTGCCGGTCGAGGGGACCCAGGCCCCGTTGATGAAGATCTTGTCGCGGACGAGCATGGAAGCCCTCCCTGAATGGTGTGTTTACCGCTACTGCCAGCCTATCCAGGCCGGGAGGGAGACGTCCCAGCCCGCGTTCAGTCCTTCTTGCCCAGGAGTGGGTGGTCACCCATCCCGACGGGCTGGAGGTGCTGGCCCAGCACTTCGTGGAAGTGGTCGGCCACCTCCTGGGGCGTCCAGCCGCCATCGCTCCACATGGTGGCGATCTGCCGGGGCGTCTGGAACAAGGTGTAGCCGAACCCTGTCCGCCCCAACACCTGCCCGTTGACGTAGGACGCACCTTCGGACGCCAGGAAGGCGATCAGCGGGGCGTTGAGCGCCGGGTCCTGGTCAGCCGGTGGCTCCGAGCCCTTGTAGAGGTTCTCGGTCATGCGCGTGACACCTGCCGGCGCGACCGCATTCACCGTGATCCCGTACTTGCCGAGCTCGAGCGCCCACACGAAGGTCATACCCATGATGGCCGCCTTGGCGGCGCCGTAGTTCGTCTGGCCGAAGTTGCCCCGCAGCCCGGCCGAGGAGGTGATGTTGACGATGCGGCCGTATCCGGCGTCCTTCATGATGGGCGCCGCATGGCGCACGGTGTTGAACGTGCCCTTCTGGTGCACGGCGATGACGGCGTCGTAGTCGGACTCGTCCATCTTGACGATCGTCCGGTCCCGTACGATCCCGGCGTTGTTCACCACGATGTCGATCGACCCGAAGCTCTCCACCGCCGCACCGATGATGCGACCGGCCGCCTCGAAGTCGCTCACCGAGTCGTAGTTGGGGATGGCGCTGCCACCTGCCGCCTCGATCTCCTTGCAGACCTGCGCCGCCGGGTCCTCCTCGGTGCCTGCGCCCCCGAGCGTCACGCCGACGTCGTTCACTACGACTTTGGCCCCTTCGGCCGCCAGGCAGAGGGCGATGTTTCGCCCGATGCCCCGGCCCGCACCCGTCACCACCGCCGCTCGACCATCAAGAAGTCCCATGGGTCCAGAGAGTACTTCCCTGACAGCCGTGTCAGGCATTGTCCCCGGCGTTGTACGATCAGGACGACCGCCGGGCGAGGACTTTCGCCCGCTCAGTTGCGAGGAGATCCGGGCGATGGCCTTCATAGAGAACGCACCAGAACAGATCGTGGCTGCGGCCAAGGAGCTCTTGGAGAAGGGACTGGTCGAAGGGACCTCGGGCAACATCTCGGCCCGAATGGAGGACGGCAACATCGCCGTCACGCCTTCCTCCCTCGACTACCGCGTCATGACGGTGGACGACATCGTGATCGTCAATCCCGCCGGCGACGTCGTGTCCGGCGAGCGGGGCCCGACCTCGGAGAAGTACCTGCACCTGGCGGCCATGAACGCCTACGAGGACATCGCGGTCTGCATCCACTCGCACGCCGTCTACGCCACCATGTTCGCCGTCGCTCACCAGGACATCCCGAGCTGCATCGACGAGTTCACCGTGTATCTCGGAGGCGACATCCGCTGCACCGAGTACTGCCCGAGTGGCTCGGCCGAGCTGGCCGAGCAGGTGGTCAAGGCCCTCGAGAGCCGGGGCGCCGCACTCATCGCCAATCACGGCATGGTGGCAATCGGGACGACCATGGAGAAGACGATGCACAACACCGCTCTGGTGGAGCGCTCGGCCAAAATCATCTGGGGGTCCAAGCAGCTCGGGGGCATCTTCCCGCTGCCCGAGAAGGTCAACGAGAACTTCATGAGCATCTACCCCTATATGCGATGAGCGAAGGCAAAATCCGCGCCCGGCTTGCCGAGCTCGGCCTCAGGCTGCACGGGCCCCACCCCCCGCACGATCCGCTCGACGCGGTGGTGATCCATCAGGGCGTGGCGCGCACATCGGGGCAGCTTCCCCGGATCGACGGGGAGTTGACGTGTCTGGGCCGCCTGGGCGACACCGTGACGGTGGAAGAGGGAACCGAGGCCGCGGCCGTTTGTGCACTCAACGCCTTGGCCGTCCTCGAACAGGAGCTGGGCTCGTTGGACCGCGTCCAGCGTGTGCTCACGGTGACGGGGTTCGTCTCTTCGGCGCCTGACTTCCATCAACAGCCGGCCGTCGTGGACGGGGCGAGCAAGGTCCTGGCCGACGTCTTCGGCGAGGCGGGCCGCCATACCCGTTCGGCCATCGGGGTGGCGGCGCTGCCCCGCAACGGGGCGGTCGAGATCGAGGTGACGGTCGCCGTCAGCGACTGAAAGCGTCGGCGATCACGGGCCACGCCGCCGCGGCGAGGTCCCAATAGCTGCAGGTGCCCTTGTCGCGTAGCTCCGTGACGGCATTGATGGCGGCGCCGTACGCGGCGACAGCCAACGCACCACCGACGGAAATCCGACTCACGCCCAGCTCGCCCAGTTCCCCGACGGTGGGCGCGCCGGGGAGGACGAGCACGCTGACCGGGACGTCGACGGAGGAGAGCAGCTGGCGGAGATCACCGGGGTCGACCACTCCTGGTGCGAACAGCACATCTGCGCCGGCCTCCTGGTAGGCCTGCAGACGGGCGATGGTGTCGGCCAGATCGCGCCGCCCATGCAGGTAGTTCTCGGACCGGGCGGTCAGGACGAAGGACGCCGGACCCGCGTGGGCGGCCTCAGCGGCGGCACGGACCCGGTCGGCGGCTTGGGCGGTCTCATATATGGGGGCGTCCCGCTCACGCGTGAAGTCCTCCACGGATCCGCCGGCCAAGCCGAGCTCGACTGCGGCCCTGATCGTGGCGGCCACACCGTCTGGATCATGGGCGAAGCAGTTCTCGAGGTCCGCCGAAACCGGGATATCGATCGCCCCGGCCAGCTCGCCGCTGTGTGCCAGGACCTCGTCTCTGGTCATGGCGCCGTCGAGCCGGCCTCGCGTGGCGGCAAACCCGCCGCTCGTGGTGGCGATCGCCTCGAATCCGAGTGCGGCGAACAAGGCCGCCGACCCGATGTCCCAGGCATTCGGCATGAGGAGCGGGGTGCCGGGGGTGTGCAGGTCGATGAACCGCGTGGCTCGTTCGGTATCGGTCATAGACGCACCGTACCGGGAGGATGACTCAGTTCGACTGTGCTGCCTCGGGGAATTCCCAGTACTGGAACTCGATCGTCATGGGCAGGAGGTAGCGGACATAGACCGAGTGGATCTTGACCATGCCCTGGTCGTCCATATGTAGGTCGATGAGCTCCATGCGGTCGTCTGACTTGCGGAAGACCTCCGCCCGATCGCGTACACCCCGCAGCTCGTCGAGGGAGCCGACGGCGAAGCCGTAGTGATCCATGCGGGGGCACTGCATCGGGTCGTCCTCGGCGATGAGGAAGATGAACTGGTCCCAGTGGACGCAGCTCATGATGAGCCGCCGCCGGTCCTCGGTCATCACCTCCATTTCGGTGAAGCCGAGCACCTCGTCGAAGAAGCGGCACACGTCGGCCCGGTTGGAGGCATCGAGGAGGTCGGCCGGCAACGACATGGCCACGTGGTTGAAGCGTGGATTGCCGGTCGGATAGTAGGGATGCGTCATGAGGGGACCACCATGACCTTTCCGGCGATGCGGCCCGCAGCCAGCGCCTCGAGTGTGTCGCCTATGGCATTCAGCCCGACGTCGCCGGGATCGATGAGCAGGTCAGCCGGGAAGCCATCGGAGGAGAGGATCTCGAGCGCCCGCTCGAACCCACCGAGGTCATAGACGAAGGAGCCGGTCACGGTCAGCTCGTTCAAGATCATCCGGTTGATATCGAAGTTGGGGTGGTCGATGCCGGCGCCGACCATCACGAGGATGCCGCCCCGCTTCAGCTGACTGAAACCCGCTTCGATGGCGGCCCGATGCCCCGAGCACTCGAGCACGACATCGACCGCACGCGACGACATGCGTTCGGGCTCCCATGGCGGGAAGACCTCGAGGTCTGCCGGATCGACGAGAGAGGTCACACCGAGGTCGGCCGCCAGTGTGCGGCGTCCCTCGTGCGGCTCTACCACCGTGATGTCCGAAATGCCCATGACCTGCAACGCGGCCACGCTCAGCGCGCCGATCGGACCCGCGCCGAAGACCATGACGGTGTCGCCCGGCGCGACTCCCGAGCGCGTGATGCCGTGCAGGGCCACCGAGAGCGGCTCGGCCAAGGCCGCATGGCGCGGCGAGAGGCCCTCGGGAAGACGGAGGACGCCGGCGGCGCGGCACAGGATGTACTCGGCGAAGGCGCCGTCCGCCTGCTCGCCGGTCATGCTGTTGCGGTTCTCGCATTGCGACGGCTTGCCTTCGAGGCAGCGCCGGCACGTGCCGCAGCGCGGCCCCGCTCCGCCGACGACGAGCTCGCCGACCGACCAGTCCGTGACGTTGTCGCCCACTGCGGCGATCGTGCCGCTCCACTCGTGGCCGGCGACGGCGCCCGGGGTGAAGCCCCAGCCGTCGCGGAGTTGGTGGATATCGGACCCGCAGATGCCGCACGCGTGCACCCGCACGACGAGTTGGTCCTGCCCCGGTGAAGGGACCTTCCGCTCTTCGACCGTGAGCACACCTGGTGATTGGTAGACGGCGGCTGCCATCACCTCGGGAAGCGATGACCCTGACATGGGCGTCAGGTTAGGCGCTCTCCGTCAGCCAGGCGAGGCCCCCGGAAAGATGTTGGAGGTAGGCCGGGGTTTCCCAGGCTCCGGGGAAGTGGCCGAGCGCGCTGTAGAACGTGCGCGCAGGGCCTTCCTCCACGGTCCAGGCGAGGGGGAACCCGCAGTCGGGCACCCTTCCGCCTGGCGCCGACAAGTCCACCTGATCGTCGGCCAGGCGCAAGAGGACACGGGCGTCAGGCCGCAGGTCCGCGAAGAGATAGACCTCGTCGCGCCACTGCCAACGCGCGCCGAGATGCACCGTGGACGGATGGTCGCCATCCACGACGTCGACGGCGAAGTCCTGGGTCCAGGGATGGCCGTCGAACCGCGCGCCCAGCATCGAGCCGTATTCCGGCCAGGCGTGGCTGGCGTCGGTGGCGGAGTGCACACCGAGGATGCGCAGTTGACCTCGTTGCCACGATCGATGCAGGGCCGCCTTCTGCAGGGCTGACCACGGGGTCTCGCCGATGGTGAAGAGGGCGACGACGCGGACCGCCTCGAGGCGGTCGGGCGAGACGTCACCGACGTCGGTCACCACGGTCGGAGCCAGGCCATGCATGCTCGCCAGCTCCCGGAGGCCGGTCGCCGCCTGGTCCAGCACGCCGTGCACACCTGCCGGACCGGTGGCGTAGGGGGCGACTTGGGTCACGATCAGCATCTCGTCGGACACGCGGTCGAGTGTACGGCTGGGCGGCGGCTCACGGCTGGTGCGGCACCCCGGTCCGGTGGTCGAATGCACGAGCACCCCACCGAGGAGGATCGAAGTGAGCACCACGAGTAGGAGTTCCGAGGACGTTGCGGCGGCGCTGGCGCGCCTGGGTTCGGCAACGATCGGCGAGTCAGGGGGCCTTGCCGCGCACCGCAGACTTCGACCGGCCTGGTCCGGCGCGGCCGTGGCCGCCCCTGTCTACCCAGTCGGCTGCACTCCTGGGGACAATCTGGCTGTGCACGTAGCGGTCACGACGGCGCCGCGAGGGAGCGTCCTCGTGGTGGACGTGGGCCAGGTGGCCGACCGCGGCTATTGGGGCGAGGTCCTGACGACGGCCGCCGAGGCGGCGGGATTGGCCGGGTTGGTCCTCGACGGCGGGGTGCGCGACGTCGCCGCCCTCCAGGCACACGGATTCCCGGTCTTCTCGGCGACGATCGCCCTCACGGGTGCGACGAAGGACAAGCCGGGGAGGGTGGGGGCTCCCGTCCGGGTGGGGGGCGTCGAGGTGGCGCCGGGCGATTGGGTCGTGGCGGACGTCGACGGCGTCGCCTTCGTGCCCGGCTCGACGCTGGAGGACGTGCTGGCGGCGGGCGCTGAACGGGAGGCGAAGGAAGCCGGATTCTTCGAGGCTCTCAAGTCCGGATCCACGACGGTGGAGCTGCTGGGGCTCGATGCCGCGCTGGTGCAGCAGGGCTGATCACGTGTCGGACTCGGGTGCGGGTGGCACAATGCGGCCATGAGCAACGAGACGCCGGCTGTGGACGAGACCGTGGAACGTATGGAGGTGGCCCGGACCATTCCCGAGCCTCCGGAGCGGATCTTCGCTCTGCTCAGCGACCCCAGAGGGCACGTCACCATCGACAGCTCGGGCATGCTGATCGACTCGACAGGCGAACCCGCGACCAAGGTCGGGGACGAGTTCGTCATCCACATGGACAGAGAGGCGCTCAACGATTTCCCGATGGGCCGCTACGACGTCACGGTCCACATCACGACGTTCGAGCTCGACCGCGAAATCGCGTGGACCATTCAGGGTCAGATCAAGCCGCAGATCGGCCACATCTACGGGTACAGGCTCGAACCAGCCGAGGGCGGCACCTTGGTGACCTCGTACTACGACTGGTCGACGATCGACCCGCAGTGGAAAGAGGCCAACATCTTCCCGATCATTCCCGAGTCGGCGCTGCGGGCAACGTTGGGGATTCTGGAGCGCACACTGAAGCACTCGGACCGGTGGTGACCACCGGGCGCTGACTAGCGCGACTCGATTGCGGCCATTCCCACGATCGGTCGGTTCAAGCGCAGGCCGCCAGCGGAGCCGTAGAAGCCGGCGTCGCCGTAGTTGTAGATCCCACCGTCCCGACCGACCATCCAATAGCCCTGGCCATCGGCCGTGCGATCCATCCCGACGACGGGTGCATTGATCGGCATACCTCCGGCCGAGCCGAAATAGCCCACGTCACCAAAGCTGAAAATGCCTCCGTCAGAGGCGACGAGCCAGTACCCACTGCCGTCGGGGGCCGAGGTCATGGCGACGATCGGCTTCTGGAGGGGCAGACCGCCGGTCGAACCGAAGAAGGCAGCGTCGCCGAAGGCGAAGATCCCACCATCAGAAGCCACGAGCCAGTAACCGCGCCCATCGATGGTCGAGGCCATGCCCACGATCGGCTTGTCGAGACGAAGGCCTCCGGTCGACCCATAAAAGGCGGCGTCACCGAACGAGAAGATCCCGCCGTCCGAGGCAACGAGCCAATATCCGCCCCCGTCGGGCGTGGCAGTCATGGCGACGATGGGTGCATTGAGATGCATACCACCGGTGGATCCGTAGAAGACGGCGTCGCCGAAGGCGAAGATGCCACCGTCGGATGCGAGCAACCAGTAACCGGCGTCGTCCGGCGTGGCTGCCATGCTGACGATCGGTGCGTTGAGGTGCAGGCTCCCCGTGGATCCATAGAACTGGGCACCGCCGTAACTGAAGATCCCGCCGTCGCTGGCGACCTCCCAGTACCCCGGTGCGCCCAACGGTTGGATCGAGATCACCAGGTTGGCCGAGGTGGACAAGAAGTTGGAGTCCGTCACTGTGAAGGTGACTTGGTACCGGCCGGAGATCGTCGGCGTGCCGCTGAGGGTGCCATTGGACGCCAGACGGATTCCGGGTGGCAGGGTTCCTCCGGTTACGGCCCACGCATACGGTGACAACCCACCAATGGCGGAGAGGGAGGCCGCATAGGGCACGCCGAGGGTTCCCACGGCGAGGCCGGTGGTTGCGACGTTCGGCGGAGCCGAGAGCGTGGCGATGGCGCCACCGGAGTTCGCGTTCGTCCCCACGGCTTCGCAGTTGACCGGGCTGGCGCAGGTCACCCCGAGGAGGGAGCTGACGCCCGATGGGGCTTGTTCGCTCGTCCATCCCGTGCCGCCGTTCGTCGTGGTGAGAATGTTCGCGCCCCCGACCGCAGTACACGTCGACGCAGTGATGCAACTGACTGATTGCAGAGCGGTCGTTCCGGCGGGGGTTCCCAGGTCGCTCCAAGTGGAACCACCGTCCGTCGTGCCGACGACGTGGGATCCGGTCGCCAAACAGGTTGTATCGCTCGGACACGAAATGCCATTGAGGACGCTCGCGCTAGCGGGGGGTGTTTGCGAGACCCAGGTGGACCCGCCGTTTTCCGTAGCGAGGACCACTCCACCTGGCCCGACGGACGAATCTCCGACGACGGTGCAGTGCTGAGCATCCGCGCAAGAAACGCCGGTGAAGTTGGTCACGGTCCCTGGGAATGATTCCGACGTCCATGATGCTCCAGAATCCTCAGTGGCGATGATGCTGGGAGCCGAACTGCCGAAGTCGCTCACGGCCTGACATAGAGCAGCGCTCGTGCACGAGATGCCGGTCAAGATGCCAACTCCCGTGGGAACGGGTTCAGAAGTCCAGCTCGTTCCTGCATCGGATGTGCTGATGATGACGGGGCTTCCGAAAATGCCGAATCCCACCGCGATGCAGTCCGATGTCGTCGCACACGAAATGGCGTTGAGGCCGGCGACATTGGAAGGAATGGATTGCGCACTCCATGCGTACCCTGCGTTGACCGAGGCGAGAACCGAGTTCACCCCCACCGCAAAGCAGTCGGCAGTGCTCGGGCACGACACCGAACTCAACTGACTCGTACCCGGTGGCGGACTCTGTTCAGTCCACGAGAGACCTTCTGTGGTTGTCCCCGTGATGGTGGAGCCAGCTCCGATGTTGCCGGTGTTGCCCACCGCCACGCAGTCGCTGGAATCGGAGCAGGAGATCCCGGTGAGATCGACTGCATTCGCGGGTGGGCTCTGGAGTGACCATGTCGACCCGTTGTTCGAGGTGCTGATGACGTAGGGCGTCGAACTGAGGTTCGTGCCAACGGCAATGCAGGTGGTCGCGTTCGGGCAGGCAATGGAGCCGAGCTGCGAACCAAGGGGGATCGAGGACGTCGGTTGCCAAGTCGAGAAATTCGTTGTCGTTATCGAGGTAGCTCCGCCGCCCGGCGCTACACCCACTGCCACACAAGTCGTGCGCGACAGAGCACGACAGGGAATCGAGGAAGTTGACGGAAGGCCGGCCAATCGTTGTCCACGTATTTCCGTTGACGGTACCGATGATCGCAGGAACGCCGCCGACGAGGCCTGTCGCGGCGCACGTGATTGCGATTTGAGCACGAAACAGAAGTCAAGGAGTCGGTTCCCGATGGCGGTGCTTGCGCTGTCCAGGTGGCTCCGTCTGATTGTCGAGACAATCTGGATCCCTTCGACCGCAGTGCAATCCTCGATCGTGAAGCAAGCAATCGACTGAGCTGAGAAGGATGAGTCCTGAATCGTCCAGCTCGCACCGCCGTCGCTCGACTTCATGATCCCCGCGCCGCCGCCGGCGTAGCAGACTGCTGAGGATGGGCAAGAGACGGTCGTCAGTGTGGTCACGCCGACTGGGGGAGTCGAGTCCGTCCACGTTGCGCCGCCGTTCTGGGTGACGATGATGGAGGCCACGTTGCCTCCGTCGTCGCCCACTGCCACACAGGTCGCAGAGCTCGCACTGGCGCTCGGCGCGCAAGAAACAGCATTGACGTTGGCTATCGGCGTGTACCCGGCCGTCGTATGCCACGTAGGAGCCGCTGCGGCCCCGGCGGCCGGGATCGTAGAGTCCTGGCCCTCGTAGAGTCCCACGAAGGCCACAGCAGTCAATGTCGATATCAGGGCGACGGCCACCCCGCGCACAGCCCGTACCGCCACCTCTCGCCAGGACGCAGTGCCCACGAGGTGAGAATCGGATCCTTCGACCCCGGATGCTTTATCGCGTTTGTTTGTCCGGTGTGAAGGAAGGGCGGTTGCTATGCGGGCTGCGGTGCGGGAACCACTGTGTTCGGGGGAACGCGCCCCGCCAAGACATCACAGACGCCTTGGCACGCCAAGCGGGCCATGCGCGTGCGGGTCCCGATAGTTGCACTGCCGATGTGAGGAAGCAGTGTTGTCCGCGGTGCAGCCAGCAACCGCGGATTCACCTTTGGCTCGCCATCGAAGACATCGAGTCCGGCGGCGTAGAGGGAACCCGACTCGAGCGCGTCGGCGAGGGCGTCTTCGTCGACCACTGGTCCACGCGCCGTGTTGATCAGCACGGCGGTCGGCTTCATGCGGGCGAGTTCCGCCGCGCCGATGAGATGGCGCGTCGACGCGGTGAGCGGAACGTGCAGGCTCACGATGTCCGATCGCTCCAGTAGCTCGTCAAGGGTCGGGACGAAGCCGGTGACACCGGTGTCGTGGCGTGTCGTGTGGATGACCCCCATGTTGAAGCCCTCGGCCCTCTGGGCGACCGCACGAGCGATGCGCCCGAAGCCGATGAGTCCGAGCGTCGCTCCGTGCACGTCACGAGCGAGATGCGTGCCGAACCCCCAGCCCGTCCATCGCCCTTCTCGCAGGTCGCGCTCCGCGTCCGAGGCGAGGCGCGACGCAGTGAGGATCAGGAGGAAGGCCAGATCGGCGGTCGTGTCATCGAGCACGCCGGGCGTGTTGCAGACCGTGATGCCCATCGCATTGGCCGTGACGACATCGATGTTGTCGTACCCGACGGCCGCGTTGGCCACGACGCGGAGCCGGCCGCCTCGGCCGGACTCAAGCACCGCCGCGTCGATGCGATCGGTGAGATGGCACACAATGCCGTCGTACTCGGCTGCCGCCCGGATCAGATCCTCCGGAGGCACGGGGGACCCGTCCTGCCGCAGGAGCACGATCTCATGGCCGGCTTCCATCAGCGGATCTGTCCCGCCATCCGTCAGGGGGCGGGTCACGAGGACGCGGGCCACCTAGTGCGTCGTGTAGTTGATGGCGCCCGCGCCCTTGACGCCGATGGCGAAGCAGAAGCAGTGGATCGGGGCATGGTCACTGATTGGGCGCAGCGAATGCACCTTGTCCGGCGGGATGTACACCAGGTCACCTTGCGAGATCTCGCGGTCTTCACCGTCGATCGTCATGATGCCCTTGCCGTTCATGACGTAATAGAACTCGTGGGTCGGGTGCGAGTGCGGGTCGACGAGTCCGCCACCTGGGACTTCGAACTCGTTCACCAGCTCCAGGTAGCCGCCGTCCGTGATGTCCTTGAACTCGCGGGACTCGATCATCCACCAGACCGGGACGGTACCGTTGTGCTCGACGACCGGCGCCTTGGCTTCAATGCTGCGCACATCCATCCTGTTGGCCTCCCAAGATTTCCTAGACTGACTCCGGTGTCAGGTTAGGCCGAGCGGCGCCAGACACGCATTGTCGAGGCAGGCGAGAGTCGAGAGTGAGCGATGTCCCCAGACGGATCGAGGAGAGAACGAGTCATGGTCCCGGCGCCGCTCACGGAAGCCGAGTGGTCACCCTTCGGCTGGCTTCCAGTTGCCGACGTCGACCCGAGAGACGGCAAGGAGACCCTGACCTTCGAATGGGCCGATGCTCACGTGAACCTGATCGGGCACGCCCGGTCCGAGGTGCCCGAGACCGCCGGCGGCCTGCGCTGCGAGATGCTGTTCCGGCACGACACCCACACTCAGGCGCTGATGCCGCTGAACGTCCCCGCCGTCATCGTCGTGGCGCCGGCCGACGTCGAGTTCCCCGATTCCGACCCTGATCAGGCTCGAACGGACCTGGCAGCCATCCGTGCCTTCCGGATCGAGCCCCTCGAGTCCCTGGTGCTGCATCGGGGTACCTGGCACTGGGGCCCGTTCCCGCTGCAGGGGCCCGAGGTCCGGCTCTTCAATGTCCAGGGCCTCCGCTACGCGGAGGACAACCGCTGTATGGACCTGGCCTCCAAGGATCTCGCGGTCGAGGTCGAGGTCGAGGTCGATGAAGGCCCCGCCGGGCAGCGGAGCCTCCCGTGGAGCTTGACGAGGCCGAAGAGGCCGAGGTCGTCCCGGCCACCGTGGCCCAACTGGTCGACGCCATCACTGGCCGCGACGCAGGCCTCGACGTCCACGGGAGGCCGACCTTCGTCACGACCAGCCCGAAGTGGTGGGTGCACGGACGCGTCTTCGGCGGCATGGTTGTGGCCCAGGCGCTGAACGCCGCCATGCGGACCGTCCCCGACGGGCTCGTGGTGCATTCGCTGCACGGTTACTTTCTCCGCCCCACGAGCCCGGGTTCGCAGACGACCCACGTCGTGGACAGCGTCCGCGACGGGCGTTCTTTCAGCACCCGGCAGGTGACGAGCGACGTAGAGGGCAGGGAGACCTTCCGGATGACGTGCTCGTTCCACGCCCCAGAAGTCGGTGACAGTTATCAGCTCCCTATCGCTCCGCGGATACCTCAGCCGGCCGAGGTCGACGGGTTCGAGGCCCCCTTTCCCTTCGACATACGGGAGCTCGGGGCGACGGAGCGCCGGGAGGACGGCACGTACCAGTCGACCCGCCGCTGCTGGTTCCGCACGCGGGAGCCCCTGTCGGACGACCCGGCCGTGCACGCGGGCATCCTGGCCTACTTCTCGGACATGACCGGGGCGGCTTTCCGTCCCCTCAGCCTCGGTGTCTGGGGCACGCACACCGACGCCAGCCTTGATCACGCACTGTGGTTCCACCGCCCCTGGCGCGCCGACGACTGGAGCTTCTTCGACCTCCACGCGCTCGTGAACGCCGGGGGGAGGGCCACCATCCGCGCCACCATGCACGGTGAGGACGGCACCCTGCACCTGAGCATGGCGCAGGAGCTGTTGATCCGAGAGCTCGACGAACCGCTGCACATCACGTCACCCATGTGGACTGATCGTGACGCAATGCCAATGTCGACACCGACACCCAGAGGAGGGGACGATGGGACTGCTTGAGGGCCAGAAGGCCATAGTCACCGGCGGCGGATCTGGCATCGGGCGGGCGACCTGCCGCCGCATGGCCGAAGAGGGCGCCCGCGTCGCGGTCTTCGACCTCGACCGGGAGTCTGCTGTGGCCGTCGCCGAGGAAATCGGAGGGATCGCCCTCGGCGTGGACGTCGGCGACCCCGATGCGTTGCGGGATGCCGTCGATGCGGCGGCGGCCGAGCTCGCAGGACTCTCCATCATCTACAACAACGCCGGCACCTCCGCCTTCAACAAGCTCCACGAACTCGACGTGGCCGAGTGGGACCGGGTGTTGCGGGTGAACCTGACCGGGGTCTGGGCGGGCATCCGCGCCGCGGTGCCCCACATGCTCGCCGGCGGAGGCGGCTCCATCGTGAGCACGGCCTCCATCAGCGGGACGAGGCCGGCGGCGGGGGAGAGCCCCTACGCGGCCAGCAAGGCGGCGGTCGCCGCACTGACGGCGTCGGCGGCGTTGGAGTACGGGCCCAGCATCCGTGTCAATGCCGTATCGCCGGGCATGATCCTGACCGCCATGACCGAGCAGATGTTCGAGTTCATGCCGACGCAGACCGAGCGCTTCGAGAAGGGCACGCCGGTGGGCCGGATCGGCGCCCCCGAGGACATCGCCGACGTCGTCGTGTTCCTCTGCTCGGATCTGGCGCGCTTCGTCAACGGGCAGAACATCGTGGTCGACGGCGGGCTGACGCTGCACGGCTCGGGGGTCGACGGCATCTACGACCTCGTGTTCGGCGGCAAGGCCGCCCGGTAGCGCCAGGACTGCCAGTACGGAGGTTCAGGCCTTCGGGTCGAACAGGGCCCGGTAGACCATCGTCGTGATCGTCTCGAGCGCGACATCGTCGATCGGCTGCCCGAGGAACTCACGGAGGTAGTGGAAACGGTCGAGCATGGCCAATGCGGCCAGGCCGGCGGCATCGGGGTCGATCTCGTGGCCCGACGAGTCAGGGACGATCTGGGTGGCCAGCGCGCCCGACATGGCGGTGAAGGTGCCGCGGATGGCATCGACCAGGTCGGGATCGACCGTGGCCAGGTCGGTCCAGGCCCGGAAGAGCGGTGCGTACCGGGTCCAGAGTGCGGAGTAGGCCCGGACCCAGGCGTGGACGTCCTCCCACCGCGGCGCACCCACTTGGGACGGCAGTGTGCTCGAGCGCGTCGTAGAGCGTCTGGGCTTCCCCGGCGGCCTCAGCCACCAGGGCCCGCAAGAGGTCCTCCTTGTTGGAGAAGTACAGGTAGAAGGTGCCGTGCGAGGTCTTGGCGATTTCGACCACGTCGTTCACCCGGGTGGCGTGGTAGCCGCGCTTGTCGAACGCCACCATCGCGGCGTCCAGCAGCTTGCGCATGGTCCGCCGGCCCTGGCTGCGCAGGACGCGCTTGCTGGCCGGAGCACCCACCGCGTCGGTATCCCCGTCGGACCCGATCACCGCTCGTGTCGCGCCCTTCCCGGCCGTCACCTTCTTCGCCTGTGAACGTACGGCCCGCTTCGCCGGGTCGTGTTCGACTCGCGGCGATCCCATGCCAGGTGCATGGTAGTGCCGGGCATGGTCGAAATGGCTAACCTGACACGGTGGTCAGGTTTGGTTGGGGTGAAAATTGAGGTCGGACCAGGGGTTACGCGTTTTGGCGTCCGCCGTGAAGCGGGTTTTGTGAGCTCAAGTGCCCTCTCGACGGGCGGGCCCGTCGTGACCACCTTGGAGGAAGCAGTCGCACGGAGCGTGCGGCCCGGCGACGCCGTCCTGGTGATGATGGGGCACAGTCGTTGGACGGCCGCCGCCCGGGAGCTGGCCCGGCAATTCTGGCGGACGGACCCGGATTTCACTCTCATCATGACCAGCCTGGGCGCGCTCGGTGGGGCCTTCTTCCGTGGCGGCCTGGTCAAGAAGGTGGTGACGGCCTACTCGGGCAACAGTTTCCCGACCTACAACCCGAACCCGATCTTCCGCCAGGCCTACGAGTCGGGTGACGTGGAGGTCGAGCACTGGTCGATCCTGACGCTGTCGCAGCGTCTCGAGGCGGCTGCCCGCGGTTTGCCTGCCGCCGTGACCGGGTCACTGGCCGGTTCGTCCATGGCGGACAACGAGTCCTTTGCGGTGGTCGATTCGCCCTTCGGCCCCCTGGGCCTGCTCGAGCCGCTGGTGCCCGATGTGGCGCTCGTCCACGCCGCGGCCGCCGACGCCTCGGGCAACCTCGTCTTCTCCGAGCCTCTGCTCGATGGCGTGTGGGGCGCCTGGGCGGCTCGCCGGGGCGTCGTGGCGACAGTCGAGCGCGTGGTCGACGACCTCGAGGGCCTCGGGCATCGCGTGCGTGTGCCGGGGCACCGCGTCCTTGCCGTGGTGGAGGCGCCCTTCGGAGCGCACCCGGGAGGGTGTTACGCCCCCGCGCTTCCTGTCCGCAGCTACGGCGAGGACGTGGCCCATTGGAGTGCTGCCGCCGACGCTGCGTCCAGGAACGAGTTCGACTCCTATGTCGACGAGTGGGTGCTCGGTCCGGCGACGCACGAGGCGTACCTGGCGCGCGTCGGACCAGAGCAGCTGAGCTGGCTCGAAGGACGCTCCGACCCCATGTCGTGGAAAGCCGACGCCGACGCCCATCCCGTCGTCGACGACCCTGCTATCTCCCGCTGGGAACAGGCAGCCGCGCTCGGGGCGCGCGAAGTCGAGCGGGTGGTGGCCAATGTGGGCGCCGATGCTGTGCTGGCCGGGGCCGGGGTGGCCAATCTCGCCGCCTGGGTCGCCGTCGGGCGCGCCCGCGCCGCAGGACGCAACGTCATGCTGACGGCAGAGCTCGGGCTCTGGGGGTACCAACCGACGCCCGCCGACCCCTACATCTTCAACCAGCGCGTGTTTCCCGCCACCCCGTACCTCTCCGACGCCTCGGCCGTGCTCGGCATGGTCATCGGCGGCCCAGGCACCACCACGGTGGGCTGCCTCGGCGCCGCCGAGGTCGATCGTCAGGGGTCCTTGAACTCCACCCAGCTCGCTGGCGGGCGATTCCTGGTCGGGTCCGGCGGAGCGAACGACGTCGCCAGCCGAGCGACTGCCTGTGTCGTCGTCACTTTGGCGCGCCCGGAGCGTCTTCCCGAGAGCGTCGCCTACGTCACCTCACCGGGCGAGCGGGTCGTCAGCGTCGTGACGGACAAGGGGATCCTGCGCCGCGACGACGGTGTGCTGCGCCTGGCCGCGGTGCCCCAGGGGGAGGGGACGCTCGAGGACCGCGTGCGGGCCTTCGCGTCGTCGTGCGGGTACCAGCCCGACGTGGCCCGCCAGGTCGAGGACCTCCCCGCCGTGCGTTTCGACGAGGTCCGTGCGCTGCGCGAATACGACCGACGGAGGCTGTTCTTGAACTGACCGACGAGCGCAAGGCAGATGGAAGAGAAGACCAGTTCGGCAACGTGAAACAGAACACAAGGGGTGAGCAATGGGCGTGAAAGCCTCCAGCTACAGTGACCGGCATCTCGGGGGGGATGAACGACGGAAGATCGGGGACGGCATGCGAGTACGACACGGATCCAAGGCGTTGACGGCAGCGGCGCTGCTGGGGACCATGCTGGCGGGGGCGCTCGTCACGACGTCGGGCGGCGCGGCGGGGGCGGCGACGAGCTCTGCACCCGGGGTGACGTCGAACTCCATCACCGTGGGGACGATCTCGACCCAAACAGGGACGCTCTCGGCCAACTTCTCCTCGCTCATCTACGGCGAGAGGGCGTACTACAACTACATCAACGCCCAGGGTGGCGTGAACGGCCGCAAGATCAACTACAAGTACGCCCTCGACGACGGCGGTAATCCGACGACGTTCAACCAGCTGGCGAACACGCTCATCAATCAGGACCACGTCTTCGCCGTGACCGGGGTGGCCACGGCCTTCTTCTCGCCGAACCTCTTCGTCGAGTCGGGCATCCCGACGTACGGCTACAACGTGACGGGGAACTGGCAGGGCCCCAAGAATCTGTTCGCTGCGGGTGGCTCGGTTCAGTACTACCACGCCGCGGCGCCACAGGTCGCCTACGTGGCGCGGCAGACGCAGAAGTCGCCATCGATCGCGTTCGTCGCCTATGGCGTGGCCGCCTCTGCCGCCTCGTGCCAGGCCGAGCAGACTGACCTGACGGCCGCGGGGTACAAGGTGAGCTACTCCGATCTCAAGGTCAACTACCCGGGCTCCACCGTGGCCACCGACGTGCAGCGCATGAAGCAGGCCGGCGCCAACATGGTCGTGAGCTGCATGGACGTGCAGGGCAACGTCACGATGGCCCGGGCCATCAAGCAGTACGGGTTGACGAACATGACGCAGCTGTGGTTCAGCGGGAACGACCAGTCGACACTCGACACGAACCAGAGCCTGATGCAGGGCGTGTACTTCGACATCGGCCACGTCCCGTTCACGGCGTCCCCGACCCTCTACCCGGGTCTCAAGCTCTACTTCGCCCAGATGAAGAAGTACGAGCCCAAGTACGTCACGGACGAGATCGCGCTGCAGGGATGGGAGTCGGCATCCCTCTTCGTTCAGGGCGTCAAGATGGCGGGTGCCAATCTCACCCAGGCCGCCGTGATCGCTGCCGACAACTCCTTGACCGCGTTCACTGCGGGTAACCTCACGGCCCCCGTCAACTGGAAGAGCGCGGGGCACACCGGCAATGCACCGCCCTACTGCCTCGCCTACATCAAGGTTTCCGGCACCAAGTACCTACCGACTCTGAACAAGGGAAAGAACGTCTTCAACTGCTTCCAGTCGATCAACCCGAAGAAGAACCCGGTGTTCCCGCTGCCGGCCGGCACCCCCGCCCCGGCCTGAGCGGCGGCGGACAGGGGACTGGTTCGGGTCGGAGCGGGGAACAGGCATAGAAAATGGAGCAGCTGCTCGGCTTTGCGCTTCCTGGGGTGCCGTACGGGTGCACGTACGCTCTCGTCGCTGTCTGTCTCGTCCTGACCTATCAGGCGACAGGGGTCTTCAACTTTGCCTTCGGTGCGCAGGCGTTCGCCTCGGCGTTCATCTTCACGTACCTGACCCAGTATCACGGCTGGTCCGGGTGGGCGGCGTTTCTCGTGACCGTGGTGGTGTTGGGGCCGGTCATGGGCTACGCCTTCGACCGGCTCATCTTCCGTCATATCCCGAATTCCAACGGCACGGCCAAGCTCGTCTGCGGTCTGGCCCTCCTGGTCGGGATCCCCTCACTGCTGCCGGTCATCTTCGGCCCCCAGAACCTCGATGCCACCACGACGATCTTCCCCTTCTTCAACCCGAACACCGTGTACTTCACCATCGGCAGCGGTGCCTACGGGACCCCGATCAACGGGATCTACCTCGCCACGATCTCGGTCACCGTCGTCGTCCTCGTTCTCCTCACCATCCTTCTGCGCTTTACGAGCCTGGGTCTGCAGATGCGGGGTGCCGTGGAGAGCCGGCGTCTGGTGCAACTGGACGGGATCAACGCCAACGGAGTGGTCGCGTTGGCCTGGATCATCTCGAGCTTCATGGCTGCCCTCGCCGGCGTGCTGTTGGCGCCCGTGTACGGGGCATTCAATTCAAATGAATTCGTCACCCTGACCGTCACGGCCATCGCAGCCGCGGCGTGGGCGATGCTGCGGTCACTGCCCATCGCCGCCGGGGTCGCCGTGCTCATCGGCGTCGTCACGACGGTGTTGCAGGGCTACATCCCGCCGAACAGCTTCTGGAACGCCGCAGTCGTCCCGTCCATTCCATTCTTCGCCATCGCGGCCGCGCTACTCATTCTGCCGGGGTTGCGCAGCCTGGACACCAGCCGGGATCCGCTCGCCACCATCGACCCTCCGCCGGTGCCCATTGCCGCCAGTGCGCGCGCACCCAGCATGGATCGCATCATCCGCACCCTCTGGTGGGTGGTCCTGGGCGCGTTCATCGTCTCCATGCTCACGTGGATCCCGGTCACGTGGGAGACCGTCTTCAACAACGGCCTCACGCTCTCGATCATCTGCCTTTCAGTGACCTTGATCACAGGTATGGCGGGACAGCTGTCGCTCTGCCAGGCGACGTTCGCCGGCATCGGCGCCTTCACGGCAGGCGTCTTCTCGGTGCACCTCGGGCTCAACTTCCTTGTCGGGGGCCTCATCGGTTGCGTCGTCGCGGCGATTGTCGCGGTCATCCTGGCGCTTCTCTCCCTGCGTCTGCGGGGGCTGGGCCTGGCTCTGATGACGCTGGCCGCGGCGTTGCTCTTCGACAACACCGCCTTCAACGACATCTGGGTCACGGGCGGCGCCCAGGGCACCAGTCTGCAATCGAAATGGTTGGGCACGAGCGCCTTCTTCGACTTCAACGGCCACGCGATGTTCATCCTCTCCATTTCTGTGCTCGCCGTCGCCGTGGTGATCGTCCTGCTGGTCCGCAGGGGAACTGTCGGACGGAACCTGGCCGCCATGCGCGGGAGCGAGACGGCCACGGCCGGTCTGGGCGTCAACCCGACCTGGCAGCGCATCGTGGTGTTCGCCCTGTCGGGCGCCATCGCCGGCGTCGGTGGCGTGCTCTACAGCATTCAGCAGCAGCACGTCTCGCCGGACGACTGGAACACCACCTTCTCGCTCGTCCTGGTCGTGCTGGTGGTCACGACGAGCGTGAATACCGTCGAAGGCGCCATTCAGGCTGGGATCGGCCTGTTCGTGGTCGAACAGCTCCTCACGTATCTCCCGTCCCGCTTCGGCGGGCCTAGCCTGACCATTGTGCTGTTCGCCTTCGGTGCCCTCACCTATGCCCAGCACCCCGAGGGGGTGCTCGAGTACCAGAAGAGACGATCGACGATGCGCTTCGAGCGATTGTTCTTCGCACGCGAGGCTGAAGCCGAAGACCGGAAGGAGCGCGCCATGTCGGCGTCGGGTGCCAGTGGCTGACGTCGAACCCCTCCTGCGGCTCCACGGCGTCTGCAAGTCCTTCGGGGGGATCCAGGCAGTGCACACCATCACCTTCGACGTGGCGCCCGGCGAGAGTGTCGGGCTGGTGGGGCCGAACGGGGCGGGCAAAACGACCTTGTTCAACTGTGTCTGCGGGCAGCTGCGACCCGAGTCAGGCGACATCATCTTCGAGGGGACGCCGCTGACCGGCCTGCCGACGTACAAGCGGGCCCGGATGGGTATCGGTCGCACCTACCAGAGGGTGGAGGTGTTCACCGACATGTCGGTGCGCGACCACCTGATGGTGGCGGAGCGCTCACGTCAAGGTGAGGGACGCCTGTGGCGAGACCTCTTGAACATGAGCAAGCCGAAGCAGGAGGAGGTGGACCGGGTCGAGGCCACGCTCGATCTCGTCGGCATCTCACACCTGGCGGAGACGTCGGTCAACGCGCTCGGGCTGGGTCACTGCCGGCTGGTCGAGCTCGCGAGGGCCCTGGCGGCGGAGCCGAAGATCTTGCTGGCCGACGAGCCCTCCTCGGGGCTGGACCTGCACGAGACGGCCGAGGTGGCGGCCGTCCTCCGGACGGTCCAGCGCGAGCGGGGCACGGCGGTGCTCCTGGTCGAGCACGACCTCGCCATGGTCTCCGAAGTGGTCGATCGCGCCGTGGTCATGGATCTCGGGGCGATGCTCTTCGCGGGCACCTTCGACGAATGCATGGCCGATCCGGCGGTCCGCGACGCGTATCTGGGTCAGATGGGGCTGGCGTGACCACCGCCACCGCCACTCCGACTGCCGCGCCGGCGAGCACCGACGTCCTTTCGCTGCGCAACGTGAGCGCAGCCTACGGCCCGTACCGGGCGCTCTTCGACGTGTCCTTCCGGGTGCCCGAGGGCGGCATCGTCGCGCTGGTCGGGTCGAACGGCGCCGGCAAGTCCACTGTTGCGCGGACGGTCACCGGGCTGGTGACGGCCTCGGTGGGTCAGGTCCTGTTCTCGGGCCAGGACGTGACCACCCTTCCGGCCTACAAGATCGCCCGGCTCGGCATGGCGCACGTCGTGGAGGGGCGTGGTGTGTTCTCGAGCCTGACCGTCGAAGAGAACCTGACCTTGGCGTTCCGCCAACGGGCCGGCCGGATCAAGCTCAGGGAGAACCTCGAACGCGCCTACGCCGCCTTTCCCATCCTCGGTGAACGCCGTCGCCAGTCGGGCGGCACGCTCTCTGGGGGACAGCAGCGCCTCCTCTCACTGGCCAAGGTCCTCGTCGTTCCTTCCAAGGTGCTGGTGGCGGACGAGCTGTCGCTGGGTCTTGCTCCTGTCATCGTCGACCAGGTCTACGAGGGGCTCAGAGAGATCAATCGCAACGGGACCGCCCTGGTTGTGGTTGAGCAGCAGGTCAACCGAGTGCTCCAGCTGGCGAACTGGGCCGTCGTGCTGAACCACGGCAGCGTCGCCTACGAGGGTGATCCCGCGGGCGCCGGCGCGGCCGTCGAGACGCTGATGGCCCGCCGCGAGGAAGCGGTTGCCTCGGGCGCCGCCGTGGCGGAAGAGTCGGACAAGCTGGCCGGCAGGACATGAGGACTATGGAGGAGGCAGCACCATGAGAGAGCCCGTCATCGTTGACGTCGTGCGGACGGCGTTCGGCAAGCGGGGTGGCGCACTCGCCAACTGGCACCCGGCGGACCTCTTGGGGTTCGCGCTCACCACGCTGGTCGAGCGGACGGGCGTGGACCCTGCGCGCATCGACGACGTCATCGGTGGATGTGTCAGCCAGGTGGGCGAGCAGAGCACGAATCTCGCTCGCAACGCGTGGGTCTCGGCCGGCCTGCCCCAGAGCGTGCCGGCCACGACGGTCGATCGTCAGTGCGGCTCGTCCCAGCAGGCCGTCCACTTCGCTGCCGCCGGGGTGGCGGCGGACCACTACGACCTGGTGATCGCCTGTGGAGCCGAGGTGATGAGCCGGGTGCCGCTCGCGTCGAACGCACGGGGCGGGACCGGTCCGTTCCCGCCGTCGTTCATGGAGGCGGTGGACGGACGGCTCTGGACCCAGTTCCGGGTCAGCCAGGTGCTGGCCGATCGATACGGGATCACGCGCGAGGAGATGGATGCCTACGCGTTGGAATCGCACCGACGGGCCGCCGAGAGCTGGGACAACGGGCACTTCGAGCGCGAAGCGATCGCCGGTACCGATCAAGGCAGAGGACGGCAGCCTGACGGGGGAGTCCCTCCGCAGCGACGAAGGCATCCGTCGTTCCTCGACGATCGAGGCACTCGCCGGGCTGCCACCGGCCCAAAACTGGGAGCCGGACACGGCGCCCGACATCACGGCAGGCAATTCGTCGCAGACGACCGACGGCGCGGCAGCCATGCTGATCGCCGACCGTTCGGTGGCCGAGTCACTGGGACTTCCGATCCGTGCCCGCTTCGCTCACTTCGCGGTGACGGCGGAGGACGCGGCCATTGTGCTGTCGGCTCCCGTACCGGTGACCCACAAGCTCCTGAAGCGTTCGGGCATGAAAGTGGACGAGTTCGACGCGGTGGAGTGCAACGAGGCGTTCGCCGCCATCGCCTTGATGTGGCAGAAAGAGTTTTCCTACGACATGGCTCGTTTCAACCCACGCGGGGGCGCCATTGCCATCGGGCATCCGCTGGGCGCGAGCGGCGTGCGCCTGATGGGCACGTTGCTGAACCAGCTGGAGGCCACCGGCGGCCGGTACGGCTATCAGACCATGTGTGAGGGCGGTGGCCAGGCGAATGGCACCGTCATCGAGCGGCTGGACTGACTCCCGAGGTCTCGCTGGGGGCGGCCGCTGCCTGCGCGGCAATGAGTGGCTGGATTTTGCGCGTCACGATGATCCACTCGACCAGGAAGGTCAGGCCCGGGACGAGCCCGGCCGCGAACATCAAGATGATCCAGGGGATGTGGAGACGCGCCTTGAGGGCCAGGAACCCGGCCGCGATCAGGTAGACGATGTAGAGGTAGCCGTGCCCGACGCCGAAGATGGCGAGCTCTACCTTGAAGCCGCCAACCGCGTAGTGCAAGCCCGTGAAGATGAACAGCGGGATGATCAACACGCCGACGACGTTGGCCATGAGCTGATAGCGGAAGAGCGCCCCCGGAAGGCCGCGCTGAGTGAGCCTCTTCATTGCTCCCGCCGGACGACGACCTTTTCGCGGGCGCGCCACGTCTTGGGCCCCTCGGCGGCGAGCGCCGCCAGCCGCGCGTTGTAGGCGGCCAACTCGGGGTCCTCGACGGCCGGGACGGGCGACGGCACGGCGGGGGCCGACGGTGCAGCGGCAACCGCGCCGGTTCCCCCGTCATCGGCAATTGCGGCCTCCTGTTGGCGCCGCATGCCCTTGAGCCCGACCGTCTCGTAATCGGTATGGAGCAACATCCACCAGAAGTAGGCACCCAGGATCCCGAAGACGGGCCACATCACGGAATACAGGTAGCTCAGCTGGTTGCCGTCTGCCGCCCGCTGGATCTGCCACCAGGCGGCCACCGCGCAGGCAGGCACGAACACGAGGACGGCCACATGGAGCGACACGGCTCTCTTGGAAAGCCACCGATCACGCACAAAAACCATGATACCGGCCCCTTCCCGGCCGAGGATTTCGCCTGGACTCCCCGTTAGCCTGGGCTTGTGCTGCCCGCGGTGCTCCGGCCGGAACCGCCGATCACCGGGCACGAGCGCACTCTGCTCAAGGGTGGTGCCGTGAGAACGGCGCGTGCGTCGCTTCGTGCGCCGAGATTCCTCCCGGGCGTGACATTCGTCGGGAGGGATCGGCGCCCCCGGATCGCTGCCCCGACCGCGTGCCTCCCGGCCGAAGAGGATTGTGGCGACCACAAAGTCCCTGCGGCCATCGCTGACGTAGAGCTGTGTATGCCTCTGGAACGGACCTCATTGATGATGGTGGAAGGTGCTCGGCGCGGGCAGAGTGACAGGCTCGTCGCCGCGTGAACGCCCGCGAGAACGGGACAGGCCCGGTCCCCGAGATCCCCGGGGCCATCACCACCGTGCACCAGTACGAGCTGCCATTGGCGCGCGAGGAGGTGTGGAGGCTGATCAGCGAGGTATCTCAGTACCGCAAGTGGTGGCCGTGGTTGCGGGCGTTCGACGCCGCCGCGCTGGCGGCGGACGAGGAGTGGCGGTGCGAAGTGCAACCGCCGGTGCCGTATCTGGTGCGGTTCCGGGTGGTGATCGAGGATGTCGAACCGGCCGTGCTGGTCCGGGCCAAGGTCTGCGGGGACGTCGTCGGCGTGGCCACGCTGACATTCAGCGACACGGACTCCGGGTGCACGGCCACGCTGGACAGCTCACTGGCGCCCGGGAACAGGGCGTTGCGGCTGGTCTCCCGTTTTGCCGCGCCCATCGCCCGTTTCGGACACGACTGGGTGCTCGATTCGGGGGCCCGCCAATTCATCACCCGTGCCGTCGAACCTCTCGTGGGCGACTAGACACACGGTGCGTGAAGTTCTCGATTCGCCAGATCCTCGCCTCCACGGTGGGCGCGGTGTGCGCTGCCCTCATTGCATCAGTCTTCGGAGTGAAGGGGACGATCGTCGGCGTGGCCATCGGCTCCGCGGCGGCCACCATGGCCACCGCCTTCGTCGCTCAATCGATCGACCGGGGCCACCAGGTCGTCAAGCAGGTCGCGGTCCGGGCTCCCGACAGCTCGACCTTGTTGCGACGGCTCGGGGGCACTGGGCCGAGCGGCGCGGCGGCCTCCTCGGTGGACCCCGACGAGTCGTCGGCCCCGACAGAGGTGGTGGGGCAGTCGGGGCCGCAGGGAGCCCGCGCGCCCGAGACGATCGAAATGACGTCGTCGGCGGCCCCGTCGGCCGACACCGAGCGTCTGGAGATCTCAGCGACAACGGAAACTCCGGCCACACAGCGCCTGCAGGCCACGTCGACGCCGGCGCGAGCAACTGCCGCCCGGCGCACGCCGCAGGGGTTCTCCTGGCGGGCCATCGCCGGGACCGTGGCCATCGTTTTCGTCCTGGCGCTGCTGTTCATCACGGCCATCGAGCTGATCTCGGGAAAGCCGCTATCGACGATCTTCGGCGGAGCGGACACCGGCACCTCGGTGAGGAACTTCGTCAACCCGTCGCCGGCGCCGCCCGCGACACCGACGTCGACGACCTCCACCACAGGCGCGTCCACCTCCACCACGACGACGAGTGCAGCGACGACGACGACGAGCACCACGGCGCCGAAGGCAAGCGAGACGACAACCACGCCGCCAACCGCGTCGACCACGACCACCACTTCGGGTCCGGCCTCGAGCGGGTCGACCACGACGACGACGTCGGCCCCATGAGGGCCCGGGCCCTCGCTACCAGCCCTACCAGCCCTTGAACTCGGCGGGGCGCCGCTCCACGAAGCTGGCGATGCCCTCCTTGGAGTCCACCGTGTTCGTGACCAGCTCCTGGCCCATGGCCTCGTCGTAGAGCGAGGTGGCGCGGTCGACGTCGAGCGCCCGGTTGGTCAGCCACTTGGCGACCCAGATCGCCTTGGTCGGCCCCGTGGCGAGCCGGCCGGCCATCTCCTCCAACGTTGCCTGGAGCTCACGGCGCGGCACGAGTCGGTTGACCAATCCGATGCGGTAGGCCTCGGCGGCCGGGACGTCGTCGCCGAAGAAGAACAGCTCCTTGGCCTTCTGGATCCCCACCAGGCGGGTCAGGATCCAGGCGCCGCCGGCATCCGGAGCGATGCCGCGCCGTACGAAGACCTCGACGAACTTGGCCTCCTCGGCCATCACGACGAGGTCGCAGGCGAGCGCGAGGTGCATCCCTCCACCGGCGGCCGTGCCGTTGACGCCGGCGATGACCGGCTTCTCACAGTCCAAGATGGAAGTGACCAGGCTCTGCCAGCCGTCCCTGATCATCCGTGACGCCTCGCCGACGACGTTCTGGGGTGCATCCTCGGGCTTCGGCCGCGGCGGCAGCTGGCCGCCCCGCAGGTCGGCGCCCGAGCAGAAGGCCTTCTCGCCGGCCGCAGTGATGACGACCACCCGCACAAACAGGTCGGAGGACGCGTCGCGCACCCACTCGGCGATCTGGTCCCGCATGAACTGGGTCATGGCGTTTCCCGCGTCGGGCCGGTTGAGGATGATCCAGCAGATGCCGTCCTCAACCCGGCGGATCAGATCGTCGCCCGCCGGGCTCTCAGTGGTGTCGCTCATCGGTCTCCTTGGGTGGTCTCAGCTCCGTCTGCACAACTACATCAGGCCAGCACGACAAGGGCATCCGCCCCAATCGCACGCCGTGGGGCGCAAGTCGGCGCAGGGATTGGCGCCCACCTCGGCGACCTAATCTTCCACTTGCGTCCCTCGGCCTCAAAATGGGGCGTCGGATGACCCGGCAATCCGGTCGAACAGGAACAGGAGATTCATGCCGAACCGCCGCGTGGCGATCGTGGGCGCGTCGACGTCCGACTGCGGGCGCGTCGATGACAAGACAGCCTTCGAGCTGAATTTCCAGGGCACGACGCGTGCGCTGGCCGATGCCGGGATGGAGAAGTCCGAGGTCGACGGGTTCATGTCACTCACCGGTGCGTTGCCGCCGGTGGAGCTGGCCGAATATCTCGGCCTGCGGCCTAACTGGGTGGACTCGACCGGGCACGGCGGCAGCATCTGGGAGTTCATGGTCGAGCACGCTGCGGCGGCCATTGCCCAGGGTCTGGTCGAGGTCGTTGTGCTCACCTACGGATCCACGCAGCGGGCCGACCTCAAGAAGAACCTGCGCATGGCAAACCTCTCCTTCGGGACGCGTGGGCCTGTTCAGTTCGCGGCACCATTCGGCCACCCGGTGGGGTCGCACTACGCCATGGTGGCCCGGCGCCACATGCACGAATTCGGCACCACCATTGAGCAGCTGGCCGAGGTGGCCGTCTCCACCCGCTACAACGCAGGCCTCAACCCCGACGCCTTCTACAGGGACCCGATCACGATCGCCGACGTGGTCGACGCGGCTCCGGTGTGGGACCCGTTGACGAAGCTCCACTGCTGCATCCGGACCGACGGTGGCGGCGCCATCGTGCTGACCCACGAGGAGCGGGCGCGAGATTGCGCCAAGGCGCCCATCTGGGTCCTGGGCACCGGGGAAGCGGCCTCCCACACGACGATGAGTGAGTGGGAGGACTTCACCGAATCCCCGTGCGTCCGTTCGGGGAAGCTGGCGTTCGAGCGGGCCGGTGTCACTCCTGAGGACATCGACACCGCGCAGGTCTACGACGCCTTCACGCCCATGGTCATACTGACGCTCGAAGGGTTGGGCTTCTGCAAAAAAGGTGAGGGCGGGGCCTTCGTCGAGGACGGCAGGCTGCGCGTCGGGGGCGCTCTGCCGACCAACACCGACGGGGGCGGCCTGTCCGCCTGCCAGCCCGGCATGCGGGGGATGTTCCTCCTCATCGAGGCGGTCAAGCAGCTTCGTCACGAAGCCGAGGGGCGCCAGGTACCCGACGCCTCGCTGGCGTGCGTGAACGGCACCAGTGGGTGGTTCACCGCGGCCGGTACCGTCATCCTCGGTACCGAATACGACTAGTCCCGATCACGGCTCCCAGCGTCAGCACCACTGGTGCCGCCCTCCCCGTAGCCTGAGGTGGTGCCCGCCCCCTACGACCTGACGCGGGAGCAGTTGACCGCCCTCCTCGAAGGCGAGCCGGCGTACCGGGTGCGGCAGGTCTGGGACGGCCTTCACACCCGGGCACAGCGACCGGAGGACCTGACCGAGCTTCCGGCGAGCCTCCGCACTGCCCTGGCCGCGGCGCTGCCTCCGGCCCTGCGCGAAGAGTCGAGTCAATCCGCCGATGACGGCGAGACGACCAAATGGCTGTGGGCGCTCCACGACGGGGCGAAGGTCGAGACGGTGCTCATGCGCTACCCGGACCGCGTGACCGTGTGCGTCTCCACTCAGGCCGGGTGCGCCATGGCCTGCCAGTTCTGCGCCACGGGACAGGCCGGATTTCAGCGCCAACTGACCCAGGGCGAGATAGTGGAGCAGGTCGCCGCGGCCATGCGGGAGGCCGCGCCTCGCCGTGTCTCCAACATCGTCTTCATGGGAATGGGGGAGCCGCTGGCCAACTACGACCGGGTCTGGGCCGCGGTCGAACGGTTGCACGGTGACATGGGCCTCTCGGCCCGCCATCTCACTCTCTCCACGGTGGGCGTCGTGCCGGGCATCCGCCGCCTGGCTCGCGAGACCCTGCCCGTGAACCTCGCCGTGTCGCTCCATGCCGCCAACGACACGCTGCGCGATGAGCTCGTGCCCATCAACCGGCGCTATCCGCTCGACATGCTCGCCGCTGCCTGCGCCGACTACGTGGCCGCCAGCGGCCGTCGCCTCTCCATCGAGTGGGCCATGATCGACGGCGTCAACGACCGGAAGAGCGACGCAGCCGAGCTGGCGGCGTTCGCCCGCCCGCTGGGCGCCCACGTCAACCTCATCCCGCTCAACCCCACGCCGGGCTATGCCGTGGTCGGCTCTTCTCGGCAACACGTGCACGGCTTCCGCGACCAGTTGCTTGCCCTCGGGGTGAACGCCACCGTTCGCGTCACGAGAGGCGCCGAGATCGATGCCGCCTGCGGGCAGCTCGCCGCGTCATCGGCGCGGCGGCCGGGCCCGGTCCAGTTGCTCCCCGGCGCGCGCTCTCGATAGAACGTGTCCATGGCACGTGCAAAGCGCTCTGGCGTCGTTCGTCCTTCGTTGTTCTGGTTCCTCCTCCTCGACGGCGGAATCGTGGCCCTTACGAAGCTCGCCGTGAGCAGGACCTCCTACGACAAGGTCAACGACATGACGGGAGACGCCCTGCCCCCCGCGAGACCCTGCAGCTCACCTTGATCGGTACTGCCGCGATCCACCTGACCGAAGCGCTGGTCGCCGGGCGCATGGCCAAGCGCCGCGGGCTCTCGCCTCGCGGCTGGAGGCTGCAGACCCTCGTCGTCGGCTTCCCGTCGCTGCTCTCGCTCCGCCGGACTGCACGCCGGGGCTGACCGCGGTTACCCCGGATTGCAACCCCCGTGCAAACATCGGCGCGGCGCAGTACCGTGCGGCGATGGCCTCGGACGACCAGCCGAACGGAAGCGGGCCCACCGACTCGCACAAGGGCGGCTATTTCGAGGAGCTGCACGTGGCCCTTGTCGTCGCCCTGGTCGTCATCTGCGTTGCGCTGGGCGTGGTGGGCTGGAAGCTGCACCCCGACTCAAACGGATTCGACCCGGTCCCACAGAACGTGCGGATCCTCGTTGCGGGCTCCGGCTTTGGCGCCACGCAGACCCTGAGACAATCCGGCGACGAGGGGGCCACCCTGAAGGTCACAGCGCTCTATGCCAAGGGAGAGGTCCCGTTGGTCGACGCCGCCGAGTACCCACTCGAGAGCGGCCCGCAAGCGGCCGGACCCGTCTCCGTCATGACGGGCCCGGTTGTGATGTTCGACGGCAAACCGCTGCCGGCGAGTCGCTGGGGCTTCATCGTCTTGAACCCGGGCTCGGCGCGGCCGTGCGGCGCGCATTCGGGATACCAATTCGGTACGGTCCGCTATCCGATGCAAAAGCCCACGCCCGCCCTGGTCGTGCCTCCCCTGCAGACGCACGAATCGACTGGCATCACCGTGAGCCCACCCGGATTGTGCGTCCGCTGGGACACCGATTCCCCCTTCAGCCTCAGCGGGCCCTACCTCAGCGCGCGCTTCCCGCCGCTACGAGGGATCTCGAGCGCGATTCCCTTCACCCAGATCCCGCCGGCGGGGGATCTGGGGATGGCGACGGTCACACGGACCCTTTCCCTCGAGAGTGGGAACAACACCGCCAACTTCGCCATCCAAACTGATCCGCAGCCGACGGTCTCGTCGCCGAGATCGTGGGCCTGGATCATCAAGGACACACCCCAAGTGCTCCAACTGGCGGCCACGAACTCGAGCGCGACACAGCGCGAGAACAACGATGCCTTCTACTCGGGCGTCCTCTTCGGCGTCGTGGGCGGGGCGCTGATCGGCCTCATCACCGAACTCGTCGTGCCGCTGCACCGGCGCCGCACCAGGCGACCGGCGGGTTGAGTCGGGCAGGGGGCGTGACGTCCGGCCACCGTCGTGAGGTGTTCTACGGGGCGTACGGCTCGAACCTCTCGGCGGAGCGATTCGCCTGCTACATCGCCGGTGGCACCGCGCCAGGGGCGAGCCGGGCGCTGCGTGGTGCGCGCGACTCGCGCTCACCCGTGTCGTGGCGCGCGCTGCGCGTGCGGGGACGTCTCTCCTTTTGTGGACATTCGCAGACCTGGGGCGGTGCCCCTGCGTTCTTCGAGCCGGCCTTGCCGGATGCGCACCACGGAACAGAGGTCCTTGTGCGCGCGTGGCGCCTCGGATGGGACCAACTCGAGGACGTGGTCGCCCAGGAGAACGGTCGTGCCACCCGCCCGCTCGACATCGGGCCCGATGCCCTGGCCAAGGGCTTCTCCATGCTCGCGGGCCCAGGGCGCTACGACCGCGTGGTCTGCCTCGGAACCGTGGAGGGCCTCCCACTCATGACGTGCACGGCTCCCGGGCCTCCCGGGTCGACGACCGGGGGGCCGGCAGCACCCTCTCTCGAGTACCTGGCCCACATCGTCATCGGGTTACGCGAGACCTTCGATCTCGACACCCCGCCATCATGGACTACCTCGGGAGTGCTCCGGAGCGACCCCCGACCTCGTTCGTGCTGCGCTGGTTCGACACCAGGTTTGAACGTCGCCGCTCTGGTCGCTACGGGGAGGCGTAGTGACGACTCCGTAGGTGAACGCAACATGACATGAAGGTGAACCGAAAGTAAACTCGGTGAATGTTCGATGACATGCTTCCGTGGGGTTTTCACCCGGATCCGTACAGAATCCATGAGGAGCGCTACATCTCGGTGGACGGCCTCCCCACAAAGCTGGTGAGGGATGGCGGCGTGGAAGCCTACGACCCTCCACCCGATGGAAAGGTCCACAGCGCTTTGGCGAGCCCGGCGTAATCGACGCAGGGCGACAGCGCGTTGCCGCCTGGTCAGGCCGGGTTGTGGCTCAGCGGTTCTGCCAGTTCGGCGTCCGCTTTTCCGCAAACGCCTTGGGCCCCTCCTTGGCGTCTTCGCTGCTGAAGACTTCGCCTGAGATCTCCGACTCGATCTTGTAGGCCTCGCGCATGTCGGTGGCCAGCCCGCGCAGCGCCGATTCCTTGGTCTTGCGGATGGCGAACGGGCCGTTGGCCGTGATGCGGTGCGCGTAGTCGTAGGCCCGCGCCATCAGATCGGCCGGGCGGCAGACTTCGTTCAGCAGACCCATTTCGTAGGCACGCTGGGCCGGCACCTGGTCGGCGCACAACAGCAGCTCCATGGCGGCCGGCCAGGGGATCTGGCGGGGGAGGCGCACGGTGGTGCCGCCGCCGGCGAACAGCCCGCGCTTGGGCTCCATCACGCCGAAGGTCGCAGTGTCAATGGCCACCCGCAGGTCTGTGCCCCCGAGCATCTCCATGCCGCCTGCGACGCAGACGCCGTTCACTGCCGCGATGATCGGCTTGTAGAGCTTCGTGCCGCGCAGCACGGCCTTCACGCCGTCGTCGAGGCGGTAGCCGCCGATTTCCTCGGGGCGCTGACCGCCGGCCAGCTTGCTCTGCAGCTCGGTGATCTGGGGGATGTAAGTCTTGAGGTCGGCCCCGACGCAGAAGTCCTTCCCGACGCCGGTCACGATGGCGACGTACGCGTCGTCGTCATCACCGAAGCGGTCCCAAGCCGATCGCAGTTGGAAGAAGTGCTCCATGTCCATGGAGTTGCGCGCTTCGGGTCGGTTGATGGTGATGGTGACGACGTGGTCGTCACCGAGGGCGTAGTCGATCGACATGGGCTCCGGTGCTGTGGTCAGGCCGTATGGCCGGGGTGGGTGGGTCCGGTGGGGCACCGGGCCGCAATGGACATGGGTACGGATTCGGCGTCGCCGGGTGGTCGCGGCCCGGGGCTCACGACCTCACGCGTTCAGGTCAGTCCTCGTCGTCGAGCAGGCGCGTCGTGAAGCTGCTGACTGACACGATGCCCTTGTCGTTCACCGACGTCTGCCCACGGGCCCGGGAGACCAGTGCGGTGTCGACGTCGGATGCCTCGGCCCGAAGGGCCCCGACGGTGCACTGTTCACGCGGCCGCACGCTGAAGGGGTCGAACTGGAAGTGCTTCATGGCGTTGACGTGGGTCATCTTGTCGATCTCCTCGTCCGAGACCCCGTCGAGGTACTTCATGAGCCCCTCGGGCGACTGCGGCCACGTCGAGTCCGAGTGGGGGTAGTCGCACTCCCACGTGATGTTGTCGATGTTCATGGAGTGGCGGTTCTGCACGCCGAAGGCGTCGTCGATGAAGCAGGTGATCACGCGATCCTTGAAGACCTGGCTCGGCAACTGGTCGCCGAAGTCCTGGCCCGTCCACTTGCGGTGGTGCTCGTAGACGTAGTCGATGCGCTCCAGGGCGTAGGGGATCCAGCCGATCCCGCCTTCTGAGAGCGCGAAGCGCAGATCCTTGTACTTGCGCAGAATGGGCGACCACACGAGGTCAGCGGCGGCCTGCACCATGTTGATGGGTTGCAAGGAGATCATCACGTCGATCGGTGCCTCCACCGACGTCATCAGGATCTGGGACGAGGAGCCCAGGTGCATGCAGACCACGGTGCCCTCGTCGGCGCAGGCGGCCCAGAAGGGGTCCCAGTGATCGTTGTGCAGCGAGGGCCAGCCGAGCTTCTCGGGGTTCTCGGAGAAGGTCACGGCGTGGCAGCCCTTCTTGGCCACCCGGTGAATCTCCTCGGCGCCGAGCTCTGGATCCCAGATGACGGGAATGGAGAGCGGAATGAAACGACCCGGCTCGGCTCCGCACCAGCGGTCGATGTGCCAGTCGTTGTAGGCCCGCACCATGGCGCGGGCCTCGTCCTTGTCCTCGCGCCGGGCGAAGAGCTGGCCGCAGAACTGCGGGAAGGACGGGAAGCACATGGAGCCGAGCACACCGTTGACCGACATGTCGCGCACGCGCTCGTGGACGTCGTAGCAACCGACCCGCATGTCGTCGAGCGACGTGGGCTCAATGCCGTACTCCTCGGGTGGGCGACCGACGACCGCGTTCAGGCCGACGTTGGGGATCTGGTTGCCGTCGTATTGCCAGACGTCGGTTCCGTCCTCGCGGCGGACGAGCTGGGGAGCCTTGTCCTGGTACTTGGCCGGTAGCAGCCCGTCGAACATCCCACGAGGCTCAATGACGTGGTCGTCGACACTGACCAGGATCATGTCCTCAGTGCGCATTTGGTCCTCCCCTTCTGTCGCTCGACGTGTTCCCACGGCGGCGGAATCCCTGACACCAATGTCATATACCTTACGCGCCCGCCCGGGGCCGGGTGCGAGCGGTCGATCAGGAGCCGGTCGGCGCCGTGGATGGCGTATCGGCGGCACCGGCTGACCCTGATAGCCCCGGACGAGTCCGGGCAAGGGTTGGCCGGTGCGGCCAGGTGGGGAGGTTCGGCGAAGGACATGACGGAGGGGTCGAGGAAGTCGGCCAGGGTCGCCGCGCCCAGGCCCGCCGCCGACGCGGCACCGAGGCCGGCCCGCAGCACCATCTGCGGTCGTAGGTGCGGCGGCTGCTCATCGCGGCGGAGCGGGCCGGGACGGGGTCGTCTCCTGCGCGGGCATGCTGTTCGCGAGCGGGGGCGGGTACGGAATCCCGTAGTCGAAGGTGCCGGTGATGGCGTTGAGGATGATCTGCTCGTCGACAGTGGGATCGACCAGCGGGGCGGCCGGCAGCGACGGCACGGTCGTGGCGGCGGGCCGCCCCAGGGCCAGCGCGCTCGTCATGTCGCCGGTGACGCTGCGACGCCACGGCGAGAGGTTGGGTACCTCGACGCCGAAGAGCGTCTCTATGAGGCGCAGGGTCGAGGTGTGGTCGAACACCTGCGTCGCCCGGTAGCCCCCTTGCGTGAAGGGCGACATGAGGATGCAGGGGACCCGGAAGCCGAGACCGACCGGCCCGGCGATGCCGCCGGCACTGGACGGCAGCGGGCTCACCGTCAGGTACTCCCCGGCCGTCCCGGCGGGGGGCACCGGGGGCGGCACGTGATCGAAGAAGCCCCCGTTCTCGTCGTAGTTCAAGATGAAAAGTGTGTGGGCCCACACCTCGGGGTTCGAGGTCAGGGTGTCGAGGACGGTCTGGACCAGGTTCTCGCCCCACTGCGGCGCCGTGGCGGGGTGCTCGCACTGCACGGCGGGGCCGTGGATCCAGCTGACCTGCGGCAGCGTCCCGGCGGCGACGTCGGCCGCGAAAGTCGCCGGGTAGTTCGGCGTGAGGGCGTTGGCGATGAGCTGCGCGCCCACAGTGGTCGTCGGCTCGTTGTAGGCCTTGAAGTACGGGAGCGGGTTGAAGAGAGCGAGACCCGTGGGGTCGTTGTAGACCTTCCAGGTCACGCCGGCACTCAGCAACTGCTCGGGCATGGTGGTCCAGTCGAGCGTGCCGTAGTACTCCGGCCGCTCGTCGGTCTGCGTGACGAGCACCGGGCCTCCGGCGCCGCCGGCGGGATCGATTGTCCCCGAGAGCGCCATGACACGGTTGGGGTCGGTTGGGCCGAGCACCGAGCAGTGATAGGCGTCGCAGATCGTGAAGGCGTCAGCCAGCGCGTAGTAGAACGCCAGGTCGTTGCGCTGGAAGTACCCCATGGTGGCGGCGAAGTTGTCGACGCCGTCGGCCGCCATGTGCGCGGTGACGAAGGCGTCCATTTTGCCGCCGTTCCAGCTCGCATGCTGGGTCCCCCACGAGTGGTCGATGTCGTTGGTGGTGTCGCCGTCGTCGAGGGGCGGCCTCTGTTGCAGATGGAAGGGCACCAACCATCCGTTGGGGTCCTGGCCGACGATGGGCGCGTAGCCGAACTGCTCCCAGACGGGCCGGGGTGCGCCGGCGATCACGTTGTGCACGATGGCGGGGTCGGAGAAGCCCCGGACGCCCGAGAGGGTCCCGAAGTAATGGTCGAACGAGCGGTTCTCCTGCATGAGGATGACGACGTGACGGATGTCGCTCAGCGTGGGATCGGTGCTGGCTGCATCGAGCGCCAAAGCTCGTTCGATGCTCGCTCCCGCGGGGGAGGAGAGGCCGAGGCCGGCGGCGCCCGCACCGATGGCGAGCCCGCCCTTGAAGAGCGTGCGACGGCTGACGCGCTGGGCTCCGACATCCGGTCGCCGGCCACGCGCGTCGGTACGACGATCGTCCTTGCTCATGTCGGCTCTCGCTCTCCGCTCTCCCCCCGGGTCGCTTGGTCTGACCCACCCGTTCCCTGCGTTTCAGACGAGAAACGGCAACGGCGGCGTTGTCACGAAGAGTTTGGATTCAGTTCAACGAACGTTCAACGAACGCCTAGGCCGTCGCCACCTGCAACTCGGATTGGCGACCTCCTTCGAGCGACGGGGCGGAGGCTTCCCCCGGTGCGCACAGGCCGCGGCGTGGGAGGATGATGTCGTCGATGATCCCGTAGTCACGGGCCTCTTCCGAGGTCATGTAGTAGTCGCGGTCGATGTCCTGGGCCACGCGCTCCAGGGGCTGCCCGCTGTGGTGGGCGATGATCTCCGACATCCGGCGGGTGAGCGAGAGCACCTCACGCAGCTGGATCTCCATGTCGGATGGCGCCCCCCGTGTCCCCGCCGAGCCCTGGTGGATCATCACGCGGGCGTTGGGGAGCGCGAACCGTTTCCCGGCGGCGCCTCCCGAGAGGATCATGGCGGCGGCGGACATGCCCATGCCGACGCAGATGGTCGACACATCGGGCTCCACATGCTGCATGACGTCGTAGATGGCCATGCCGGCGTAGGCCACGCCGCCCGGGGAGTTGATGTACAGGTAGATGTCCCGCTCGCTGTTCTGAGCTTCGAGGAAGAGCATCTGCGAAATGATCAGGTTGGCCACCTGGTCGTCCACCTCCTGCCCCAGGAAGACGATCCGCTCCCGCAGCAGCTGGCTGTAGATGTCGAACGCGCGGTCCCCGCGGTTGTTCTCCTCGATCACGGTGGGGACGAACACCTGGCGCAAGCGGTCCTGCGTGCGGCCGGTGGTGAGGGTGGGGCTCGGGGTCATGGTGCCGCTCCTTCGTTTGCGTCTGTCTGCCGCCCCAGGCTGGGGTCCTTCCCACGTTATATCAAATATGAGATAATGCGTGCGTCGTGAGCGAGCGCCGCCATCCCACCGTCTTCCCGGGATTCCGGGAAATGGCCGAGCGCCGCCACTCCGTGTCGGGGCAGCTGATGACGCTGCGCCGGGAGCTCGGGCTGTCCCAGGCGGAGGTGGCGGCACGAATGGGGACCTCCCAGTCGGCGGTCGCGCGATTCGAGGCGGGCGACCTGGACGTCCGCCTCTCGACGGTCGAGCGGTACACGACGGCACTCGGCGCCCGCTTGGAATGGAGGATCGAGCATGGCTGAACGCGAGGAACCCTGGCCCTTGATCCCGGGTGATCCGGGCACGGGAGTCGGGACGGGCTTCGGACCCGAGCCCCTCTCGGACGTGGTCGCGCGCCGCCTGATGGCGCAGCGCGTGGTCCTGCTGCACGGCCCGCTCGACGACTTCTCAGTTACCCGCGTGGCGGCAGAGTTGATGACGCTCGATGCCGAAGGGGACGATGCCGTGACGCTGCGGGTCGACTGCGGCGAGGCCGCACTGGCGCCGGCGTTGACGCTCATGGACGTGGTGGAGCTCATGGGGGTGCCGGTGCGGGCCCTCTGCCTCGGGCAAGTGGGCTCGGGCGCGGTCGGGGTGGTGGCAGTGTGCGCCCACCGTTCCGCCCTCCCGAGCACCCGATTCTCCCTGTCCGAGCCGGTGACCTCGCTGCAAGCGCACGTGCGCAAC
The DNA here is from genome assembly GCA_963850185.1 of uncultured Acidimicrobiaceae bacterium. Taxonomy (GTDB): domain Bacteria; phylum Actinomycetota; class Acidimicrobiia; order Acidimicrobiales; family RAAP-2; genus Bog-473. The sequence goes on from CAWKKE010000013.1 coordinate 73,254, forward strand.
GTGGCCCAGTGGGCCGAGCTGCGCGCCGGTGAGCGCCAACGCTTCTGCGCCCGCATGGCTGCGGCCACGGGTCAGGCGCCGGCCGCCGTCGAACGTGACGTGGAGCGGGGACGCTTCATGGGCGCGGAGGAGGCGCTCGAGTACGGCATCCTCGACGAGGTTTCCCGTCCCGACGCCCCGGTGCGGCGCCTGCCCGGATCGGGGCCGCCACCGATGGGATTCCGACCGCTGCGCTGAGGGCGGCGGGCCGCAAGACCGGGAGGGTCCTGCGTGCCTACGATGCGGCCATGACCACGACCGGGCCCCGCCTGCCACCGCTTGCAGCGGGAGAGTGGGACGACGTTCTGACGCGGGTCCTCGAGAACTCGCCGGGCGGCACCGACGAGCCGATGCACATCTTCACCACCCTGGGCCGCGCCGACCCCGAGCTGTTCCGGCGCTGGCTGGGCTTCGGCGGTGCGCTGCTGGCGGGGAGCCTTCCGGGCCGCCTGCGTGAGCTGGTGATTTTGCGCACCGCGGCCCGCTTCGGTGGCCGTTACGAGTGGGCGCAGCACCTCGGCTTGGCCGAGCTGCAGGGTGTGAACCCGGCCGAACTGGTCGCGGTGAGTGACGGTGCGAGCGCAATGGACACGGTCTCCTGGCCGCCCCTCGAGCGCGCCGCGCTGCGCGCCGTCGACGAGACAGCAGACGAGGGCGCCGTGTCCGACACCACGTGGGAGACGTTGTCGGAGGGCCTCCAGGAGAGCGAGCTCATTGAGCTGCTCATGCTGATCGGCCATTACATGATGCTGACGACCGTGCTCGGCTCCCTGCGCATACAACTGGAGCCCCGCGCCGAAGCGCTGGCGGAGAGCGTGCCGGGCGGTCCGGCGGATTGAGCGCGGGGCACGGGACTGCGGTGACGGCATGACGTCGCTCCTGACAGGTCGGAGCATCACCGTGATCGGCGCCGGCACGCAGCCCTCGCGTGATCCGGATGCGCCGGTTGGCAACGGCCGCGCCATTGCCGTGCGCGCCGCACGAGAGGGTGCGTCGGTCGTGTGCGTCGACCGCGACGAGGCGGCAGTCGAGGAAACGTGGCGGCTGATCACCGAGGAGGGCGGGAAGGCGGCGATCGTGGTGGCGGACGTCACCACCGAAGAGGGCTGCCGGTTGGCGATCTCGGACGAGCCGGGGTTGGCGCCGGACGGGCTCGTGCTCAACGTCGGCACCGGTTTCGGCATGGGCGTGGCCGGCACGTCCATCGACGACTGGGACAAGACGTTCGATCTCAACCTGCGCGCGCACTTCATGTTGGTGCGTCGCGCCCTGGTCACCCTGTCGGACAACGCGTCGATCGTCTTCATGGGTTCGGTCGCGGGCCTGCGTCCGGGAAGCCGCATCCCGGCCTATGACGCGTCCAAGGCGGGGCTCATCGGCCTCAGCCGCCACGTGGCGGTCGAGGGCGCCCGCCGCGGCATTCGGGCCAACGTGCTGGCACCCGGCCTGATCGACACGCCGCTCGGCCGTGCGGCCTCCGCCGGACGCCCCTCGCGCACCCGCTCGCCGGTCCCGCTGGGCCGGCAGGGCACGGGCTGGGAAGTGGCAGCCGTGGCCGTCTTCCTCCTTTCGGACGAGGCGAGCTACGTCACCGGGCAGGTCTTGGCCGTCGACGGGGGGCTGACGCTCGTATGAGTGCGCACTCCGGGCAGCGCCGGTCGGGGCCTGACGTCGCCCGGCGTCCGCCCCGTCTCGGCCGACGCGTGGCGCGCTTCAACCGTGCCGTGACGAACAAGGTCGCCATTCATGTTGCGGGATGGGCGCCGGGCCTTGGCATCGTCATCCATGTCGGCCGGCGCACCCGCACCGTCTACCGCACGCCGGTCAATGTCTTTCGCACCAAGGACGGGTTTCGCTTCGCCCTGACCTACGGCCCGGACGCCGAATGGGTGCGCAACGCGCGCAACCACGGGGCGGTGCGCCTCATCACGCGGGGCAAGGAGTACGAGCTCACAGAGCCCGAGCTCGTGACCGACCTGCACCGCCAACACGTGCCCGCGGTGGGTCGCGCCATCATGCGTCTCATGCGGGTGTCGCAGTTCCTCGATTTCCGCCGCGCCGCGTAGCCAGACGCGTTCCCCGGTTTCCCGCCACGCTCGAGTGGCCGTTTCTCCTGGTGGGGCAGAACTTGCCAGGGCGGCGCAACCTTTTGCGCTTCCTGGGGGGTTGAGACAGATGTGATGGACATCCCCCTATGCCCGCAATGGCGAACCGCAGAGGCCGACCGTCCCGCTCCCGGCAGGAGTTCGACCAGTTCGTCGGGGACTCGGTCGACGGGTTGCTCCGTACCGCGTATCTGATTGCATGGGACTTCGCCTTGGCGGAGGACCTCGTGCAGGAGTGCCTCCTGCGTGTGGCGTCGACGGGCGGGCGGCGGACCGGAGCGTCAGGCGATGATCTCCATGCGCAGGCCTCGGGCGTCCACGTCGCCGCCGAGCCGCAGGTGGTGGCCGGCGACGCGGCGGCGAGCAGTCCAGGCGCCAATCAGCGCGTCCCCGACGTCGTCCCGCTTTGCGCCGACTGGAGGTGGCCTGTCGAGGATTCCGGTCACGGTCCCGCCGAAGGCGGATGGAGACGCCAGGGCCAACCGGCGGGCGTTGCGTCCCTCGACCGTCCGCTTGTTGACCGCCATGGGGCGTCCGGTCAGCTCGGCGAAGCTCAGCTCGGGGCTCATTTCGAACAGCTGGTCCTGCAGCTGCGGCGTCTGCAGCGCGTCGACGGTACGGATCTTGTCCAGGATGTTGAAAAGCTGCTTCGAGATGCCCTTCCCACTCGCCCGGCGCGAAATCGCGCAGGCCTCGGCGTAGGTGGTGGCCTCGAGGACTGCGCGCGCCGGCGCCGGGAAGACCGAGCTGCGGCGCGCGCCGAGGGCGCGGCGCGCTGCAATGTCACAGGAGCGCGCCTCCCGGTCGGCCAGGCCGATGGGAATGTCGATGGCGGCGCAGATCATGTGGCCGGCGGTGAGCTCCGCGACGACGGGTTCGAGCGAGGGGAGCACACTGATCTCGAATCCGGCGTCGGCGGGGTCGACGGGGACCGTGGCGAGGACCCACCCCCCGGGGCAGCCGTCGAGCCCGCCTACGACCCGTTCCGTGCGGACTCCGTGGACGCGCAACCAGTGCGCGTGGGCGGCGCGAGGTGCATCAGCTCAGCTCAGCTCAGCCGGGCGTGGTTGATCCCGTCCGCGGGCGTCAGGGTGACCGTGCGCCCGATCACCTCGTCCGCCTCGGCGCCGCTCAGTGTCGCGGCGTCGCCGTCGAGCAACGCGTAGGAGCGGCCGCCAGCAGGGAGGTCGCAGATGAGCAGGGCGCGTTCGGGCCCGCCGTCACGTCCGTGCAGGACCGAGTAGGTCGCCACCGTGGCGCCGCCCTCCGGTGACTCGACGATGGCCACGGGGTCGGGAGCGGCGGCTGCCGGCGGGGTGGCCACTTCGGGGCCGGGACCGATACCGGGGTCGGTCGACCAGACGCCGTAGGCGTGCTTCTGCATGTGCATGCCGACGCCGCTCGTGACGCCGTAGGACCCGGGATCGCGACGCAGCGTCTCGACCATGGCCGCCAGTGCGTGCGTCATGTAGTTGGAGCCAGGCCCGCCGTGGTACGGCAACCCGCCCGTCTGCGTCAGGGCGCGCCCGTCGTCCTCGCTGATGCCAAGCGCATCGAGCGCGAAGCACACGGAGCTGGCGAAGCAGGAGTAGAGGTCGAAGTGGGCCACGTCGTCCGTGCCGATGCCGGCTCCGGCCAGTGCCGTCCCGGCCGCGGCGGCCATGGCGGGGGAGCGCCACAGGTCCGGGTGTCCTGCCACGTGCGAGGGGTCCTCGGCGTAGGCCGAGCCGCGCAGGTACACCCGCTTGTCTTCGGGGACGCCCAGCGCGTCCGCCTTGGCCGCGCTGGCCAATATCGAGCGCGGCGGCCATGTCGACGTCCATGATCGACGTCATCAGTTTCGTGTAGGGGTAGGCCACCATCCGGTTGTCAGGCGTGGCGGTCACGAGCTCGTCGACGCTGCGAGCCACCGGGAACCAGGCGTGGGGGCTGGCCGCTGCGATCTCGGTCATGGGGGCCAACACCCGACCGAGCCGTGTCCGGTGCTCGTCGAGGTCCCGCCCGAGGTGCGCGCGCCGGGCGTTGTCGAACAAGGCGAAGGTCAGGTAAGCCTCGAAGACGGCGTGGCTGATTTCGGAGGGGTCGAAGTCCATGTCCATCGGGAAGGGCCGCTTCTCGGCGGGCCGGAAGGACCATTGCGGTTTCTCCCCGGTTTTCTTCAGCCGCCGGACGGTGGCCAGGGCCTCCGCGCCGGTGAGCAGAGCCAGGTCGAGGTGGCCCGCCTGAATCTCCTGAGCCACCTCGGTGGCCAGAACGAGAGGCACAGATCCGCCGATACCCGAGTAGTGCCGGCGGGCCGGCGACGCGCCGACGCGCTCGGCCAGGCGGGCTGCGGCATCGTCGTACTGCCACGACTGGGAGTAGACGACGTCGACGCTCTCGACTTCGCCGAGGAGGGACGACGCGTCGGTGACCCCGGCGTCCGCCGCGGCGTCACGGGCCACCTCCTCCCACATGGCGAGCGGCTCGGGCGCACCGTCGGGCGCGTCGGACGGATGCCAGGTGCGGCGGGCGACGCCGATGATGCACGTGGCGCGGGGGTCGGCGGGCAACGGGGCGGAGCGGGTCAGCCGCGCGACTTGCCGGGCATGGCGATGGCCCGGTCGGCGATGATGTTCTTCTGAATCTCGGTGGAGCCGCCGCCGATGGTCGAGTAGCGCTGAAAGGCGTAGAGGCGGGTCCACTTCCCCCGGTCGACCGCGTCAGGACCGCCGCGCGCGAGGGCGCCGACGGGGCCGAGGAGGTCGACGGCGAGCTCCGCGAGCGTCTGGGCCATGGAGGACCACGAGAGCTTGGCGAAGGGGACCTCGGGCCAGTTCTTCTCGCCCTTCATGATTTTGGACAGCGCCCGCAGCGATAGGAGACGCGCCAGCTCGATCTCGGTCCATACCTTGGCGATGCGGTCCCGCAGCGACGGGTCGTCGAGCGCGCCGGGGTTCACGCTGCGGGCGGCGGCCACCATGGCGCGCAGGTCGGCGGCCAGGATGGCGATCTGCGAGGCGATGCCGACGCGCTCGAAGCCCAGGGTGCCCATGGCCACCATCCAGCCGGCGCCCTCGTCGCCGAGACGCCACTTCGCCGGGATGCGCACATCGGTGAAGAAGATCTCGTTGAAGAGCTCCTCGCCCGCCATGTCGCGGATGGGGCGCACGTCGATGCCCGGCGTCTTCAGATTCAAGATGAAAGCGGTGATCCCTTCGTGCTTCTTGCCGCGCTCAATGGCGGTCGGGTCGGTGCGCAGCAGGAACAGCCCCCAGGTGGCCAGGTGCGCGGAGGAGATCCAGATCTTGGAGCCGTTGATGACGTACTCGTCCGTCTCGGCGTCGTAGATCGCCGTCGTCCGCAGGTTGGCCAGGTCGTTGCCGGCCATGGGCTCGCTGAAGCCCTGGCACCAGTGCTCCTCGGCCTCGAGGATGGAGGGCAGCCACTGCGCCTTCTGCTCCTCGGTGCCCCACTGAATGATCATGGGCCCGATCTGCCAGATCCCGTTGGTGTTGAACGTGCCCGGCGTGCGGTACTCGGCCATCACCTCGGAGTAGAGGAGCCTCTGCATGGCGTTGATGGTGCGGCCCTGCGCGTAGTCGGGGCCCCAGTGGATGGCCGCCCACCCGCCCTCGTTGAGCTTGCGCTGCCACTTCTGGCGACGCTGCTGGCTCGCCTCTCCCGAGAGGCTGGCGTCGTCGGCGAGGGCTTCGGCCTCCAAGAAGGGGGGCAGATGCTCGTCGAGCCAGGCGCGCAACTCGTCGCGGAACTTCTCGTCCTCCGGTGCAAGGGCAAAATCCACGGGGGAAGGGTACCCGACCACCGTGTACTCTGACGCCAGTGTCAGGGAATGGCGCGTCGGTGAGCGAGACGTAGGGGAGGCCGTGGACTTCACGTACGACGACGAGCAGCTCGCGCTGCAAGAAGTGGCGCGCAGCGCCCTCGAGCGCGAGTGCGGGCCTGACATGGTGCGGCAGCTGGCCGACGACCCCGCGGGGATCACGCCGGCGCTGTGGAACACGCTGGTCGAGCTGGGTTGGACGGGCCTCCTGGTGCCCGAGGAGTACGGCGGCAGCGGGGTCGGCCTGCTCGAAATGTGCGTGGTGCTCGAAGAGATGGGCCGCCGGCCGCTGCCGGGACCGTTCTTCTCGTCGGCGGTCGCCGCCACCCTCGCCGCCCGCGCCCTCGGCGCGACCGAGTTGCTCACCGACCTGGCCGCCGGCACCCGCCGCGGCACGGTGGCGCTCGGCGAGCAGGGACACGGCGAGCCCGTTGCGACCGTGCGGACCCGGGCGCGCCGCAAGGCGGCCCAGTGGGTCGTGAGCGGCGAGAAGCCGGTCGTCATCGACGGGCACACGGCGGACTGGGTCATCGTGGTGGCGCGCAGCGAGGAAGGCGTGCGGTCGTATCTCCTCGAGTCTCCGGAGGGCGAACTGGTCCCGTCGCTGGACCCCACGCGCAAACTCGCCCGGCTCGTCTTCGACGACACGCCGGTCGTGCCGCTCGGACCCTCGGGCAACCAGGTCGGATTGTGGCAGCGCATCCAAGACGACATCGCCATCGGGCTGGCGGCGGAGACCGTCGGCGCCGCGCACCGGGCCCTGACCGAGGCCATCGCCTACACGTCGGAACGGATCGTCTTCGACAAGCCCGTCGCCACATACCAGACGGTGCGCCACCGGCTCGTCGAGATGTTCCAGCAGGTCGAGATGGCGCGGGCCGGCTTTCAGTTCGCGGCCTGGGCCTCGGACACCGAGGCGCCCGAACGGGAGCAGGCAACGGCAATGGCCTCGAGCTACGCGGCGGACGCCGGCGTGCGGGTCACCGGCGACGACATCCAGCTGCACGGGGGTGTCGGGTTCACCTGGGCCAACGACGCCCATTTCCTCTTCAAGCGAGTGAAGCAGAACGATCTCCTCGCGGGCGGTGCCGGCGCGCAGCGCCACCGGCTGGCCACGCTCTTCATCGAATCGGCATGACGACGTTCGAGCTGCGCCCCGTGCCGGACGAGCTGGCGGCGCGCTACCTGGCCGAGGGCGCCTGGGACGACCGGACGCTCGGGGAGTTCCTGCGCGACGCACTCCTGGAGGACCCGAACCGGCGCTTCCGCATTTGGTCGCCGACACACCCCTACCTCGGGACCGTCGGCGACGTCTACCAGCAGTCGCTGCGCGTCGCCGGCGGTTTGCGCGCGCTCGGGCTCGGGCCCGGCGACGTGGTGGCCTTCCAGCTGCCCAACTGGGTCGACGCAGCCGTCACGTTCTACGCCTGCAGCATGCTCGGGGTGACGCTGGTGCCGATCGTGCACTTCTACGGCCCCAAGGAGCTGGGCTTCATCCTCCGCCAGAGCGGCGCCCGGGCGCTCGTCATCGTGTCGAGTATCGGGCAGCGCGACTACCTGGCCGACCTCGCCACAGTGCGCGACGGCCTGGAGGGACTCGAACACGTCGTCGTGGTGGGGGACATCGCCGGCGACGCGTCCGGGTACGTGCGCTTCGACGACCTGCGCGGGGCGGAGCCGATCGACGGCCCGGCGCACGTCGATCCCGACGGCGCGGCGGTCATCGGCTACACCTCCGGCACGACGGCCGACCCCAAGGGCGTGGTGCACACGCACCGCACTCTGGGCTGCGAGGTCCGCCAGCTCTCCGACCACCAGTCCATGCGCGATCTGCCGAGTCTCGTGGGTGCACCGGTGGGCCACGCCATCGGCATGCTGGGTGGTCTGCTCTGCCCTCTCTACAGCGGGCGGCCCATCTACATGATCGACGGCTGGGACCCGCCGACCGTCCTCGCCGCCATGGTCGAGGAGCACATCGCCGCGGGCAGCGGCTCCACGTACTTCTTCACGAGCCTGCTCGACTGCCCGGGGTTCGGCCCCGAGCACGTGGAGCTCATGCGCTACATCGGACTGGGGGGCTCACCGATTCCCAACGCGGTGGCCGAGCGCGCCGATGAGCTCGGGATTTCGCTGGTCCGATCCTACGGCTCGACCGAGCACCCGTCGATCACGGGGTCCCTGCACGACGCCCCCAAGGACAAGCGCATCCACACCGACGGCCGGCCGATGGACGGGGTCGAGATCCGGACCGTCGACGAGGACGGCCGCGACGTCGAGGTGGGTCAGCCCGGCGAGATCCTGAGCCGGGGGCCAGACCGCTTCGCGGGCTACACCGACCCCGCCCTGACGGCCGAGGCGGTCGACGCCCAAGGATGGTTCAGCACCGGCGACATCGGCGTGATCGACGAGGACGGCTATCTCACCATCACGGACCGGGTGAAGGACATCATCATCCGCGGCGGCGAGAACGTCAGTGCGGCCGAGGTCGAGCAGCTCCTGGCGCACATGAAGGGCGTGGCCGAGGTGGCGGTGGTGGCGGCACCCGACGAGCGGCTCGGCGAGCACGGTTGCGCCTTTTTCCGCATGCAACCCGGGAGCGCACCTCCCGACATGGACGCGCTCCGAGCGCACCTCCAGGAGGCCGGGCTCACCCGCCAGAAGTGGCCGGAGGAGATCCGCATCGTCGACGAGTTGCCGCGGACGCCCTCTGGGAAGATCCAGAAATTCGTGCTGCGCCAGCGCCTGCGGGAGGGCGGGTGAGCGCCCAGAGGCACCGCCTGCCGAAAGACCCTTCACAAGGGGGGTGGGGGAGATACGCTCCAACTGGCGTTCCCAGACAGTTCCAGCCCAGCACAGGTGGCCACATGCGGCATCGGATCCCCAAGCAGCAGACCGACCTCTTGAAGGCGGTCCCCCTGTTCTCGGGGTGCTCGCAGAGCGACCTCCGGGCCATTGCGCAGCTAGGCACCCCCGTCACCGTCGAGCGCGGCGAGCTTCTGACCGCCCAAGGCTCGGTCGGCCGGGAATTTTTTCTCGTGCTCTCGGGCATCGCCTCGTGCCGCGTCGGGAAGCGCGAGATCGCGGAGTTCACCACCGGGGGATACTTCGGCGAACTGGCTCTCCTCCACGGGGGCATCCGCACGGCCGACGTGGTCGCGGAGACGGACATGGAGTTGCTCGTCCTCGACGCCCGTGAGTTCAGGTCGATGTTGATGATGACGCCGAGGATCGGCGTGAAGATGTTGGCCCGGCTGGCGGAGCGTCTTGCCGACGCGGACGCGCACTACAGCCACTAGGCGGTCGGGACGAGCGATCAGCCGGGCGCTTCGAGGACCTCCTGCATCAAGCGGAGCTCCTCGCTGATCGATTGCAAGCTGCCGACGGCGGCCGCGGTGAGCACGTCCTCGGACAGGCCGTCGGGCAGGGTCACCCAGAGCGTGAGCGTCGCGTGGCACCCCCCGCCTTCGAGCGGCTCCACGACGAACTCCTCGTAGGCCCCGTTGCCGCCCGACATCCCGGCGGCCACCAGCGTGGGGGCCACGGCGTCCACGGTCCACAACTCAATCGGCTGGTACGCGCCGGGGCGGCGCGGGTCGGCCAAGCCGAACGTGTAGCGGGCGCCGGGTCCGTGCACGCCGCCCGCTGCGTCCCCGGTCCCGTCCGCCACGCGCGTGACGTCCTTCACGTCGGGGTTGTACTCCGGAAGGTTGGCGAAGTCGAGGCGGTACGCCCACACGGTCTCGGCCGGCACCGTAAAGGCGGCGGAGGCGACGGCGGTCGGCGGGGCAGAAGGGGTGGTGGCGGGCACCACGTCAGTGTGCGCCCGGGCAATGGCCCCCGGCAAATGGCCGGGGCCGCGATCAGCCCGGCGGCGGGAGGATGGACGCCGCCTCGCGGGCCCGGTCGAGGGACAGGGCGGTGAGGTCGTCCCCTTCGTCGCCGAGCACGTCGGCGGCGTGCTGAATGAAGATCCCGACAACCATGGCGCTGAGGAGCCGGGCCACCGCGGCGGCGCCCGGCCCGTCGTCGAGGTCGGGGCGGTTGTTCTTGACCCAGTCCTCGATGCTGGACTCGAACGAGGCGAAGAGGTCCACGCCCACGGCGCGAGCGGTCGCCTCGCCACGCATCGCCTCTCCCACCATGAGGCGGACGAAGTCCTCCACCTCGAACATGGACGTCATGATCTCGGCCAGCAGCTGGGCCAGCGTCAATGGCTCGGCGCTGGGGGCCCCGTCCTGCGTGTCGACGTGTACCGGCCGGATAGGGAGAAACCCCTGCTCGATCAGGACCGACTCCAAGAGGTCCCGCTTGCTCGGGAAGTAGTGGTAGAGCGAGGCCACGTTCAGACCGGCGGCCGAGGCCAGGTCGCGCATGCTCGTCCCGTCGACGCCCCGCTGCGCCATGAGCGTCAGGGCGATCTGCAGGATCCGCCGACGGGTCGCCGAACCTTCTCCGGCGGCCGGCGTTCCTCGCTCTGCGTGCGCGTCGCCCTGGGGGGAAGTGCCAACGCTCATTTGGGTCCCATTCTCCGCTCTCCGGCCTCGGGTCGACGAAGCGACGCCCCGAGGGTCCTCTCGCAGTCCGTGGCCTCCTGCGTGACCTTGTCGTCCAAAACCTTCCACGACCTGGCCGAACCGTCGCCAACCAGGTAACACCCGATGCGCCAGGAAACCCCCGTTCTGGACTCCCTAACGATCGTTTGCTATACATGACATGGGAGTCAGGCCCGACCCCCTGTGTGAACACCCGGAATCTAGGGGGTTGTGGAAAGACATGCCAGGCCTAAATACCGCGGCTGACTCGGCGGCGGTCCCCTTCGATCCCTACGAGCTCAAGGACGTGGTCGGCGGCACCGTCCGCGACCCGTATCCGGCGATGCAGGCGCTGCGCCGCATCAACCCCGTGCACTCCGGCCCGATCGACCTCGGCGAAGGCGCCGAGGCTGCCGATCCGACCAAGCCGGCGCCCATCACGGTGTTCGGCTACGACGAGGTCGTCCAGGTGCTGCGCGACAACGAGACGTACTCCTCGACCATCTACGAGGAAGTGATGGGCATGGTGATGGGGCGCACCATCCTGCAGATGGACGAGCCCGAGCACCGCAGTATCCGGACGCTCGTGGCATCGAGCTTCCGCTCCAAGATGCTGGAGCGCTGGGAGGAGGACTTGGTCGCGCGAGTCGTCAACGAGTTGATCGACACCTTCATCGACGAGGGCCGCACCGACCTCGTGCGCTCGGTGACGTTCAACTTCCCCGTGCAGGTGATCGCCCGCATCCTCGGGCTCCCGCGCGAGGACTACCCGAAGTTCCAACGCTGGACCATGGAACTCACGAGCGTGGCCGCCAACTGGGAGCGAGGCGTCGCCGCGTCGGCGGCCCTGCGTGACTACTTCGCCGAGGTGATGGAGGAGCGCCGCTCCGCACCGGGTGACGACCTCATCAGCGAGCTCGTGCGGACCGAGGTCGACGGCGTCCACCTCACCGATGAGGAGATCTTCTCCTTCCTCCGGCTGATCCTGCCGGCCGGCGTGGAGACGACCTACCGCGCCTCGGGCAGCCTGCTGTTCGCCTTGCTGCACGACCGGGCGCAGTTCGACGCGCTCTACAGCGACCGGTCGCTCTTCGCCCCCGCGTTCGAGGAAGTGGTGCGCTGGGAGCCCCCCGTGTGCGTGATTCTGCGCCGGGCGCTCCGTGACGCCGAGCTGGCCGGCGTGCAGATCGAGAAGGGGGCCGATCTGGCGCTCCTGATCGGCGCGGCCAACCGCGACGAGCGCAAGTACACCGACCCCGACCGCTACGACATGTTCCGCGAGCAGCGCCAGCACGTGGGCTTCGGCTTCGGCGTCCACGTCTGCCTGGGCATGCATTTGGCCCGGATGGAGTCGCGCATCGCCATCAACACCCTCCTCGACCGGCTCGGTCCCTTCACCCTGGACCCCGAGGCCGAACCGCCGCACATTGAGGGGATGGCCTTCCGGTCGCCGCTCTCCCTGCCGGTGGTGTTCACCCCCGGGGGGTAGTTTCAGGCGCATGGGCGGCAGAGCCAACCCGCTGCACGACGCAGCGGCCATCGTGACACCGGACGAGGGCAGTGCCGGCGCGGCGCACGGGCGCGGGTGGCGCTGTGACTGACGAGGCCGCCGAGCCACCGTCTCTGGACGTGCAGGTCGACTGGGACCGCTGCATGGGGTCGGGCAATTGCGTCTTCTGGGCGCCCGAGACCTTCGACCTCAGCGACGACGGCCACGCCGTCGTCGTGGATGCTGCGGCCACCGACGAGGAGCGGCTGCGCACTGCGGCGCAGGGCTGCCCGGTCGGCGCCATCTCCCTCTGGCGTGCCGGCGCCGAGGTCCCGCTCGAGGAGAATACGTAAATGCCGATCGCCGTCACAGAGGACCACGAGTCGCTGCGGGCTACCGCGCTGCGCTGGGCCGAGACGCACTGCCCGCCCACGGTGCCCCGTGAGGTCGCCGAGGCGCCGTCGGGTACGACGGAGCTCCCAGCGGCCTGGGAGAAGATGGCGGCCCAGGGATGGCTCGGCCTCCACGTCCCCGAGGAGCAGGGCGGGCAGGGCTTCACGCTGGCCGAACTGGCGGTCGTGCTCGAGGAGTTGGGTCACGCCCTCTTCCCCGGCCCGGTGCTGCCGACGGTGCTCGTCTCCGCCGCTCTGACTCGTGGGACCAAGAGCCCTGCCGCCCCGCCGCCCGAATGGCTGCGCGGTCTGGCCGACGGCACCATCACGGCCGCCGTGGCGCTGGGGGCGGCTCCCCAGCCATGGCAGCGGGCCGAGGACGGGGCCCTCTCGTTCTCCGGCACCGTGCGCCCGGTGCTCGGGTTGCCCACCGCCCGCCTCGTCCTGGTCCCACTCGACGACGCCACCGGCACCGGCACCGACTGGCTCCTGCTCGACCTGGAGGCGCTCGGCCAGGCGGTTGCCGTGGAGGCGCTCCCGGCCCTCGACGCCACCCGTGCTGTCGGTCAGCTCACCTTCGGCGGCGACGGCGCGCTCGTGGTGCCGCAGCACGAACAAGTCATGGTGTCCGACGAGGACGTGCGCGGCCTGGCGCTGACGCTGGCCGCGGCCGAGAGCGCAGGCATCGCCCGCTGGTGCCTGCACACTGCGTCGGAGTACGCCAAGGTGCGCGTCCAGTTCGGCCGGCCCATCGGCCAGTTCCAGGCGGTCAAGCACGCGCTGGCTGACATGCTGGTCGCGGTCGAGCAGTCCGCGGCGGTGGCCTGGGACGCGGCGGCCGCGTGGAGCGAAGACGCCGGTTCGGACTCCGACCCGTCCCGCGACCGCCACCTGAGCGCGCGCATCGCCGGCGCCGTGGCGCTCGGGGCGGCGGCGCACTGCGCCAAGGAGTGCATCCAGCTTCTGGGCGGCATCGGCTTCACCTGGGAGCACGAGGCGCACTTCTACCTGAAGCGGGCCATGGCCAGCCTCCAACTGGTGGCCGGCGGCGATGTCGGCGGGCTCGAGCACGAGGTGGCCGCGCTGGCCATCACCGGGTCCCGGCGCAACCTGGCAGCCGACCTGCCACCCGAGGCGGAGTCGTTGCGCGAAGAGATCCGTGCCGTCGTGGCGGCGGTGGCGGCGGCCGATGACGCCGACCGGCGGGTCGCCATCGCAGAGGCGGGCCTGATCATGCCGCACTGGCCCGCACCCTGGGGCCGGGGCGCCTCGCCCCTCGAGCAGCTCGTGATCGACGAGGAGCTGGCCACGGCCGGCGTATCGCGGCCCCACCTGGCGGTCGGAGCCTGGGCGCTGCCCACGCTCATCGCCCACGGCACTCCAGAGCAGCAGGAGCGCTGGGTGCGCCCCACGCTGCACGGCCGGCTGAACTGGTGCCAGCTCTTCAGCGAGCCCGGGGCAGGGTCGGACCTGGCCGCCCTGAGCACCCGGGCCGAGCGGGTGGAGGGTGGCTGGGTCCTGAACGGCCAGAAGGTATGGACCTCGCTGGCCCAGATGGCCGATTTCGGCATTTGCCTGGCCCGCTCGGACCCCGACGCGGGCAAGCATGCGGGCATCACGTACTTCATCGTCGACATGCACGCCGAAGGCATCGACATCAGGCCGCTGCGCGAGCTGACCGGCGCCGCCATGTTCAACGAGGTCTTCTTCAATGACGTCTTCGTCCCCGACGACGCCGTCGTGGGCGTGCCAGGGGACGGCTGGCGCATTGGTCGGACAACGCTGGCCAACGAGCGCGTCTCCATGTCGACGGGCGCCTCCTTCGGTCCGGGCGTCGAGTCGCTCACGCGCACAATGGCACGCCGCAGCGAGCGCGGCGAGCCCGGCCCGCCCAGCATGGAGGAGCGGCTGGGACACCTGATCGCCGAGGCGCAATCGATCGCGCTCCTCGGCCACCGCGCCACGTTGCGGACGCTTTCGGGCGTGGACCCGGGCAGTGGAAGCAGCGTGCGCAAGCTCCTCGGCGTCGAACACGAGCAACGCGTGCAGGAGATGGGGATGGCGCTCTACGGGGCCAACGGCGCCGTCCTCGATGGCGCGGGGCAGCGCTGGGAAGAGGGTTTCCTCTCCACCCGCTGCCTCACGATCGCCGGTGGCACGAGCGAGGTGCAGCGCAACGTGATCGCCGAGCGCATTCTGGGCCAGCCCCGCGACCCCGAGCCCGGAAGCTGACCCGGATGGCGCGACCCGACGACGGCGATCCCGTCACGCCTGGCGAAGGCGACCCCGACGAAGCCCTCGACATCGACGTCGAGGAGGACGTCTGGCCCTTCCTCTCGGAGCGTTTCCTGAACGAGTGGGCCCCCGGCGTCTTGCAGGCCCAGAACGCGTGGATGGCTTCCATCGACTCGTTGCGTGAGCCCGACCGCAAGACGCACGAGCTCATCCGCATGGTGTGCACCGTCGTCGCCCGGCAGCTCGGTGGTGTGCAACGCCACGCCCGGTTGGCCGCAGAGGTCGGCGCCACCTGGGACGAAATCGCAGGGTCGATCCTCCTGACCGAGCCCGCCTTCGGGATCGTGCTCGCCATTCAGGCCATACCCGCCGCCCGACGCGGCTACTTGCAGGGCGCAGCGGGCGTGCGAGAGGAGGACGACGGGGAGTCGCTGGCCGAATGACGCCCGTGTCATAGTTGGCCATGCGCCTCGCCCCTGACGACTCGCTGACGGCCTTCCGCCGCGCCTTCGAAGCATGGCTGGACGAGCACCTGCCCTCGCCCGAAGCGATGGCTGCCGAGCAGCGACGCTCATCGGCGCACCTGCCGGACTGGGCTCGCACCTTCCAGCGCGAGCTGTTCGAGGCCGGCTACCTGGTGCCGGGGTGGCCGGCCGAATTGGGCGGCCGGAATGCCACTCCGAAGGAGCAGATGGCCTATTTCGAGGTCATCACCGAACGCACGGCACCGCGATCGCTCAACCCGCAGGGCCTCTCGATCTGTGCTGCCTCCATCGTTGAGTACGGCACCGAGGACCAGAAGGAGCGCTACGTGCTCCCGACGTTGAAGGGCGAGATCACCTGGTGTCTCGGGATGAGCGAGCCGAACGCGGGGAGCGACCTGGCCTCGTTGACCACGCGGGCCGAGGAGCACGAGGGCCACTTCGTGGTGAACGGGCAGAAGGTCTGGACTTCGGGCGCGCACGACGCCGACTACTGCATGTGTTACGTGCGGACCGACCCCGAGGCATCGAAGCACCGCGGCATCAGCGTGCTCATCATTGACATGCGTACGCCCGGCATCGCCTGCCGGCCCCTGCCCGAGCTCACCGACCCCGATCACGCCGACTTCAACGAGGTCTTCTTCACCGACGTGGAGGTGCCCGCAGAGAACCTGCTGGGCGAATTGCATCACGGATGGGCGGTGAGCCAGGGCTCGCTCCGCCACGAGCGGGGCATGCTCTGGATCATGTACGTGTCGAAGATGGAGCGCACGCTGAAGGGACTGGTCCGCATGACCAAGCGCCCCGACGGCCACGGCGGCACCCTCGGCGACGACCCGCGCCTGGCCGAAGCCATCGGCCGTCTGGCCACCGACACGGCAGCCATGCGCTGCCTCGGCTACCGCGGCTTCGCCAAGGCAACGCGGGGCGAGATGTCGCCGGAGCACATGGTGTTGAAATTGTTCACGAGCGAGGCCGAGCAGCGCGCCTGCTTGCTCGGCCAAGAGGCGCTGGGGCTGGAGGGCCTCGACCTCGACGGTCCCGGACCCAACCGCTTCACCGAGTGGGACCTCGCCCACTTCGAAGCGGCCCGGTCGGACGAGAGCGCGATCGGCTCGTTCTACGACGGCGCCTGGGCCTCGCAGTACCTGCGTTCCTTCTCCGGCACCATCGCCGGCGGGACGTCGGAGATTCAGCGCAACATCGTGGCTGAGCGCGTCCTCGGGCTTCCCCGGGGGTAACCGGGGCTGACCCGACTGCCCGGAGGTCGCGACCGACCTCGCTGAGGCTCGCCTCGAGCTGATCCGAGATGTTCCCGCCCGCATTCCTCGTGACTCGTGGTGGCGTCACGAGCGCAGGGCGGCCGCGACACCCGTGCCGTTCACGCCGATTGCCGCCGTCCTTGCCACCACGTCGCCGGCGGGTTGCGCACCGGGCCTGGCACGGTTGTTCCAGGCACGGACACCGGGGTCGCAGGCGATGCGAGGCCCGGTTGCGACAACGGCCGGACAATACGTGTGTCGTCGTGCCCGACGGGCCCCGGACCTGCACAAAGAGTTCCCTTCTCGTAAAAAACCTCTTCGATTTCCGCCGCTTCGTTCCGATACCCACTGGAACGACGAGCAGAAAACGAGGGGGGCTTCAACGTGCAGGGCAGTGCCGGTCGTCTCACGACACTTCTGTTTGTTCTTGGCGCCGCGATCCTGAGCCTGTCAGGTGCCGGGTTGATGACGAGTGCGCCTGCCGACGCCGCGGGCATTCTGCCGCCCTCCAACCCGTCGGCCAACATCCCTCCGGACAGCTCCGATTGGCTCACCGCCATTGACGGTGCGCGCGGCCAGGAGGGTGTTGGCTCCATGGACATCTCCGAATCCGCCTTCGACGCCCTTCCGCTCGACCAGCAGGTGTTCACGGCGGTGAACAATGAACGCGTTGACCGTGGGCTCCCGCCGATTCAGTACCTCACGTCGCAACTCGACGCGTATGCGCAGAACGGCGCCAACACGGGCAGCGACCCGTCCTTTCCGAGCACGCTCACCGGCGGCGCTCCGATCACGTATGGCGGGTCGATCTGGGCCGGCGGTCTGACCTCGGTGCTCGAGGCGGACTACTACTGGATGTACGACGACGGCTACAGCGGTTCGTCGACGTCCAACGCTGCGTGCAGCGCGTCGTCTCCGTCGGGCTGTTGGGGTCACCGCGACATCATCCTGCACGGGTTCGCCACCTGCCCGAGCGGCCCGCCGATCCTTTCGATGGGCGCTGCGTTCTCCTCCGGCGGCTTCTCGGGTGGTTCGATCGCGGCCATTTTCGCCAGCTCGTGCTCGCCGCCCACCGACATCACGGACAGCTGGGGCCAGTTGGCTGGCTCCGTCCAGTCCGGGTCGCGGACGGTCGCCGTCGCGCCGACCCCCAACGGGACCGGGTACTGGGAGACCGAGTCCAACGGCACGGTGGCCGCCTTCGGCTCGGCGCAGAATTACGGCTCCCTCACCGGTCAGCTCAACTCGCCCATCGTGGGAATGGCCTCGACGCCCGACGGCAGGGGCTACTGGCTCGTCGGTTCGGACGGCGGCATCTTCAGCTTCGGTGACGCCGCCTTCTACGGATCGACCGGGTCGCTCCGCCTCAACAAGCCGATCGTCGGCATCGCACCCACGACCAACGGCAAGGGCTACTGGATGGTGGCCGCGGACGGTGGCATCTTCAGCTTCGGCAATGCCCAGTTCTTCGGGTCCATGGGCGGCAAGACCCTCAATCAACCCATCGTCGGCATTGCGGCCGACCCGTCCACCGGCGGCTACTGGGAAGTCGCCTCCGATGGCGGCGTTTTCAGCTACAACGCGCCGTTCTTCGGGAGCACCGGCAGCATCCGCCTGAACAAGCCCATCGTCGGCATGGAGTCGTCGCCGAACGGGCAGGGCTACCGCTTCGTGGCTTCCGACGGCGGCATCTTCACCTACGGGCAGGCGCCATTCGAGGGCAGCACCGGCAGCCTCAGCCTGGCGGCGCCGATGGTCGGGATGGCGGCCGACAGCGCCACCAACGGATACTGGATGGCTGCAGCCGACGGCGGCATCTTCACCTTCGGCGGCGCTTCCTACTTCGGCCGGGTCAACAGCACGGTGGGGTGACTCCGGGCCGGAGCCGGATGCCGGTCGGCGCGGCGGTGGCGAATGCCGCAACGCCAATGGGTCAGATCCGGCCCTGCCGTGGACACGGCAGGGCCCTGGCCACCGAGCTACATCTGACCGTGGCCCGCCGGGCCGGCTGGTTCATAGGTGCCGAGGACGATGCCGACGCCGGTCACCGTGATGTCGACAGGGCGCATGGTCGCCGGGAGGATGCCGTGGTTGAACAAGCGGCGGCCGGAGCCGAGCACCACGGGGAACGTCATGAGGCGGAAGCGATCGACGAGTTGGTGCTGCAACAGCGTCTGGAGGAGCTGGCCGCTTCCCCAAATCTGGAGCTCGTCGCCGGGCTCGTTCTTCAGCGCCCGGATAGACGCCACGACATCGCCCGTGACGAGACGACCAGTGTCGGGGTACTCCCCACGCCACGCGGCGTCCGCCTCGACGAACGACTTGGACGCGACGTACTTGGGCAGGGAGTTGATCGCCTTGGCAATGGGGTCGGCGGGGTCGGTCTGATCGGGCCAGAAGCCCCGGAAGATATCGAAGGTCCTGCGACCGAGGAGGAACGCGCTGGCATGGCCGTTGAGCTCGGCGACGAAGTCGTTGGCGGCCGGGTCGTCGAACGGAGCCTGCCAGCCGCCATGAATGAAGCCGTCGCTGGGGTCTTCCTCGGGCCCCCCGGGGGCCTGCATCACTCCGTCGAGGGTCACGAACGTCTGGACGGTGAGCTCCATATGAGATCGAACCTAGCCGTGCCGGCGGTGGCGGGACGTGAACCGGGATGCGTGGAGGCCACAGCCCTCAGACCACGCCGCGGCTCCCCAGATCGGCCAGTTCGTCGTCGCTGAGGCCCACGAGGTCACACCAGACCTCGCGGTTGTGCTCGCCCAAGCGCGGTGCGCCACGCGGCACGGCAGCCGGGGTTTTGGCCAGACGGGGAAACGGCGCTTGTTGGCGGATCGGGCCGAGCACGGGGTCCTCGACCGCCACGAGATCGCCCCGGGCTGCCATGTGGGGGTCGGCGAAGATGTCCTCGGCGCTGTAGGCGGTGCCCACGGGGACGTCGTACTCGACGCAGCGCGTGGTGATCTCCTCCGCGGGAAGGCTCGAGGTCCAGTCGGCCACGATGCCGTTGATCTCCCCGCTTCGGGACGCCCGTTCCGCCAGCGTGAGGAAGCGCGGGTCTTCGATCAGGTCTCGGCGGTCCATTGCAGTACAGAGGCGATGGAAGTTGGCGTCCGAGCCAGCCACGATGCAGATGAAGTAGCCGTCCGCCGTCGGGTAGTTGTCGAGCGGGGCCGAGGTCGAGAGCCGGTTCCCCTCACGCTGGCGCACGATGCCGAGCTTGTCGTACCCCGCCAGGGTCCACTCCAGGACACGCAGGATGGAGCCGTAGAGCGGCGCGTCGATGACGTCACCGCCCCGGCCATCCTGGTCGCGGCCGTAGAGCGCGGCGACCGCGGCGAAGGCGGCAAAGGTGCCCGTCAGGTAGTCCGAGATGGTGACGCCGGGCCGCACGGGCGGGCGGTCGGGGTCGCCCGTGAGATTGAGGAGCCCGCCGAAGGCGATGCCGAGCCGGTCCAGCCCGGGGCGCGGCGCGTAGGGCCCGGTCTGCCCGAAGACGCTGATGCGCACGTAGACGAGGTCGTCCGGCAGGTCGCCCGGGCCGAGACCCCAGCGCTCCATGGTGCCGGGTCGGAAGTTCTCGCAGAGCACGTCGGCTGTCGCCACCAAGCGCTTGAAGAGCTCCTTGCCCTCGGGCTTGCGCAGGTCGCAGGTGATGCCCCGCCGCCCCCGGCCTTCGACGGCCCAGAAGAGCGAGTAGTCCGGGCCATCGTCCACCGGAGCGAAGGGGCCGATGGTGCGCATGAAGTCGCCCTCGCCGGGCAGCTCGACCTTGATGACGTCAGCGCCGAGCTCGCCCAGCAAGCCGGCACAGAACGGCGCAGAAATCCGCGTCCCGACATCGATGACGCGGATGCCGGCCAGTGGACCCGGCGCGGGGTCGCTCATTCCGGATGGCCCTGGTCGCGCTCGGCCATGACCTCGCGCATGGAGCCCTTGGCCTTGCGGGCGGCCAGCGCGTTGAGCGCCGTGGCCGAGTTGTGCACCCAGTGGTGGGCCATGAAGTGGTACTTGAGCGCGTCACGCTTGCCCATGAGGGTGCCGGTCTGGTTGAGGCTGTCCTTGACCGTCTGGGCCGTGACCGGGGGGACGAGCGCGATCCGGTCGGCCAGCTCCCTTGTCCGGGTCTCGAGCTCGGCTCGGGGAACCACCCGGTTGACCAGACCCAGGCGCCACGCCTCCTGGGCGTCAATGGTGTCGCCCGTCAGCAGGAACTCCTTTGCTTTGCGGATACCGAGCTCCCACGGTTCGACCAGAAGCTCCACGCCGGCGCCCGTAAGGCGCAGCACCGGGTTGGAAAACTCGGCGTCGTCGGCGGCGACGATCAGGTCGCACATGGCCGCCAGCATCAGACCCGCGGCGACACAACTGCCCTGTACCGCGGCGATCGTCGGCTTCCGGAAGTCGTGGATACGCATGCAGCGGTCGTAGTACATGGTCTTCTCGTGCTGGAACTTGCCTTCGGGCGTCTCCCGCAGCGCGACCCAGGGATCGGAGCCGTCGCCGCTCACCAGTGCCTTGAGATCGTGACCCGAGGAGAAGTGCTTGCCCGCCCCGGCCAGGATCACCACCCGCACTGCATCGTCCGCGTCGGCCAGGTCCAAGGCCGCGTCGAGCTCGTCAATCAGCCTGGAATCCTGCGCGTTGGCCATGTCGGGCCGGTTCATGGTGATGGTGGCCACCGCACCATCGACCACGTAGAGGATCGTCTCGAAGTTGTCTTTCATCTCATCCATCCTTGCCGAGGTGACCATCCTGCCGTGCCGCCCGCCCGGCGCTGCTCAGCCCCGCGGGAGCCCGAGGACGCGCTCGCCTACCAGCGTCCGCTGGATCTCGTTGGTCCCCGCGAAGATGGAGGAGGCTTGGTAGTAGAGCCACGAACGCTGCCAGGCGCCGTCGGCGGGGTTGCCCTCCGCCCCCTCCCAGAGCGGGGAGGCAGGACCGAGCACGTCGAGCGCCGTCTGGTGCAGGCGCTTGGACATCTCGCTCCAGTACAACTTGAGGGCACTGCCCTCGGGGCCGGGCGCCTCGCCCTTGGAGAGGCGGGTCAGCGAGCGCCAGTTGTGCAGCTGGAAGAGGCGTACCTCGGTGGCTGCCTGAGCGAGCGACTGCCGCAGGCGCCAGTCGTCGAAGCTCCCGTTGGCCTCGGCCAGGCGGAGCAGCTCCTCAATGAGTTGGGTGTGGATCACGAGCTGCCGGGGATTGATGCCGCGCTCGTGGGCCAGCGTGGAGCCGGCGACGCCCCACCCTTCGCCCTCGGGGCCGACGCGGTCGGTCCGTGGGCACGAAGACGTCGTCCAGCTCGACCTCGTTGAACTCCGCCTCACCCGTGGACTGCACGAGCGGGTGCACCACGACGCCCTCGCCGTGCATGTCGATGATGAGCGCCGTGATGCCCTGTTGGCGCTTGGGGGCGTCGGGGTTGCTGCGGGTCAGGCAGAGGCCCCAGTCCGCGAATTGGGCGTAGGAGGTCCAGACCTTGCGCCCGCTGACCCGGTAGCCACCGTCGACGGGTATGGCGCGGGTGGTGAGCGAGGCCAGGTCGCTCCCGGCGTCGGGCTCGCTGAAGAGCTGGCACCACAGCTCGCTCGCCGAGAGGATCCGGGGGAGGAAGCGCTCCTTCTGCTCGGGCGTCCCGTGGGCGAGCAGGGTGGGTCCGACGAGGTTGATGCCGATCCGGCCCACCAACTCGGGGGCGCGGGCTCGCGCCAGCTCTTCGATCACCACGTAGTTCTCGAGCGCTCCGAGGCCGCGGCCGCCGTACTCCTCGGGCCAGGTGAGCCCGACCCAGCCGTCGGCCGCCAGCTCGGCCTGCCACCGTCGCCCGAAAGCGACCGTTTCGGCCAGGTCGTCGAAGCGAGGCGGGAGCCCGACGCCGTACGGCCACGGCAGGTGCTCCATCAGCCAGGCCCGGAACGACGCCCGCAGCGACTCCTGCTCAGCCGTGGCGTGCAGATCCATCGGCCGCAGCATGGCACAGCAACCGCACAAGGTGACACCCGTGTCAGTGGCCACCGTAGACTGCGCCGCCGTGGACTTCGACCTCTCAGCCGACCAGCAGGCGCTGCGCGATGCCGCGGCCACCCTCCTCGACGGGAAGGCCGGGTCCGACGCTCTCCGGGCCCGTGTCGGGACCGGAGCGATCGTCGGCACCCTCCCCGGAGCAGGTGCCGTCTCGGGCGACACGGCGGCAGACGCGCCACGGGGCTACGACGACGGGGTCTGGTCCGCCATGGCGGAGCAGGGGTGGCTGGCGATCGAGCTCCCCGAGGACGAGGGCGGCCTGGAGCTGGGCATGGTGGAGCTCGCCGTCCTGTGCGAGGAGATCGGCCGGCGCCTGGTGGCGGCGCCGTTCCTGCCCACCATCGTGGCGCTCGGCGCGCTGTGCAGCGTGGAGGCGCGGGCGGACGCCGGGACCAAGGACTGGCGCGAGGCGCTGAGCGAGGGGACGGCGATCGGGTGCATCGCTGCGGCGCCGGGGACGGGCGGCCTGACCGTCTCGGGGCCGCGCGGCCAGGGGCGCCTCAGCGGGCGGACGCCCCCGGTCGCCTACGCACCGTCGGCCGAGCTCGCCGTCGTCCTGGCCGGTGATGCCGTCTACGGCGTCGATCTGCGCGCCGAGGGCCGCCCCGCCCCGCTGTCCGCCATGGACCGCACGCGTGAGCTCGGCGTCCTGGCCTTCGACGAGACGCCGGCCTTGTTCCTCGGCGGCGCGGAGGCCGCCGCACTTCTCGTCGATCGCGCCGCGACGCTGGCGAGCGCGGAGATGCTCGGTGCGGCCGATCACGTCTTGGCGGACACGGTCCAGTACGCCAAGGACCGCGTGCAGTTCGGCAAGCCCATCGGGTCGTTCCAGGCGGTGAAGCACATGCTGGCCGACGCGCTGGTCGATGTGGAGGGAATGCGCTCCACGGCGTACTACGCGGCCTGGTGCGCGGCGGCCGGCGACCCGGAGCGATCGTTGTCGGCCAGCATGGCCAAGGCCTGGTGTTCCGACGCGTCGCGTCGCGTCATGGCGGCGGGGCTGCAGGTGCACGGCGGCATCGGCTTCACGTGGGAGCACGACATGCACCTCTACCTGAAGCGGGCGCAGCTCGACCAGGTGAGTTACGGGGATGCCGCGGCGCACCGCGACCGCATTGCCACGCTGCTGCGCGCCCGGCTCGAGGCGGGCCAGGACCTCTCCTGAGGTTGAGTGGGCGTCACGAGCCCAGTGCGGCCGTGCGAGTGCCGTTGATCTCGAGCAGGACCAGCGCCTGGTTCTCGACCCCGCTGGTCACGTGCTGGCCGTCGGACAACGTCTGGGGTGGTACGACGACCGTCAGGCGGACCCCGATCAGGTAGCCCGACCGCACGGCGGCCCTCTCGTGGACCGACCCCTGCACCATGGTCGACCGGGGCGCGCACGTCGTGGCAGTGCCGGCGGGCACCCGTGCGTCATAGGCCGCCAGGCTCTCCGTCCGCACGTAGGCGGTCCCGCTGCCGGTCCAGGGCGTGGACCCGCCGACGATGGCCGTGTAAGTGCTCAGGCTGCAGGTGCTGGCGGACGGGGGCAGGACCGCGATGAGCTTGGAGGTGGAGCCGATCTCCTGGTACACCGCCATGCGGTCAGGCGGCGTGAAGTTGACCCGGCGCACCTGGCTGACTGTGCCTTTGGTCCCACCGGCGGAGAGCGTGTTGACGAGGTCCAAGGCGAAGGATGTCGAGCCGGTGGGCGTGCCGAAGGTCCGGACGGACGCGTTCTGCACCGTGAGCGTCGCACCGCTGGGGGCGGACGATGCGCCCAGCACGGCGAACGCCAGCGTGCCGACACCCAGGGCGGCAAGCAGCAGCAGCGGAATCAGATTGCGGCGAGGCACGGGCCAAAGCTAGTGCCGACCACCGCGGCTTCGGCGCACCAGGCCCCGATGCACCTCGGTTCGGGTCAGTCGGCGGCGGCTCGCCGCTGCAATGCGGCCCGGTCCGGCTTGCCCGATCCGAGCAAGGGCAGATGCTCGAGCCGCTCGACCTTCTCGGGCGTCTTGAACACAGCCATGCCGCGGCCGACGAACCACCGCCGGCACTCCTCGAGATCGAAGGGTGCGGCGGACTCGACGAAGGCCGCGACCCGCTCGCCCATCAGCGGGTCGGGATAGCCGACCGCGACCGCGTGACGGACGTCTGGGTGCGCCTCCAGTGCTGCCTCCACCTCGGAGGCCGAGATGTTCTCGCCGCCGCGGATGATGACATCCTTGAGCCGCCCGACGATGCGCACCCACCCGTCGCTGTCGACCGTGGCGAGGTCGCCCGTGCGGAACCAGCCGCCCCGCGCGATCACGGTGCCCGTCTGCGCGACGTCGGCGTATCCGGCGAACATCTCGGGTCCGCGTACCCACAACTCGCCCGGGGCTCCGGTGGCGCACAGCGTTCCTGTCTCGGGGTCCGAGATGCGGAGCTCAACCGCGCCGACGGCGCGTCCGTCGGTGTCGCGGGCTTTCTCGAACGGATCGTCATCGGTGCTTGTCGTGACCGTGGGTGCCTCGGTCGACCCGTAGGTCCGCTTGACGCGGCAGTCGAACGTGCGCGCCGTGTCCTCCACGAAGGCCGGAGTCACCGAGGCGCCGCCACTGGAGACCAGCCGGATGGAGGACACGTCGGTGCCGGATCCCTCGGCGAGGGCGCGTGCCATGGCGATGAAGAAGGTCGGCGGGCCCGCCAAAAAGGAGATGCGTTCGCGTGCCACCAGGGCGAGCGCCTGTTCGGGGTCGAAGCGGCGGACCAGGACCGAGCGCAGTCCCGCCGCGCCCGGCACCAGGACCCCGTTGAGCAGCCCCGAGATGTGGGCCATCGGCGCCGGCATCAGGACCGCGTCGGCTGAACCGAGTCCGTGGACCCTCGCCATCAGGGAGGCCTTCCAGCTCAGGCCGCGCTGCGTGTGGAGTACGGCTTTGGGGATCCCGGTCGAGCCCGAGGTGAAGAGGACCAGCGCAACGTCGGAGGGCGCACTCGGAAAGGTGCCGCAGGGTACCGGGGCGCCTCCGACGGCGTCGGCGAGCACTGCAGGGTCCGAATAGGCCTCGGGGCCGATCTCCAGCACGAGGGCGGGGTCGATCTGGCCGAGCGCCGCCGCGACGTCCGCCGCGCCGAAGGAGTGCAGAATGGGCGCTGCGACGGCGCCGATGCGCCAGCAGGCCCGGGTAAGGATGGCGGCCGCCAGGCTGTTGGGGACCTGCCACGCCACGGCCTCGCCGCGCCGGACCCCCTGTCCGCGCAGTCCGCCCGCCACAACCGCCACGAGTGCGTCGGCCTCGGCCGCCGACAGCCGGGCGGCACCGTCCACCATCTCACCGCCGTGACCCGTGATCAGGGTGTCCAGAGTGGGCACGTCCCAGGGACCGCCGCGCCGCCGGTAGCGCCGGGCTTGCTCGGGGACCCAGGTCGGTCGCAGGCGGGCCGTCACGGCAGGGCACCATACCCCGGGCCCCGGTATCGTGACGCCGATGTCAGCGTGGTGGAGGGAGCCGGCGTGGATCTCGCGCTGAAGAAAGAGGACGAGGAATTCGCGGGATCCTTCCGGGAGTGGCTGAGCGAACACCTGCTCCGCCCGCCCGCCTTCGTCGACCTGGCCGACGAGGTGGCGTGGGGCCGGGAGTGGCAGGCGACTCTCGCGGCCGACCGCTGGGTCGGTGTGCACTGGCCCAGCTCCTACGGTGGGCGCAGCGCCACGCCGGTGCAGGTCGCGCTCTACCAGAGCGAGTACGCCCGGGCCCAGGCCCCCCAGCCGGTCAACCGGGTGGGCATCAACTTGGTGGGTCCCACGCTGCTGGCGCACGGCACCGAGGACCAGCGCTTGCGCTACCTGCCCGCCATCCTCTCGGCCGAGGAGATCTGGTGCCAGCTCTTCAGCGAGCCCGACGCCGGGAGCGATCTGGCGTCGCTGTCCACGCGAGCCGTGCCGGTCGAAGGGGGCTTCGAGGTCACGGGACGCAAGGTGTGGACGTCCTACGCTCAGTTCGCCTCATGGGGCCTGTGCCTGGCGCGCACCGACGCCGAGGCGTCGCGACCACAGCAGGGGATCACCGCACTGATCATCGACATGTCCGACCCGGGTGTCGACGTCCGCCCGCTCGTGCAGATGACCGGTGATGCCGAATTCAACGAGGTCTTCCTGACCGACGTCTTCGTTCCGGCGGAGCATGTGGTGGGGATCGAAGGACAGGGCTGGACCGTGGCCGGCTCCACGCTGGCGCACGAGCGGGGCACCAACTTCCCGTTCAAGGAGCAGGTTGTCCACGAGGCCTACCTGGCCATGCTCTACGAAAAGGCGAGAGGGAACGGCTCGTTGGACGACCCGCTGGTCGCCGACGCGCTGGCGCAGGCCTACATCGACCTCAACGTGCTGCGCCTGCACAACCTGCGCACGCTGACTCGACTGGGGCGCGGCGAGGAACCGGGTCCCGAGTCCAGCTGGGTCAAGCTGACGTGGACGTCCATGACGCAGGGACTCTCGGATGCCGCGCTGCTCGTCACGGGACGAGACCCGTCGTCGTCCGAGGCGGGACCCTGGGCGCGCCAGTGGCTGTGGAGCAAGGCGGCTGGCATCGCAGGCGGGACGTCACAGGTGCAGCGCGACATCATCGCCGGGCGGATCCTGGGTCTCCCGCGTTAGCTGGTCATCGCCGGAGCGGTGGTCGACCGGGCCACGCGCGAGATGCCCGAAGTGAGGGTGACTGCGGCGTAACCTGTTCCATGAGCGGAAAGGGGTTGTTGTCGCGTCGGGCCGCCACCAACCTCGCCGCCGTGCAGATGGACCTCGCCGGCGCCACCGAGGACGGCGACGAGGACCGGATCACGCTGCTCGAGACACTGCTGTCCAGCGGCGCCGACATTCTGGTGTACCGCCCGCAGCTGCAGCACTACGCGCTCCTCTTCGGTGATCTCGAGTCGGCCCAGCACGTCGCGGTGCTGGTCCCCGGTGTCGGCGACGGGTCGAACCTCTGCGCGGACTGGATCCCCGATGCCCTCAACCTCTATGAGGCGAGCACGGCGACGGCGGTCCTGTTGTGGAAGGGCTACGACAACCCGGCCGACGTCCTGGCCGCCGCAGCCGGGTCGATCGAGTGCACCGACGACCTGGCGACGGCCGCCCACGACCTCACAGAGTTCGTCGCATCGCTGTCCTTGGAGCCGGAGCAGTCGCTGACGGTGATCGCCCACAGCTTCGGGTCGATCGTCACCGGCGCCGCCCTGGCCGATGCCGGGTTGGTCGTCACTGACGTCGTGGTGGCCGGCAGTCCGGGCATGACTGTCGACGATTTGCGCCAACTGCACCTCCAGCAGGCGCATTTCTTTGCAGAGCAGGCGCCGGGGGACGCCATCGCCGAGCTCGGTGTCTTCGGGGCGGCCCCCGCCTCACCGAAATTCGGCGGCACCCGAATGAGCACGAACGCGCCCGACCATCCGCCGGTCGTGTCGCACTCACGCTATTTCGAACCGGGCTCCGCCGCGTTGGAGAACATGGCCGATGTCGTGACGGGTAACTACTCGGACATCCTGCGTCATCGGGCCGCCTTCCCCGAGATCGCCGGCGGCCTCGTTGCCTGGGCCCTGCGCATGCCCGCCGTCCCCCTCCAGGTGGCTGGACGTCGTTACCGCGGCCCCGGGTTCCGTCTGCTCGTCAACTGGACCCGCTTGGTCGAGCTCGGGGCGAGCGAGACGGGCAACCTGGTCACTGAGGTGCTCGACGAGAGTGAGCGCGCGCTGCTTTGGTTCGCACACCGGGTAGGGGCAGTGCCGCATCATCCCGACCCTGACGCGGACGCACGCCCGGTCGCCGACGATTCCGAACCGATCTGAGGCCGTCCGGGCCTCACGGAGGCCCGGCGTCTCCCCGCGGGACGGCCCCGCCGTCGAGCCTGAAATGGTCGCCGGTGCACGGATGAATTGCGGCGCGATCCCAACCTGACAGCAGTGTCAGCAAACGGTCCGGCGCCACGCTACGTTTGCCCGATGCCCGTCTGGTTGAACGACCACGAATACGCCACCTTGCAGGCCGCCTGTGCGCAGATGTTGCCCTCGAGCGAGGGGACTCCCGGTGCCGAGGAGGCGGGCGTGGCCGACTACATCGACGGTTTCCTCGGTGCCTTTCTGTCCGATCCGCCCCGCATCTGGGCGGGCGGACCCACGTCGGGGCGGAAGGGCGGCGCGGCCGCCTTCGCCACCTTCCACCCCTTGTCCCCGCTGGACGAGCTGGCCTGGCGTATGCGCCTCGAGGGCTCGCAAGGGCGACCCGAGCGCGAGTTCAACGGGCCCGTGGTCGGCCTCCAGGAGCGCTACCGCGAGGGCCTCGCCGGGCTCGGCGCCGACTTCGCCGAGGCCGAGGGACGGGAGCAGCGCCGTCGACTCCGCGCCGACGAGGCCTTCTGCGAACTCCTGTGGGAGCACTGCTGCGAGGGGATGTACGGCGCACCCGAGTACGGAGGAAACCGAAGCACGGTCGGGTGGGACTACATCGACTACGAGGGTGATGTGCAGCCACGTGGCTATAGCGATGCCGAGGTATCCCAGCCATGAGCCCGAGCGCCATCATCATCGGCTCGGGACCGGGCGGCGCCACCGCCGCCGAGGTTCTCACCCGGGCCGGCTGGTCCGTCGTCATCATGGAAAAGGGACGGAACCATCTGCTCGACCCCGACGACCTGACACGACCGGCCGGCGACTACTCCAACGACGAGATCAAGTTCGTGTCGCGCTACTTTCTCGGGCCCGACCCGCTCGTCGAGCCGCGCGCTTTCCGCCGCGCAGCGGACGAGGGGGAGCACACGCACGTCGGCGAGGTGAACTCCATCCCCACCACTGTCGGCGGAGGAGGGACACATGCCGACGGGAAGGTTCCACGGTTCCGTGAGGAGGATTTCGGCCTCCTGACGACCTACGGGCCGCAGGAGGAGGCCGCCGTCGGCGACTGGCCCCTCGACTACGACGAGCTCGAGCCCTATTACGCAGAGGTCGAGCGGGCGATCGGGGTGTCCGGGCGCGAAGGGGCCAATCCGTTTGCCGCCTGGCGGTCGGGTCCCTACCCGATGCCGCCCGGCGCGCCCATGTACGGGGCAGTGCTGTCGTCCGCCGCAGCCCAGAAGGTGGGCCTGCACCCCTATGAGGCACCGACCGCCGCGAACAGCATCGCCTACGACGGCCGGCCGGCCTGCAACAACTGCGGGTTCTGCGCCTTCTTCGGTTGCCCCATCCACGCCAAGGGGGATCCGGTGGCGCTGCTCACCCGGGCGATGGCGACAGGGCGGGCGGAGCTGATGCCGGAGACCTACGTGAGTCGCATCGTTACCCAGGGCCGGCGGGCCACCGGGGTCGAGTTCATCGACCGGGACGGAGCCACCCATACGAGAGAGGCCGACATGGTCATTGTGGCGGGCGGTGCCATCGAGACCCCGCGCCTCCTCCTTCTCTCAGGGCTGGATCACCCCGCGCTCGGCAAGTACCTGATGGTGCACTTCCAGACCATCGTCGTCGGGCATTTCCCCACCATGCGGCTGCACCCTCACAAAGGACGTTCGGTCACCCACGTGCACGACGACGCCATGGTGCAAGACGACCGCTCGCGGCAGGCGGCCGCCGACGCTGGTCTCCCGTGGATTCGGGGGGGCCTGGTCGAGCACAGCGGGGGAGGCCTCCCGATCATGGAGGCGCGCCACTCACCATGGGGGCGACATCACGCCCGGACCATGCGCGAATCGAACCTGCGCGAGCGCATGTGGGCCTTCATCATGCAGGGCGAGGACCTGCCGTACGCCACCAACACAGTCGACCTGAGCCCGTCCATCCGTGATGCGCGGGGCTTCCCTGTGGCCCGGGTGACGTACCAGCCGGGCCGCCACGAGCTGGCGGCATCGAAGCACCACGGCAAGATCCTCCAGTCCGTGCTCGAGGAGATGGGCGCCGAATGGGTGATCCACACCTCCTCCCCGGGCGTTTCGTACCACGGGGTAGGCGCCACGCCGGTTCCCGAGAGCCGCCACGTCATGGGCACGGTCCGTATGGGGGAGGACCCCGACACGTCGGTGGTGGACCGCTGGGGCAGGGTGCATTCGCTCGACAACGTCGTGGTCGCCGATTCGTCGGTCTTCGTCACTTCGAGCGGCTACGGGCCCACGCTCACGCTGGTGGCCCTGGCCTCAAGGGCAGCGCACCACCTGGCGGGAACGACGCCCGGCCACGGAGAAGGCTCCTAAACCCTCAACCTCGACCTCAACTTTAGTATTCTCTGGGATCGCAAGTCTCGACGTGTGGCTCTACTTCAGGTTGGGACTCTGGCTGGAGGCGCAGGTCAGGGCGCTGTGGTCAGCGGATGCCGCGGGTGAGCAGCATGGTGCCGGCGATGGGTCCGCCACCGTTCGCCACGGCCGCCACTTCGGGGTTCCGTCCACCGGTACGGACGACCTGACGTTCGCCGCCCTCACCTCGGAGCTGCACGCAGGCCTCGTGGATCAAGGAGAACCCGTGCAGGCGGCCGCCGGAGAGCTGGCCCCCGGCCGTGTTGAGCGGCAGCAGTCCGTCGCGGGCGATATTGGCGCCGCCCTCAATGAAGGGCCCGCTTTCGCCCCGACCGCAGAATCCCATCGCCTCGAGCCACACGATGGTCAGCACGCTGAAGCCGTCGTAGAGCTGCGCGGTGTCCACGTCGGCCGGCGTGAGTTCAGTGCGCTCCCACATTGACGCCGCCGCGTCACGCGCCGCCATCGTCGTCATGTCGTCGAACTGGTCCCAACTCGGCCGACCGCGCAGCGCAGTGCCCAACACGTTGATGTGCACTGCGGGATGGTCGAGGTCGCCGGCGACGTCGCGGTGCGAGACGATGACGGCCGTCGAACCGTCGCATGGCGCGTCGCAGTCGAACAGGCAGAGCGGCGTGGTGATGATGCGTGCAGCCAAGTAGTCGTCCATCGACATCGGTTCCGTGTAGACGGCCTTGGGGTTGAGCGCAGCGTTGCGCCGACCGTTGATGGCGATCTGGCCGAGCTGCTCACGCGTCAGCCCGAACTCGTGCACGCGACGTTGACCTACCATGGCGATCCAGTTCGCTGCCGACACGGCCCCGTAGGGGAGTGACCACTGCATGAAGCTGCCGAAGCGGGGAACCGAGCTCCCGCCACCCGTCCCTCCCATCGGTTGCCGACCGCCCGTCCCCTGGGCCGAGCCCTCCGTGACCGTGCGATAGACGAGAACGTGGCGGGCCAGGCCCGCCGCCACGGCGAGGGACGCTGCCATAACGGCGCGCATCTGTGCGGGACCTTCTCCTCCGCCATCGTGCCAGTTCAGCGACAGGCCCAGTGCGTCTTGGACCTCGGGTGTCGGGGGACCCCCGAACCCCGGCGTCCCAGCACCCATACCGGGATAGGTCGAGATTCCATCGATGTCGTCCCGGCTCAGGCCAGCGTCGGCGATGGCGGCCAGAGACGCCTCGATGGTGAGGTCGAGGTCCGAACGCCCCAACCGTCGGCCGACGTCTGACTGCCCGATACCCGAGATGATCGCTCGGCGCTCCAGCGGCTCTTCGGTCGGACGCGGACTCACGGCGCATCCTCGGCCGGCGTGAAGAGCGGCAGCCAGACATCCTCGGCGTGTTCGAAGAGCACACGCACCGGCATGCCGATCTTCACGTCGTCGGGCTCCACGTCCACCAGGTTCGTCGTCAGGCGGACGTCGGGCTGCTCATTGATGGACACCCAGGCGATGATGTACGGGTCGCTCCCGGGGATCCACTGCTGGTAGTTGACGGTGAAGGTCTCGACGCGGCCCCGCCCGCTGACCGCCTGGGGCTCCACGTTGCGCGAGAGGCAGCGAGGGCAGACCGGACCCGGCGGGTGGATATAGAACCCGCAGTCATTGCAGCGGAGGAAGCGCAGGACGCCGTCCTCGCCGGAGGTCCAGAAGAAGGCGACGTCGTCAGTCAGGCGCGGCAGGAGACGCAGAATCGGGCCGTTGGCAACCATGGCCGCATGTTGGCACAGGTGCGGTGACCGGCCCCAACCGGAGCCGGCGCCGACACCGCCTTCAGGCCCGGAGCACTCCAGCCGCCGAGAGCGCGTCTCGGGCCGCATGGAGCCCACGTACGTGCACCGCAGCGAATCCCGCCGCCTCGGCCGCCTCGACGTTCACGGCGTTGTCGTCGAGAAAGAGCACCCGGTGGTGGGCAACAGGGAGGCTGGCCGCCACGGCAGCAAAGACGGCGGCATCGGGCTTGACCAACCCGAGCTCGAAAGAGAGGAAGCGAAAGTCGAAGGCTTCGATCAGCGCGATTCCCTCGTAGTTGGTCTCCCACTGGAACGAATTCATGTTCGAGAGGAAGGCGGCTGGGACCCTCGTCTGCACCTGGTGGACGAGCTCGGCCGCCCCCTCGAAGGGAGGCTCGGGCCAACGGCCGAATTCCTCCAGGAACGCAGCCGGCTCGAGCTCGAGCTCCCAGTCGGTCACCATGCCCGCGGCGAATTCCTCGGGCGTGCACTGCCCTGCCTCGAAGCGGCGCACCCAGGGGCAGCTGAGCCAGCGGGTCCACAGCGCGTCGTCGCTGTCGATGCCGCTCAATGCCCGCATGGACGCCACCCCGCCGGGCCGGATGAGCACCCCGCCGAGGTCGAACAGGACGAGGTCGATCCGGTCCTCGGTCATGGCTGCGATGCTAGGAGCTGTCCGCACGGGAGTTAAGTACACTCTATTCTCCTCCGGACCGAGGAAAGGGAGAAAGCGCATGAAGCTGTCTATGACGTTGAACTACGCAGGCGGGTTCGCCGAATCCGCCAAGCAGGCCGTGGCGCTGGAGAAGGTCGGGCTCGACGTCGTGTGGGTGGCCGAGGCCTACAGCTTCGACGCCCCGAGCTTCATGGGCTTCCTGGCCGCCAAGACCGAGCGCCTCGAGATCGGCTCGGCCATTCTGCCGATCTACAGCCGCACGCCCACGCTGATCGCCATGACGGCGGCCGGGGTCGATGCCGTCTCGGGTGGCCGTTGCATCCTCGGGCTTGGCGCCTCGGGCCCCCAGGTGATCGAGGGCTTTCACGGAGTTCCCTATGACCGGCCGCTCGGCCGTACGCGCGAGATCATCGAGATCTGTCGCGACGTATGGGCCCGCGAGGCTCCGCTCACCCACGATGGAGCCTCGTACCACATCCCCCTGCCCGCAGGTGAGGGAACGGGGCTGGGCAAGGCGCTGAAGCTGATCAACCACCCCGTGCGCCCCCGCATCCCGATCTGGGTCGCCGCGCTGGGAGAGAAGAACGTCGCCATGACCGCCGAGGTGGCCGACGGATGGTTGCCCATCTTCTTCGTGCCCGAGAAGGCCAAGGATGTCTTCGGCCCCTCCCTGGCTACTGGGGCGGCGAAGCGGGAGTCGTCGCTCGACACGCTGCAGATCGCGGCGGGCGGCATCCTGGCCATCGGCGAGGAGTCCGAGGTCGCGTCGATCCGGGACCTCGGTCGGGGTGCCGCCGCGCTCTACATCGGGGGCATGGGTGCCAAGGGCAAGAACTTCTACAACGCGCTGGCGTGTCGCTACGGCTACGAGAAGGAGGCGGCGGAGATTCAGGACCTCTACCTGTCGGGCAAGAAGAAGGAGGCGGCCGCGTTGGTGCCGGCCGAGTTGCTCGAGGCGACGTCGCTCTGTGGTCCCGAGTCCTACATCAAAGAGCGCGTGGCCGCCTTGGCCGAGGTAGGGGTGACCCACCTCAACGTGACGCCGGTCGGCGCCGACCCCGTCGCCATGATCGAAAAGCTGCGAAGCTGGGTGTAGCTGGCGCGCCAGAGCGCACGGGGAGGAGCACCATGCACGACCTGATTATCCGCGGTGGCACCATCGCCGACGGATCCGGGCGGCCGACCAAGGTCGGTGATGTCGCCGTCGACGGGAGCATCATCACCGAAGTGGGCAAGGTCGATGGGCAGGCGCGGCGCGTCATTGAGGCCGATGGCCTCCTCGTCACGCCGGGCTGGGTGGACATCCACACTCACTACGACGGTCAGGTCACCTGGGACCCAGAGGTCTCGCCGTCGGGCTGGCACGGCGTGACGACCGTCGTCATGGGCAACTGCGGGGTTGGGTTTGCCCCGGCCCGCGAGTCCGACCGCGCCTGGCTGATCCAGTTGATGGAAGGCGTGGAGGACATCCCGGGCGCCGCGCTGTCCGAGGGCATGAACTGGAACTGGGAGACCTTCGGTGAGTACCTCGACGAGGTGGAGCGCACGGACCGTGTGCTCGACGTGGCCTCCCTCGTCCCGCACGGAGCGCTGCGCGCCTACGTCCTCGGTGAGGGCCGCGCCAACGACGTGGCCAACGGCGAGGAGATCGCCGAGATGGCAGCCTTGGTGCGCGAGGCTGTCCGGGCCGGCGCCATCGGAGCCTCGACGACGCGCACCATTCTCCATCGGGCCAAAGACGGCGAGTTGGCGGCGGGGACCACCGCCGCGGCCGATGAGCTGATTGCCATCGGCGAGGCGCTCGGCAAGGCGGGACATCGGGTCTTCTCACTGGCCAGCGACATGCGGGATCTCGACCACGAGTTCGCCTGGATGTCGGAGATCTCCATCCGGGCGGGCGTGCCGGTGACCTACCAGGTGCTCCAGGCCGACTTCGCGCCGGATCTGTGGCGTGAGTGGATCGATCGCGGCGTGGCCGCCAACCGTCGCGGCGCCTGGCTGGTGCCGCAGGTGGCCGGCAAGCCGACCTCGCTGATGGTCGGCTTCGAGTCGGTGACGCATCCCTTCGCCCACCACCGTGCCTACCTGGAGATCGCGCATCTCCCGCTGGCCGAGCGGGTAACCAGGCTGCGCTCGCCCGAGGTGCGCGCCGCCATCTTGTCGGAGGAGCCTCGCCCGGGCGGTTTCGTGCAGCTCCTCCGGGACAACCTGCACAAGCTGTTCCCGTTGGGCGACCCGCCTGACTACGAGCCGCCGCCCGAGCGGAGCGTGACCGCCCTGGCTGCCGTGCAGGGCCGAACGACCGACGAGGTCCTCTACGACCTGATGCTCGAGCGCGACGGCAAGGAACTGCTCTACCTCCCGCTGCTCGACTACTCGGCCGGCAATCTCGATGCGGTGCGCGACATGCTCACGCACCCCGCCACGGTGCTCGGGCTCGGTGACGGCGGGGCCCATTGCGGCGTACTGTGCGACGCCAGCCTCCCCACGTTCATGCTGGCCCACTGGGGCCGCGATCGGAGCCGGGGCGAGGGGCTGCCGCTCGAGACCGTCGTCCACCTGCAGACCCGCCGCACGGCCGAGCTGTACGGGTTCCGCGACCGTGGCGTGCTGGCGCCGGGCCATCTGGCGGACGTGAACGTCATCGACCATGACGCCCTGGCACTCGAGTCCCCCGAAATGGTCTACGACCTCCCGGCCTCGGGCAAGCGCCTGGTCCAGCGCGCCCGGGGCTACGTGGCTACGGTCAAGTCGGGCACGGTCGTGCGTGAGCACGACGACGCAACGGGGGAGCGTCCGGGCCGCCTCCTCCGCGGCCCACAGCCTCAGCCCGCCTGACGCAACTCCGCTTCAGCGTTCCGCTCTGCGGAGGGCCTCGTCGAATCCGCTGACCCGGAGCGCGGTGATGCGCGTGCCGTCCGTCTCGAACACGTCGTGCACCGAGTTCTGCGCGCCCCCCAGGTCGACGTCGATGTCGACGTGGACCCGTGTGCCGTCGAAGTTCGGGACCCCGGGAACGGGCCGGAAGTCGTCGAAGGTGAACGTCTTGGAGGTGTAGTAGCCGCTGATGGCATCGAGGCCCTCCAGCCGGGTGTCACCGCTCTCGAAGACGGCGTCGGGAGTGAACAGCGCGCGCACCAGGTCGATCTCCTGCGCCGTGACCGCAGTGAAGTAGTCGTCGATCAGCCCGGGCAACCCGGAACGGCGCGAGGGAAGCCGGTAGAGGCGGCGAGCGTTGAGCCCGAGCACGTGCACCTGCACTGCGGTGACGCAGGGGGCCACAGTGGCGCGGATGGCGTCGACCGCGCCTGGAAAGGTGGCGTCATGGTGCGGGTAGTCGCTGCCCCAGACGATGCGGTCCTCGCCGACGAAGGGCGCCAGTGCGGGCAGCGTGTGTTCGTCGACCTCGAAGCTGATGGCGCACTGCCGCGCGAAGTACTCCGAAGGGCGGAGCGCCATGTCGGGGCAAAACCCGCCGAAGGACTCCGCCTGTTCGTCCAGGCGTTCGAGCCAGAAAGGAGCCCACCCTCCGGAGGATTCCAGGAAGAGAAGCCGCAGTCCCGGGTGGTGCTCGAGCGTCCCGAATGCGATGAGCTGGGCGCAGGCGAGCATCGCCTCGAACGAGTGGGACGCCGCGTGGAGCAACAGCGGGTTGAACGGGCGGTCCGCCCCGAGCGTCGGAATACTGACTGAACTGCCCTCGTGGATGCCGATAGGGACCTCGAGCTCCTCGGCCACATCCCACAGCGGCTCGTAGGCCGGGTCGGAAAGGGCGCGTCCCAGGCAGGGGTTGGGCCGGACGAACCCCGCCACGTGGCCGAGCTCGCCGACCGCCCGCCGGAGCTCACGCGCCGCGGCGGCCGGATCCTGCAGCGGCAGCATGGCCGCCCCGAAGAGGCGGCGGGGATCGCCGGCACAGTAGCCCGCGAGCCAGTCGTTGTAGGCGGTGGCGAGGGCGACCGCGGCAGCCGGATCCTCCAGGACGGAGAAGTACAGCCCGATCGTCGGGTACAGCACGGCTTGATCGATGCCCTCGCTGTCCATGTCACCCAGGCGCGCCAAAGGATCGGATCCGCCCGGCGTGGCGTCGGCGAGAGGACGGAAGGACGCGGGGTCGTCGAACGTGGAGCCGGGGCGGGCGAGGGTGCCCAGCGGCACGGCGAGGACCTCCGTGTCGCCCACGACAACGTGTTCGTACCCGTTGCGGTCGGCGCTGATGCCGCGGCCGGTATCGCTCCGGCACCGCCGCCCAGGCCGACTCGGGCTCGACGACGTGGCCGTCGGCATCGACGATGGGGCCGGCGCGTGGTGGGAGCGGAAGGGGGCCGCGCCCTGTCACGGTGTCGGAGTGCGCCAGTCGTCGACGAGTGGGAGCCGGTGGCGAAAGAGACGGCTGGCGTTTCCTCCGGCCACGTCGCGCAGCTCGTCATCGGGGAGGACGCCCCACGTCGCGGCCAGTACGTGTTGGGTGTCCGGCCAGGACGAGTCGGCGTGCGGATAGTCGCTCTCCACCATGATGTGGTCGACGCCGATCACGTGGCGCTGCGCCACGGCAGACGGGTCGTCAATGGAGCAGAACCAGAAGTTGCGCCGGAGCACCTCGCTCGGCCGCAGATCCGACGGCCAGGCCGTGCTCTCGCTGCCCGATGCCGAATGAGTCAGGACGTAGTCGGCCCGGTCCATCAGCATCGGGACCCAGCCGATCCCACCCTCGGAGAGCGCCACCTGAAGGTTCGGGAACCGAAGCGGGACGCCGGACCACAGCCATTCGCCGGCGGCGAGGAGGGCGTTCACGGGGAACAGGGTGGGCAACAGCTCGAACGGCGGATCCGGTGAGGGCAGAGGAGCCCACGATGACGCTCCCGTGTGGAGGCACACGACGGTCGCCGTTTCCTCGCAGGCCGCGAAGAAGGGGTCCCACTCGCCGCTGAAGATGGATGGCAGCTGCAACTGGGCCGGGAACTCGGGGAAGCTGACCGCCTTGAAACCGCGCGCGGCGTTGGTCCGCACCTCGGCTGCAGCGACCTCCACGTCGGCCAACCACGGAAGCTGCAAGGGAATGATGCGGTCGGGGTACGTTCCCGCCCACACCTCGAGGTGCCAATCGTTGAAGGCCCGCAGGCAGGCCAGTCCGAGATCCTTGTCCGTCGCCCGGGAGTAGACCGCACCGCAGAAGCCCGAGACCAGCGAGGGAAAGCACAACGAGGCCCAGATGCCGGCGCGGTCCATGTCGAGCACCCGGGCGTCGATGTCGAAGCAGCCGGGCCGCATTTCGTCGAAACGGGCCGGCTCCATGCTCCATTCCGCCCGCGGACGCCCCACCACCGCGTTGAGCCCGACGTTGGGATAGTGCTTTCCCTCGAAGACCCAGCTCTGGGTCCCGTCCTCTTGCTCGACGACACGCGGCACGCCGGGGGCGAGGGCCGCGGGGAGGCGGTGTTCGAACAGGTCCGGCGGCTCAATGAGATGGTCGTCGACCGAAATCACCGGCATCCGGATGGGCCGGGGCTCAGGGTCGGGGAGCAGGGTTGCGTGGCCCGGTGCGGGCCCTGTGTCGACGGTTCCCACGAGAAGGTGACACTATCGTCAGCGACGGTGTCCCGGTCCGGGGGTGTGCATGACCACATACGTTGATGACGTCAGCACCCGAATGGGCCTGCTCATCGACGGCAATGTGGTTGCCGGCGGCGACGGTACCTATCCGGTGATGAATCCGGCGCACCCAGCCGAGGTGGTGCTCCGTGCGCCGTCAACCACGCCGGCCCAGCTCGACCTGGCCGTGGACGCCGCACGCCGGTCGCAGCGAGCCTGGGCCGCGCTGGAACCAGAGGCGCGCGCCGCACTGGTCGTGGCCGCCGCCGAAGCGGGCGTTGCAGCCGCCGAGCGCGGCGACCTGGCCCGGCTCCTCACCCGAGAGCATGGCAAGACCCACCTCGAGGCGATCTTCGACACCGCCACGCTGGGCGGCATGGCGTCGGCCTTCGCACCTCTGGTGGCCGAGGCCCTGGCACCGCGTCACCTCAGCGCGGGAGCCACCCGGATTGAGTGGGTGCCCCACGGCGTCGTCGCCGCCGTCCTGCCCTTCAACTGGCCGGTCTCCGTCATGGGCAACAAAGTGCTGCCCGCACTGCTGGCGGGCGACACCGTGGTGGTCAAGGCACCACCCTCGTGCCCGGGCACCGTGCTCCTCGTAGCGGCGGCGATGGCCGAGCTGCTGCCACCCGGCGTCCTGAACGTGGTGAACGGACCGACGGCTGCCCTCGGTGCAGCGCTGGTGGGCCACCCCGGCGTCGACATGGTCTCTTTCACCGGTGGTGTCGGCACCGGCCAGGCGGTGATGGCGGCGGCGGCCAGCACGACCAGGCCTGTCGTGCTCGAGCTCGGTGGCAACGATGCCGCCATCCTCGCTCCCGACGTCGCCGGTGACGCCGCGCTGGCCGACCGCATCTTCGAGGCCGCCTTTGTCACGAGCGGGCAGGTCTGCATGGCGATCAAGCGGCTCTACGTACACCGCGATCGGCTCGATGAGACCGTGGACGCGCTGGCGGGGCGCCTGGCAACCGAGATGGTCGGCGACGGTCTGGCCGAGGAGGTGACCATGGGCCCGGTGCACACGGCGGACGCGCGGGACCGGGTCGAGGCGATGCTCTCAGGAGCCGCTGCCGCGGGAGCGGTCCTCGTGCGGCCAGGCCGGCTGCGGGTCGAGGACGAGGGATCCGGGGGCTACTTCGTCTCGCCGGCGCTCGTGGTGGCGCCCCCGGACGACGCCGGCATCGTGCGCCAGGAGCAATTCGCTCCGGCCCTGCCGGTCATCCCGTATGACGACATCGATCAGGCGGTGGACGCGGCCAACGACACCACGTTCGGTCTCTGTGCGTCGGTCTGGAGCAACGACGACGCGCTGGCCGCCGACGTGGCATCACGGCTCTCGGCGGGCACGGTGTTCCTCAACGCCCACGGCATGTCGGCCATCGACATGTATGCGCCCATGGGTGGGTGGAAGCAGTCGGGATTCGGGGTCGAGCTCGGGACCGAGGGGATGCAGGCGTTCGCCCGCCAGCGGGTGCGGGTGCACCGACCGGGGCCCGAGGAGCAAAGGGGACAGGCATGACGGTGACCATCCGTGGCGGGACCGTGGTGGACGGGTCGGGCGCGCCCCCGCTCCGGGCCGACGTGGTGATCGAGGGGGAACGCGTCGCCGACATCGGATTCGAGGCGGGCGGTGCGCAGGTGGACCTGGAGATCGATGCCACGGGCATGTTGGTCGCCCCGGGCTTCGTCGACCTGCACACGCACTACGACGCGCAGCTCTTCTGGGATCCGAACGCGAGCCCGTCGCCGCTCCACGGCGTCACGACCGTGCTCGGCGGCAACTGCGGCTTCTCCCTGGCGCCCATGGCGCCGGAGCACGTCGACTACATCTCGCGCATGATGGCGCGGGTCGAAGGGATGCCGCTGGCCGCGCTGCGTGCCGGCGTGCCGTGGGACTGGAGCTCGTTCGGCGAGTGGCTGGGACGCCTCGACGGTCGCATCGCGGTCAATGCGGGCTTCCTCGTGGGCCACTCGACGCTGCGCCGGCTCGTCATGGGCG
This sequence comes from uncultured Acidimicrobiaceae bacterium, assembly GCA_963850185.1. Classification (GTDB taxonomy): domain Bacteria; phylum Actinomycetota; class Acidimicrobiia; order Acidimicrobiales; family RAAP-2; genus Bog-473. The sequence continues at coordinate 113,884 of CAWKKE010000013.1, forward strand.
AACGTGCCGTCGGCGGGGTCGCCACGGCGGGGGACATCGACGCCATGGAGGCGGCGCTGCACGCGGCGCTGGCGGAGGGAGCGCTCGGCTTCTCGACCTCGCAGGTGCACACCCACAACGACGGCGACGGTGCACCCGTCCCGTCGCGGGCGGCTGCCCGCGACGAGATGGAGCGCCTTGCGGCCGCGGTGCGTGAACACGAGGGGACCACGATGGAGCTGATCGTCGCCGGCTGCCTCAATGGTTTCAGCGCGGAGGACATCGACTTCCTGACGACCATGTCGCTGCTGGCGGACCGCCCGGTCAACTGGAACGTCCTTGGCGTCTCGGCCCTGAACGCGGAGGGTGCCTGGAGCCAGCTGGCGGCCGGCAGCGCCGCCTCGGCGCGCGGGGCGACCGTCCTTGCGCTGACGCTGCCCCACACCATGCAGCTGCGCCTGAGCTTCGAGCACGGCGCCATCCTCGACGGACTCCCGGGGTGGCGGGAGATCTTCGCCCTGGCGCCGCCCGAGCGCATGAGTGCGCTCTCGGACCCGGAGACCCGCCGTCGGCTCGACGCCGGAGCGCAGTCGGACGAGGCCGGCATTCTGCGGCACCTCGCGGTGTGGGACCGCCTGATCATCGACGAGACCTTCGCCGCCGAGAATGCCGGCACCGAGGGCAAGAGCGTGGGGGAGGTGGCGCGCCAGCGGGGCGTGGCACCATTCGACGCACTGCTCGACGTCGTCGTGGCCGATGAACTGCGTACCGGGCTCCGGCCGCCCATCCCCGAGAGCGAGGAGGACTGGCAGTTGCGCGGCGGAGGTCTGGCAGGACCCGCGGGCGATCGTCGGCGGCTCCGACGCGGGTGCGCACCTCGACACGATGTGCGGAGCCATCTATTCCACGTCCATGCTTGGTGACGGGGTGCGGAGGCGCGGTCTGCTCAGCTGGGAGCAGGCGGTACGGCTGCTGACCGATGTCCCGGCCCGTCTGTACGGGTTGCGCGACCGTGGACGGCTCGAGGTGGGCGGGTTCGCCGATGTCGTGGTGTTCGATCCGGCCACCATCGGCCACGGCGCCGTGCGGACCCGCGATGACCTGCCGGGCGGCGCAAGCCGCCTCTATGCCGACGCAGTTGGGCATCCGGCACGTCCTGGTGAACGGCACCGAGATAGCGCGCGAGGGGGAGTTCACCGGCGCAGTCCCCGGACGCGTGTTGCACTCGGGCCGTGACACCGCCACCGTGCACGCCGGCTCGGACTGGTCGGGCGTGCCGGCCTGAGGCGCGACCTCCCACCGCCGGCCCGGGTGGGTCAGAGCAGCCGCGTCTCGAGCGGCGTCTCGCGGGTCGTCGTACCCTCCCGGGTGAGCGAGTAGGTCAGCTTGCCCTCCACTTCGGTGAAGGCGTCCACCAGTCCGGTCCCGAAGAAGACGAGCCCGGTGCCGTTCTCCGTGGCGTAGCCGTCGGGCAGGATGCCGTCGGCGATGAGCCGGTGAATCAGGGGTCGTCGCTGCTCCTCGGCGTCGTGGTGCGGACTGTTGGAGTAGGGAAGGAACCCCAGCGCATTGGTCACCGGGACCAACGTGGGGCCGAAGGAGTCGGTCGTGCCGCCCACGTGCCAACACAGGGAGCCCGCGGACACCCCCTTGAGGACCACGCCGGCCTCCCAGCATTCGCGGAGCACGACGTCGAGCCCGTGCAGCCGCCACAGCGCGAGCAGGTTGGCCGTGCTGCCTCCCCCCACCCAGATGACGTCCTGCGCCAGCAGGTGGGCGCGCACGTCGGGCACGTTGGGCATGGGGAACAGGGTCAGGTGCGAGCTGATGAACCCGAGCTTGGAGAACGCGTTGTGCGCCGCCGACAAGCGCGAGGCGTCGTCGCCGACAGCGGTGGCGATGATGCAGAGGCGGGGGTGTGCCCCGGCCTGGGCCAGGTCGGCCGCCAGGCGGTAGGAGGGTCCCGGTCGGAGGTTCGCCGGGTCGGGCCCCTCGGCCTGGAACCCGATGGAGGTGGCGATGATGGTCGGTTGGCGCGCTGCCACGTCAGGAGGGGAGCACCTCGGGGTTGACGATATTGAGTGGCCGCGCCCCCGCCATGAGCCGGCAGAGGTCCTCGGCGATCGTCCGGGTGTGGTTGGACTCGGTGTCGTAGGTGGCGCCACCGATGTGGGGTGTCAGTACGACCTGGGGGAACGTGGTCAGCGGATGATCCGTGGCCAGGTGCTCGCCCTCGAAGTGGTCGAGCCCCGCCGCGCCGACCTTGCCCGAGGCCAGGGCAGCCACCAGGGCGTCCGTGTCGTGGATTTTGGCGCGGGCCGTGTTCAAGAAGACCACGCCGTCGCGCATTTTGGCGAAGGCGTCGGCGTTGATCATGCCGGTCGTCTCGGGCGTCACCGGGGCGTGCACGGAGATCACGTCGGACTTGGCCAGCAGCTCGTCGAAGGAGCTCGTGGCGTCTTCCGCATAGGGGTCGAAGGCCAGGACGTCCATGCCGAGGCCGCGCAGGCGCCAGCGCAGAGCGCGGCCCACCGCACCGAGCCCGACCAGGCCGACGGTGCGGCCGTTCAGCTCCCAGGCCCGGTAGCGCTGGTAGGGGATTTTTCCGTCGCGGTAGATCTCGCCCTCCCGCACGTCGCGGTCGGCGGGCACGATGCCGCGGGTGGCGGCGAAGAGCAGGGCCACGGCGAGCTCGGCCACGGCGTCGGCGTTGCGTCCCGGGGCGCGCAGGACCGGGACCCCGGCCGCGGTCGCGGCCGCAACGTCGACGTTGGTGGGATCACCGCGGCAGCTGCACACAGCCATGATCGGCTGCTCATAGAGGTCGGCCCCGCAGACGTCACTCTCGACGATCACGACGTTGGCGCCCTCCGCGGCCGCCCTCTCGGCCAGCTGGGCGGCGTTGTAGATGCGGAGGGAGGGCTGGTCCAGCCACGAATCGAGCACGAGATCCGCCAGTTGGTGCAGCAGATCGAGGCCGGGGCCACTCACGGCGGCGGTCACGAGAGCCTTCGGGCGGGAACCTGTCATGTCGGTCGAACTCTCCTTGTGGTGTGGGCGTCGTCCATAATGTCGGATCATGACACGCGTGTCAGATTCATGAGTCCTTCCGGGAGCCCCGTCACCGTCGGCGTCGACATCGGCACCACCTCGGTGAAAGCGCTGGCCGTCGACGAAAAAGGCCAGGTGGTGGCTCGGAGCCGGGTACCCCACAGCATCGTGGCACCCGAGCCGGACGTGTTGCGGCACGACGCCAAGAAGGCGTGGCGAGACGGGCCGCGGAAGGCCTTCGAGCAGGTGACGGCCGAGCTCGCCGCCGAAGGGAACTCGCTCGCCGGCGTTGCGGTGGCCTCCATGGTCCCGTCGATGACCGCCGTCGGGCGACAAGGCGTGCCGTTGTTGCCGGGTCTGCTCTACGGCGATCGCGAGGGCCGAACGACCGAGGACGCCCCCGACGATGCCGTGGTGCCGCTGGGCGCCATGCCCGACGCCGAGGGCTTCCTCCGCTGGGCCTCGTCAGAGGTGCCTGACGCCCGGGGCTACTGGCCCTGCCAGGCCGTGGCGACCAATGCGATTTCGGGACTGCCCGCCATCGACACCGGTGTCACCGCCTCACTCGGGATGCTCCACACGCACAAGGGCTGGAACACCGACCTCCTCGGCTCCATGGGCATTGCCGAAAAGCAGATGCCGATGGTTGTCCCGATGGGCGAGGCGGCCGGCACGCTGCCCGACAGCGATGTCGTCATCACCGGCGGGACCATCGACGCCTTCTGCGACCAGATCGTGTCGGGCGCCATTCACAAGGGTGACGTCCTGGTGATTTTCGGCGCCACCCTGATCTGCTGGGTGATCTGCGACGAGTGGCTGACCGTCGAGGGGCTGATCAGCTATCCCAGCACCACGCCGGACCGGTATCTCGTCGGAGGTCCGAGCAATGCGGGAGCCCTCTTCGTCGACTGGGCCCGGCATCTGCTGCGGGACACGCCGCGTCCGGGACCGAAGCGGGAGGAGCTCGAGCCCCGGCTCGGGACTCCGGGGCGGGTGCCGGTCTGGTTGCCCTACGTGCGCGGGGAGCGGACACCCTTCGAGGACCACACGCTGCGCTCCAACATCTACGGGCTCGACATCGGGTCGGGTGCGGAAGCGATGGAGCGGGCCGCCTACGAGGCGAGCGGTTTCGTGGTGCGCCGCATGATCGAGCGGGCCGGCGTCAAGCCGACACGCATCGTGGCCAGTGGTGGCGGCTCGCGGGTGACCGCCTGGATGGCCGCGGTGGCCGACGCCACCAATCTCCCCGTGAACGCGGTCGCGGTGCCCGAGGGCGCCGCACTCGGCGCGGCGTATTTCGCCCGCATGGCCGCGGGGCTCGAGGCATCGCTCGACGATTCGACGCGCTGGTCGGCCGTCGGGCGGACGATAGAGCCGGACCCGGCCTGGGCCCGTGCCGCCGAAGGGCGTTACGAGAAGTTCAGCGACCTGGGGACGGGTTCCTAGGAGCTGGCGCGTGGGGGGTGGCGGTCCTGACCGTCGACCCCTCGTGGTCGTGCTGGACCGAGGCGGATCGTTCCGGCGCGGAACGACACTCGATGTGTCGAATGCGCCGACTCGCGGCGCGTAAAGAGCGGTCTATCGAAGACTGCTGGCGGTCGCGCCCGGAGCCGCGGGCGATGGGCTCCCCGCAATGCACCTCGGGTCTTTCTTTTCAAAATTGGCGCGACATCGACAAAGTGCAAGTGACACTTTTGTAACTACGCCGCACACGGGGGCGCATTATCGAATGCCCGATTCGTGCCTGCGTTCGTCCAAATACAAGTCACAACTTTGTAACTTCGACGTCCAAACTTCCTGGCAAACCCCCCTTGTCACGGGGACCTCGATGCATTAAAAGTTGTTGAGAAGTTGTCACATTGTTCATTTGTTGATCAAGTAGCCAAATGTGTAGGTACCTCTCGTCTGTCGGAGAAATGGCGAAGTTTCGAGATGTAACGACCCAATAACCAAACCAAATAAGGAGACCAAACCGAATGAAACGACTACTGAGCAAGAAGGGTGCGGTGATGGCGGTCACTGCAGGGCTGGCCCTCAGCGCTGCCGGATTTGGCCTAGCGGCGGCCTTTTATTCAAGCGGTGGTTCGAACACCGGAAGTGCATCCACAGGCTTCCCGACGACGTTCACCGTGAGCTCGCCCATCTTCGTGGGCGGGCCCCTCTACCCGGGAACGGGTGCGGACACCATTGAAGCGACGATCCAGAACGCCACCGGCAACCCGCTGGCCCTGAACCAGCTCCAGGTGTCCATCGTCGGGGTGACGATGAACGCTCCGGGGAGCCTGTACGCGACGGGCGGGGACCCGGCGTGCACCGCCGCTGACTACGCGCTCTCGGCACCGACAACGGGTCCGGGGAGCTTCTGGTCGGGTCTGACCGTGAACGGCTCGACCAAGACCGGCCAGACGGCGACCTGGACGCAGAACCTGCCGCAGAACGTGGGCGTGAGCGACTACGTGGTCGGTGGTCTGCCCGGTGGCAGCTCGGTGGCCCAGGGGCTCCCGGCGGGCTTGACGTTGATCATGCTCAACACCACGGCAAACCAGGACGCCTGCCAGGGCGCCTCGGTGCAGGTGACGGTTTCAGCCGGCTGACACCCGCCACGGATTGATTCGAGAGCGGACAGAGACGTCCATTCTCGATTGTTCCGGTCGGACAGGCCGGGTCGCGGGGCATCAGCCTCGCGGCCCGGCTGCCAACCGCCGGATTCACCCCATTGCCGTAGAAAGAGCGAGTAGATGAAGCCAGAGCGGGACGGGCGAACGAGGGTGGTGGCATCGTCGCGCGCGATGGCGCCGGCTGACGCCACGTCTGACTCTGGCTTCTCATCGATGTCGATCGCGATCGTCTCTCCGTTCGCGTCGAAAGCGCCGGTCGCGGTCGTCGCCGAAACGGTGAGGCCATGAGTCGCCGAGCCGGCAAGCACGCGGTGGGCCAGGTCCGGGAGAAGAGGACCCCCGCCATCACCACCGCTACAGAAGCGTGCGCGCGCGCTCCCGAGATCGCCAGAACAGCGGACACCGAGGACGAGGTCGTCAGGTTCGAGGGCGGGCGCGGCGAGCATGTCATGAAGGGTCAGTTCATTGTCGACGTGCCTCGCGGCGCGCACGTGAAGGAGAACGACCCCTTCCTCTCAGTGGAGCGGCGGGCTGTGCACGGCTCGAGTGGTCAGCTCCTGGCGGACCGGCCGCGCGGCGCCCACGTGAGGGAGAACGATCCGTTCCTCTCGGTGGAGCGGCGGGCCCTGCACGTCATGAAGAGCACGGACCTCGCCATACCGGTTCTGAGCACGCTCGCGTCCGAGTCGGTTCTGCGGGCAGACGATGTCTCGCACCTCGGACCTGGACCTGGACCTGGACCTGGACCTGGCCTCGGCTGTCGAGGCCAGCGTCGCCCCGCCCGTGCGCAGGGTCGCCCCGGCCGGCAAGCGCCACTCTCGTCCCATGCGGGGTGGCGCACCCAAGGCGGCACGTCGTCGGTGGGGCCTCGTTCCCGTCGCTGGCGCGGCGGGCGCACTGGTGGCGGGCCTTGGCGGCGGGGCCGCCTTCGCCTTCTTCTCCGGCGGACCGGGAACGGGTGACGTCGCAACTGGGAGCCCGGTGACTCTCGACGCAGTCGCGACGACCGGCCCAGCCGATCTGCTTCCCGGTGAGGCCGGTGCCGTCTATTTCACCGTGCACAACCCGAATGCGTTCGGCGCCACCTTTGCCCAAGCCGTCCCCGGCGCGACGGTCGTTTCCGACAACACCGGACTTTGCCCCAGCGCGGACGTCAGCGTCGCGGCAGACATTGCCCTACACCTTCGCGCCTGCGATCACGGTGAGTCCCGGAAGTACGAGCGGGAGACAGTCCATTCCCAGCTTCGTCGAGCTCGCGCCGAGCGCACCAGGTACGTGTCAGGGAGTGACGTTCACGGTGACCCTCAAACTGTCCGGAGAGTCGTCGTGAGCCAGGGACGCCACCTCCGGAAGCACGCGGCCCGGCCGACAGCGGGCGGGTCCCACATGCGGCGGCCCAAGCACCTCAGGACCGACCAGGGCCCCAGACGCCGGTTCCGCAGTCCGATATTCCTTTTCGTCTGCGCGTTCATTGTCGCTTCGGGTACCGCAGCTCTCGCGTACAGCACGACGTCGGTCAGTGGTACCGGGCGGGCGCAGGCGGTGACGCTCACCACCCCCGGTGCCGGCAGCGCCTCGAAACCGACGGCGACGAGTGTGTCCCTGAATTGGGGGGCATCGCCGGGACTGCCTCCGCACGCCGGGTATCTCGTTCTCCGGAGCACTTCGTCCGGCGGACCCTACGCAAAGGTCGGAACTGGGACGTGTGGGCAGTCGACGACCCTGCTGTCGCCGGCGACCGGCTGCACGGACACGGGTCTCGATGCCGGCACCACCTATTACTACGAGGTCGAGGCCGGCTTCTACGACGTCAGCGCGCTCTGGGTGAGTGCGCCGACGGCCCAGTTCTCGGCAACGACCAGTGCTCGTGGCATCACCAGTGCCGACACCGCAACGTTCGCGGCAGGCAGCGGGGGCACCTTCACGGTGACCACGGCCGGGTTCTCGAGCCCCACGCTCAGTGACATCGGCTTCACGGGTTGCACGCCGTCGACGCTTCCGGGCGATCTCACCTTCACCGATGACCACGACGGCACCGCCACGTTGGCCGGGACGCCCACCGCGAGCAGCACGGGGAGCTACGCGGTCTGCATCAAGGCCAGTGACGGCTCCGGCGCGGCCACGCAGACGTTCACTCTGAGGGTCAGCCAGGCTCCTGCCGGTTCGGGCGCCGGCGCTCCTGCGATCACAAGCGCCAGCGCAACGACCTTCTTCGTGGGCACCGCGAGCAGCTTCCAGACGGCGGCGTCGGGGAGTCCGGCGCCCACCTTCTCGAATGCCGCCTTCGCCGGGTGCACTCCGTCCACGCTGCCCTCGGGCATCACCTTGTCGACCAACGGCCTGCTGTCCGGCACCCCCGACGCCGATGCCGTCGGGACCTACACGGTGTGCCTCAACGCCACGGACAGCACGGGTGCGAACAGCACCCAGAAGTTCGCGCTCACGATCGATACCGAAACCCTCGTCATCAGCCCTTCTGCTGCTTCGGGGGCCGTGTCGAGCACCCCGAATCTCGGCCCGATCACCGTGCGCCGCCAGACCGGCTCCGGCAGCTCGATCACGACCGGCGGCGCCCTGACGGTGAACCTCACGAGTAGTTCGGCGAATGGGGCTTCCTTCGGAACGACGCAGTTCGCATCGGCGCCCGTGACGAGCGTGACCATCCCAAGTGGCCAGAGCAGCGCGACGTTCTGGTTCGGGTCGGCGACGACCGGCACGCCCACGATCGCGGCGTCCGCCCCCAACTACGTGTCCGGCACGCAGCAGGAGACGATCACGACGAGCCCGGCAGGACTGGGCATTGCGCTTGCCGCCGGAACCGCCGGTGGCCCGGCGGTCACGTGTGGGGCAGTCAGTGCGAGCGACACGTGCGCCGTGACGGGAGTCGGAGCCGGTCAAAGCGTTGCCTTCGTCGTGACGTTCTGGGATGCCAACCAGGGTCCGGTCGTGTACAGCGCCACCCAGGCGTCGACGATCGACGAGACCGGTCAAAGCACCGGCACTGTGACAATCCGCGCCAATGCTTCGAATTCGAGTCCGGGCACGCTCACGGCGTCTCTCGGCACGTCGACGCTGACCTTCGGCCCATTTACCTTGACGATCGGTGTGAGCTCATGACTGCCCCGGTAAGACGCCTTGTGAGCAAGAAGGCTGCAGGGATTGCCGTCGCCGCTGGACTGGCCCTCAGTGCCGCCGCCTTCGGGTTGGCGGGCGCCTCGTTCTCGGGCGGCGGATCGGGTAGCGGAAGCGGGTCGACGGGCTTCCCAACCACGTTCACGGTGAGCTCGCCCATCTTCGTGGGAGGACCTCTCTATCCGGGCACGGGTGCGGACACCATGTACGCCACGATCCAGAACGCCACCGGCAACCCGCTGGCACTCAACCAGCTCGAAGTGGCGATCGTCGGCGTGACCATGAATCCCCCTGGGAGCCTCTACGCGGCGGGCGGGGACCCGGCGTGCACCGCGGCGGACTACGCGCTCTCGGCACCGACGACGGGACCGGGGAGCTTTTGGCTCGGTCTGACCGTGAACGGTTCGACGAAGACCGGGCAGTCGGCGACCTGGACGCAGAACCTGCCCCAGAACGTCGGCGTGGGAGACTATGTGAACGCAGGCCTGCCCGGTGGCAGTTCGGCGACACAGGGACTGCCAGGGGGCCTGACGCTGATCATGCTCAACACCCAGGCGAACCAGGACGCCTGTCAGGGCGCAACGGTGCAAGTGGCGGTTTCTGCGAACGGTGCCGGAGGATCGGGCGGGGGAGGTACGGGCGGCGGCGGCGCCGGCGGTGGGGGCTCGGGCGGTGGGGGCTCGGGCGGTGGGGGCTCGGGCGGCGGTACCGGCGCGGCGAGTTTCGCGGTCGCCAAGTCGGCGACGCCATCGGGCGTGGACGCCGGCTCCTCGACACCGATCACGTACACGCTGACGGCCAGCAACAACGGGGGAGCGCGGGGCGGCGTCACCATCAGCGACACGGCACCGACGGGAACGACGCTGGTGGGCGGCTCCAACAAATGCCCGACCGTGATGGCACCTGCGTCGTGCACGACGTGGGTGACCGGGTCGAGCGCCTACTGGAGCTTGACCAACGTGGCCTCCGGCGCGTCGGTGGCGGTCACGTTCCAGGTGACGGCCGACTCCGGGGATCTGACGGGAACCGTCTCCAACACGGCGCTGTGGAGCGGCCCGGGTTGCGCGGCGACGGTGACGTGCCCGACGAACACGACGACGACCGCAGTGACTGCCCCGACGCCACTCCTGATCACGGCATCAGCCACGACATCGACCTACGGTGGCGCCACACCCACCGTGACGCCCGTTTACTCGCCGCCCATCGGTGCAGCCCTGATGAGTCCGCCAACCTGCGCGTCGACGATCACGGCCTCGACGGTCGTCGGTACCTACGCAGGGGCCAACACGTGCTCAGGGGCCTCCGACCCGGCCTACAGCATCACGTACGCCCCGGCCACCGGCGTCGTCAGCCCGGCCCCTCTGAAGGTCACGGCGTCGAGTGACTCGTTCATTGCGGGCGGCACTCCTCCCGCAATCACTGCGGGGTATTCGGGATTCCAGAACGGCGAGAGCGCATCCTCGCTGACAACCCTGCCGACGTGCTCGACCACGGCCACCAGCTTGAGCGGGGTGGGTACGTACCCGACGACCTGCAGCGGCGCCGTCGACCCGAACTACACCATCACCTACGTACCCGGAAGTGTGACGGTGGCTCCCGTCATCACACCGGTCAACCTACCGACGACGACGACGACGTCCCTGGTGCCCGCCCCCCCAGGGGGCGCGACGCCGCCGGTGAGCACGACACCGTCGATCGCCTTCACCGGGGCGTTTTTGTCGGAGGAGTGGCTGGTCGGAATAGCAGCGCTGCTGCTGGGATCGGGCCTCGTCGTCATCGCTCGCTGGCGACGGCGCACACCGCGTCACGCGGCAAAATAGGGAGGCGGGCCCGGCGCAGTCAGCCGTTGGGGGTGAAAGCGACCTTCAGGGCGCCGCTGTGGTCCTGGCGGGCCAGCGCCTTGAGGGCGGGCCACCACTCCTGGAGCCCGAACCGGTGCGTGAGCATCGGCGTGATGTCGAGCCTGCCGTCCTGTACCAGCTCGAGGTAGAGGGCGATGGCGTGGAGCCGGCGTCCCTCGAAGTCCTCCAGGCCGAACGCGTTGGAGCCGGCGATGGTGATCTCCTTGAAGTAGATGGGGGTCGACTCCCATCGTTCGGGCGTGGCGACGCCCGTATAGACGAGGCGGCCCCGTTCGGCCAGGACGCGGACGCCCACCTCCAGCGTCTCGGCCTTGGCTATGGAGTCGTAGACCACGTCGATGTGACCGGGATGCGTGACGGGAAGGCCGTCCAGCGGCTGGTGCAGGACGGCACCCGACCAGGCCGCCAGCTCTTCGACGAGCTGGAGCCGCGGCTCGTGCGAGAAGACCCTGTCCGCCCCGAAGCGCTCTGCCATCGAGCGTTGGGCTTCGAAGCGGGCGACCACCCCCACCTCGACCCCCGGGTAGAGCGCCTTGAGGATGGCCACGCTCGTCAGGCCCAGAGCGCCGGCGCCGTAGACGAGCGCCCGCCCCGAGGCAGGAGGCGGGTGGCGCACAATGGCGTGGAAGGACACCGAGAAGGGATCGGCGAGAACCGCGGCCTCATTGGAAATGCCATCGGGGACAGGGATCAGCATGGAGTCGTGTGCCGCGAGCTGTTCGGCCCAGGCGCCGGGAGCGCCGGTGATGACACCAACGTGCACTCCGGGTCCAAGATCGCCTTTCGTGAAGCTCCAGCAGAGGCTGAGATCTCCCGCCTGGCAGGGAGGACAGAGAGGCTCGATGCCGCGGGGCGCGCAGGTCAACCACGGGTTGAGCACGACCCTCTGCCCGACGTCGAGCCCGCGGGCCTCCGGCCCGAGGGCGACGACCTCCGCCACGACCTCGTGCCCCGGCACGTGCGGCAGCGAGGAGAAGGCGGCCATGGGGTTGTCGATGTCGCCCGTGTTGAAATCGCCCAGCACGAGCTTGGCGTCGGATCCGCAGATGCCCGAGAGGATGGGGCGGGTCACGACCCAGTCGGGTCGGACCAGCCGGGCGTCGTCGATGTCGTGCAGTCCGAAGGGGATGCCCGCCAGCATCGTCTCCAGCTCGTCCTCGGGGGTGGGCCGCACCTCCGCCTTGTCCGGTGGTGCGCCGAAGAGCAATGCCTTCACTGTTCCGTCCCTTCCTGGCCGCCCAGGCCCCGCATGCCCACAATGAAGCTGTCGATATCGGATGTCTTGGCCTCGATGATCGCCTTCATGTCGGGCAGGTAGTGCTCGAAGGTGTCGCTGTCGATGGCGGCGACGATGCCGGCCGCAATCGCCTCCGGCGGCTCCTTGGGACCGTCGTAGAGAGGCGCGTCGTTGTCGGGCTGGTCCCAGATCTCCGTGTCGATGGCGCCGGGGATGATGAGCTTGACCGAGACACCCGTGCCGTCGAGATCGACCACCATCGACTCGCTCCAGCCGGCCAAGGCGAACTTCGAACCCGAGTAGGCGGCCTCCGCCGTGATTCCCAGTCGCCCCCCGAGGCTCGAGACGTTCACGATCGTGCCGGCGCTGCGCTCGAGCATGCGCGGCAACAGGGCCAGCGACATGGCGACGGGGGAGAAGTAGTTGATGCGCATCGTGCGCTCGACCTCGGCCATGGTCAGGCGAGTGACGTGCCGGCGCATCGGGACGGCGGCATTGTTGACGAGGACGTCGACACCGCCGTAGTGGTCCCACACCTGCAGAGCCAGGTGGGCGGCCGCCTCCGGCTCCGACAGGTCGGCTGCCCAGACCTCCGTGTCCGGGGAGGTGGGGAGGCATTCGTAGCGCACTGCCTCGAGGCGGTCGGCCCGACGGGCCACCAGCGCCACGGTGTCACCGCGGCGTGCGAGGGCCTTGGCCAGCTCGGCGCCGATGCCCGATGACGCGCCCGTGACGAGAACCGTCCGGCCACTCTGCGCAGCACTCACCTTGCAAACCTCCCTGGCTGCGCCGTCTTCTGTCCGCCTCGCCCCCTCCGCAGGAGGGAACGCGACTGCTTGGGGGTGAGCGAGGGGTCTCGAACCCCCGACCTCCAGGACCACAACCTGGCGCTCTAACCGACTGAGCTACGCCCACCGAGGGGCACAAGTGTGGCACACCTCCCAGCGTCCGTCGGCATCCATCCGTCGCGCCAGGGGTGCCGCGTCCCGAGGATGCTCACGGGCCTCGGACCAGCTATGTCAGGCTGTTCAGCGCTGCGTGCCCCCGTAGCTCAGCGGATAGAGCAGTGGACTTCTAATCCAATGGTCGCAGGTTCGATTCCTGCCGGGGGCGCTTGTCAGATTGGTTGACACCTCGGCCCCACCGGCTTTGCTCAGAGGGGCGGGAGGTGCCGAGGAATTCGGGGTGCGGTGCATACCTGCCTGGCCCGTAACAGGCCAAGGGTCTCTGGGACCGACTCCAAGATCTTCACCAACCGCTTCGGCCCCACCAGTGCCCGCCTGGCAACTTTTGTGCATGACCAAGCAGCCGCCGCGTTAGAACTTACTCCGGCCAGCGGATTTCGTCTCGCCCGCGTAGCCTTTGGTCGTGTGCGGACCAGGCCGGCGATTCGGACTCTCATGCAATGGGTTCTTTTCACCACGAATCGTGATCATCTGGCATCCATATCCAATCTCCTTGCATGCAGATTGGTTACGAAGTGGTCGACTTAGCCGTGCGCTGTATTGGCAACGACGACTGGTACGGGCCGTGACGGGCTGAGTGTGATGACGGTCGCGGCAGAGGCGGTTCCTGGCGAAAAACATTTGCGACCGGGCGACGACGCGGGAACCGCACTCGGAGACCGTCGATTCCGTCCCGATATTCAGGGCCTGCGGGCCGTGGCTGTTCTGCTGGTGGTGTTCTATCACGCCGGGCTGAACGGCCTGAGCGGGGGGTACGTCGGCGTCGACGTGTTCTTCGTCATATCGGGATTCGTCATTACGGGTCTCCTGTTGAGAGAGCGAGGGACGTCCGGTCGGACCTCCCTCATTGGCTTCTACGGGCGTAGGAGCAAGCGCATCATCCCCGCTGCCACGCTGGTCATCGTCGTGACCGTCGTGATGGCCTATTCCAGGGTCGGGGTCGTTTTCGGCAATCAGGCTGCGATTGACGCACGGTGGACCGCAGTATTCCTTGCAAACTTCCATTTCGCGTCGATCGGGACCAACTACCTCACGGCGCAACTGCCACCCTCGCCGCTCCAGAATTTCTGGTCTCTGGCGGTGGAAGAACAGTTCTATCTCGTCTACCCCACGGTCTTTCTGCTCATTGCCGCCTTTCGTACCCGTATGTCGCTCCACGCCCGGCTCTTCCTGTGCCTCGTTGTTGTTATTTTCGTTTCGTTCACTCTCTCGGTGGTTCAGACGACTTCGAATCCCACCGTCGCCTATTTCTCTCCTTTCACTCGGGCCTGGGAGCTCGCTCTGGGCGCTCTGGTGGCCGCGTCGACGCAATGGCTGTTCACCGTCCCGAAGGCTGTCGGTGCCGCTCTCACGTGGATCGGATTGGCGGGGATCGCCTATGGCGCCATCGAGTTCAACAGCGCGACCGCCTATCCCGGGTACTTGGTTGCGATCCCGGTCGCGGGCGCTGCTCTGGTCATTGCCGGAGGGACGCGCTCCCGCGGTGGGCTGCAGAATCGCTGCTTCGTCGGGGTCCATTCCAGTGGTTCGGGAAGCTCTCCTATTCGATCTATCTGTGGCACTGGCCCCTCTTCGTCATCGCGGCCGACGCCGCCGGCACATCGAGTCTTCCCTTCCACCGGAACGTCATCTGGCTGGCGCTCGCACTGATCGCGTCGGTCATTTCCTTCTATCTGATCGAGAATCCGGTACGGCATGCCCGCTTCTCGCGCAACGGCCCGTGGACGCCCATCGGACTTGGTGCGGTGCTGATCGCAGTATCCCTTCTCGTGGCCACGGTGGAGATCGACTTCCATACGGCGTCCATGTCGTCAACACCAGCACAGACTTCGGGAAGCAAGGACTCCGGCGCAACCGTCGCGGCTACGACTGCCGATGTCGAGCAGGCGGTCCGCGTATCGACCACCATCAAGAAACTCCCAGCGGACCTCACGCCACCCCTCTCGGACGTTCGCTCTTCGTGGGGAGGCCCGCCCGGGCAGTGCTGGCCCGCCGTCGGTCAGACGTCCATACCTGCTTGCATGTTCGGAGATCCCTCGGGCACCCACACCATGGTCGTCTATGGCGACTCCCACGCCGGCATGTGGTTTCAAACTCTCAACTCCATTGCGAAATCCATCGGCTGGCGGCTCGCTTACCTGGGGAAGCCATGGTGTCCGGCCAGTTCCCTGCCCTATCCGAACCCTTCCGGATCCGGCGAGTACTCGGCCTGCGACGAGTGGCATCGCTTCGCCCTCACGCGTATCAACCAGCTCCATCCTGACCTTGTGATCATCACGCAGGACTTCCAGAGCAAGCCCGGAGGAGGTCTCTACTCCGGTACCGAGTGGCAGGAAGGTCTGGCCAAGACCATCTCAAAGATTCACGTCGCCCGCAGCAAGGTCGTCGTGCTCGGAAACATGCCCTTACTCCCGTTCGACGCGCCTGAGTGCCTGTCCCACAATGTTGACGACGTTCAGGCGTGCTCGAGTGACACCTTGTCCTTTGGCGCCCTCTATGTTGCGGAGAAGAGTGCAGCGGCCGAGGAGGGTGCCCACTACGTAAACGTCACTCGGTGGTTTTGTTCGGACACTTGTCCGGCAGTGATCGACAACTACGAAGTCTATTTCGACCAGGAACACATCACTGCTGCCTACGCCTCTTTCCTTGCCGGAGTGCTCGCGAGATCGCTCCCCTTGGACCTCCCCAAAGCATTCTTCGGTCCGCCAACCACCAACGTTGTGGTTCCCACGGGTGGGACGATCCGTCGAGGTCGACTCTTTCTTGATGCCATTGCATCGGCCAACGCGACCTCGGTCAGCTTCGAGCTCACCGGCGGACGATTGCACCACCGCGTCATTTCCAGGTCGGAGTTGGGTCTAATCGGTTGGGCCGGTTACTGGAACAGCACGCGCGTTCCCAAAGGCACCTACACGCTGCAGAGTGTCGCCACCAACTTCGGCAACATGCGCGCAACGAGTGCTGGTATCACAATCCATTTGAGCTAATGACGTGCGGAGTGCGGACCAACGCAGGTCGACTGCG
The DNA here is from genome assembly GCA_963850185.1 of uncultured Acidimicrobiaceae bacterium. GTDB lineage: Bacteria > Actinomycetota > Acidimicrobiia > Acidimicrobiales > RAAP-2 > Bog-473. Next base: position 129,752 of record CAWKKE010000013.1, read on the forward strand.
TCCGTTCTCGACTTGCTGGGCCACCGGAACCGTTGCGGCGCCGCCGCGGCAGCTTCTGCCTCCTCATCGTTGGTCAGTATTGCTGCATGGTCCGATGATGGTGGGCTGACATGGCAGGTCCGACCCTTGCCGGACGACGTGGCCGCTCCGCGCCTCTATTCGATCAGCTGTCATGGACTCGAGGCCTGCTGGTTGGCCGGCTGGAATAGCGGCTCGACCTGTTAGTCGCCCGGGCACCCTCGTGGGAGCGATCTCTTGCCCCGCGACGAACGCCTGCGTCGGCCTCGGAGGTGTGAATGCACGATCCGGCCCGGCGGCCGTCTACAGCAGCGTCACCCGACCGGAGTCACCCCACCAGACGATGTGATCAGGGTCGACCAGGTGGATGCACGAGGCACGTGCCCTCAGCCCGTCGTCGGCGTCTGGCGGGACAGCAATGCCGCAAGATTGTCGACGGACTTCTCGAGCATGGCCAGGGGGACAATGGGAAAGTGTGGGCGCGCGTAGTCGGGGACGTCCGGCCACTCGCAGTAATTGGTCACCTTCGTCTCGCCTGGGCCGACCGCCGCCATCTCCCATCCGTACACATGACCGAAGGGGCCCTGCTCGGGCAGGCCGACGTTCCACTCCAGGAGTTCGTCGGGGACGATCCTGGTCACCGTGTTGACGGATTTGTACTTGCCCATCGGCTGGTCACCCAACGACTCGCGGTCCATTTCCATCACGAACGTGTCCCCGGGGGCTTGGACACGCCGGGATCCCGGCGCTGCCTCCAGCATGCCCGAGCCGTCAATTTCGACGTGCAAGGCGGGGTCCGTGACGATCACGAAGATGTCGGCGGGGCTGGCCCCGACTGTACGGCTGGCGGCGATCCGATCGGCATTGGACATGCTGGTTCCTCCCTGGGCTCGGCTGGAGGCGACACTAGCGACCAGGGCTTCGAGAGACCGGTTACCGTTGCCCGAAATGGGCGAGGCGCACGATACCTGGCAGGAGGCTGCACGAAAGACGCTCAGGCCGTGGCGTGATCGCCTCGTCCGTGGGCTGGGCGGAACCATGCCAGAGCCGGACCCGAGGGGCATCACCTACGACCAACTCGTGGCGCTGCTCTACCCGACCCTGCCCGCCGAGCTCCGGCCGGACGTGGACAGGGCGGCCTTGGGCGACCTGTCCCAGCCATCGACGATACGCCGAATGCTGGGGACGATTGAACACCAGGTCGCTCCCACCGGCTTCTCGGTGCAGCTCGGGAACGAGGACGCCGTGCGCTGCATGGTGGGCGGCGTGGAGTTGTTCTGCGACGCCGCCGACGCCGCCGTCACCCCGGGGCTTCTCTCGGGTGAGTACGAGGTGCATCTCTCCGTCGTTTTCGAAAAGTACTGCACGGCCGGAATGACGGTGATCGACGTCGGAGCCAACCTCGGCTACTACTCGCTGTTGGCCTCGAGCTTGGTAGGACCGTCCGGTCGGGTCATCGCCCTGGAGCCGAACTCCGAGAACTGCCGACTCCTCCTGTCCTCGCTGCGACTCAACGACAGCACCAATGTGCAACTCCTTCCGGTGGCGGCAGACGCGGCGACAGGCTGGGCGTACTACTCGACGCACGTCGGCTCCAACGGAGGCCTCATCGAAGGCGGGGACCTCCTGTCGCATCCGGGCAACGTAGTGCCGACGTTCCGGTTGGACGACCTCGTGGACGGCCCAGTCGGCTTCCTGAAAATGGACGTCGAAGGAGCGGAGGGCCGGGTGGTGCAGGGCGCGACTCGCATCATCGAACGTGATCGCCCGATCGTCACCACCGAGCTCAAGGACGAGATGCTGCGGCGCGTGTCGGGCACCACGGTGGCGGACTACCTCGGGTACTTCGAGAAGTTGGGGTACACGCCTTCCCTCCTGGAGAAGGCGACGGGAGCGGAGAAGCCCTACGCCACGGTGGCCGAGCTCCTGACCGACTGGGGCGACACCGACGAGCTGCGCGACGTCCTGCTGCTCCCGCGTCCGGCCTGAGGCGGCTGTGCTGATCAGGGTCGAGGGGCACCATCTCCCCGGAGCCTCGTGTGGGCCCGGACCCGACTACCCCGACGGTCACCCCAACATCCACGTCGCCGTGCAACGGCGCAACAAGCCGGGCGAGTTGTGGGGTCTGGTCCGAGGAGATGCAGCCGAGGCCGTATGGGAGCTCGAGTGCACGGCCGGCGACCACCCGTCCGGTGTCGATCTCAGGGGCCCTTTCCTTCAGGGAGGTCCCGGGAGGAGATTCGTGTATCTCTCCTGGGGTGTGGTCGACGACTCGGGTGCGTTCACCATGTTCCGTCGGGCCAAGCTCATGCTCGACGGCGTGCCCTCGGAGGTCCTGCACCATGCCGTCGACAGCGGAGCGCTGATCGGGCGCGTCGGCCTGACCGACGACAGTGGTCATCCTCGCTGCGCCGCGGTGCGGCCCCCATTGATCGAATGGACCGCAAGGACGTGACGACGCCTCGGGAGGGGCCTCGTCATGGTTACCCGGTTCTGGTCTGACCCCGGGCCGAGCCCGCCAGAGCGGTGAGCAAGTCGTCGACATCGTCCGAGATCACCAGAGCGTCGACCTGGCGTGCCTTGATGAACTCCTGCGCGACCGCATGGCGCACGAAGACGAGCAAGTCGTCGAAGAAGCCGTCCACGTTGAGGATGCCGCAGGCCTTGTCGTGGATCCCGAGCTGCGCCCAGGTGACGGACTCCATGAACTCCTCATAGGTGCCGAACCCGCCGGGCAGCATGACGAAGGCGTCGGCGAGCTCCGACATCAGCGCCTTGCGCTCGTGCATGGTGCTCACCACGTGCAGGTCGCTGAGGGTACCGTGGGCGATCTCGTGGCCGGCGAGCGACTCGGTGATCACCCCTGTCGCTCGTCCCCCCGCAGCCAGTGCCGCATCGGCCACCACTCCCATCAAGCCCACCGAGGCACCGCCGTAGACGAGTTCGATCCCACGTTCCGCAACGGCCGAGCCGAAGCGCTCGGCGGCCGCCGTGAAGGCCGGGCTCGCCCCTGAGCTCGAGCCGCAGAACACGCACACGGTATCGACCGTGGTCACGCCGGGCTGCCCTCGGGTACCGGGATCTCGGCCCGTCGTGCGGGAGCGTCCCGCCGGACGCGCCGCACGATGGTCTCCGCAGCGTCGTCGTCATGAATGGTGAGGGAGAATCCCGCGGCGGCGAGGGCGAAGATCGCGGCCGTGAGGAAGGCGAACCGGTAGCCCGAGATGTCCGGAGAAACGGTGCCGCCGTGACCGTGGGACGTCCCGACGCTGATCAACACGGTGGAGAGGACGGCGACACCCGTCGCGCTCCCGACCTGGCGCATCGTGTTGAAGAACGTGGATGCGCGGCCCATGGACTCGGGACTGATCCTGGCGAAAGCCGCCGCCTGGTTCGGCACCATGACCTGGGCCATCATCCAGCCGAGCACGAACATGAGGCCACGGATGAACCACAAGTTCGTGGTCACGCTGATCTGGGTCAGGATGAGCATGCATGCGGCGAGCCCGAGCAACCCGCCGGTGATGTGCCGGCGTGGTCCAATGCGCGGGTAGATGAGGCGGCTGGCGAATTGCGCGCCGATCATGACGCCGAAGGCCTCCGGGAATGTTGAGAGCCCTGACTGCAGCGCGCTCGAGGCCGCGGGCGTCCTGGAAGTACAGGGGAATGAGATAGAGCAGCCCCAGGAACGCGGCAGCGGCCAGGAACATCACGCAGTTGGTCGATCGGAACAGCCTCTCTCGCAACAGGTGCAGGTCCACCATCGGTCGGGTGGTGCGAAGCTCTACGAGGACGAACGTGACGAGCAGTGCGACGCCCACGATGCAGGACGCAATCACCCCGGTCGACGACCACGACTCGAGCGGTCCTTCGGAGATCCCATACATCAAGAGCCCCAATCCGACGCCGCCGAGCACGAAACCGGGGACGTCGAAGCGTCCGGCGTCGATGGCGTCGACCTTCTCCAGGACGAGCGCGCCGAAGACGACCGCCACGACGCCGATGGGCACGTTGACGAAGAACACCCAGCGCCACGAGAAGTTGGTGACCAGAAAGCCACCGAGGACCGGTCCCACAGCGGGGGCCACGGTTGTGCCGAGGGTCAGGATGCTGGCCGCCCGCACCCGTTCGGCCGGCGGGAAGACCCGGTAGAGCATTGCCATCCCGACGGGCGCCATCATGCCGCCGCCCGCCCCCTGCACCACACGGAAGATCACCAGCTCCGTCATGTTCTGCGCCACGCCACAGAGGGCCGAGCCGACCGTGAAAACGACGATGGCTGTCAGCAGAACCCGTTTGCCGCCGAAACGGTCTCCCAGCCATCCGGACGCGGGAATGAAGACGGCCAGGCTCACCAGGTAGGCGATCACGACACCATCGACGGCGGTCGGGGCGATGTGGAAATCGCGCCCGATGGTGGGGAGCGCGACATTCACGATCGTGATGTCCATGATGTTCATGAACATCGCCGACACGAACACGATGCCGACTGCGATCTTTTGATTCATGCTGACGACGGCCATGGTCTCTTCCGGTTCTTCGGTGTGCGGGCAAGCGGCAGGCTTTGTGTCGGAGACCCCACGGCCCGGCTGCGCTCCACGACCCTATGCGCTGGCGCCGTGCTCCTCGGCCCGTCGCTCGGGTCCTGTCCGGCCGAAGGATCCTCTCCTATGGTTCGGGTTCGTGAGGCGACGTGTCACGCACGCATGCCGTGCCGGGTGCCTGGCCGGGGTGGTTCTGGCCGGCGCGCTGACGGCGGGAGTGCCCCCAGCGGGACCGGCCACGCTCCCACTCGGCGCCGCGTCGAGCACGGTCTGGCTGTGCAACCCCGACCGAGCGGCGGATCCGTGCAGCACCAGTCGGGCGGCCACGGCCGTGAACGGGCGAGGGGTGACGCAGCCGTCCCTCGCCCCGACCGCGCCCACGGCGGGCCGCTTCGATTGCTTTTACGTGTACCCGACCGTCTCGAGGGAGCCAAGCGTCAACGCCGACCTCACGGTGCAAGCCTCCGAGCGGGCGGCCGCCCTCGTCCAGGCGTCGCGCTTCTCCCAACGGTGCACTGTGTGGGCACCCATGTACCGCCAGGTGACGGTCACCGGTCTGGCGCATGCGACGAAGACGGCGCGGGCCATCGCGTACGACAGCTTGCTCTCCGCGTGGAAGGACTACCTGGCGCACGACAACCATGGCAGGCCGATCGTCTTCATCGGCCACTCGCAGGGCTCCGCCATGCTGATCAGGCTGCTCCAGACCCAGGTCGATCCGTCGCCGAGTCTCCGACGGCGTCTGGTGTCAGCCATTTTGCTCGGGGGCAACGTGCAGGTCCCGCTTGGCCGCACCGTCGGTGGCACGTTCCGCCACATTCCCACCTGCGGCTCGGCTTCACAGACGGGCTGCGTCATTGCCTATTCGTCCTACGGCTCGCCGCCACCGGCGAACTCGCTCTTCGGGCGCGCCGGTCGGGGGGTCAGCGTGCTGTCGGGTCAAGGTGGGGCGGGGTCGCAACAGGTGGTCTGCGTCAATCCCGTGACCTTTTCAGCGGGGGTCGGCAATTTGCAGCCCTTCTTCTTGAGTGCGACGTCTGGGACGCCCGGAGTCCCGGTGCTGACACCCTGGGTCACGTTCCCAGGCTTGTACACCGCCCAGTGCCGGCGGAGCGGGGGCGCGTCCTGGCTGCAGGTGACGGCCGCTTCGGTCCCCTCTGACCCGCGTCCGACCGTCTCAGCCTCCCTCGGGCCCCTCTGGGGCTATCACCTGAACGATGTCAACCTGGCGCTGGGCAACCTGGTGACCGATGTCGGCCTCGAGGAGGCTTCTTACCGCTGACGGGCTGCACCCGAGCGCGATTGGTCCTGGGAATGGTGTCCGGGTCGGCTCTAGACTCCGACGATGGTCAAGGTCGTCGCCGTTGCGAATCAGAAGGGCGGCGTGGCCAAGACGACGACGGTGCAGTCCTTGGGTGTCGCACTCGCAGAACAGGGTCGTCGGGTTCTCGTGGTGGACCTCGATCCCCAGGCGTGCCTGACGTACTCCTGTGGGTTCGATCCCGACGGGCTCGACGTGTCCCTGCACGATGTCCTCGTCCGCCGGGCCCGGCTCTCGGAAGTCATCAAAGCCGTGCCCGATGTTCCCGGTCTCTCGCTCGTTCCGGCGACCATCGACCTGGCGGGCGCCGAGGTGCATCTGCTGAGTCGGACGGGGCGTGAGCACGTGCTGTCCCAGGCGCTGCAGCCGGTGCTGGGGGACTACCACGCGGTGCTGATCGATTGTCCTCCTTCGCTCGGCGTGCTGACGATCAACGGCCTGACCGCCGCCGAGGCCGTCATTGTGCCGCTGCAGTGTGAGGCGCTCAGTCATCGCGGCGTCGGGCAGCTGCTCGAGACGATCGAGGACGTCCGCCAGTTCGCCAACGAGAAGCTGCGCGTGCTCGGCCTGATTCCGACGATGTTCGACGCGCGGACGACGCATTCGCGCCAGGTCCTCTCCGAAGTCGAAGACCGGTACGGTCTGCCGGTCTTCCAACCGTCTGTCCCGAAGTCGGTGCGCTTCGCGGAGGCCCCGGGACTTGGTCGTTCGGTGCTGCAGCACGCACCGACGTCTCCGGGAGCGGTGGCCTATCGCGCGCTCTCGACAAGCGTCTACGACGCGATGCAAACCGCCTGAGCGACGTGGCCGGCTCGCGGAGCGACAAAGCGCCGGATCCTCTGGGCAAGCGGGCCCTGTTCTGGGTGCCGTCGGCGGGGGAGTCCGAGCCGGGCGCCGCCGGCGCATCCGCCGCGCTGCCCGTGGGCAAGCATGCGCTCTACTCGGGGGCCCTCCCGGAGCCGGACAGCCTGGCGATGACGTCGGGCAATCCCTTGGACGAGCGTGGGTCCTTCACGGTGGAGTGCGCCCGCTGCCGGCAGACCTCGCACGTCGGACTTCTGGACCTGCTCATCTTCCAGTTCCCGGTCGCGGTGTGGCGGCCCTGGGGACGTTTCGATCACCGCATGACCTGCCCCACCTGTCGCAGGCGGGCCTGGTGCAGCGTCACTTTGCGTCGAAGCTGAAGGACGCCGGCGGGGCAAGCCCCTCGCTCAGGCTGGTTCCGGTTCGGCCTCTGCGGTCTGGCGCCGGTCATCGCCAGGTTGGACGGTGGGGAGGCGTCGGGTCAGCGCCAAAGCGACGAGCGCGATCAGGGCGAGTACGGCCAGCGCGGCCCGGAGACCGTTGATCCGGCTCTGCGCGTTCTCGTCCACGACGGCGGCTGCCGCTGCCGGCGGGACGTCAGCTTTCTGCAGGACCGCATTGAGGTCGGCGTCGCTCACGAAAGGGATGCCGGCTGAGCAATTCGACTTGCGCTCTCGACGCCAGCTCCTTCGGAATGGCCGGGTTGGAGGCGACGGATCCGAGGAAGGTCGTCGTGAGCACGGCGATGAGGATGGCGCCCGAGAGCGCGGTGCCGATGGAGGCGCCGAGGTTCGTCACGGTGTTCTGCACCCCGCCGACCTCGCCGCTCTGCGAGTCGGGCACCGCCGAGACGGTGACGGCGCCGAGCTGCGAGGCCAGGGTGCCGATCCCGAGCCCGGCCAGCAGAAGGGGCCCCGTCACGATGTCCGCTCCGGCCCCCGAGTCCAGCGCCGCCAAGAGCGCCACGATGCCCAGGAACAGAAGGCCGAAGCCGATCTGCACGATCCGACGCGGCGAGGCGTGCGGGAAGATCCTGGGCACACCGACGGCACTGGCCAGAAGGGTGATCGAGAGCGGCAGGAGGCGCACCCCCGTCGCGACGGCCGAGAGCCCCAGCGCCACCGACAAGAACAGAGGGATCACGAAGAAGAGCCCGGCCTGCAGGGTGAATTGGAAGAAGAAGGACGTCAGCCCCCCTTGGAGGCGCGGCACCTTGAGCATGTGCGGGTCGATCAGTGCCGCCTGGTGGCGCTGCAGTCGCCTGTTCTCCCACAGCGCGAAGAGGGTGAGGATGGCGCCGCCCCCGAGGAGCAACCACACGACGGGGGACATCCCGAGCCACTGTGGCGCGTCCGGTTTGGGCTGCACGAAGCCCCAGGTGCCCGACCGGATGACGCCGTAGACAATGGCGCCGAGACCGGCAGCGGAGAGCAGGGTGCCGACCGGGTCGAGGCGCACGCCGGGCTCCGCCGGCGAGTCAGCCATCCGCCTGGAGAGGCCGAGGATGCCGAGCACCAGGATGACCTCGCCCACGAAGACCCAGCGCCAGCTGGCGTAGGTCGTGAACAGCCCACCGACCAGCGGGCCGACCGCCACGGCGACGGCACCTGCCGAGGCCACGAGTCCGTAGGCGCGCGGGCGATCAGCGCGTCCGAAGTTGGTCGCCACCAGCGCCACCACGGCCGGCATGATCAGCGCGGCGCCAAGTCCCTCCAACACCGACCACCCGAGGATGAGGACCGGCAGGGACTTGGCCAGCGCGGTGGTGGCCGAGCCACACCCGTACACCACACAGCCGATCATGAACGCCCGCTTACGCCCGATGATCTGCCCGACCTTGCCGCCCGTGATCATGAACGCCGCCATGACGAGCGTGTAGAGGGTGATGGCGAACTGGATCCCGGTCACCGTGGTCCCGACGTCCTTGGCCACCGTGGCAATGGCGACGTTCATGACCGAGGTATCGAGGGTCATGAGGAACTGCGCCGCCGCCAACGTCAGCAGCACTACCTCGCCGCCGGAAGGGGGCCGGGCCGCTGTCTCTCCCGTCTCGGTCACGCCGTCAGTGTGCCCCACACTCCGCAACCTGGGTGACCACCGTCGGACTGGCCCGCTCGGTCGCACCGAACGGGGTCAAGCACACGTAGTCGGGATGCGGGGATTTGAACCCCGGACCTCCTGCTCCCAAAGCAGGCGCGCTGCCAAGCTGCGCTACATCCCGTTCAGCTCGTTCGATGAAGCTCAGTGCATCCTAGCGGTCTGACCAGGCGTTTTCGGACCTGTCTCTCGGGGGTCCGTGAGCAGCGCAACGCCACAATTCCCGTTCCTTGTGGCCGGGGAGAGGCTGACGTCCACGGCGTCAGCCCTCGAGGCATTCCTCCAGCGACACTTCGTGGCTGCCATCGCGATGCTGGGGGAGATGCCGCGCGGAGTAGGCCTCGGCGTTGATCTGCACCGAACCCCGTGTCACGGTCCCCGGACGGATGCGGGCGGGGACCCCGAGCGCCATGGCGCCGGCTGGGACCTCCGTCCCCGGGGAGACGACGGCCCCTGCCCCCACGAGGGAACCCGAGCGGCAGACCACTCCCTCGAGGACGACCGAGCCGGAACCGATCAGGACCGCGTCCTCAATGATGCAGCCCTCCAGATGGACCAGGTGCCCGATCACACAATCGTCGCCGATCCGCGTCTGCCGCACGGCCTGGGTGTGGACGACGGCGCCGTCCTGAATGGAGGTCCGGGCGCCGATGACGATCGGGCCGTTGTCGGCGCGGATGACGGCGCTGGGCCACACGCTCGAGCCCGGTCCGAGACGGACCTCGCCGATCAGCACAGCCTCGGGGTGGACGTAGGCGTCAGGGTGAATCCGCGGCCGTTCGTCGCCGATTGCATAGAGGGTCATGGGGGCCATTCAAACAGCGACGTGCACCCTCGGCCCGTTGACAACCGCTGCCTTTACGCCTGCACAGTCGACAACTGGCGACGGACCCTCGGAATGCCTTCCGGTGTACTCTCAGCTGGTGCTTGAACGGAGGGACGGGCCCGAGGAGCTCGCACCGAGGGGATTTGTCCGAGCCTTCAGGAACATCTCAGCTGGTCGTGCGAAAGAGCCGGCATGCGGGCTGCACTCGTCTTGACCAATCGAGAGCTCCGCTTCGGCCTGCTGCGTCCCGGCTCCTTCCGGCGCGACGGCGCTCGGTCGTCGACATCTGCTGAAGGCCGTCGCACCTGAGCCGCGAGAAGAGGGCGCTCTTGAGGGAGCCTCGTTTTCGAGGCACCTTGGGTGTGATCGGGATAGCAATCCCCGTCATCGCCTATTTCTGGTTTCTTGAGCACTTCGCGCTCAATGTGATCTTTCGCGACCAGTGGAGTGACATCTACATGGTCAATCACGACTGGCTGGGCAACCTGTGGGCGCAGCACGATGTCCAGCGGATTTTCTTCCCGAATCTGGTCGTGGTCGCGCTGGCGACCTACACCCATCTGAATGTCGTCCTCGAAGAGTTCGTCAGTGCAGGGTGTCTCGTCGCTGCCGGCGCTCTGCTGGTCCTGAGCCACCGCAGATGGGCGCCGAAGACGCCATGGCTGTTCTACGTTCCTCTCGTCGCCGTGCTTTTCTCCCTCAACCAGGTGCAGGACACGTTGTGGGGATTCCAGCTGGCCTGGTACATGGTCCTTCTGTCACTGGCTCTGACGATCTACCTCGTGATGGGCGCACGCTCTCGTGGTACCGCGTCGGGCTGGCCATGGTCGTGGCCTTCGTCGGGAGCCTCTCGTCACTGATGGGCTTGTTCATATGGCCGGCCTGCTTGCTCCTTCTCCTGGATCACCCGCTTGGTGAAGCCAACGCCGAACGCAGTGCTCCGAGGTCGGGTCCTCCTGGAGGCCGGCTCGAACGCCATAGGACTTACGGGGTTGACATTCCGGCTCTCCGGCGGTGCGCTCGCGCACCCGGAAATCCGAGTCCCGGCATTTCGGTGAGGGTCGCGAATTAACGAGTCGACTCAGACTCCCGCCAGAACGATGGATGGAGTGCGTCGATACCTCTGTGACAGAGGTATCGTCGCGGTATGCCCTCCGACGCGGTCACCGGTGCCGCCCACGCGAGCCGGACGTCAGCCCGCCGGGTCAACCATGGGTTCGACCTTCTGGCGGACGAGTTGCTGGGGGCGATGGAAGCCATACGCCGCAGCGGCCGCCGCCACGCCGGCCGGCCCCAGGAGCTGTCGCAGCTCACCGGGTCCCAGCTCGAGCTGGTGCGGCTCCTGCGCCGCCGCCCCGGCCTGTCGGTGAGCGAGGTGGCAGACGAGCTCAACGTGGCCCCGAACACCGTGAGCACCCTGGTGCGGCAACTGGTCGATGCCGGGTTCGTCGTCCGCGGCTGTCAGGCAGCGGACCGGCGGGTGGCTCGGCTCGACCTGGCCGACGATCTCGGCCGGAAGATGGGTGTGTTTCGTGACCGTCGCATGGGCCTGCTGGTCGAGGCGATGCACGCCTTGCCGGTTCACGATCAGCGCCGGCTCCGCAGCACCGTCGGTGTCCTCCTGAAATTGCAGCGCGAAATCGAGCGGGGCGCTGCCGACGGCTGAACCGCCGGTCAGGCGCCCTCCACCGCCAAGACCTGCCACTCGTCGGGCACGCCCTTGAGGTTGTGCCGCCCGCGGTCGTCGAAGACGATGCCGGACCCGACGACCAGGTCCCGCACGGTGCCGGTGACCAGCACCTCGCCCGGTCCCGCCAGGGCGCTCACGCGTGAGGCGATGTGGACGGCCAGGCCGCCGATGTCGTCGCCGCGCACCTCCACCTCGCCCGCGTGCAGGCCCGCCCGCAGCGGCAGGCCGAAGCTGTCGGCGGTCGCCACCATCGCCGCCGCGCAGCGCACCGCCTGGGCCGGCGCGACGAAGCGGGCGAGGATCCCGTCGCCGGTCGTCTTCACGAGAAGGCCGTCATGGCGGGCGAGCAGCCGCTCGACGTTGACGTCGAACTCGTCGAGGACGCCCCGCCAGCGCTGGTCACCCACTTCGGCGGCGCGCACGGTCGAGTCCACGATGTCGGTGAAGAGCACCGCGGCGAGCAGGCGTGTCGCCGCGTGCACGCCACGCGACCCGGTCACGAATTCCTCCATCTGGTCGAGGATGGAGTCGAATTCGCCGGCCCAGGGGAGGATGTCCGGCCCGGCGTGAGTGATGAGGCGTGCCCCGACGATGTGTTCGGACAGGTAGCGGCCGTGCTCGCTCAGTTGGGCGTAGCTGTCCAGTCGCGCCAACACGAGCGTCGGGCAGGTGACCGACGGGAGGCACCAGCGCACGTCGGCCGAGAAGGTCACGAGGTTGAACGCCATCGCCGTCGCCGGGCTGGCGCCGCGCCGGGCGGCCCGGCCCCACCACTCCCGGAAGCCCACCCGGTGGGCCAGGCTGGGGGCAAAGATGGCGATGTCCCGTGGAATGCCGTCCTCGGTGATGGAGCCCTCGATCCCTGACCCGGCAGCCACTTCTTCGTCGGAGGCGCCGAAGCCGTAGTCCTCGGCGTGACCGACCCGGGCCGTCCCGTTGACGATGACCAAGGAGACGACGCGCTCGGGGTGGGTCGCCGCCAGCCAGAGCGCGGGCATGGCCCCGCCGGCCGAGGCGAGAACGACGACGCGGTCGCACCCGGCTGCGTCCATGACGGCCAGGGCGTCGCGCCCCCAGCCCTCGATGGAAGGTTGCGTGCCCGTGGGGAGGGGATCGGACAGCCCGAGGCCGCCGGCGTCGAAGCGGATCAGGCGGGAGAAGTCCGCCACCCGCTCGGTGTAGCGCAACCAGTTGGGCTCGTCGACCGTCTCGTCGATGGAGATCATGAGGCCGCTGTTGAACTCGAGCACGTCGACCCCGCCGACGCCCTCGGCCCCGCCACCCCAGACCTGGTAGCCGACGTGGAGGCCGTCCCGGAGCGCGTACTGGGTCAGTGGCGCTTCCATACGGGATGCAGTCTGCCGTGCCGTGGCTGCCGGCGGTGCGGGGACGGTGGAAGAGGTGGGGGGAGTACCGGGTGCAGTGTTTGCCGGGCTCAGCGGGAGCCGCGCACCAGCCGGCCCGGCAGGGCGCCGGTCGGCTCGCCGTGCTCGAAGGTGACCGTCCCCGCCTTGATAGTGGCCACGTACCCCGAGGCCTTCTGCAGCAGCCGGCGCCCGCCTGCCGGCAGGTCGTTGGTCACGAACGGGGCACCGAGGGTGAGCGCGTCGTAGTCGATGAGATTGAAGTCGGCGAGCGCGCCCGGTTCCACCGTGCCCCGGTCTGCCAGGCCGTACAGACGCGCCGTGTCGCGCGTCTGCTTCTGCACGACGTACTCGAGCGGGAGCAGCTCGCCCCGGCTGCGGTCGCGGGTCCAGTGCGTCAGCATGAAGGTGGGCATGGAGGCATCGCAGATCGTCCCGGTGTGGGCGCCGCCGTCCGCCAGCCCGAGGAGGCCCTGCGGGTGCAGCATCATCTCGCGCACGTGGTCGAGGTCGCCGGTGGCGTAGTTGAGGATCGGGATGTAGAGCAGTCCCTGGCCGCCGTCACGGGCCATCTCGTCGTAGGCCACCTCCAGCGGCGAACGGCCGCTCGCCGCGGCCATGCCGGCCAATGACCGCTCGTGGCCCGGCTCGTAGTCGGGCGGGTTGCCGAGCATGAAGGTGCGCTCGTAGGCCTTGGCCATGGCATCGGCCTGGGCCGGGGAGGACGGTGTCCACGACACAATCGAGCGCCGTACCTCGGGGTCGGCCAGCGCCGTCGCCAGCTCGGCGGTCGACCCGCAGCGGGCCCGCAGCTCCACGTAGGCCGGGAACTCGGAGAAGAGGCATAGCGTCGTGTGGTGCCCGGACAAGATCCCCGTCGGGCGTCCCGCGATCTGGGGGAACAGGCGTGCCCCCTCGGCACAGGCCTCGAGCGACGCCGCCAGCTGCTTGCGCCACAGCTCGGGGTCGTCGTCGGCCTGGAGCAGCACGTAGGACACGGGGCGGTCGATGGCGGCCGAGAGCCGGCGCATCCAGTCGACCTCCTGCCAGGCGTCCTGCAGCATCTCGCCGGCCGAGCCCAGCGGGGCCAGCTCGAAGACGCCGGCACCGGCCTCGCCCAGGGCGGAGGCGATGCCGAACAATTCGTCCTCGGAGGCGAAGGTCCCGGGCACCAGCTCGCCGTCGACGGCGCGGTGTCCCAAGGTGCGTGAGGTGGAGAAGCCGAGGGCGCCGGCCCGGATCGCCTCCAGGACGATTTCGCGCATGGCCTCGATGTCCTCGGCCGTGGCCGCCTCGTTGCGGGCGCCCCGCTCACCCATGACGTAGGCCCGCACCGCCGCATGGGGGACCTGGGTGCCGACGTCCACCGTCCACCGGCGCTGCTCCAGGGCGTCGAGATACTCGGGAAAGGTCTCCCACTCCCACTCGATCCCCTCGGCCAGCGCCGTGCCGGGAATGTCCTCCACACCCTCCATGAGGCCGATGAGCCAGTCGTGGCGGTCGGGCTGGGCGGGCGCGAACCCCACGCCGCAATTGCCCATGACGAGCGTCGTGACGCCGTGCCAGGACGACGGGGCGAGCTCGGAGTCCCAGGTGACCTGGCCGTCGTAGTGGGTGTGGACGTCGACCCACCCCGGGGTCACCATGAGGCCGTCGGCTTCGATGACCTGGGCGGCACCGCCCTGGACGGTGCCCACCTCGGTGATGCGGCCGGAATCGACTGCCACGTCCGCCGGACGCGCCGCCGTGCCTGTTCCGTCGACGAGGGTCCCGCCCCTGATGATCAGCTCGTGCACGGGGACCATCGTTTCACGCCGGCCTGCGGCCCGCTCGCCGCGGCCGGCGTGCCCATCTCAGAGGATGGGGTTCAGACCTTGGCTTTGCCGAGGATCCGGTTCATCTTGGTGCCACACGTCGGGCAGGTGCCCTGTGCGGCGCGGCGCCCGTTGGCCAACTCGACTTCTTGGCCGTCGAACTCCCGCTTCTCTCGGCACTTCACGCAGTACCCCTCGTAGTTAGCCATGGCAACTCCTTCGGTCGGTGATGGCCTTGGACGAGGGTCGAACGTAGCGGCGGAGTCCCCGAAATTGGGGGATGGTCGGGCGATTTCAGGCACGATCCGGGACTATGGTCGGCGCCGTGAGCGACAACGGCGCAGGTCAGGAGGTTGACTGGCTCGACCGCGGACTGACGGGCCAGAAATGCGCTGGCGGAGACCTGGGAGGCACTGGCCGAGGTCAGTTCCGCGCTTTCGGGGACCGAGTGGGCGCTGCCCACCGAATGCCCCGGCTGGGACGTGAAGGATCAGCTCTCCCACCTCATCGGGATCGAGCGGGCGATCATGGGCGAGCCGGTTCCGGAGTGGAGCGGGCCTCTGGGTGACCACGTGAAGAACGACTTCGCGGCCACGAACGAGCGCTTCGTCGCCGTCCGTCGGGCGTTCCCCGGGCCCTCGGTGCGGGCCGAGTTCGTCGAGGTGACCGCGACCCGGTTGGCCCAGATGGACGCACTGAGCGCCGAGAGCTGGGCCGCCGTCGGGTACAGCCCCCTGGGCGACGTGCCGCACGCCGAATTCATGGGTGTGCGGGTGTTCGACAGCTGGGTGCACGAGCAGGATGTTCGCCGCGCCCTCGATCGTCCGGGTGGGGACGGGAACATTGCTTCGGAGATCTCCTTGGATCACGTTCAACGCGCCATGCCCTTCGTCGTCGGGAAGAAGGCGGGGTGTGCCGACGGCACCGCCGTCCGCTTCGACGTGGCCGGTCCCGGACGCGACGCACGCGCCTTCACCATCGCCGTCGACGGCGGACGGGCCCACCCGGCGGGCGACGACGTCGCGCCGACGGTGACCCTGTCGCTCTCCAACATCGACTTCGTGCGCCTCGGCTGCGGCCGGACGACGTCGGCACTCCTGCAGGCGACCGGCGCGGTCGGCGTGGACGGTGACAGCCTGGCGGGCGGGTCCGTCCTGGACGCCATGAACTTCATGTTCTGACCTCTCTCACCGGCGGGGACGACGGCGCCCCGATGGACCGTGCGCCTCGTCCACGGGACGGCCGGTAGAGTGATCCGCTCGTGGTACGTGCGACAGCAGAGCCAATGGAGGGAAACCTCGTCCGCCTGAGCGTTGAGGTGGACGAGCCGGAATTCGACAGAGCACTCGGTGACGTGGTGCGCACACTGGCTCAGCAGGTGCGGGTCCCGGGCTTCAGGCCCGGCAAGGTGCCACGCAAGGTGCTCGAGGCCCGGATGGGCGGCGCCGGTGCGCTGCGCGCCGAGGCGCTCCGCGAGTCGCTGCCGGACTTCTACGCCCGCGCCGTGGTCGACACGGAGCTCGACCCGATCGACCAACCCGAGATCGACATCACCGGCGGCGAGGACGGCGGCGCGGTGTCCTTCGACGCAGTCGTGCAGGTGCGCCCGGTCGTTGCCATTCCGGGCTACGACGGCCTGCAGATCACGCTGCCGGGACTGACGGTCGGCGACGAAGAGGTGCAGAGCCAGCTCGATCGGCTGCGCGAGAACGACGCAGAGCTCAACGTGGTGGACCGCCCCGCCATCGACGGCGACTTCGTGACGATCGATCTCCACGGGAACGACGCCACAGGTGCCGAGGTGGTCGGCGTGGACGATTATCTCTACGAGGTCGGGTCGGGCTCCGTGGTGCCCGAGCTCGACGCGGAGCTGCACGGCGCCAAGGCCGGCGCGATCCTCGCCTTCGACGCCGCCAACCCCAACGAGCCGGAGGAGAGCGTCGCCTTCCGGGTGCTCGTCAAAGAGGTCAAGGTCAAGAAGCTGCCCGAGGCCACCGACGAGTGGGCCTCCGAGAGCTCCGAGTTCGCCACCGTGGCCGAGTTGCGCGCGGACATTGCGACACGGATCGGTCGGGTCAAGCTCATGCAGAGTCAGATGGCGCTGCGTCAGAAGAGCATCGAAGCCCTCTCCGAGCTGGTCACCGACGACGTCGTGCCAGAGGTCCTGGTCGATGCCGAGGTCAACGAGCGGCTCCACGACCTGCAGCACCGGCTGGAGGCTCAGAAGCTGGGATTGGCCGAGTACTTCCAGGCCACCGGCAGCACGCCCGACGAGCTGCTGGGCGCCGTCCGCGTGGACGCCCTGGGAGCCGTCAAGGCTGACCTGGCGCTCAGGGCCCTGGTCGAGGCCGAGGAGTTGACGCTCAGTGACGAGGAGCTCCAGGCCGAGATAGTCACCATGGCGGAGCGGATGGGGACCACCCCGGTGGAGTTGCGCCGCCAACTCGACACGGCCGGGCGGACCGGCGCGGTACGCTCGGAGCTACGTAAGGGCAAGGCGCTGGAGTGGCTGCTGGACCACGTGGAACTCGTCGACGAAGAGGGCAACCCGATGTCACGGGACGACCTCAAGGTGGACGCCTCGGGAGAGGGCGAAGTCGAGCAGAACGAGGAGAGCGAGTGAAGATGCAGAGTACGGGGGATCCGATGAAGTCCTACAACTATCTGGTCCCTACCGTCATCGAGTCGTCCAACCGGGGCGAGCGGGCCTATGACCTGTACTCGCGGTTGCTCCGTGAACGCATCATCTTCCTGGGCACTCCTGTCGACGACGCGGTGGCCAATCTGGTCTGCGCGCAGATGCTGTTCTTGGAGTCCGAGGAGCCCGACAAGGACATCCACCTCTACATCAACTCGCCCGGCGGCGAGATCACGGCGTTGTTCGCCATCTACGACACGCTGAAGTTCATCAAGGCCGACGTCTCCACCTTCTGCTTCGGCCAGGCCGCTTCGGCGGCCGCGGTGCTGCTGGCCGCCGGGGCCAAGGGCAAGCGCTTCGCCCTTCCCCATGCGCGTGTCCTGCTGCACCAGCCGTGGGGCGGCGTTGAAGGTCAGGCGAGCGACATCGAGCTGCAGGCGAAGGAGATCCTCCGCATGCGCGACCTGCTTTCGGGGATGTTGGCCGAGGACACCGGGCAGACCCAGGAGAAGGTGGCCCAGGACACCGATCGCGACTTCATCATGACGGCGGAAGAAGCGGTGACGTACGGCGTCATCGACGAAGTCATCACAGCGCGGACGGTGGCGCCACTCGAAGCCATCGGCGCCGCGTAGGACGAACTGGCACGGACGGGAGAGGCGATCTGGTGGCGAAGTTCGGAGAGGGCGGGGATCTCGTCAAGTGCAGTTTCTGCGGCAAGACGCAGAAACAGGTCAAGAAGCTGATTGCCGGTCCGGGTGTCTACATCTGTGACGAGTGCATCGACCTGTGCAACGACATCATCGCGGAGGAGCGTGACGAGTCCACGGAGCTGAGCTTCGAGGACCTGCCCAAGCCGCGCGAGATCTTCGACTTCCTGAACGACTACGTCGTCGGGCAGGAGTACGCCAAGAAGATCCTGTCCGTTGCCGTCTACAACCACTACAAGCGCGTGCAGGCGGGCCCACCCACCGCCGACGACGGCGTGGAGCTGGCCAAGTCCAACATCCTCCTTCTCGGTCCGACGGGGTGTGGCAAGACCCTGCTGGCGCAGACCCTCGCCCGCATGCTGAACGTTCCCTTCGCCATCGCGGATGCGACTGCGTTGACCGAGGCCGGCTATGTCGGCGAGGACGTGGAGAACATCCTCCTCAAGCTCATTCAGGCCGCTGACTACGACGTGAAGCGAGCCGAGACCGGCATCATCTACATCGACGAGATCGACAAGATCGCCCGCAAGAGCGAGAACCCCTCGATCACCCGTGACGTGTCGGGCGAGGGCGTACAGCAGGCGCTGCTGAAGATCCTGGAAGGGACCACGGCCTCCGTGCCCCCCCAGGGCGGGCGCAAGCATCCCCACCAGGAGTTCATCCAGATCGACACGACCAACATCTTGTTCATCTGCGGCGGCGCGTTCGCCGGGCTCGACAAGGTGATCGAATCCCGCATCGGCAAGCGCGGCATCGGCTTCCGCGCCGAGGTGCACCGCAAGGACCGGGAGGATGGCGAGATCCTTCGCCATGTGCTGCCCGAGGACCTCATCAAGTTCGGCCTCATTCCCGAATTCATCGGGCGGCTGCCGGTCGTGAGTGCCGTCTCCCCGCTCTTCAAGGACGCTCTGGTGCAGATCCTCGTCGAGCCGAAGAACGCGTTGACTCGGCAGTACGAGCGGGTGTTCGCACTCGACAACGTCGAGCTCGAGTTCACGCCGGACGCGCTCGAGGCCGTTGCCGAGCAGGCGCTGCTGCGGGGCACGGGCGCCCGCGGACTCCGCGCCATCCTCGAAGAGGTCCTGCTGGACGTCATGTACGACCTGCCCAGCCGCGACGACGTGGGCAAATGTGTGGTGGACCGCTCCGTGGTGCTGGACCGTGTGGCTCCGACGTTGGTGCCCCTCGGAGGCGCGCCCGTCAAGTCGACCCGTTCGCGCCGCGCCGCGTCCTGACCGACCCCGGAGCTGTCCCGGTGGACGTTCCGGTGACGCTGCCCTTTGACGGACTGGCGGACGCATTGATGTGGCTCGACAGCCACGTCGACCTCGAGTCGAACATGCCTCGCCGCCGCTCGGTGCCGACCCTCGACCGGATGCAGGCCCTCACCGCGTTGCTCGGTGAGCCGCAGGAATCCATCCCGTCCATCCACGTCACCGGCACGAACGGCAAGGGGTCGACGACGACGATGGCCACGTCGCTGCTCCTGGCCAAGGGTCTGACCGTCGGCACCTACACGAGCCCGAACCTGCACGTCGTGGCCGAACGGCTGGCCCGCAATGGGGAGCCGATCGATGACGAGTCTCTGACCGACCTCCTCACCGAGTTGGCCTTGCTCGAGCCGCTGCTGCCGGAGCGCCCGAGCCGTTTTGAGCTGCTCACGGCGGCTGCTCTCTCCTGGTTCTCGACCGAGGCCGTCGACGCCATGGTCGTCGAAGTCGGTCTCGGTGGGACGTGGGACGGCACCAACGTGGTGCACGGTGACGTGGCGGTGCTGACCAACGTCAGCTTCGACCACACCGACGTCCTGGGGCCCACGCTCGAGGGGATCGCGACCGACAAAGCCGGCATCATCGAGCCCGGGAGCAGGGTGGTGGTGGGGGAGATGGCCCCGGAGCTGGCCGACATCGTCACGAACCGGGCGCGCGAGGTCGGAGCGGCGTCAGTGTGGCTGGCCGGACGTGATTTCGGCTGCGAGTCCAACCAGGTGGCGGTCGGGGGGCGGGTGGTGACGTTGTGGACTCCGGGCGGCCGCTACGAGGACGTGCTCGTCCCGCTGCACGGTGCACATCAGGGCGTCAACGCCTCGGTCGCGCTGGCGGCGGTCGAGGCCTTCTTCGGGGATCCGCTCGATGCCGAAGTGGTCGAGGAAGGGCTGGCGGCGGTGCGCGTGCCGGGTCGTCTCGAGGTGCTCGGACGGCGGCCCCTGCTGCTCGTCGACGGCGCGCACAACGCGGCCGGCATGGCGGCCTTGGCCGATGCGCTCGAAGAGGAGTTCGCGGTCGACGGCGTCTCCGTCGCCGTGGTGGGGATGCTGTCGGGCCGTGACCCTTCGGCCATGCTCGCGCCGTTGGCCTCGGTCGGCGTCGCCGCCATCGTCGCCTGCGAGCCGGACTCACCGCGCGCCATGCCGGTCGCCGCCGTCTCGGAGGCGGGCCGCGCGCTCGGGCTGACTGTCTACGAAGAGCGGGATGTGAGTGACGCGCTGCGTGTCGCACGTGGCATGGTCGACGCCGACGGGCTGGTGGTCGTGGCCGGGTCGCTCTACGTCGTGGGCAGGGCGCGCGCCGACGTGCTGGCCGCGTCCGTGCCATGGGAGGACGCCGGCCGCTGAGGGCGGTCAGACCCGTCCTCGGAGGTTGTGTAGTGTCCACCCTTCGTGGACCGCACCCTTGTCATCGTGAAGCCCGACGGCGTCGAGCGGGGCCTGGCCGGCGAGGTCGTCAGTCGTCTGGAGCGCAAGAAGCTGCGCCTGGTGGCCGCCGAGCTCCGCACCATCTCCAAGGAGATCGCGCGAGACCCATTACGCCGAGCACGCCGAGCGGCCGTTCTTCAGCGACCTGGTCGCGTTCATCACCCGGTCGCCTGCGCTCGTCCTGGTCGTCGAGGGCCCGAAGGACACCTACGCCGTGGTCCGCCTGATGATGGGTACCACGAACCCGGCCGAAG
The DNA here is from genome assembly GCA_963850185.1 of uncultured Acidimicrobiaceae bacterium. Classification (GTDB taxonomy): domain Bacteria; phylum Actinomycetota; class Acidimicrobiia; order Acidimicrobiales; family RAAP-2; genus Bog-473. The sequence continues at coordinate 150,527 of CAWKKE010000013.1, forward strand.
CGGCTCCGGGGACCATTCGGGGCGACTACGGGATCGAGACGACCGAGAACCTCGTTCACGGTTCCGACTCGCACGAGTCGGCGGCCCGGGAGATCGCACTGTTCTTCCCGAACCTGGCGAAGGCATAGCGACCAGACCCCGCGCCAACCGGCCAACGCCGGTGTAATTGCAGGCTGGATAGGCGTTTTCGTGCTTCTGCCTTGTGGACCCCCTCGCCGTCCCATAGCCTGTGGGCGCACCATCAAGGCTGCCGGCCACGCCGGTATCCATCCGGAATTTCTCGGGAGAGCTCCAACTATGGCCGAAAATCGCCTTTCCCTCCTTGGTCGAGACATGGCTGTCGACCTCGGAACCGCCAACACGCTGGTGTACGTCCGCGGCCGCGGCATCGTTCTCAACGAACCGTCCGTCGTCGCCGTCGACATCAAGGACGGACGGCCATTGGCCGTGGGGGCCGAGGCGAAGCGGATGATCGGGCGTACGCCGTCGAACATCCAGGCCATCCGGCCGCTCAAGGACGGCGTCATTGCCGACTTCGAGATCTGCGAGAAGATGCTGCGGTACTTCATCCATCGGGTGCATCAGCGCCGCTTTGCCAAGCCGCGCATGGTGATCTGCGTGCCGTCGGGCATCACCGGTGTCGAGCGCCGCGCCGTGATGGAGGCGGCCGAATACGCCGGAGCGCGCCGCGCCTACATCATTGAAGAGCCGATGGCGGCAGCCATCGGGGCGGGCCTCCCGGTGCACGAACCGACCGGCAACATGGTGGTCGACATCGGCGGTGGGACGACTGAGGTCGCCGTCATCTCCCTCGGCGGCATCGTTACCAGCCAGTCGGTGCGGATCGGTGGCGACGAGCTCGACGAGGCGATCGTCTCCTTCGTGAAGAAGGAGTTCAGCCTGGCGCTCGGAGAGCGCACCGCGGAAGAGATCAAGATCACACTCGGTTCGGCCTATCCGCTGGAGCAAGAGCTGCACGCGGAGATCCGCGGTCGCGACCTCGTGAGCGGTCTACCCAAGACGATCGTGGTCTCCACCGAGGAGATCCGTCGGGCTATCGAGGAGCCGGTGTCCGCCATCATCGACGCCGTGAAGGTGACGTTGGACCGGACGCCCCCGGAATTGGCGGCGGACATCATGGAGCAGGGGATCGTGCTCACTGGTGGGGGAGCGCTCCTGCACGGACTCGAGTCCCGTCTCCAGCACGAGACGGGGATGCCCATCGTGGTGGCCAGGGACCCGCTGAACTGCGTCGCCATCGGCAGCGGCCAGTGCCTGGAGGAGTTCGAAGCGCTGAAGCGGGTGTTGATCACCACTTCCACTCGCTGATCGATCGACCGGTTTCTCCTGGGTGCCTCGGTCCCGGCGGTCCCGCCGCACCCTGACGGTCATCATTCTCGTCGTTCTCTCGTTGTCGCTGATCTCGCTCGACCAAAACACACGGACCCACAGCCTCACGTCCGGCGTCAAGTCGGTCGCCAACGACGTGTATGCGCCCTTGCGTCAAGGTGTGCTGGACGTCATCAGCCCCATCGGGAACTTCTTCGCCGGTGCCTTCAATTACGGATCCGTGCAAGCCCAGAACGAGCGGTTGGAGAGAACCATCGGCGAGCTGCGGGCAGCGCAACTGGAGCAGGGCTTCGAGAAGAACCAACTGCGCGAGATCACGGCTTTGCAGGACCTCCCCTTCTTGCAGTCGCTGCCCACGGTCACCGCCCAGACCCAGGACGAGTACTCGTCCAACTTCACCGCGACCATCACGCTCGACAAGGGTCGCGCCGACGGGGTCGACGTGGGCTATCCGGTCGTCGGTGCCGGAGGCTTGGTGGGCAAGGTGATCCAGTCCTTCCATCACACTTCGGTCGTCCAGCTCGTTACCGACGGGCAGTCGAAGGTCGACGTGACGTTCGGCAATCAGCTTTTGGGCATCGTCGACGGCCAGGGTCCGTCGAGCTCCATGACGGCAGACCTGGTGGCGCCGCACACCCCGCTCAAAAAGGGTGAACCGATGTTCACGAGCAGTCTCAATGCCGCGTCCTTCCCGCCGGGAATCCCTGTGGCCACCGTGCGGACGTTCCACACTTCGGCCGGCGCCAGCCAGGAGACCATCGACGTCGACCCGGCGGCCGACCTGAGCCAACTGGCCTATGTCGACGTCGTGCAGTGGGTGCCCTCGACGTGACCGGGCGCTCCATGATCCGGGTGGCACTGGTGATCTTCCTCGTGCTGATGGTCCAGCAGACGGTGATGGTGGCCTTGCGCATCAGGGGGACCCACCCAGATCTGCTCTGGCTGCTGCCCATCACGGCCGCTCTGCTCGATGGGCCCGAGACAGGTGCCATTGTCGGGTTCTGGTCCGGATTGGCCTTCGACCTGGTCCTTCCGACGCCTTTTGGCCTGTCCGCCCTGGTGGGGTGCGTGCTCGGCTATGCCGTCGGGTCCCTGACCACGGCGGCGGACCCTCGTGCCACCTGGCTCAAGCCAGTGGCCGCGGTCGCGGGGAGCATCGCAGCGGACATGCTGTTCGCCGTGCTCGGAGCGATACTCGGACAGGGTGAAATGGTGCAGGTGAATTTCCTCGCTCTCTTCTTGGTGATCGGCATCTCGAGCTTGGTCCTGGTCCTCCCGGTCAGCCGGCTGATGCGCTGGGCCCTCGCCGGGGAGGGCCATCGCCGCTCGCTCGTCTCCGCCCAAGCCGACAGCAGAGCCTGGTGAAGCGGACCCTCCGTCACCCGATCCGCGGCGACCGGCTCCACCCCAAGCCGTCGACGCGCCCGGCGAAGAGCACCTCGTGGCGCGGCAACGCCCGCGGACCGCGCATGCGGCCGCGCAAGAGCGTCAACGTCGCATCCATCGTCGGCTCACCCGAAGAGGAAGAGGCCCGGCCCAATCTCCGCCTGCGGATCGTCGGGGTCGTGGTGCTGCTTCTCTTCGGCGTGCTCGTCCTCCGTCTATGGACCCTGCAGGTGGTCGAGGGGAAGAGCTACGCGGCGAACGTGACGCGCAATCAGGTGCGCGTCGTAAGCGTTGCCGCTCCCAGAGGCGAAATCGTCGACCGCGCCGGGACCGTGCTCGTGTCGAACACTCCACAGGAGGAGATCCTGTTGTCGCGGGCAGAGGCGATGCAGAATCCCGCCATCGTCGGCATGGTGGCGGCGCTGGTCGGCCAGACGCCCAAGCAGGTGCAGGCGTCCATCAACAACAATCAGTACAGCCCGTACGAGCCGGTGCCCGTCGCGGTCGGCGTGTCACAGGACACCGTCCAGTTCCTCGAGACGAACCAATCGGAGTACCCCGGCGTCACGGTCCAGACGGTCGCACAGCGCACCTATCCGCAGGGCGGGACCACTGCCACGCACGTCCTTGGCTACGTGGGTGACATCACGAGCAGCTACCTGGCTGCGCACCCCAACGACGGCTACACCCAGGGAAGCCAAATCGGCGTCTCTGGGATCGAGGCACAGTACGAGCCCTACCTGAAGGGAGTGCCGGGTCGCCAGGCCCTGTCGGTCGACGCCAGTGGCAATGTGGTGGGCACCTTGAGCTCCACGGCGCCGCAGATCGGGGACACCGTCGTGCTCAACGTCGACAACGGACTGCAGCAGGCGGTGCAGAACGACCTACAGGCGCAGATCCTGGCTGACCGCAAGACACCCGACCAGGTCGACGGCGGGCGGCTTCCTTCGGCACCCAACGGCGCGGCCATCGTGCTGAACCCGCAGAACGGCCAGGTCCTCGCCATGGCCTCCTATCCCACCTACGACCTCAACGAGTGGGTTGGCGGCATCTCCTCGGCCAACTTCACCGCGCTGCAGCAGAGCGGGGCGGAGAACAACGAGGCCATCGAGGGTCAGTACACGCCAGGCTCGACCTTCAAACTCATCACGGCCACGGCCGCGCTCCAGGACGGCCTGATCGCTCCGACCACGCCCTACGACGACACCGGGACCTTCAAGATTCAGGGCTGCCCTGCAGTCGGCGTCAACAACGACACCGGGTGCACGTTGCACGACGACCCGGGCGACAGCGGCGGCCAGTACGACATCACGGGGGCGCTCACGGTGTCGAGTGACTCGTTCTTCTACAACCTGGGCGAAATGTTCTGGGAGCAACAGTCGAAGTTCGGGACGACTCCGATTCAGAACGAGGCGACCTCGTACGGAGAGGGGACGATCACCGGCGTCGACCTTCCCGGCGAGGCCCAGGGGCGGGTCGACAGCTACCTGACCCGGGGCAAGCTCCACGCCGAGGCACCGAAGGCCTTCCCCTACGGGGCGTCCTGGTTCACGGGCGACAACATCGAGATGGCCTTCGGTCAAGGTGAGACAGTGCTGACGCCCATTGAGCAGGCGGTGGCCTATTCGACCTTCGCCAATGGGGGCACCCGCTACGCGCCGCAGGTCGCCTCCGAAGTCGTCGATCCGACGACCGGCAAGGTGATCAAGAAGATCGATCCGCAAGTGACCGGGCACGTCACCATTTCGCCGGCCAACTACAGCGCCATCCTCCAAGGGCTCGAGGGCGTGATCTCGAATCGGACCGGGACGGCCTACGCGGATTTCCAGGGTTTCCCGGCCTCGTGGAACCTGGCGGGCAAGACGGGAACTGCATCGAACGAGGCCGGGGAGGAGCCGAACAGTTGGTTCGTGGCCTTCGGACCCAACCCCAACCCCCAGTACGTCGTCCTCGCTGTCATCGACCAGGGCGGCTACGGAGCCGATGCTGCCGCCCCGCTGGTGCGCAACATCTTCGACTACATCCTCGCCAATCCCGAGACCGCCTCGGTCAAGACGCCGACTCCGGCCAGCCCGGGCAGCCTGACGGCGCCGGCGTCCAACCCTCCGGTGGGGACGCCGACCACCACCACGACGACCGCGCCAGCCGCCGGGGGTGCGAGTACGACGACCTCCACCACGACGGGCGGTGGCTGAGCGTCCCGTAGGGTTGTCACGAATGGATTCCCTCTGGCCGCAGATCGAGCGCATCCTGCCCACCGTCTCCAAGCCGGCCCGGTACATCGGGGGTGAGCAGGGGTCTGTGTATCCGGACCACGCTGCGGGCGCCGTTGCCTGGCTGCTCCTCTACCCGGACACCTACGAGATCGGCTTGCCCAACCAAGGGCTGCAGATCCTCTATGAGATCCTCAACGAACGTCCTGACGCGCTGGCCGAGCGTTCCTACGCCCCCTGGGTCGACATGGAGGCCGCCATGCGGGCGGCGGCGATCCCGCTCTTCAGCGTCGAGCAGCATCTTCCGGCGGCCGCCTTCGACGTCTTGGCGTTCAACCTGTCGGCTGAGCTCGTCTACACCAATCTGTTGAACATGATCGATCTGGCCGGCCTACCTCTGCGTGGACGCGACCGGGGCGGCGCCGATGCCCTCGTCGTGGCGGGCGGTCACTGCGTCTTCAACCCCGAGCCATTGGCGGACTTCATCGACGCCTTCGTCCTCGGCGACGGTGAGGAGGTGGTCGGGGAGATCACAGAGGTCATGGCGGCCTGGTTGGACGGAGCATCGCCCGAGGCGCGCGACCGCTCGGCACTCCTGCACGCGCTGGCAGGGGTGGAAGGGGTGTACGTGCCTGCGCTGTACCGCGCGTCGTTCGAGGACGGGCGTCTGACCTCTACCGTCCCCACTTCGTCTGACGTGCCGGCCGAGGTGGCCAAGCGGACGATCAGCGACTTGGCCGACTGGCCGTACCCGGCCCGGCCGCTCGTCCCGCTGACCGAGGTGGTCCACGACCGTCTCAACGTCGAGGTGTTCCGGGGCTGCACTCGGGGCTGCCGATTCTGCCAGGCCGGCATGATCACGCGGCCCGTGCGCGAGCGCCCCGCGGCCCAGGTGCGCGACATGGTGCAACGCGGCCTGGAGTGGAGCGGCCACGACGAGGTGGCCCTGACGTCCCTGTCCTCGGCTGACTTCTCGGGGATTGAGGACACGGTGCGCGACATCGTCGACGACCCCGATCACGGCGGGCGGGTCTCGGTGAGTCTCCCGTCGTTGCGGGTGGACGCCTTCACCGTGGGGACGGCGGCGGAGATCCAGAAGGTGCGTCGCACCGGGCTCACCTTTGCGCCCGAAGGCGGGACCTGGCGGATGCGCACGATCATCAACAAGCTGATCACCGAAGAGGATCTCTACAACGCCGTCGATGCCGCCTTCAGCCAGGGCTGGCGTCGGGTCAAGCTCTATTTTCTGATCGGCCTGCCCACCGAGCTCGACGAGGACGTGCTCGGCATCGCCGAGCTCGGTGCGCGCTGTGTTGAGATCGGCCGGAAGTATCACAAAGGGGTGACGGTGGTCGCCTCCGTCGGCGGCTTCGTACCAAAGCCGCATACGCCTTTTCAGTGGTTCGGACAGGACACGGTGGCCGAGCTCGAGCGCAAGGTGGCGTTGCTCCGCGACGAGGCCCGGCGTACCCGCGGCCTCACGATCCGCTGGCACGAGCCGGCTGCTTCTGTGGCGGAAGGGTTGGCCAGCCGGGGCGACCGCCGCATGGGTGCCGTGATCGAGCGCGTGTGGCGGGCCGGCGGCACCTTTCAGGAGTGGTCCGAGCGCTTCGACCTGTCTCTCTGGGAGGCCGCTCTGGCCGCCGAAGGGCTCAGCGTCGAAGAGGTGTGCCATCGGGACCGCGACGCCGACGAGGCTCTCCCCTGGGACCACATCTCAGCCGGCCTGCACCGTGATTTCCTCTGGGGGGACTGGCAGGACGCGCTGGCCAGCGTGGCCGTCGAGGACTGCCGCTGGACCCCCTGCTACGACTGCGGCGCCTGCACCGGCTTCGGGCTCGAGCACGTGGTGGCGTCGCCGGTTCCTCCGGCCGGTGGCAGCCAGGGCACCGGCCAGGACCTCAGCGTCGGGGACAGGATCCCGGTCCGCCTGGTCAGCCGTGTCCCCTGAGGGTCAGCGCCGCCTCCGCCTTCGCTTCACCAAGACGGGGAAGGTCCGGTTCACCAGCCACCGGGACGTCGCCCGGATGTGGGAGCGGGCGTTGCGCCGCAGCAAGCTGCCACTGGCGTACTCGCAGGGTTTCGTGCCCCACCCCTTGGTCAGCTTCGGACTGGCCCTGCCCACGGGCTGCGAGTCGCTCGGCGAGTACCTCGACCTGCGCCTCGAGCCGGCCGGACCAGGTGAGACGCCACTGGCCGAGCTCCCGGCCGCGCTGAGCGTGCTGCTGCCCGAAGGGATCGTCGTCCAGGCAGCAGCCCTCATCGCAGACGCGGAGGGTTCGCTTCAACAGGAGGTAGCATCGTGCGATTGGGAGCTGGAGGTGCTCGGAGTGCGGGATGAGGAGCTGCAGGAGCGGGTTGAGAAGATGCTCGCTGCTCCCATGCTGACGGTGACGCGGGAGCGGAAGGGTCGTCAGACAGAGGACGACATCCGCCCGGCCATCCGGACACTGTCCTTGACCAGCCCCAACGGTCATGTCCGGGCGGAATTGGCCACGCATCCGCGTGGTGTCCGCCCAGGCGACCTGGTAGCGGCTCTGGGCACCCCCGCGGTGCCGGGATGGGCCTGTCGAACGCATCAATGGATCGAACGCGATGGCGCTCGGTTCGAGCCGCTCACTGTGAGCGAGCCCGGGACCGATGGCGACGCGACACAGCACGCGAGGAGGGCTTTCCCTCATGTCCGAGACGGAATTCAGCCAGAGCCCGGAGGGTCACCCTCCGGAGCAACCGGAGGGCAGCGGCAGCACTAGCCCTCCCGACGGGTCGCGCCCCGCTCCGAGACCGAAGCCAAAGATCGGAGACACCAGGCCCGCACCGCCGGTCGTTGCCGCCGCTCCGCCGCCCAAGGCGGCGGCCCAGGTGGTGCCGCTCAAGCGGCCCGAGGCGTCTGCTCCGAAGCAGGGCGGCACCGAGGTGCAAGAGACCGAAGCGGCTGAAAGCGACGCGGATGCCCGGCGTTCCCGCGGTCGGCGTCGCTCCGGCCGGGACCGCAAGTCGAAGCAGGTGGGTCGGTACCTGGTCTGTGTCCACGTCCAGCCGGAGATGACCCAGATCGCCATGCTCGAGGGGCGGTCGTTGGTGGAGCACTACGTGTCCCGGTCCGCCGACGACACCAACCAGATCGACGGGAACGTCTATCGGGGCCGGGTGCAGAACGTGCTGCCGGGCATGGAGGCCGCCTTCATCGACATCGGTATCCCCAAGAACGCCGTTCTCTACCGAGGTGACGTCCGCTACGACCGCGAGGACATCGAGGGTGGGGCCTCCCAGCAACCGCGGATCGAGGACGTCCTCAAGGCGGGCCAGACCATTCTGTGCCAGGTCACCAAGAACCCCATAGGGGCCAAGGGCGCCCGCCTCACCCAGGAGGTCTCGCTCCCCGGCCGTTTCGCCGTCCTGGTCCCGAATTCGAGTGCCTTCGGCATCTCCAAGCGTTTGGGCGACAACGAACGGCGCCGGCTGCGTCGCATCATCGACGAGGTCAAGCCCGCCGGACACGGCATGATCGTCCGGACGGCGGCTGAGGGCGTCTCGGCCGAGGAACTCCAGCGGGACGTCACGACGCTGCTGGAACAGTGGAACATCATTGAGGCCGAGGCCAAGCGGTCCGATGCCCCGGGCCTGCTCTACCGCGAGCCCGAGCTGTCCGTCCGGATCCTGCGCGAGGAGCTCAACCCGGAGTATCGGGGCGTGGTGATCGACGACTTGGCGCTCTTCGAGCAGGTCCGGGACTACGTACGGGCCGTGAGTCCGGAACTCTCCGACAGGGTCGAGTACTACGACCCCGAGGTCGAGGGCCTGCCCATCTTCGAGCGGTACCACGTGCACGAGCAGCTGCACAAAGCGCTGGACCGCAAGGTGTGGCTGCCATCGGGTGGCTCCCTGATCATTGAGCGCACCGAGGCGCTGACCGTCATCGACGTGAACACGGGGAAGAACGTCGGGAAGACCAACTTGGAGGAGACGGTCTACCGGAACAACCTCGAGGCGGCCGAAGAGGTGGCTCGCCAGCTCCGACTGCGGGATATCGGCGGCATCATCGTCATCGACTTCATCGACATGGAGATCCGGGAGAATCGGGACAAGGTGGCCGCCGCGCTGCGCAACGCCCTGGCCCGGGACAAGACCAGGACCCAGGTCTTCGACATCTCCGAGCTCGGCCTGGTCGAGATGACCCGAAAGAGGGTCTCGGAGGGCCTGCTCGAGACATTGTCGACCGAATGTGCCGTCTGCGGAGGCCGGGGCGTGACCCTGGACGACTCGGTCCTGCGCTAGGATCTCGCCCTTATGTATGCCGTCATCAGGTCCGGAGGAAAACAGGAGCGTGTGGCCGAAGGCCAGCGCGTCCGCGTGGAGTTGCTCGGGCAGCCCGTCGGCGCGGAGGTGTCGCTCGAACCCGTCCTCGTGGTCGACGGCGCGACCGTGCTGGCAACCCCCGAACAGCTGGTCGGCGCATCCGTGACGGCCAAGGTCGTGGGCGAGGAGAAGGGCCCCAAAATCAACGCCATGACCTACAAGAACAAGTCCAACCAGCGCCGCCGGTGGGGCCACCGGCAGCACTACGCCACGCTGGAGATTACCGCCATTACGGCGGCCGGCTGAGATTCGGGAGTTCGAGAAATGTCAAAGACCAAGGGCGGCGGGTCGACCCGGAACGGGCGCGACTCCAACGCACAGCGCCTCGGCGTCAAGTGCTTCGACGGCACGGCTGTGACCGCCGGCTCCATCTTGGTGCGTCAGCGGGGCACGAAGGTCTACCCCGGCGTGAACGTGGGACGCGGCGGCGACGACACATTGTTCGCGACCGCGGAGGGTGTCGTGAAGTTTGGCGAGCGACGGGGTCGCAAGCACGTGAGCGTGCTCACGGACTAATCGGCGGCGCAGCCTACTCAGGCGCGCTGATGCAGTTCGATGGCGTTACCCCATGGGTCGACGGTGAATGCCTGCTGGCGACCGGTTGCCCCCACGTCCGTCGGGTCCGTCACATTCACGCCCCGGTCCCGCAGCGCGGCGACCGCGGCGCCCAGATCCTCGAAAGCGAGGGCGAAGTGCTGGCCCAGGTTGTTCGGCACGCCGGCCTCGATGAGATGGACCTGTTGGCCGTTGGCGGTGTCCAGCCACGCACCTGGGAACCCGAAGTCGGGACGGGTGTGGTTTTGCACCAGCCCGATGGTCTCGGTGTAGAAGGTGATGGCAGCGGGCACGTCGCCGACGTTGATGGCCACGTGGTCCACACCGGTTGGCCTGGCAGGATCGCTCACGCCAGCGAGCCTACGACGTGGCGGACGATTTCGGCCACGGCCGGCACGGCGGAGGTACCGACCTCGGCGATGGCCGCAACCTGAATCGTCGTGTCAGCGGCCGCAGCCGGGTTCGTGATGAGCGCCAGCCCGAGGACCCGTGCCCCGGCATGGCGGGCGGCGATGGTCTCGAGCGCCATCGACATGCCCACCACGTCGGCGCCCGCGGTGCGCAGCATCCGGATCTCGGCCGGCGTTTCGAACTGCGGCCCGGGGAGCTGGGCGTAGATACCCGGCCGTGCAGCCAGGGCCGAGGCGCCCGGTTCTGCCGTCGCCAGGGCAACGGAGCGGAGGCGGGGATCGTAGGCATCGGCCATGTCGACGAATTCGGGGCCCAACAGGGGACTGCGCCCGGTCAGGTTCAAGTGATCCTCGACGACCATGACCGACCCGGTGACGAGGTCGTCCCGGATGCCTCCGGCGGCCGCGGTGAGGATCACCGTGCTGCACCCGGCGGCAATGCCGGTCCGCAGGGGATGGACGACCTCCACGGGCGTCAGACCTTCGTACAGGTGGCACCGACCGCCCAAAATGAGGAGCCGAAGCCCCCCGAGGTCGACCGACCACGCATGGGCGCGATGCCCCCCTGCGGTGTAGGGCGGGAAGTAGGGCAGCGTGTCGAGTGGGACGGGTTCCTCGCCGGCACCCAGGACCTCGGCTGCACCGGAGAGCCCGCTCCCAAGGAGCACGAGCACGTCGTGGTGATCGATCCCCAGGCGCCTGACGAGTTCCCGGGCGCTGTGCTCCGCCCGCTCCGCGGCAGCCTCCATGAGCTGATCGTAGAGGTTCACCCACCGACCGGCGCATAACATCGGCCGGACATGCCCTCCTCGCCTGCTTCCCCCAACCTGCACCCACTGGCACCCCTCACCGGGGACGAGATCACGGCGGCGCGCGAGATCGTGTTCGCGAGCGGCCGCGCCGCGGTGCCCAACGACGTCCTGCGTTTCGCCTACATCGGTCTGGCCGAGCCCCCCAAGGACATGGTGCGTGCCGTGGACGCCGGTGAGGATGTGACGGTCGACCGCCGCCTCCGCATGGTGCTGCTGGAAGGTCCCGAGGCCGACGTGGTGGAAGCCATTGTGTCGGTGACCCGGGGCAAGATCGATCGCTGGGAGATCGTGCGCGACGTCCGGCCGCCACTCCAGATGGAAGAGTCGATCATGGTCCTGGTCGCCCTCCACGACAATCCCGACTGGAATGCGGCGCTGGACCGTCGCGGCGTGGTCGACCGGTCACTGGTGCAGATCGATCCCTGGCCGGCCGGCACCTTCGGGCTCGGCCACGAAGAGGGCCGACGCATCACCCGCTGTCTGGCCTACCTGCGCGACGGCAAGGAGGACAACGGCTACGCCCGCCCGCTCGAGGGACTGATTGCCTTCGTGGACATGGGCCGGGGCGAGGTGCTCGAAGTGCTGGACACGGGGGTGGTGCCGTTGCCCTCCGAGCATGGGAGCTACTACCCCGAGCACAACGGGCCTCTACGAACGGATCTCAAACCGTTGGAGATCATTCAGCCCGAGGGCCCGAGCTTCGAGGTGGAGGGCAACCTCGTGCGCTGGCAGAAGTGGTCTTTGCGCATCGGGATGGATCCACTGGAAGGACTCGTGCTGTGGACGGTGGGGTACGAGGACGGCGGGCGGATCCGCCCCATCCTCTACCGGGCTTCGGTGAGCGAGATGGTCGTCCCATACGGACATCCGGGTCCCATGCATTCGTGGAAGAGCGCGTTCGATGCGGGCGAATGGGGCCTGGGTCGCATGGCGAACTCACTGACCCTCGGCTGCGACTGCCTCGGTGAGATCCGCTACTTCGACGACGTCTTTGCCGACGAGCGCGGCAAGCCCCGCACGCGCGCCAACGCCATCTGCATGCACGAAGAGGACTACGGCATCCTCTGGAAGCACGTCGACATGGTTTCGGGGCGCACCGAGGTACGGCGGTCGCGTCGCCTCGTAGTGAGCTCAATCGCCACGGTGGGCAATTACGAGTACGGGTTCTACTGGTATTTCTACCTCGACGGCTCCATGCAGCTCGAGGTGAAGCTGACGGGGATCATGTCCACCATGGCCGTCGCCGACGGCGACGCGGGAGGCCATGCCAGCATGATTGCCCCGGGGCTGGCGGCGCCTTACCACCAGCACCTGTTCAACGTCCGGCTCGACATGCAGGTCGACGGCCCACACAACGAGGTGTACGAGGTCGACGCCGTCCCCACGGGCGCGCCGGGGAGCCCCGAGAATCCCTGGGGAAACGCCTTCGGAACAACGAAAACGCTGCTGGAGAGCGAGCTCGAGGCTCGGCGCGACGTCGACGCGTCGCGCAGCCGCACCTGGCGCATTGCCAACCCGTCCCGACGGAACAGAGTGGGGGAAGCGACCGCCTACAAACTGCTGCCTGGCGCCACGCCGACGCTGTTGGCCGACCCCACCTCGAGTGTCGGTCGTCGCGCCACCTTCGCATCGCACAACCTGTGGGTCACGCCCTTCGATCCCGACGAGCGGCGTGCCGCGGGGGACTACCCGAACCAGCACCACGGCCATGCCGGCTTGCCGACCTGGACGGCAGAGGATCGGCCCATCGTCGACACCGACATTGTGCTGTGGCATTCCTTCGGCGTCACCCACATTCCGCGGCCCGAGGACTGGCCTGTCATGCCCGTGGAATACACGGGCTTCACCCTCCTCCCGGCCGGCTTCTTCGATAAGAACCCGGCTCTCGACGTGCCGCCGTCCTCCGACCACTGCCATGACTGAACACAGCGGCGCAGCCCGAGGTGGAACGCGGCGAATGCGTGCGGCCCTGCGGCATCGACGAAGGTCGAATTGAACCTCGGTCCGCTGGCGCTGCTCGATGCGGGCGGCTTCACTCCCGGCGTCGTGGCCCACGTGGGCGAGCATGATCCCGAGGGCAACGCGGAGGTAGCGGCCGAGGGTGGTGGCGAGGCCGTTCGGGTCTCGCGCCTTCTCTCTGGCCGGCTGTACGTCGGCGCACCATGACGGTACGGCTCGAGGCCGATGCCGTCTTCACCGTCGACAGCTCTGACACCGTGCTGGCGCCGGGCGCCATCGAGATCGACGGCGGCCTCATCTCGTGGGTCGGCGATCCCTGGCAGGTCCCGCCCGCCTCCGGGACCGAGGTCCGCCGGCTTGGCGGATTGCTCATGCCTGGGCTGGTCAACTGCCATGCCCACTCGCCGATGACGCTCCTGCGCAGTGCAGGCGACGGGCTCCCGCTCGAGCGCTGGTTGCACGAGTCCGTTTGGCCACGCGAGGCCCGACTGCAGGACGAAGACGTGTACTGGGGCATGTCACTCGGGGCTCACGAGCTTCTGTGCAACGGGATCACCACGACGTGCGAGCAATATCGGCATCCGGCCGCCGTGGTTGATGCGGTACTCCATGCCGGCATCCGCACGGTGTACACGCCGGCCATCTTCGACGTGCCCGACGCCGGCCCGGGGAGCACCTGGGAGGCGCTGTTGGCCGACGCCTGCGGGGTGGTCGACGCGACGGCCGGGAAACACGAGCTCGTCCAGATTGGTTTCGGTCCGCACGCCGCCTACACGGTGCCCCCGGAGGGGCTCCGGGCCATCGCGTCGGAGGCGCGGGAGCGCGACGCGTTGTTGCAGATCCACCTGTCTGAAACGGTGGCCGAGTGCAGGGTGGTGCAGGAGCGTTACGGCATGAGCGCACCGGCGCTCCTGGCGTCAGAGGGGGTCCTTGACGGCCGGGTCTTGGCCGCTCATGCGGTCTGGCTCGACGACACGGATCTGTCGTTGCTGGCCGAGCACGATGTGGCCGTGGCGCACTGTCCTGGTTCCAACGGCAAGCTGGGCTCGGGCATCGCACCCCTGCGGGCGTTGATTGACCGCGGGGTCCGGGTTGGCCTCGGCACCGACGGGCCGGCCTCCAACGACGACCTGCATCTCTGGGACGAGATGCGGCTGGCACCGCTTCTCGCTCGTGCCGTTGCGGGCGATCCGGACGTTCTGAGCTCGGCGGCGGCTCTCCGCCTCGCCACTCGTGGCGGCGCAGAGGCGCTCGGGCTCGCCGTGGGCGCACTCGAGAAAGGGCGCCCGGCGGATCTCATCCGCTTGCGCACCGACGACGCCCGGTTCACTCCGGCCATGAGCGATGCGGAGCTGCTCGGTCACCTGGTCTGGGCGGGAGCCGGCTATCTGGTGACCGACGTCTGGGTCGGTGGCAGGCACGTCGTCGCGGCAGAACAGTGCACGACCGTCGACGGCGCACGCGCCCGGTCCGAGGTGGGCCAGCGCGCCCGCCGACTCCTCGCGTCGTAGACAAAATTGCGAGGACCGGCTCGCATCCGGAGAGCGAGCCGGGTCCTTGACCGAGATCGACGCCGCCCGCTCGCACCTCGAATTTGGCGTGACGGTTCCGGCGAAGGAGAGGATGGTCGGCGCCGACTGGGTCGGGGGGTTGGGTCATGGCCCCGTAAGCTGCATCTTCATGCCCGGCTTCGTCGACCAGGCCCAACTGCACGCACGTGCCGGAGATGGGGGAGCCGGGGCTGTGTCGTGGCGCAGGGAGGCCCACGTGGACCGTGGTGGACCCGACGGCGGCGACGGCGGTCACGGCGGGGACGTGTGGCTCGTGGCGTCGGTGAACGAAGCCTCGCTGCTCGGCTTCCGTGACCACCCGTTCCGTCGCGCCACTGACGGCGTGCACGGCTCGGGTTCCAAGAGGCATGGGGCCCGGGGGAAGGACCTCGTGGTGCCCGTTCCGGTGGGCACCGTCGTGCGCGAGCGCGGCGGCGCGGTCGTGTGCGATCTCGCCGACGAGGGCGCCCGGTTCATGGTTGCCGAAGGCGGTCAGGGCGGCCGCGGGAACGCACGCTTCCTCTCGAACCGCCGCCGCGCCCCGGCCTTCGCGGAGCAGGCCGAGAAGGGGCAGGAGTTCTGGCTCGACATGGAGCTCAAGCTCATGGCCGATGTGGCCCTCGTCGGATTCCCCAATGCCGGTAAGTCGACGCTGATCTCGGCCGTGTCGGCCGCGAAGCCGAAGATCGCCGATTATCCCTTCACCACCCTGGAGCCGCATCTCGGTGTGGTGCGCGTCGGTGGCGTGCGCGACGGGACCGAGTTCGTCATGGCCGACATCCCGGGCCTGGTCGAGGGAGCGGCAGCGGGCAAGGGCCTCGGCCACCAGTTCTTGCGTCACATCGAGCGTGCCCGGGTCCTCGTGGTGCTCCTCGATCTCGGTGCGCGCGAGGCCGGTGGCGTCTCTCCGACCGAGCAGCGGCGCGTCCTCCTGTCGGAGCTCGGGGCCTATCAGCCCGAACTCCTGGAACGCCCGACGATCATTGTGGGCAGCAAGGCAGACCTGGGCACCGACGAAGAAGTTGCGTGTGACATGGTGCTCTCGGTCGCCGCGGGCACAGGCGTGCGCGAACTCGTCGAACGCCTCGCGCCTCTGGTCCAGGAGATGCGGGCCGAGGCGGTGGAGGTGTCTTCGAGCGAGATCGTGGTGCACCGGCCGACCCCGGAGGGTGTCGCAGTGCTCCGAGCCGGAGCGGGGGAGTGGATCGTCCAGGGCCGCGCCGCGGAACGGGCCGTGGCGCTGTCGGACCTCAACGACGAAGGGGCGCAGGCCGAGGTCGTCCGGCGGTTGCGCCGTCTCGGGGTCGACCGCGCCCTGGCGCGGGCGGGTGCCCGTGACGGGGACGAGATCACAGTCGGCGCCATGACGTTCACCTGGGATGCGGACCGGTGATCGCCGTCGTCAAGGTCGGCTCCTCCTCGGTCACCACCGAGACGGTCAGACGGTTGTGCGGCGAGCTCGCCGCCGCCCGCGCCGCCGGTCACACCGTTGTCGTCGTCTCATCCGGTGCGATCGCCGTCGGGTGGGACACTCTCGACAACGGGAAACAGCGGCCGTCGGACCCTGCTGTGCTCCAGGCGGTGTCGGCTGTGGGCCAGCACCGTTTGATGCGGATGTGGCAGGACGGATTCGAGCCGCACGGTGTGTTGGCCGGCCAGGTCCTGCTGGCGCCGCTGGACTTCGTCCATCGCACGCAGTACCTGCACGCGCGGAACGCTGCGCCACCTCGCCGCGCTGGGCGTTGTGCCGGTGGTCAATGAGAACGACGCGGTCGCGGACGAAGAGATCCGCTTCAGTGACAACGACCGGTTGGCCGCGCTCGTGGCGCATCTCGTCGGTGCCCAGCTCCTCGTGCTGTTGACCGACACTCCGGGCCTCCTCACGGCCGACCCGCGCCGTGACACGGAAGCGTCTCTCATCGAGGAGGTCGTGGAGATCGACCAGCAACTCGAGCGTCTGGCCGGTGGCCCAGGGAGCTCTGTCGGGAGCGGCGGCATGGCGTCGAAACTGGCCGCCGCGAAGATCGCCACCTGGTCGGGCGTGCAGACGGTCGTTGCCGATGCCGCCCGCCCGGGTGTGGTGACGGCGGCCCTGGCGAACGAACCCGGCGTCGGGACGGTATTCCGGGCCCGGGAGAGCCGCCTGTCGGCCCGCAAGTTGTGGATCGCCTTTGCGCTGGGATCGAGTGGCCGCCTCACGGTCGACGACGGCGCACGGTCCGCGCTCACTGGCCGCGGGCGCTCCCTCCTGGCGGCGGGAGTCACGGGGTCGAGCGGCGCCTTCCGGCCCGACGATGCGGTAGAGATCTCCGGCCCCGACGGCGAAGTCTTCGCCAAGGGCCTGGTCCGGGTGTACGCAGAGCGGGCCACCGAGTGGATCGGCCGCCGGAGCCAGGTCGTCGTCCATCGTGACGATCTGGTCCTTGTAACCTGACCCGATGACCTCACCTGCGTTGGAGCAGCTCGCGGGCCGCGTCCAGTCGGCTGCCCGGGCGGTTGCCAAGGCCCCGAGCTCTGTCCGTGACGACGCGCTACGGCTCTCGGCCGACCTTCTCGAGCAGGAGTGGGCATCGCTGGTCGAGGCCAACCAGACCGACCTGGACCGCGCGGAGGCGGCCGGCATGGTGGAGGCAGCCCGGGACCGGCTACGCCTGACCGAAGAGCGCGTGCGGGCCATGGCGGCGGGATTGCGCAGCGTGGCGAGCCTGCCCGACCCCGTGGGGGAGATCACGGAGGGGTGGGTGCGGCCCAACGGCCTCCGGGTCTCACGGGTGCGGGTGCCGCTCGGCGTGGTGGGCGTGATCTACGAGAACCGGCCGAATGTCACGAGTGACGCGGCCGGGCTCTGCCTCAAGGCCGGCAATGCCGCCTTCCTGCGAGGTTCTTCCTCGGCCATCGACTCCAACCGGGCCATCGTCTCCTTGCTGCGCCTGGCAGCGGTGAAGGCCGGCCTGCCCGAAGACGCAGTCGCCCTGGTGGAGGACACCTCCCATGAGACGGCCACCGCGTTCATGCGATTGCGCGGCTTCATCGACTGCCTGATCCCGCGCGGCGGACGGGCGCTGATCGCATCGCTCATCGAGCATGCCACGGTGCCCTACGTGCTCGATGGTGATGGGAACTGCCACATCTACATCGACGGCGCCGCGGACCTGGCCATGGCGCACGAGCTGGCGGTCAATGCCAAGACGCACCGCTTCGGGGTCTGCAACGCGGTCGAGACGATCCTGGTCCACTCCGCCGTGGCGGCTGACTTCCTGCCCCGGATGGCGGACTCGCTCGATGCGGCCGGCGTCGAGATGCGGGCCGACGAGCGCGTCAGGGCCTTTGTGCCCGATGCCCTGCCGGCGCTGGAGAGCGACTTCGAGACGGAGTTCTTGGGACCGGTGGTGGCGATCGGGATGGTCGACGACGTGGGCGAGGCAATTGAGCACATTGCGCGCTACAGCTCGGGCCACTCCGAGGCGATCGTGACCTCCGACGTGGCCGTGGCGGACCGCTTCGTGGCCGAAGTGGACGGTGCCGCCGTGTTGGTGAACGCGTCGACGCGTTTCGTCGACGGTGAGGAGTTGGGGCTCGGGGCCGAGGTGGGCATCTCCACCCAGAAGCTGCATGCCCGTGGACCGATGGGAGTGAAGGAGCTGACGACGTTGAAGTGGATCGTGCGTGGTGACGGGCAGGTACGCCGGTGAGCAACGGGAACGAAGCATTGGGCCTGCCGGACAGCGGTCCACCCCGGTTCGGGTCCTTGGACGCGGTGCGGGGCGGCCTCGCCGATGTGGGCTACCTGGCCGACGAGTCGATCAGCGGTGTCGTGTTCCTGGCCGATCGGCTCGCGAAGCCGGTGCTCGTCGAGGGCCCCGCCGGAACCGGGAAGACGCAGCTGGCCAAGTCGGTGGCGGAGCTCACCGGGGCCCGGCTCATCCGCCTGCAGTGCTACGAGGGGCTCGACGAGTCCAAGGCGCTCTACGAGTGGAACTACCGCAAGCAGCTGCTGCGGATTCAGGCCGGGGAACACGGCAAGAGCGAGGAGGAAGGCCCGAGCTGGTCCGAGCTGGAGGAGGACATCTTCTCGGAGGACTTCTTGCTGACGCGGCCGCTGCTCGAGGCGATCCGCGCCACCGAGCCCGTCGTGCTCCTGGTCGACGAGGTCGACCGCGTCGAGCTCGAGACCGAGGCGCTGCTGCTCGAGATCCTCTCGGAGTACCAGGTGTCGATCCCCGAGCTCGGGACCGTGCGGGCGACGCAGCTCCCCATGGTGTTCCTGACGTCCAACAACACCCGCGAGCTCTCCGAGGCGCTCAAGCGTCGCTGCCTCTACCTGCACATCGACTACCCGGATCTGGAGCGCGAGCGAGAGATCGTCCGGACCAAGGTGCCGGGCATCAGTGAGGAGCTGGCGGACCAGGTGGCGCGCATCGTGCGCTCGCTGCGCACGCTCGAGCTCCGCAAGGCGCCTTCGGTCTCCGAGACCATCGACTGGGCCCGCACGCTCGTGCTGCTTGGCGTGGAGACGATCGACGCGGCCGGGGCCAAGGACACACTCCACATCCTCTTGAAGTATCAAGCCGACATCGAGCGGGCCTCCAAGGAGCTGCTGTCGGTCTCGCCGGGCTGAGTTCGTGCTGGACCTCCTCTCCGGGTTCGTCACCGAGCTGCGCCGTTCGGGACTGCCCGTTTCGCTCACCGAGCATCTCGATGCCGCCGAGGCCGTCAAGCACATTCCGCTCGAGGACCGCGAGGCGCTGAAGTACGCGTTGGCGGCCACGCTGGTCAAGTCCTCTTCGCACTGGCGGGCCTTCGAGACAGCTTTCGAGGTGTACTTCGCCGTACGCACTGGCGGACGCGGGGGCGCCGACGGCGAAGACGACGAGCTCGAGGGCGACGAGTCGGAGGGCGAGCAGGCCGCCGGACAGGGGAGCGGTCAGGGGCAGCGGCGATCGTGGCAGGGCGGCGGTGGCGGCGAGGGAATGACGCCCGAGGAACTGGCCGACATGCTGTTCAAGTCGCTGCTCTCGGCTGACGCCGGACTCATGAACATGGTGGCCCGCAACGCGGTGGACCGCTACGCGGGCATGGAGCCCGGTCGCCCGGTCGGCGGAACGTACTACCTGTACCGCACTTTGCGGAACCTCGATCTGGACGGGGTGCTGGAGCGCCTGATGGCCCAGGCGCAGGCGGGCGCCGCCGGCGGCGCGCTGACCGACCTGGAGCAGCGCCTGGCCGCCGACGAGTTCAAGGCGCGCGTCGACAAGTTCCGCCGCGCCGTCGAGACGGAGATCCGTCGGCGCCTTGTCGAGGACCGCGGGGCGGAGGCGCTGGCGCGCTCGGTCCGCAAGCCGTTGCCCGAAGACATCGACGTCATGCACGCCACCCGCGAGGAGCTGGCGACGCTGCAACGAGTGCTCCAGCCCTTGTCGCGGAAGCTGGCGGTGCGCCTGGCCCGGAAGCGGCGCCACGGACGCAAGGGCCCACTCGACTTCCGGGCCACGGTGCGCCGCTCTCTGTCGACGGGCGGCGTGCCGATTGAGCCGCGCTTCCGGCATCCGCGGCCGGCCAAACCCGAGATCTTCGTGATCGCGGACATTTCGGGATCGGTGGCGAGCTTCGCCCGCTTCACCCTGCACCTCGTGTACGCCATCTCCTCGCAGTTCTCCAAAGTGCGCAGCTTCGTCTTCGTCGACGGGATCGACGAGGTGACACGGTTCTTCGAGGGCGTGGTCGACCCGGCCGAGGCGGTGGCCCGCATCAACCTGGAGGCGGACGTGATCTGGGTGGACGGACACTCGGACTATGGACACGCGCTGACGGAGTTCCACCGGCGCTGGGGCGACCAGGTGACCTCGCGCTCGAGCGTCATCATTCTGGGCGACGCGCGCAACAACTATCACGCCTCGGCGTCCTGGGTGGTCGAGGATCTGCAGGCGCGGGCGCGACGGGTCTACTGGCTGAACCCCGAGCCGCGTGACTACTGGGGATCGGGTGACTCCATCGTGGGGGAGTACGCGGCCCACTGCGACGATGTGGTGGAGTGCCGCACGCTGCGTCAGCTGGAGCACTTCGTCGGGAACCTCGCGTGAGCGGAGCCGTGGGTGAAGACGAGGGCAAGAGTGACGAGGTGCGCAATGCCGAGGCTCGCGCCGAGTCGGGCGTGCTGCGGATCTTCCCGTCCGAAGAGGGCGCGGCCCGGATTGTGCTGGTGCGTCACGGCGAGGCGGAGTGCAATCGCAATCACGTCATCGGCGGGCCCAAAGGCTGCACCGGGCTGACCAACCTGGGACGGGTCCAGGTGGCCGCTCTGGCCGACCGCCTCTACGAGAGCGGTGAGCTTCGCCAGGCCACAGCGCTGTATTCCTCCGTGTTGCCACGGGCTGTCGAAACGGCCGAGCGCCTGCGGCCGGTGGTCGGGCCGGGCCCGACGGCGCTGGGCCCGGTCCGGGAACGCTGTGACCTCTGCGAACTGCACCCGGGCGACTCCGACGGCATGGAGTGGAGCGAGATGGTCGAGACCTTCGACGTCCCCAACTGGGATGTCGACCCCACCGCTCCCATTGCACCCGGCGGTGAGAGCTGGGCCGGCTTCGTGGAGCGCGCCTCGGGCGCGGTGCGGCAGATCGTGCGGGACCACCCGGGTGAGCTCGTGGTGGCGGCCGTTCACGCCGGGGTGATCGAGGCGACGATGATCGCCTTTCTCGGGGTGGCGCCCGAGGTCTACCGGCGCGGCTGGGTACGCATTGTGCACGCGTCCATGACCGAGTGGGAGTGGATGCCCTCGGAGGGGCGTTTCGTGCTGTTGCGCTTCAACGACTCGGCCGGGGTGCCGAGGCGGCCAGAGGGCGGGTCCGGTGCTGACTCAGGTGCCGTCGAGGAAGGTGCGGGCAAGGGTCTTGGGCGCACAGGCAAGCCAGGCATCCTCGATCGCTTCACGCAGGGGCTTCTTGGTGACCGTTCGTAGTTGCACGAGGACTGCCGCGTAGCCCTCGAAGTGCGGGATGGTGAAGAATCCCTTGGTACCCGCGGCGAGCAGGGCATCCTTGTCCGCCAGATCGGCGGTGCGCAGGGCGAGGATCGGGCCCGCCGGCGGGGGCGTGTCACCGAACCGCTTCAGGTCGGCTTTCGAGAACGGGCGTTCCCACGCGAAGGCCTTGCCGGCGACGAACCAGGTCCGGTTGGCGTGCCGCGCCGCCTCGCTCACCTCGGGGAGCGCCGAGGCCATTCTCTCGACGTCTCCGAAGACCGCCACGACTGCAGGGTACCGCTAGCGTCGCGGCGCATGACAGTGCCACCGCCGGATGCCGTGTGAGCGCAGGCCTCGATCCGGCCGCGTTGCGGGGGGTGCACGACCGTCTTGCCGCTCACACAGCGAGTGGTCAAGTGCCGGGACTCGTGGCGTTGGTCGCCCGGGGTGACGACGTGCATGTCGAGGTACTCGGGCACGCGGCGCTCGACCATCCGGCGCCGTTGCGACGCGACGCCATCTTCCGCATCGCGTCGTTGACCAAGCCGATCGCTGCTGCGGGAGCCATGCTCTTGGTCGACGACGGCGTGTTGTCCCTCTCCGACCCGGTCGACGCACTGCTGCCCGAACTGGCGGACCGGCGCGTGCTGGGCAGCCTGGCGAGTCCCCTGGACGACACGGTCGCCGCAGCACGGGCCATCTCGGTCGAGGACCTGCTGACCTTTCGCCTGGGGTTCGGACTCATCATGGCCCCGCCCGGCACCTACCCGATTCAGGAGGCTGAGGCTGACCTCGGATTGATGACCCTCGGGCCGCCGTGGCCACCGCCGCCTTTTGGCTCGGACGAGTGGCTGGCCCGCTTCGCCACCCTGCCGCTGATGGAGCAGCCCGGTGCTGAATGGCGCTACAACACGGGCGCGCAGGTACTGGGGATCCTGCTCGAGCGGGCCACGGGCCAGGCTCTCGAGGTGTTCCTGCGCGAGCGTCTGTTCGAGCCGTTGGGGATGGTGGACACCTCGTTCAGCGTGCCGGCGGAGAAGCAGGGGCGGTTCACCACGGCCTACATGCCGGACGGTGACGGTGGACTGCGCCTCTTGGACCCGCCGGAGGGCGGCTGGTGGAACGAACCACCGGCCATGGCCAATGCGGCGGGGATGCTCGTCTCGACATTGGACGACTTCTGGGCCTTCGTCTCCATGATCGTGGAGCACGGGAGGCACGGCGGCCAGCCGCTGCTGTCGCCGGCAGCCGTCGACGCCATGACCCGTGACCGCCTGACCGCAGCGCAGCGTGCGTCGGCGCCCCTCTTCCTCGGACCGCACGGCGGTTGGGGCTACGGCATGGCGGCGCCCGGCCCGTCGCGCGCCGCCCCGCCCGAGCCGTCGGGCTACGGCTGGAACGGCGGCACCGGCACCGAATGGACCACCGACCCCGAACACGGCCTGACGGGGATTGTGCTGTCGACGCGGGCGATGACGTCACCGGAACGGCCCGCGCACATGGTGGACTTCTGGCAGGCGGCCTACGGCGCGCTCGCAGGCTGAGCGGGGCGGATCCGGGCCACCGGAGTACGCTGACGACGCCGACGGAGAGAGGTGGATGCGATGTACAAGACAGTGGTGGTCGGCACGGACGGATCGCCGACCGCCGACAAGGCCGTCGAGGCGGCAGCCGAGCTGGCTCGTTCGTGGGGCTCCGAGCTGCACATCGTGACGGCCTTTCGAAGCCCCCGGTCCGGCATGGGCTCCGCCACCGGTGTCGAGCTGGTCGACAGTGGGGCCGGGCACGCGCTGGCCGAGGAAGGGGCCTTGGCTGTGGCTCGGGCCGCCATCGAGAAGTACGGGGACGGCATTGCGGCCGAGGCCCACGACGCACAGGGCAACGCCGACGATGTGATCCTCGCCGCGGCGGCCGAGGTGGGGGCGGACCTGATCGTCGTCGGGAGCAAAGGCATGCAGGGCGCCCGCCGTTATCTCGGCAGCGTTCCGAACTCGGTTGCGCACGGTGCGGACTGCGCCGTGCTGGTGGTCAAGACCGCCTGACCCTCGCCGGGCGTTGGTGCAGGGTCGGCCGCGGCCTGACACAGTGTGGTCGTGCCGAAGAACTACTTCGCCGGTGAGATCGCCGAGAATTACGACCGCGACTCGTCATCCATGTTCGACCCGGTCGTGGTCGCGGCGGCCGTCGACTTCCTGGCCGAGATCGCCGGAGACGGCGCCGCCCTGGAGTTGGGCATCGGCACCGGACGCCTTGCGCTGCCCTTGTCCGCGCGCGGCGTGCCGGTACACGGGATCGACCTGTCGCCCGACATGGTGGCGCAGCTGCAGGCGAAGCCCGGCGCGGGGGCGATCGGAGTGACCATCGGCGACTTCGCCACGACCGTCGTGGCGGGGACCTTCCGAGTGGCCTATCTCGTCTACAACACGATCGAGAACCTGACGAGCCAGGACGACCAGGTGGCGTGCTTCGTGAACGCCGGTCGCCACCTCGAGCCCGGAGGGTGCTTCGTGGTCGAGGTGCAGGTACCCCAGCTCCGCCGCCTGCCGCCGGGGGAGACCGCCTTGGCGTTCAACGTGACACCGGACCGGGTGGGCTTCGACACCATCGACGTCGCCCGGCAGCGCGGCGTCTCGCACCACTACTGGGTCGGCGCGGGACGGGCCGAGACGTTCAGCATGCCGTTTCGCTACGCCTGGCCGGCGGAGCTCGATCTCATGGCACGCATCGGCGGCATGCGTCTGCGCGAGCGCTGGAGCGGTTGGCGTCGCGAGCCGTTCACGAGCGACAGCTGGTCGCACGTCTCGGTGTGGGAGAAGTTGCCGGCCGCGTGACGTCCGGCGGCGTGAGGGGGATGGCCATGCAGGTTGTCCTGATCACCGGACTGCCGGGTTCGGGGAAATCGACCATGGCGGAGGTGGCGGGCCATGCCCTCGGGGCCCCCGTGCTCGGCCACGACTGGGCGATGAGTGGCCTGCGGCCCTTCGCCGAGGTGCAGGACGCGCTCGACGCCATGGGTACCCGGGGGCACCGCGGTGTCGGCTGGTCGGTGCTGTGGGCCCTGGCGCGCTCCCAACTCCGGCTGGGCACCTCGGTCGTGCTCGACGGCGTGGCCCGCGCTCCCGAGGTGGACGGGACCAGGGCCGTGGCGGCCGAGGAGGGCGTGCCCTCGCTGGTCGTCATGACCACGTGCCGCGACGCCGGAATGCACCGGGCGCGCGTCGAAGGGAGGCAGCGGCACATCCCGAACTGGTACGAGCTGAACTGGGATCACGTCGAGCGGGCACGGTCGACGTGGGTTTCCCCCGACGGGATCGATCTGGTCCTCGACGCAGGCACGCCGGCCGAGGAGAACGCCCAGCGGCTGCGCACCCTGTTGGCGACGCGGTCGTGACCGGGCGGGCGGCTCAGCGCAGGGCGATGAGTCCGGCCGGCGTGGGCGCGAAGCCGCACGCGCCGACGTAGAACCCGTGCAGTTCCTCCTCATAGTCGACGTGGAGCCATTCGCAGCCGGCGGCTCGGCTCTCTCGCGTTCGCGACGGCCGAGGAGCCCGCGGCCGACGCCGGCGCGTCGGTTCCGGGACGCGACCAGGGTGTCGACGACGAAGGCGTGGGCCCCGCCGTCCCAGGCCACGTTGACGAACCCGATCAGGCGGTCGGACTCGAAGGCGCAGGCCCAACCCAGGCTGTGGCGTTCAACCTGGCTCCGCCAGTCGGTGTCGAGCACGGCGTGCGCGAAGCCTTCGGCGTGGAGCGTGTTGACGTCCGCGTCGGCGAACGGTGCTCGCCACTCGTAGCGCACGCTTCCCCGAGCGGGGCTAGCAGGCGTAATCGTCGTCGTAGTTGCCTGGGCTACCTGGGACCGGGCCGCTGTTGTACTGCACGATCTCGGGTGGGCCGGGCAACTGTGCCCCGTGGTTGTTCACCCAGTTCGAGTAGTCCGCGCAGGACCCGGGGCCGCTCGGCGGGCTGAGGTAGTCAGCCATCCAGTACGGGACTGATGGAGCGAAGTTCCCGACGATGCTGTTCCAGACGCCCGGGCTGGCGTAGATCCCGACATCGGCGATCCCCTCCGTCTCGTGCAGGGCGTTGAGGGCTCCCTGAACGAACTGCTGGTTCTCCCCAGTGTTCGACGACCAGCTCCGATCGAGGGGGAGTTCGGGTTCGACGTCGAGCCACCAAGGGGTGGCGGTGGAGCCAGCTCCGGCGTTGAACGCATCGTTGTAGGCGTGGATCCCCGCCTGGTAGCCGGCGTTGCACGACGTGTCGCCGCCACAGCCCGGTTCACTGGTGGTCGACGTGGCGTAGGTCAGATAGGTGTACAGGTTGAGGCCGCCACCAGCCCAGGCCAGCTCCGACGCCAGGCAGGAGTTCGTGTTGCCCGACGAGCTCCCGTCCACCTGCACGATGCCGATCTGGTGGTCGCCCCCCGGCAGGCTGTTGCACTGGAACGTGCTGATGTCATAGCCGTAGGTCCCTGAGGGGTAGGTCCCTCCGATGAAGGCACCGGTGCTGCCGGGCGCCTCAGCCATCCCGACAATAGGTCTGAACAGATTGGCGGGCGCGGATCCGTAGTAGTTGGCCGACCCGAAGTTCGACACCAGTCCCGCGGTGTCGGTGAACCAGTAGCCGTTGCCGGTCGGTGTGGCCGCCGCCGACACGATCGGGTGCTTGAGGGTCTGACCGCCGAGCGACCCGTAGAAGGGTGCCGTGCCGAAGCTGAAGATGCCGCCGTCGGAGGCGACGAGGAAGTAGCCGGCGCCGGCCGGACCGGTGATCATGCCGACGATCGGCTTGTTGAGTACCAGGCTGCCCGTGCTGCCGTGGAAACTCGCGTCGCCGTAGCTGAAGATGCCGCCGTCGGCGGCTACCAGCCAGTAGCCGTTGCCGCTCGGCGTGGCCGCCATTCCGACCACCGGCTGGTTGAGATGGATGCTGCCCGTGCTGCCGTAGAAGGCCGCATCGCCGTAGCTGAAGATGCCGCCGTCGGACGCGACGAGCCAATAGCCGCCCCCACCGGGCACAACGGCCATGCCGACCACCGGCTTGTTGAGGTGGATGCTGCCGGTGCTGCCGTAGAACACGGCGTCCCCGTAGCTGAATACGCCCCCGTCGGAGGCGACCAGGTAGTAGCCGCCCCCGTCCGACGTGGCGGCCATCCCCACCACGGGCTTGTTGAGGACCGTGCCGCCGGTCGACCCGTAGTACGGAGCACCGCCGAAGCTGAAGATGCCGCCGTCGGAAGCGACCAGCCAGTAGGCCGGCGTGGGGCTGTTCGCCGCGGCCGCGGCGGGCGTCACCGGCGCCGTGTCCGCGACGGTGACCAGGGACAGCAACGGCAGGGCCGTCACGATCAGGGCGAGGACGAGGCGGCGGATCAAGTTCGCAGGAATTCCGCGACGCGGAAGGCCAGGTCGAGCGACTGGCGGGCATTCAGCCGGGGGTCGCAGGTCGTGGTGTAGCGGGCGTCGAGGTCCCCTTCGAAGATCTCCTCGGCGCCGCCGAGGCACTCGGTCACGTCGTCTCCCGTCAGTTCCACATGGACGCCACCGGGCCAGGTCCCTTCGTCACGGTGGACGTCGAAGAACGAGCGCAGCTCGGAGATGATGTCGTCGAAGCGCCTGGTCTTGCGGCCACCCTCGCTGGTGAACGTGTTGCCGTGCATGGGATCGCAGGTCCACACGACGACGTGGCCCTCCGACTCGACCGCGCGCACCATGCCGGGGAGCAGCTCCGTGATGCGGTCGGATCCGAGGCGGGTGATGAGCGTGAGGCGTCCCGCCAGTCGCTCCGGGTTCAGCCGCTCGCACAGGGCCACCACCTCGCCGGGGGAGCAGTCCGGCCCGACCTTGACCCCGACCGGGTTGTTGACGCCCGCCAGAAACTCGAGGTGCGCGCCGTCGAGCTGACGCGTGCGGTCACCGACCCACACCATGTGCGCCGAGCAGTCGTACCAATCACCGGTGAGGGAGTCGACACGGGTGAGGCACTCCTCGTAGGGCAGGATCAGCGCTTCGTGGCTCGTGAAGAAGTCGACCTGGTGCAGTCCCTGCTCGGCGGCGAGGTCGATGCCGCACGCCGCCATGAAGCGCAGGGCGCGGTCGATCTCCGAGGCGATGCGCTCGTAGCGCTGGCCCTCGCCGGACGAGGCGACGAACTGCTGGTTCCACAGGTGCACCTGTGAGAGGTCGGCGAAGCCGCCCTTGGTGAATGCCCGCAGGAGGTTCAGTGTCGATGCGGACTGCTGGTACGCGGCGACCAGCCGCCCGGGGTCGGGGCGGCGCGCCTCGGCCTCGAAGGACTCGTCGTTGACCATGTGGCCTCGGAAGGACTGCAACTCCACATCGCCGACGCGTTCGGTGTCGGCCGAGCGCGGCTTGGCGAACTGACCCGCGATGCGCCCCACCTTCACGACGGGCACGCCGGCCGCGTACGTGAGCGCCACCGCCATCTGCAGAATGATCTTGAGCTTGTCCCGGATGGCGTCCGCGCTGAACTCGGCGAAGGACTCTGCGCAGTCGCCCGCTTGCAGGAGGAAGGCCTCACCGCGGGCCACCTGGCCCAGCTGCTCCGTCAGGTACCGCGCCTCGCCCGCGAAGACGAGTGGCGGCACCGTCGCCAGCTGCGCCTCCGCCTTCTTGAGCGCGTCGGCGTCGGGCCACTCCGGCTGCTGCGCGGCGGGGAACTTGCGCCAGGACGCGGGGCTCCACGGAGAGGTCACAGCGGGGCTCGTCACCGCTACAGGTTAACGCCGTAGGATCGCTCCCCATGGCCGCCTTCCGTTTTGCCCTCCAGGCGTCGGGCGCGGCATCCCCGGCTGCGTGGCGCGACCTGGCGCGCAAGGCAGAGGATCTGGGCTATTCGACCCTCTACGTGCCGGATCACCTCGACGACCAGTGGGCCCCAATGGTCGCGGTCACGGTGGCGGCGGAGGCCACCACGACCCTGCGGGTGGGCACGCTCGTCCTCGACAACGACTTCCGTCATCCGGTTCTCGTGGCCAAGGAGGCAGCGACCCTCGACATCGTGACCGGCGGCCGCTTCGAGTTCGGCCTCGGCGCCGGCTGGATGACCACCGACTACGAGCAGTCGGGCATCCCGATGGACAAGCCCTCGGTGCGTGTGGCCCGCCTGGCGGAGAGCCTCGCCATCATCCGTGCCATGTGGCGCGACGGAAGCGCCACCTTCACCGGCGAGCACTACAGCGTGACCGAGGTCTCGGGTACCCCGGTGCCGACGACACCCGGTGGCCCACCGCTGGTGATCGGTGGCGGGAGCCGGCGCGTCCTCGCGCTGGCGGGGGAGTTCGCCGACATCGTGAGCATCGTCCCGAGCCTGAACGCCGGCCACATCGGCGCCGAGGTGGCGGCGGAGTCCGTCGTCGAGAAGTACACCGACCGTGTGCGCTGGGTCCACGATGCGGCGGGGCCGCGCGCGGGCGATCTGGAGCTGCAGTGCTGGACGGTGGCGGTGCAGGTCGTCCCGAATGCGGCCGAAGTCATCGCCTCGCTCGCGCCGCTCTTCGACCTGACCCCCGAGCAACTCGGATCCGCGCCGCTTGCGCTGATCGGCACCGCCGGGGAGATCATTGAATTGCTGCGCGCCCGCCGAGAGGAGCTCGGCTTCAGCTACATCGTCGTGCACGAGGCGGAGATGGACGCACTGGCCCCCGTGATCGCCGAACTTGCCGGCACCTGATCCACCGACGCCGATCCGCATCGGGATCTTCGGCGGCACCTTCGACCCGCCGCACGTCGGGCACGTCGCCGCGGCGCGCGCCGTCATCGCGCAACTGGACCTCGACCGCCTGCTGCTCGTCGTCGCCAACGATCCGTGGCAGAAGTCGGGCCAGCGAGTCATCTCGCCGGCGGCGGACCGCTTGGCCCTCGTCGAAGCTCTGGTGCCCGACATACCGGGCGCCGAAGCCAGCAGGCTCGAGATCGACCGGGGCGGCCCGAGCTATTCGGTGGACACCGCCGAGGAGATCCTGGCGGAGGCGGGCGGCCAACCCGTGGAGCTCTACCTCGTGGTGGGGGCCGACCTCGTCCCCGAGCTCGAGGCCTGGCACCGCGCCGAGGACCTCCAGCGTCTGGTCACCCTGGCCATCGTCTCCCGGCCCACCGGGCCGAGACCGGCCGTTCCCCCTGGTTGGCGGGCCGAGCGAGTGGACGGGCCGCAGGTGTCCGTCTCCAGCTCGGATATCCGTGACCGCCTGGCGGAGGGCCGGCCGGTCGAGGGCATGCTCCCCGAAGCCGTCATCCGTTGCATTCTCCGCCGCGCTCTGTACGCTGTGGCTTGAATGAGCGCCATGCCGGCCGGGTGGACGGAGCTGTCGGAAAGCCCCCGTGTGAACGTGGCGCCCGACCGGGTGCAGCGCAGGGCGGATCGCCGGGCCGAGCTGATGGTGGCGCGCCGTTCCCGCCGGCGTTGGGCCGTCGCCGCCACGTCCATCCTGGTCGCCGCCTTCGGCTTCACCGTCGGGATGTTGGAGCTGCTGCATTGACGCCAGGCGTGGACGTCCAGGTGCAGGTTCCGCCGGCCGTGGCCACCGCCGCCGAGTCGGCGGACGCCAAGCTGGGCCGTGACACAGTGATTCTTGGGATGACGGAGCTCTTTGGGGTGGTCGACGCCTTCGTGATCACGAGCGCGCAGAACACCCGCCACGTGCGGACCCTGGTCGAGGAGATCGAGCGCGGTGTGAAGGAGTCGCACGGCATCACGCCCGTGCGCGTCGAGGGACAGCAGGACGCGACCTGGGTCCTGATGGACTACGGCGACTTCATCGCACACGTCTTCTTACAGGAGACGCGCGACTACTACGACCTCGAGCACCTGTGGTCGGGCGCGCCGCGCGTGGCGTGGCGCCGCGACGTCGAAGACGCCGGCTGAACGAGCCGCGACGGGCCTCGTGCGGCCCGACGCCCGCTCAGGGCGCGATGCTCAGGAATTCGATCAGGTAGACCGGATCGCTCACCTGTGAGCCGTTGGCGATCGGCACGCTCGTGCGCTGGCCCTCGATTTCGAAGACGACGCCGGTGTTGAGCCCGACCTCCGTGGCGACGGTGGCGACGATCTGCCCCACCGCCAGTTCGATGCTGCTCCCCGTGATGGCGCCGAAGGCGGCGTTCATGTTCACCGTGACGACGCCCCCCGCCGTGGTGGTCGAGATGACCGCCACGTTGCTCGGGATGGCGGTGGTGATCCCCTGACCGGTCTCGGTCCGGGTGGGCCCGGCCAGCATGGAGGTGATGACGGCGGTCAACGGCGCCGGCGCGGCGACCACGCGCGGTTCTGAGGTCAGCTGGCTGTTCGAGTTGAGGAGGAAGACCTTCACGGGCACGAGGGACGACGGCTTGGGAATCGTGGTGGTGGTCGTCGGCAGGTGCGGATCGAGCAGGTCGAACGGCACCTTCGTGGGCGACACGGCGCTGGGTGCGCTCTGCGTCGGGATGGCGCAGCCGGCGGCCAGGAAGGCCGCGACCACTAGGAGCGCCCCCGACAGGGCAAGGCGGCGTGGCCTCACTGGTCCTCCTCCGGATCGTCCCCGTCGGACAGCACCGGCAGCGAGAGGACGAAGCGGGCGCCGCCCGCCGGAGAGGATTCGACCCGGACCTCGCCCCGCATCACGTGCATGTGCTCGGCGACGAGCGCGAGCCCCAGTCCGGTCCCCGTGCTGGCGCCG
Source organism: uncultured Acidimicrobiaceae bacterium (assembly GCA_963850185.1). Classification (GTDB taxonomy): domain Bacteria; phylum Actinomycetota; class Acidimicrobiia; order Acidimicrobiales; family RAAP-2; genus Bog-473. The sequence continues at coordinate 181,758 of CAWKKE010000013.1, forward strand.
CGCCGGCCCGATGCCGAGCCGCGGTAGAAGCGCTCGAACACCTTGGTGCGCTCGAGGGGATCGATGCCCGGGCCCTCGTCGTCGACGATGACCTCGACCCACCTGATATCGGCCCTGCTGGCGTTGCTGGCGTTGCTGGCGTTGCCGTTGTTGCCGTTGGCAGCAGCGGCAAGTGCGCCACCGGGCCGCACGGCCACGCCGGTCACGCCGCCGCCATAGTGGTTTGCGTTCTCCATGAGGTTGACCATGACCCGTTCGAAACGGCGCTTGTCGACGCCCACCCGCCAGGACTGCACGGCGGGAGCGACGTCGACCTCGGGCGGGCCTCCCGGCCCGGGACCACGCGCCACCATATGCCCGAATCCCGTTTCTACGGAGCGCTGCACGAGCTCGGCGACCTGCACCTCCTCCAGGAAGATGTCGACCGAGCCGGCCTCGGCCCGTGACATCTCGAGCAGGTCGCCGACCATTCGTTGGAAGCGCCGCAGGTCGTCGCTCAGGAGCTGCAAGGCCCGCTGGGAGCGCGGCGGCAGCTTCTCGCGGTCGGCCTCGAGGACCTCCATGGCGGCGGCCAGGGTGGTGAGGGGGGAGCGCAGCTCGTGGCTCACGTCCGAGTTGAAGCGCGCCTCGCGTTCGATCCGCTCCTGCAGCTGGTCGACCATGGCGTTGAACGAGAGGGTGAAGCCCTCGAGGTCGGGGTCGGCCGCTTCCAGGTCGAGCCGCGTGTCGAGGTCGCCCGCGGCGATGGCGCCGGCGGCCCGCGAGACGACGGCGAGCGGCCGCAACGAGCGCGTGCTGGCGAAGCGGCCCAGCGCAATGCCGAGAACGGTGGTGATGCCGCCGGCGGCGAAGAGGGCGAGCGCGAGCACGCGCAGCGTGTGGTCGAGGTCGGACAGGTCGAAGACGTCGAAGTAGTGGGAGTGCACGGAGGGGATGGGGACCCCGATCACGATCTCGGCCGTGCCCTGCGGGGTGCGCAGCGTCTGAGTGGCCGCAGTCCCGTGGAGGACGACGTCGCGCAACTGGTGGGGGATGTCGGCGGCGGTGACGCTGAGGGAGGAGTCGTAGGTCTTCGAACCATGGAACAGCACCGAGTGGGCGTCAGTCCCCGCGTCGATGTTGCTGAGGAGCCCCGGTACGTAGACCGTGCTGTTCGCCTGCAGCGAGCTGCGCAGCGCGCTCGGCGTTGAGGAAGGCCTGGTGCTGGTCCGTCGACTCCCGGCCGGCCAGCAGGAAGTGGCGAACGGTGAAGTACGACAGCCCACCCATCAGGATGGAGAGGATCAGCGCCCCGAGCCCGAACACGGCCGTGATGCGGGCGCCGATGCCCAGCTTCACGTCAGGGCACCAGCTTGTAGCCCATGCCCCTCACGGTGAGTATGTGCTGGGGCACCGCGGGATCCACCTCGACCTTGGTGCGCAAGCGGCGGATGTGCACGTCGACCAGCCGCCCGTCGCCGAAGTAGTCGTAGCCCCAGACCCGGTCGAGCAGCTGCTCGCGGCTCAGCACCTTGTTGGGACTGGCCGCCAGCTCGCACAGCAGGCGGAATTCGGTCCGGGTGCAGTGGACCTCGTCCCCGTTGAGGTGCCGCAGCACCCCCTGCTCGGGCAGCAGCTGCAGGTCGCCGAAGGTCGAACGCGCCCGGTTCTTCCTCCGCCGGACGGGCGCGGCGCAGCAGGGCGCGGATGCGGGCGGCGAGCTCCTTGGCCACGAACGGCTTGGTGACGTAGTCGTCGGCTCCCGCTTCGAGGCCGGCGACGACGTCGTGCGTGTCCGAGCGTGCCGTCACGATGATGATCGGCACGGCGCTGCTGCGCCGCAGGGCGCGGCAGCATTCGAAGCCGTCCATGCCGGGAAGCATGAGATCGATGAGCGCGACGTCGGGTGGCGCCTCGGCGAACATGTCGAGACCCTCTTCGCCGCTCGCGGCGTCCCTTACCTCGTAGCCTTCGCCCTCCAGGGCGAGCCGCATGGAGGACCTGATGCGCTCATCGTCCTCGACGACCAGAATGCGCCCGCTCATCTGCCTCCAGCTCAGCTGATCCAGATTTGGGTCGGCCAGATGGAGCCGCCGATCATGCCGAAGGCCGGCGCGCCTTGCGGGGTCGTGGGGTTGTTGAAGTTCTGCACCGTGGGGTCGCCGATGACCGCCCAGACGGCCCGATCGGTCCACAGGTAGGGGAGGTCCAGGGCCAGGCGCTTGTTCACCGTCTTGTAGGCCGTCTCGCGCACCTCCTTGTCGGTGCTGGCGCGACCTTGTAGGAGCGCCGTCTCGATCTGCGGGTCGGAGTTGCGCGCCATGTTGATGGAGAGGGCGCCCGAGCTCACCGTCGTGCTGCTCCAGAAGATGTAGTTGAGGTCGGGGTCGACCGCGCCGAACTGCCGCCAGCCCAAGGCCTGGTACTTGCCGGCCAGTGCGTTGTTGATGGTGTCGTTCTGCTGCACGATGTTGGTCTTGCACTGGAAGCCGACCTGCTGCCAGGCCTGCTCGAGGTACTCGGCCGCCCGGATGGCCGCCGGTGAGTTGGTCGAGCCGTAGGAGAAGGAGATGGGCCCGCCGTTCGTCTTGGCGGCCGCCTTCACCAGCTTGGTGGCCTCGCTCGGGTTGTAGGCCGGGTACTTGGTGTTCGAGTAGTACGGCGACCCCTGGACGAAGAGGCCGTTGCTCACCGGAAGGACGCCCTCGTCGATCACCTTGGCGTACTGCTGGCGGTTGATGGCCATGGCGGCCGCCCGGCGCACGTTGGGATCGTTGAACGGCTTGGCCAGGCAGTTGAGCTGCACGCAGTTCATGTCCGGCTCCCCGGCCAGGTGCGTGCTGTCGTCGATGTACGAGTAGCTCTTGTTGCCCCGGAACTGGGTGATGATCTGCGGCGTGTCCGTGATCATAAGGTCGATCGTGCCCGACTTGAGCGCCTCGGCCCGGGCCGACTCGTCGGGGATGGGCTTGTAGGTGATCTGGGACAGGTAGGGCATGCCCTTGCGCCAGTAATTGGGGTTGGCCGTGGCCGTGAAGTGGTCGTTCGGGACCCACTCCTTGAACACGAAGGGTCCGGTGCCGACCGGGTGCGACGTGCCGTTGGGGTTCGACAGCATGGACGGCGCCGCCACATAGGCGATCTGGCCGCCGATACCGCCGGCCAGGTAGAACGGGAACGGGACCCAGGGATCCTTGAAGGTGATCGTCACGGCCAGGGGCCCTGTCTGCGTGATCGACACCAGGGTTGGGCTCAGGACCACCCCGGTGAGCAGCGACTTGGACTGGGCTACGAAGTTGGTCTCCAGGGCGGCGCCGTCGCACGCCGTGCCGTCGTGGAAGACGAGGTTGGGCCGCAGGGTGACGGTCCACGAGGTGTAGGCCGCGTTGGGCACCACGGACTGCGCCAGGTAGGGCGCCCAATCCCCCTTGGACGTGATGATGGTCAGGGGATCGAACACGGTGCGGGCGTACATGACCCCGACCTCGTCGAAACGGGCCTGGGTCGGGTCGAAGCCCGACTCCTCGGCGTCCACCCCGAACACCAGCGAGCCGCCGTGTTTGGGCGTCTTGGAGCTGACCCCGTTGCGGCCCGGGCCGTTGGTCGTGGCGCCGGCGACGTCGTCGAAGCCCAGGCCGAGCGCGCCCGCTCCTGCGACACCCGCGGCAGCGGCCGCACCGCCCAACAGCACCGAGCGACGATCAAATCTCGAGACCATCGGTCCTCCATTTCACCGAACCCAACGGACCCCCCGAAGGTTCCCGGGCGACGTTAGTGCCCAGGAACCCCTGCGTGGGGGCGGTACGGTTGCCTTCCATGTCGGCTGACTGGGATCTGCCGGGGTTCTCCGCATGGCTGGGCGGGCGGGCTGCGGCGACCCGGAAGGCCTACGTCAGCGATCTCGCGGCCTTCGCCGACTGGATGGCGCGCAGCGACGTCCACAGCCCCGAGGGCGTCGACCGCCTGCATCTGCGGCGGTACCTCGCCTCGCTGGGGACGCGCAAGCTCGCCCGAGCCACCATCGCCCGCAAGGCGGCGGCGCTGCGCTGCTACTTCTCCTGGCAGGTGCGGCAGGGTCACCTCGGTGCCGATCCGGCCCGTTCGTTGCGCGCCCCGTCCGGAGGCGGCCGCCTGCCCCGCGTGCTCTCGAGCGGCGAGATGACGTCGTTGCTCCACGTGTCGACCGGTGATGCCGTGGACCGGCGTGACCTGGCCGTCCTCGAGCTGCTCTACGCCGCCGGGCTGCGGGTCTCGGAGCTCTGCGGCCTCGACCGCAGCGACATCGACCTGCGCGGCCGGACCGTCACGGTGCTGGGCAAGGGCAACAAGCAGCGGCGGGTGCCCGTGCACGACGCCGCCGTCGCCGCGCTGCGGGCGTGGTTCGAGGACGGGCGCGACGCCATGGAGGGCCCGCCGGAGGCCGCCTTCGTGAACCGCCGGGGCGCACGCCTCGGGCCGCGGGACGTGCGGCGCATCCTCGACCGCCGTTCCGCCTCTCCGACCCACCCGCACGCCCTGCGCCACACCTATGCCACCCACCTCCTCGACGGCGGGGCCGACCTTCGGGTCGTCCAGGAGCTCCTCGGGCATGCCAGCCTGGCCACCACGCAGGTGTACACCCACGTCAGCAAGGAGCGCCTGCGCGCCGTCTACGGCGAGACCCACCCCCGGGCCTGATGGCCCGTTGACCGGCTAGGATGGTCCGGCCCACCAGAGGGTGGGCGGCAGCACCGACCAACATCACCTGCGCGCATTCCACGGTCGTCGCCCCCGGGCGGCGCGGCGCCAGGGGAGCAACCGACTGGAGGAATCACACTATGGCCGTCGTTTCCATGCGACAGCTTCTGGAAGCCGGGGTCCATTTCGGCCACCAGACGCGCCGATGGAACCCGAAGATGAAGCGCTTCATTCTTGGTGAGCGCAACGGGATCTATCTCATCGACCTGCGCAAGACGCTGACGGGCGTCGAGACCGCCTACTCCTTCGTGCGGGACCTCGTCGCCGACGGCGGCACCGTTCTGTTCGTGGGGACGAAGAAGCAGACTCAGGGCCCTGTGGCCGAGTACGCCGAGGCCTGCAACATGCCCTTCGTCAACCAGCGCTGGCTGGGCGGCATGCTGACCAACTTCGCCACCGTCTCGGGCCGGGTGAAGCGCATGCAGGAGCTGCGGCAGATGCAGGCCGCCGGCGACTTCGAGGGCATGCCCAAGCGCGAGGCGCTGCAGCACACCCGCGAGCTCGAGAAGCTCAGCCGCAACCTCGGTGGCATCGCCAACCTGGAGAGGCTGCCGAACGCGGTGTTCGTCATCGACACCAAGAAGGAGCACATCGCCGTGACGGAGGCCCGCAAGCTCGGCCTGCCGGTCGTGGCCGTCGTCGACACCAACTGCGACCCCGACGTGATCGACTACGTCATTCCCGGCAACGACGACGCCATCCGCTCCGGTTCGCTCATGTGCCGCGTCATCGCCGACGCCGTCGTGGAAGGACGCTTCATCGCCGAGCACCGCCGCAAGGTGGCGCCGCCGGCACCCGAGGACAGCGGCCCGTCGTCGGCGCCGCGCCCGCGCCGGTCCGGCCAGGCGGCCGCGGCAGCCGCGGCAGCCGCCGCTCCGGCCCCGGCCGCTGCAGCTGCAGCTCCCGCCGCTCCCGCCGCCGCGGGAGCACCCGCCGCGCCCGCCCCGGCCGAGGTGGCCTGACCGTGGCCAGTTACACCGCCAAGGACGTATCGGCCCTGCGGCAGATGACGGGCGCCGGCATCCTCGACTGCCGGAACGCACTCGAGGAGACGGGGGGCGACATCGAGGAGGCCGCCAAGCTGCTCCGTGAGCGGGGCCTCGCCGGCGCCGCCAAGCGCAGCGACCGTGAGGCCTCCGAGGGCGCTGTCGCCGTGGCCCGCTCCGGTGACGCCGCCGCCGTCGCCGAGCTGCGCTGCGAGACCGACTTCGTGGCCAAGGCCGACGAGTTCGTGCAGCTGACCGACGAGCTCGCCGCCCTGGTGGCCGCCAAGGGCGAGGACGCCGCGTCCGAGCTCGGCGACGCCATCGACGGCCTGCGCTCGACGCTCAAGGAGAACATCTCGGTGGGCCGGGTCCGCCGCCTGGTGGCGGGGCCCGGCCAGATCCTCGACACCTACCTGCACCTGCAGGCGGGACGCGGCGTGAACGCCGTCGCCCTCGTGCTCGAGGGCGGCACCGACGAGCTGGCGCACGACATCGCCGTGCACATCGCCTTCACGAAGCCGACGTACCTCAGTCGCGACGAGGTGCCAGAGGCCGACGTCGCGGCCGAACGGGAGACGCTGACAACGATCTCGCGCAACGAGGGCAAGCCCGAGGCCGCCATGGACAAGATCGTCGAGGGCCGCATGACGGGGTGGTTCAAGGAGCGGGTGCTCCTCGACCAGGCCTACGTGCGGGACGAGAAGCAGACGATCGTGGGCATGCTCGGTTCGGCCCGCATCGTGTCGTTCGCGCAGGTCGTCATCGGCGCCTGAGAGCGCTGCTGCCCGTGGGAGAACCGCGCCGGATCGTGCTGAAGATGTCGGGGGAGGCGCTCGCCTCCGCCGCGTCGGACGAGACCATCGATGCCGCCACCGTCGAGCGCATGGCCAAGGAGATGGTCAGTGCGATGGAGGGTGGCGGGCTGGAGCTCGCGGTCGTCGTGGGCGGGGGCAACATCTGGCGGGGCACGACGGGGGCGAGCGGCGGCATGGACCGCGCCACCTCCGACACCATGGGCATGCTCGGGACGGTGATCAACGCGCTCGCGCTGCAAGATGCGCTCGAGCAGCAGGACCAGCCGACCCGCGTGCTGAGCGCGCTCTCCATGGCCGAGGTGGCCGAGCCCTACATCCGGCGCCGGGCTATTCGGCACCTCGAGAAGGGCCGCATCGTCGTCTTCGCCGCCGGCATGGGCAACCCCTTCTTCACCACCGACACGCCCGCGGCGCTCCGGGCGGCCGAAATCGGCGCCGAGCTGCTCTGCAAGGGCACCCACTCGGGCGTGGACGGCGTCTACAGCGCCGACCCCAAGCTCGATCCGACCGCCACCCGCTACGACGAGGTCTCCTTTATGGAGGTCATCAGCCGGGACCTGCGGGTGATGGACCTCACCGCCATCACCTTCTGCAAGGACAACGACCTCCCCATCCGGGTCTTCGACCTGATGATCCCCGGCAACATCCCTCGTGCGCTCAGCGGTGAAGAGATCGGTACTCTGGTCCGCTGATGGACGATGATCTCGCCGCCCTGGTCAAGGACGACACCAGGGAAAAGATGGTCAAGGCGATCGATCACGTCCGCCACGAAATGAGCAACGTGCGCACCGGCCGCGCCTCCTCGGCCCTCCTCGAGCCGTTGATGGTCGACTACTACGGCACGCCGACCCCGCTGCGCCAGCTCGCCGGGTTCAGCGTGCCCGATGCCATGCTCCTGGTGATCTCCCCCTACGACAAAGGCTCGCTTGGCGCGATCGAAAAGGCCATCATGGGTTCGGACCTGGGAATCAATCCCACCAACGACGGCACCGTGATCCGGCTGGCCTTCCCACCCCTGACGGAGGAGCGGCGGAAGGAGCTGGTGAAGGTCGTCCGGCACAAGGCCGAGGAGGGGAAAGTGGCTGTGCGCAACCTGCGGAGGGCGGGCCGACACGAGCTCGAGGCGTTGCAGAAGGACGGGGATCTCTCCACCGACGAGCTCGAGCGCGTCGAGAAGGACCTCGAGAAGATCACGCAGGACCAAGTGGCGGCCATCGATCAGCTGCTTGCTCACAAAGAGCAAGAATTGCTGCAGGTCTGAGGAGCCAGCCATGCCCGACGACACAGACGATTTCGAAGACTTCGCCAGCCTTTTCCAAAAGGATGAGGGAGCCGGCCTCGACGACGATGCCGGAACCGGTTCGGAGGCGATCGACGAGGACCCGCCGAGCTACCACTCCGGGCGCGTGCGCATCATCGGCGCCGAGCCCGCCGGCGACACCGTGCGCGAGGTGACGGGGCCGGTCGTCGACGAGCACCCCGACATGCCGCACTGGAACGACGCGCCGACCGGGCAGGTACCGGCCGTCCTCGACACGAGCAACGGCGAGGAAGCGGCCGTGGCGCCGCCCATGTGGCGCGAGGAGGAGACCGACTGGGAGGCCCAGGAAGAGGCCTTCGAGCCCTCCATGCTCTCCGACGATCTTCCGGCCGTCGGCGCGCTCCTCGGCGAGCAGCCCGACGACCTCAACGACGTCGAGCGCCGTCCCTGGCACTTCGAGTCCGACGACACGCTGGTGATCCCGCCCGAGCCCGGCTTCGGTGCCGAGCCGGGCTTCGCCGACGAGCCCGCGCCACTGCCCGTGCGCGACCTGGAGATCGAAGCCGACGTCGAGCCGGTCCACCAGCCCGAACACGTCGCGCTGCAGGAGCCCGACTACGAACCGGAATTCGAGACGGGCGACAGCGGGCGCCGGGCGGCGGTGCCCATCAACGCCGCGGCCGCCGCGACCGCGGCGTCGCGGCTGTCCCCGCCCGAGGCGCCCGAACCCAAGACGCGCGCCACGCGCAGCAGCCGGAGCAACGGCAGCGTCCCGCGCACCGGCAACGTCCACGCCAGTTCGACGGGCGGGACGGCCGGCCGCGACATGCGGGTCGCCATCGGATCGGGCGTCCTGCTCGGCGCGATCGCCCTGGCCTGCTTCGCCGCCGGGACCGTGGCCTCCATGGTCATCGTCTGCATCGTCGTGCTGTTGGCGACCGCCGAGGCCTATGCCGCCTTCCGACGGGCCCAGTACCACCCCGCCACGCTGCTGGGGTTGGTGGCGGTGCTGTCCCTGTTGATCGAGACGTACAACAAGGGCGTGGCGGCGCTGCCGCTCGTGCTCGTCTTACTGGTCGCCGGATCCTTCGTCTGGTACCTGGCGCGGGTCGAGCCCGCCGCCGAGCCCGTGTCGGGCATCTCCTCCACCGTGTTCGTCTTCGTCTGGGTGGGGGCCTTCGGGTCGTTCGCCGCGCTGCTGCTGAACCCGAACCTGTTCCCCGACCGCCACGGCATCGCCTTCGTCCTGGCCGCCATCATCGTCACCGTGGCCGACGACGTCGGATCACTGCTCGTCGGCGCCGCCATGGGACGCCATCAGCTCGCTCCCTCCGTGAGCCCCAACAAAAGCTGGGAAGGCCTGATCGGCGGAGCGGTGGTGGCCATCCTCGTCTCCGTGATCGTGGTCCACTTCATCCACCCCTGGACGCTGAGCAAGGCTGCGCTCTACGGCGTGGTGGTGGCGATCGTGGCCCCCCTGGGCGACCTGAGCCAGTCCATGCTCAAGCGGCACCTGGGGCTCAAGGACATGGGGCGGCTGCTGCCCGGCCACGGCGGCATCCTCGATCGGGTCGACGGGCTGCTCTTCGTCATGCCCGCCACGTATTTCGTGGTCAAGGCGATGCATCTCGGGTGAGCTGACCGCCCGTGCGCACAGTCAGCCTGATGGGCTCCACCGGGTCCGTCGGTACCCAGGCGCTCGACGTCATCCGCACGGAGCCCGAGCGGTTCCGTGTGCACGCGCTGGCGGCCCAGACCTCCGTGGAGGAGCTCCTGGCCCAGGCGGCCGCCTTCGGTCCCGAGCTCGTCGTAATCGGCGACCCGGCCCGCTACGCCGAGGTGCGCGACGGGGTCCCGTCCGGGACCGAGGTCATGGTGGGCGAGGAGGGCCTGGTCGCGGCGGCCCGCAGCGCCGACGTCGTGCTCAACGCGGTCGTGGGCTTCGCCGGCCTCCCGGTCACCATGGCGGCGCTCGAGTCGGGGAAGCGGCTGGCGCTCGCCAACAAGGAGTCGCTCATCGCCGGCGCCCCGGTCGTGCAGAAGGCGCGCCGCACCCCCGGGGCCGAGATCGTCCCGGTGGACTCGGAGCACTGTGCCGTGCACCAGTGCCTGGCCGCCGTACACGCCGCCACCGACGTGGCACGGCTCCTCCTCACCGCGTCGGGCGGCCCGTTCCGCAGCTGGACGGCCGAACGCCTCCGCTCGGTCACCGTGGACGACGCGCTGGCCCACCCGACCTGGTCGATGGGGCCGAAGATCACCATCGACTCGTCCACCCTGATGAACAAGGGTCTCGAGGTCATTGAGGCCCACGAGCTGTTCGGCATCGGGTACGACCGCATCGACATCGTCGTGCACCCGCAGTCGATCGTGCACTCCATGGTCGAGCTGCGGGACGGGTCGACGCTGGCCCAGCTGTCGAACCCCGACATGCGCCTGCCCATCGGCTACGCCCTCGGCTGGCCCGACCGGGTGGCCACGCCGTACGGGGCCCTCGACTGGACCGGCGCCCAGACCCTGACCTTCGAGCCGCCCGACCGTGCCGTCTTCGGCTGCATCGACCTGGCCTACGAGGCCGGCCGGCGTGGCGGCTCCGCCCCGGCCTGGCTCAGCGCGGCCAACGAGGTGGCCGTCGAGGCCTTCCTGGGCAACGCGCTGCCCTGGACCGGCATCGCCGAGGTGGTGGCCGAGACGATGGCGGGGTGGGTGGACGACCAGGTGGACGAGGTCGCCGCCGTGCTGGCGGCCGACGCCGAGGCCCGGGCCCGGGCCCGCCTGGCCCTGGACCGACGCCTGGCCCTGGGTGACGGGCGGTAGCGTTAGGGCTGCTATGACGCTCACCGAGAAGGAGGCGCCGCCGGAGCGACCGCCTCTCGCCGAGCCCGGACCGGCACCCGAGGACAACAACCCGACGCGGGTGATCCAGCTCGTCGTCGCCCTGGTCCTCATCACCGCCGTCTTCCTCGCCCTCGGCTGGGGCTACCTGCTGCTCTTCATCGCCATCCTGTTCGCCATCGTCATGCTGCACGAGTTCGGGCACTTCATCACCGCCAAGCGGGCCGGCATGAAGGTGACGGAGTACTTCGTCGGCTTCGGCCCCCGGCTGTGGTCGGTCCGGCGGGGCGAGACCGAATACGGCGTCAAGGCCATCCCCGCCGGCGGGTACGTGCGGATCGTCGGGTTCACCTCCACCGAGGAGGTCGCGGAGGAGGACGAGCCGCGGGCTTACCGCCAGCAGCCGTTCCACCAGCGGATCATCGTGGCGTCCGCCGGCTCGGCCATGCATTTCCTCATCGCCCTCGTCCTCGCCCTCGTCCTCGTCTTCACCTTCGGGAAGACGACGAACAACTACAACGTCGCCGCGCTCGAGCACTGGCCGGGCCGGACGACGCCGGCGGCCCTGGCCGGCCTGCACGTCGGCGACACGATCGTGTCGGTCAACGGCAAGAACTTCACCAACCCCAACTCCATGACCAACGCCATCAAGGACTCGAGCGGCGAGCCCCTCAAGCTCGGGGTCGAGCGCGACGGCAAGCTCATCCACCTCACGGCCACGCCCGAGAACGGCAAGGGCATCACCGTGGACGGTACGAAGCTGGCCAACCGCGCCTACCTGGGCGTCGACATCGACACCGCCACCGCCTCGGTCAGCGCGCTGGACGCGCCCGGCGCCGCCCTGTCGACCATGTGGCAGCTCACCAGCGAGGAGGCGCGCGGCATTGGATCGCTGTTCTCGCCGTCCGGCTTGTCCGGATTGTGGCACCAGCTGTCGAGCCCCAAGTACGCCCAATCGGTCGCCAACGACCCCAACCTGTCCCCGCGGGCGTCCTCCATCGTGGGCATTGCCAACGTCGGCGCGCAGGCGGAGCAGGCCGGACTGGCCTCGATCCTGCTCCTACTCATCGCCGTCAACATCGTGTTCGGGATCCTGAACATGCTGCCGATGATCCCGCTCGATGGTGGGCACGTCGCCGTAGCGGCCTACGAGTGGATCCGTACCAAACGCGGCCAGGCCTATTACCGCGCCGACATCACCAAGCTGTTCCCGGTGGCCGCGGTGTTCATCGCGATCCTGGCCCTCATCTCCCTGTCCGCCTTCTACCTCGACATCACGCACCCGTTGCACCTGACGCACTGACCGCCGTGGACCTCGCCTCCTCGCTGTTGTCCCCCCGCCGGCCCACTCGCCGGATCACGCTGGGAGGCGTGCCGATCGGTGACGGCGCGCCAGTCACGGTGCAGTCGATGACCACGACCAAGACGGCGGACGTCGACGGCACGTTGGCGCAGATCTACGCGCTGGCGGCGGCCGGCGCCGACATCGTGCGCTGCACCTGCAACGAGGAGGCGGCCGCCGAGGGGCTGGCGCACATCGTCCCGCGCTCCCCGGTGCCGATCGTCGCCGACATCCACTTCCACCACGAGATGGCATTGGCCGCGCTCGAGGCGGGCGTGCAGGGCCTGCGCCTGAACCCGGGCAACCTGCGCAAGGAGGCCGAGATCAAGCAGGTCGCCGCCGAGGCCCGTGACCGCGGCGTGCCCATACGCATCGGGGTCAACGCCGGGTCGCTGCACCCCGACCTCTACAAGAAGTACGGCGGTGCCACCCCGGAGGCGCTGGTGGAGTCGGCCCGCAACGAGCTCGCCTTCTTCGAGGAGGTCGACTTCACCGACGTGAAGATCTCCGTGAAGGCGTCCTCGGTGGCGCTGATGATCGCGGCCTACCGCCTCGCGTCGGAGACCTTCGACCACCCGCTGCACCTGGGCGTGACGGAGGCGGGCCCGCCACCGGCAGGTCTGGTCAAGGGCACCGCCGGCATCGGCGCGCTCCTGGCCGAGGGCATCGGCGACACCATCCGCTTCTCGTTGACCGCCGACCCCGTCGAAGAGGCCCGGGCCGGGCGCCAGCTCCTGGAGTCACTTGGTCTGCGCGAGCGCAAGGGCCTCGACCTCATCGCCTGCCCGTCGTGCGGCCGGGCCCAGGTCGATGTCATTGCCGTGGCCAAGGAGGCCCAGGAGGCGCTCGAGAAGCTGCAGCTGCCCATCCAGGTGGCGGTCATGGGGTGCGTCGTCAACGGCCCGGGCGAGGCGCGCGAGGCGGATATCGGCATTGCGGCCGGCAAGCAGAAGGGCCACCTTTTCATCCGCGGCAAGATCATCCGCGTCGTCCCCGAGGCGGACATGGTGCAGGCACTGGTGGACGAGGCGGAGCGTCTCGTCGCCGAGGGGGTCGAGGCGCGCATCGCCGCCGCCGACGCCAACGCGGAGGCCGAGGCCGAGGCCGACCGCCGCGCCCTGCTCGACTCGACAGGTGTCGATCCCAACCACGCCGCGGCGAAGATCGAGATCATCCGCCGTCACAGCGGGGACGACACCGACCACTAGCCTGCGCACCCATGGCCAAGGGTGCGATCGTGACGCGGGAAGAGGACTTCCCGCGCTGGTACCAAGAGGTGATCGCCGGCGCCGACATGGCGGACAACGGCCCGGCCGCCGGCACCATGGTCATTCGGCCCTGGGGCTACGGCATCTGGGAGCTCATGCAGGCCGAGCTCGACCGGCGCATCAAGGAGGCGGGCGCGGAGAACGCGTACTTCCCCCTCTTCATCCCCGAGTCCTTCCTCAAGCTCGAGGCCGAGCACGTCGAGGGTTTCGCGCCCGAGCTGGCCATCGTCACCCACGGCGGCGGCAAGGAGCTCGATGAGCCGATCGTCCTGCGCCCGACCAGCGAGACGGTGATCAACCACTTCTTCTCCAAGTGGGTGCAGAGCCACCGCGACCTCCCGCTGCTGATCAACCAGTGGGCCAACGTCGTGCGCTGGGAGCTGCGGCCGCGCCTCTTCCTGCGCACCAGGGAGTTCCTGTGGCAGGAGGGGCACACCGCGCACGCCACCGAGGACGATGCCCACGCCTACGCGTTGCGCATCCTGCGCGAGGTGTACCGCGCCACCATGGTCGACGTGTTGGGCATGCCCGTGCTCACGGGTCACAAGACGAAGCGGGAGCGCTTCGCGGGGGCCATCCAGACGTGGACGTGCGAGGCGATGATGGGCGACGGCAAGGCCCTGCAGATGGGCACGAGCCACGAGCTGGGGCAGAACTTCGCGCGGCCCTTCGACATCACCTACGCCGGCACCGACGGGTCGCTCGAGTACGTGTGGCAGACGTCGTGGGGCGTGTCGACCCGGCTCATCGGCGGACTGATCATGGGCCACGGCGACGACTTCGGGCTGCGCCTGCCTCCGGCCCTGGCCCCGGCGCAGGTGGTGGTGCTGGTGGTCAAGGACAGCCCCGAGGTGGGTGCGGCGGCGGCGGCGCTGGTCGCCGAGCTCACGGCCGCCGGGCATCGGGTCCGGCTCGATGCCCGCACCGACACCAGCTTCGGCCGGCGCAGCGTGGCCTGGGAGCTCAAGGGCGTCCCGGTGCGTGTCGAGGTCGGCCCGCGGGACCTGGCCGAGGGGAAGGTGACCGTCGTCACCCGCCACACCCGCGAGAAGCAGAACGCGCCCGTGGGCACCGTCGCGGCCACGGTCGGCTCGGTCCTCAGCGCCGTCGGGCCCGATCTCCTGGCGGAGGCGACGGCGGCCCGCGATGCCAGGACGGTGGATGCCGCGTCACTGGCGGAGGCCGCCGAGGCGGCCTCCGTCGGCTTCGCCCGGGTCCGTCTCGGCGCGCTCGGCCCCGACGGGGAGGACCGCCTGGCCCAGAAGGCGCTCTCCATCCGGTGCCTGCAGCGCGCCGACGGTTCGCTGGCCGAGCCGGGGGACTCCGAGGACGATCTCGTGGCGGTCGTCGCCCGGTCGTATTAGTGCGGAAATTGCTATAATCCCTTCTGCTGTCCATTTTTGAAGATCAGTACCTCGTTGAAGCGTGGGCTGCGGCCCACGCTTTCGCTTTGCGGGGCCAGACCGGGACGATGACCAGGACCACGACCAGGAGAGGAGGTGAAGGCGGTGAGCACCAGTACGGACACGTTGACCACTGCGCTGTCGCCGATCCTCCAGGCCCGCGGGCTCGATCTGGTCGATGTGGAGGTGCACGGGGCCCAGCTCACGGTCTTCGTCGACCGCGAGGGGGGTATCAACCTCGACGAGCTGGGTGACGCCACCCGGGAGGTCTCGGCCGCACTCGACGACATCGACCCCTTCCCGGGCCGCTACACGCTGTCGGTCTCGAGTCCGGGCCTGGAACGCCGGCTGCGCACCCCCGCGCACTTCGCGCGGGCGGTAGGGGAGAAGATCACCGTCAGGGTCGACGGCGGGACGGCGGACGTCAAGCGGGTGACCGGCACGCTGCAGAGCGCGGACGAGTCGAGTTGCACCTTGACCGGTCCCGACGTGCCGGAGGGCGAATTGCGCATCGCCTACGACCAGATTGAGCGGGCGCGCACAGTTTTTGAGTGGGGGCCGGAGCCCCGGAAAACGAAGAATGAGAGGGTGAAGCGGCAATGAGCAAGACCAATTTCGAGTTCCTGGACGCGCTGGGCCAGATCGCCCGCGACAAGGGGATCTCGGTCGAGACGCTGCTCGACGCCCTTGCCAACGCGCTGGTGGCGGCCTACAAGCGCCGCCCCGACGCCGCGGAGGAGGCGGTCGTCACCATCGACCCCGACTCAGGTGAGATCCGCGTCTACGGGCAGGAGCTCAACGAGGAGGGTGAGGTCGTCCGCGAGTGGGACGACACGCCGGACGACTTCGGCCGCATCGCCGCGCAGACGGCCAAGCAGGTGATTTTGCAGCGCATCCGCGAGGTCGAGCGCGACATGAAATACGAGGAGTACGCCGGCCGCGAGGGCGACATCGTCACCGGGATCGTGCAGCAGACCGACAACCGCTACACCTTGCTCGACCTGGGCAAGGTCGAGGCGCTGCTGCCCCAGGCCGAGCAGGTCTCCTACGAGCGCTACGAACACGGGGCGCGGCTCAAGGCGTACATCGTCGAGGTTCGCAAGACCACCAAGGGCCCCCAGATCGTGGTGAGCCGGACGCACCCCGGATTGATCAAGCGTCTCTTCGAGCTCGAGGTGCCCGAAATCGGCTCCGGCGTGGTCGAAATCAAGGCGGCCGCCCGCGAGCCGGGCCACCGCACCAAAATCGCCGTCTGGTCCAACGACCCCAACGTCGACCCGGTCGGCGCCTGCGTCGGCGCCCGCGGCTCGCGGGTGCGCATGGTCACGAACGAGTTGCGCGGTGAGCGCGTCGACGTCGTCCCCTTCTCGGACGACCCGGTCGAGCTCATTCAGAACGCGCTGGCGCCGGCGCGGGTGCGCGAGGTGCGCCTCGACGAGGAGACCGGGACGGCCACCGTCATCGTGAGCGACTTCCAGCTCTCCCTCGCGATCGGCAAGGAGGGGCAGAACGCCCGCCTGGCGGCGCGCCTGACCGGCTGGCGCATCGACATCAAGAGCGAGACCCAGCTGGCCGAGGAAGAGGCCGGCGGCTACGGCGAGCAGGACTGGGCCGAGGGCGAGTGGATCGAGGACGAGAAGGGCGAGCTGGTCTGGAAGCCCGCCGAGGGCGGCGAAGCCATGTCGGCCGAGGAGTGGACCCACCAGGCGGAGGACCCGGTCGAGGAGGTCGTCGTGGTGACGGAGTCCGCCGACGGGGGCGTGACCGTCGAGGATGTCGTGATCACCGAGACCCCCGATGGCGAGGTCGTCGTGGACGACCTCGTGGTGACCGAATCCGCCGACGGTGCGGTCAGCGTCGAGGAGGTTGTCGTGGTGGCCGAGGCGACCGAGGCGACCGAAGAGGCCGAGGCATAGCGCCGACACGGACCTGTGTCGGTTGCCGGAGCGCCCTGCCGGCCGACCAGCTGATCCGAATCGTCCGGCTTCCGGGCGGGGCCCTGTCGGTGGACAGGCACGGTGTGGGCCGGGGGGCCTGGCTGTGCCGGGACTCCATCGGCTGCCTGGACGAGGCGGTGCGCAAGCACGGCTTCGAGCGGGCCTTCAGGGCGTCCATCGACCCGGGGGACCTGCAGCAGTTGCAGACGCATCTCGGTGAGGCGTGGGGGCGCCATGCACGTGATGTGCGAGGATAGGGGGCTGGGTTGACGCCGCGCCCCAACACAAATCAAGGACAAAGAGAACCACTTGCCGAAGAAGATCCGCGTCTATGAGCTGGCCAAAGAGTTAGGCCTCACCAACAAGGAGGGGCTGGAGCTGGCCCTTTCCCTCGGGATCGGGGTCAAGAGCCACTCGTCCTCCATTGAGGACGCGCAAGCCGACCGCGTCCGCCGGAAGGCGGACGCCGAGGGACTGCGCCGCCCGGTCCAGCCCGACGAGCCTGCCCCGGCGAAGAAGGCGGCCAAGGCCACCAAGGCCGCCAAGTCTGCGGGCCCCGCCGAGGGGGCAGGCTCGGATGAGGGCGGAGCCGGCGCACCGGCGCGGCGCCCGCTCACCTCCGTCTCGAGCAGCTCGGCCCCGAGCAGTGCTCCCGTCAAGAAGGCGCCGGCGCGTCCGGCGTCAGCACCTGCCGCCGCTGCGGGTGCTCCCGCCGCCGCCGGAACGACCGGTGGTCCTGGGCCTGATGCCCCGGCCGGTTCGGACCTGCCGGCGCCACGCTCATCGCGCCTGATCAGCAGCAGTCGCCCCACGCCGCCCGCGCCCGCGCCTGCTCCAGCCGCTCCGGCTGCGCAGTCCCCGGCTCAGGCTCCGGCCCCCGCCCGGCCTGCGCAAGCCCCCGCGGCGGCGGCGGCCCCGGCATCGGCTCCCGCGCCTGCGACACCAGCGACACCGGCGGCGGCCGCCGCCGCGCCCGCAGCCCCTGCGGCGCAATCTCCCGCCGCGCAGGCACCGCCCGACACCGCACCCGAGCGCCAGCCGCGCCGCCCGGCC
Organism: uncultured Acidimicrobiaceae bacterium; assembly: GCA_963850185.1. GTDB lineage: Bacteria > Actinomycetota > Acidimicrobiia > Acidimicrobiales > RAAP-2 > Bog-473. The sequence continues at coordinate 199,374 of CAWKKE010000013.1, forward strand.
GCCGCTCAGTCCCTCGGGCAGGCCCGTGCCCCCGCCGCCGGGATCACGGCCCCCCCTCGGTCCGAGCGGCCGACCCATTCCACCCCCGCCCGGCATGGGCGGGCGCAAGCCCAGTGCAGCTCCGTCACGTCCGGGAGGGGCCTACCCGCAGCGGACCGGCGGCCGACCGGCGGGCGGCGCAGGCCGTCCCAGCGGTCCCGGTGGTGCTTCCGGCGGTGGCTACGGCGGCCGTCCCGCAGGGGGCGGCGGCTTCGGCGGCCGACCCGGTGGAGGCGCCCCTACCGGTGCACCGCCGCCGGGAGGTCGTGGCGGCATGCCGGGGCGGCGGCCACCGCAGCGACGGGCCCGCCGACGCCGGCGCAACCTCGAAGAGCTGGAGCCGACGCAACTCACGACGTACCAGCCCTCGACGGCACCCGTCCCCGACGGCGAGATCATCATTGAGCGCGGTTCGACGGCCCGTGACCTCGGGCCCAAGCTCAACCGCAGCGCCGGCGACATCGTGCGCTTCCTGCTCCTGCAGGGCGAGATGGTCATGGCGACGCAGTCGCTGACCGACGACATGATCGAGCTCTTCGGCGCCGAGATCGGCGCCGAGATCCGCCTCGTCGACCCCGGCGAGGAGCAGGAGGCCGAGCTCCTGGCTCGCTACTTCGAGGACGAGGACGAGGAGGACGACTCCGACCAGCGGCCGCGTCCCCCGGTCGTCACCGTCATGGGCCACGTCGACCACGGCAAGACCTTGCTGCTGGACCGCATCCGCTCGACCGACGTCGTGGCGGGGGAGGCCGGCGGCATCACCCAGCACATCGGTGCCTACCAGGTCGTCTGGAACGACCACCGCATCACGTTCATCGACACGCCCGGCCACGCCGCGTTCACCGCCATGCGGGCCCGTGGCGCCGAGGCCACCGACATCGTCATCCTCGTGGTGGCGGCCGACGACGGCGTGATGCCCCAGACCATCGAGGCCATCGACCACGCCAAGGCGGCCGACGTCCCGATCATCGTGGCCGTCAACAAAATGGACCGGCCCGACGCCGACTCGACACGGGTGCTCCAACAGCTGTCCGAGCGCGAGCTGGTGCCCGAGGCCTGGGGCGGCGACACCATCGTCGTCGAGGTCTCCGCGCTGCAGGGCACCGGCATCGACAGCCTGCTCGAGCAGATTGTGCTGGTGGCCGAGGTCGAAGAGCTGACCGCACGCGTCGAGGGAGAGGCCAGGGGCGTCGTGCTCGAGGCCAATCTCGAAGCGGGCCGTGGCCCCGTGGCCACGGTGATCGTCGAGCAGGGCACCCTCCGGGTCGGCGACCCCGTCGTGGCCGGACCCGCCTGGGGCAAGGTCAAGGCGTTGGTGGACGACCGCGGCGACCACATCAAGGAGGCGCTGCCCTCGACGCCGGTGCAGGTGCTGGGCTTCTCGGAGCCGCCGCACGCCGGCGACGAGGTGCGCGGCGCCAAGGACCTGGCCCGGGCCCGCACCCTTGGCGAGGCCAGGGTCCAGCGCTTCCGGCTGTCGGGCCACAAGCCCGTGGCGGGGGCCGGCGCCAAGCTCGAGGACCTCTTCGAGCAGATCTCGCGGGGCGAGACGGCGACGCTGAACATTGTGCTGAAGGCCGACGTCCAGGGCTCGCTCGAAGCCGTGACGGACTCGTTGAAGCGCCTGGAGCGGGACGACGTGAAGTTGAGCTTCGTGCTGCGCGGCATCGGTGGCATCACCGAGAACGACGTGCAGCTGGCTGCAGCCTCCAACGCCACCATCATCGGGTTCAACGTGCGCCCCGACAAGCGCTCGCGTGAGCTGGCCGAGTCGTCCGACGTCGAGATCCGGAGCTACGAAATCATCTACAAGCTGCTCGAGGACATCGAAGCGGCCATGCTCGGGCTGCTCTCTCCGGTCTTCGAGGAGGTCGTCACCGGCGAGGCCGAGGTGCGCGAGGTCTTCCGGGTGCCGCGGGTCGGAGCCGTGGCCGGGTGCTACGTGCGCGACGGCAAGATCACCGCGCGGCTCGAAGGTTCGCTTCCTGCGCGAGGGCACCATCATCTGGAAGGGCGCGATCAACTCGCTGCGCCGCTTCAAGGACGACGTGCGCGAGGTCGCGTCCGGCTTCGAGTGCGGAATCGGCCTCTCGGACTTCCAGGACCTCAAGGACGGCGACATCATTGAGACCTACGACGAGCGCGAGATCGCCAGGACCTGACCGTCGGAGCAGAACGCTCGAACAACGCGAGCAGAGTTGATTCCAGTTGTGTCCAGTGAGTGTCCAGTTGTCCCAGGTATCCCGGTTATCCCAGTGAGGAGCTGAAGCGGTGAAACGGCGCACGGCCACATACCCGCGCGCATTGCGGGTGAACCAGGTGTTGCGGCAGGTGCTGGCCGACGAGCTCGAGCGGCTGGCCGACGCCGACGAGCTGCCCATGGTGACGGTGACCTCGGTCGACGTGGCGCCGGACATGCGGACGGCCAAGGTCTACCTGGCCACGCTCGACGAGGCGACCGCAGAGGTGCTCGAAGAGCGGCGGGTGCATTTGCAGCGCACCGTCGGCGCGCAGATGACGATGAAACGGACGCCCCGGCTGACCTTCAAGGCCGACCCCGCCATCGCGGCGGGCTCCCGGGTGGAGGAACTCCTGCGCGGGCTGCACAAGGGGGAGTCCGCGGCCGACGACTCGTGACGAGCCGGAGCCGGTGAGCGGCGGGGGCGACAGCGCCGGCATCACGGGCCTGGTGGTCGTCGACAAGGAAGCGGGCTGGACGTCGCACGATGTGGTGGCGCGCTGTCGTCGCATCTTCGGCCAGCGCCGGGTCGGCCACGCCGGCACGCTCGACCCCGACGCCACGGGCGTCCTGCTGGTCGGGCTCGGCCGGGCCACGCGGCTGTTGCGCTTCCTGACTGCGCTGCCCAAGACCTACACGACGGACATTGTGCTCGGCACGGCGACCTCCACGCTCGATGCGTCCGGCGACGTCCTCGCCACCTACGACATGTCGCACGTCACGCCGGAAGACGTGGCCGCTGCGGCCGCCGACCTGACCGGCGAGATCGAGCAGGTGCCGCCCATGGTGTCGGCCGTGAAGGTCGACGGGCGCCGCCTGCACGAGCTGGCCCGCGAGGGCGTGGAGGTCGAGCGCGCGGCCCGGCGGGTGACCGTTTCCCGCTTCGACACCGCGCCCGACCCGGCGCGACCGGGCGTGTATCGGGCCGAGGTGGTGTGCTCGTCGGGCACCTACATCCGGGTGCTGGCCGAGGATCTCGGGCGGGCTCTGGGTGGCGGCGCCCATGTGGCCAACCTGCGGCGCACCCGCATCGGCTCCTTCGGTGCCGGCGACATGCGCCAGATCGACGCCATCGGACCGGGCCGGGTGCTCACGCCGGCCCAGGCCCTGCGCGACCTCGACACCGTCACGGTGGACGCCGACGCGGCCTCCTCGATCCGCACCGGGCTGCCCCTCGACCGCGTTCCTCTCGGCGCGGTCGGCGACGGCCCCTGGGCCATGCTCGACGAAGCGGGGACGCTGCTCGCCGTCTACGAGGCGACCGGCAGCGATCGCATCCGGCCGGCCGTGGTCCTGCCCGGATCGGCCGGATCGGCCGGTCGGTGACGGACGCCGGACTACCCTCAATCGCGATGCCGCCGCAGCCGCCTGCCGGTCAGGGGACCGCTGTCACCATCGGGGCCTACGACGGTGTCCATCTCGGGCACCGCGCCCTCCTGCGCGACCTGAAGACGCGGGCGCAGGCCGCCGGCCTCTCCACCGTCGTCGTCACCTTCGACCGCCACCCCGCCGCCGTGGTGCGCCCTGATTCCGCGCCCAAGCAGCTGACAGGCCTGGAGCAGAAGCTCGAGCTGCTGGCCGACTGCGGTATCGATCGCACGGTGGTGGTGCCGTTCGACCTGGCCCGGGCCGAGGAATCGGCCGAGGACTTCGTGAAGGAGTTCCTCGTCGACCAGCTGTCCGCCCGGCTGGTCGTGGTGGGGGAGGACTTCCACTTCGGGCACGGCCGCCGGGGCAACGTCGAGCTGCTGCGCCGCCTCGGAGCGCGGTACGGGTTCGAGGTGGTCGGCGTGCGGCTCACCGGCGACGGCCGCGACGCCGTCTCCTCGACCCGCATCCGGGCCCTCCTGGCCGAAGGCGACGTGGAGGGGGCGGCCCGCCTCCTCGGGCGACCCCACGAGGTGCGCGGCCACGTGGTGCACGGCGACGGGCGCGGCGGGCCCGAGCTGGGGTTCCCGACCGCCAACCTCGCCGTGGCCGACGACATTGCTCTGCCCGCCGATGCTGTCTACGCCGGGCACTACCGGCGGGGGGACGGTTCGCTCCACCAGGCAGCCATCTCGGTGGGGCGCCGTCCCACCTTCTACGAGCCGGGCACGGCGCCGGTCCTGGTGGAGGCCTATCTCCTGCACTTCGACGACGATCTCTACGGGGAGCCCGCCGCCGTCTCCTTCGCCCATAGACTGCGAGCAGAGCAGCGCTTCGATTCGGTCGAGGCGCTGATCGCCCAGATGCAGGCCGACGTGGAGGCCACTGAACGGGTCCTCGCCACGGCCGATCTGCCCTGATCACCCCAGATCAGCGGGCGGCTGCTACCATATTTGGCGGCTGGGGAAGGTTCCCGCCACACTCCGACAAGCTCTTCGAGGTTCTTCCTACATGCCCGACACGCAGGCCACCATCTCCGAGTACCGGTTGCACGAGAGTGACACCGGCTCACCCGAGGTGCAGATAGCCCTGTTGTCGGGACGGATCAACCACCTGACCGAGCACCTGAAGGAGCACAAGGGGGACCACCACACGCGGCGCGGCCTGATGAAGCTCATCGGCCAGCGTCGTCGGCTTCTCGACTACGTCCGCAAGAACGACGTCGAGCGCTACCGCTCCATCATCGGCCGACTCGGCATCAGAAGGTAGCGGGAGCAGCACCACCACAGAACCGGGCGTCTTCAGCCACCTGGCTGCCAGTCGCCGCTCACTTCGGGTGCGAGGTGGTCGACTACTGGGAACCAGACACGAGGATGCCCCCGAGACACGAGGAGCATCATGGCTGACGCCATTTCCGTGTCGGGCCCGATCAGCGGGACCGACCGAACCATGTCATTCGAGGCGGGGAAACTCGCCCAACTGGCCGACGGGGCCGTCGTGGCCCGCATCGGCGACACCGTCCTGCTGGCCACGGCCACCGCGGCCCGCCACGTACGGGAGGGGACGGACTTCTTCCCCCTCACCGTCGACATCGAGGAGCGGACGTACGCCGCCGGCAAGATCCCCGGCTCGTTCTTCCGTCGTGAGGGCAAGAGCTCGGACCAGGCGATCCTGACCTGCCGGCTGATCGACCGGCCCCTGCGGCCGTCGTTCCCCGACGGATTCCGCAACGAGGTGCACGTCGTCGGGACGATCATCGGTGCCGACCAGGTGAACCCGCACGACGTGCTGGCGATCAACGCGTCGTCAGCGGCGCTGATGCTCTCGGGCATCCCCTTCGACGGCCCCATCGGCGCCGTCCGGGTCGCCTTCACGACCGAGGGCGAATGGATCGGGCACCCCACGTTCGAAGAGGGCGAGGAGTCGACCTTCGAGCTCGTCGTGGCCGGCCGGGCGCTGAGCGACGACGTCGACAGCGACATCGCCATCATGATGGTCGAGGCGGGCGGGACCGAGAAGTCGTGGACCTACTACGACGAGGGCGCCCCCAAGGTGACCGAGGAAGTGCTGGCGTCGGGCCTCGAGGCGGCGAAGACGTGGATCCGTGAGGCCATCAACCTGCAACGCCGCCTCGTCGAGGCCTACACGGCAAGCGCGCGGCCCCGTCGAAACCATCCCGTTCTCCACCTTCAGCGACTACCAGGACGACGTCTGGGCCCGGGTGGAGGCGGTCGGGAGCGGCCCCATCGCCAAGGCCAACCTGGTCAGGAGCAAGGCCGAGCGCAACGCCGCGCTCGATGCCGCCGGCGAGGAGATCCGCGCCGCGCTGGGCGACGAGTTCGCCGACCGGGGCGGCGAGGTCAAAGGAGCCATCCGCTCGCTGACCAAGAAGCTGGTGCGCAAGAGCATCGTCGAGGAAGGCGTGCGTGTCGACGGGCGGGGCATCGCCGACATCCGTCCCCTTTCCGCCGAGATCGACCTGCTGCCGACCGCGCACGGTTCGGCGCTCTTCCAGCGCGGCGAGACCCAGGTGCTGAACGTCACGACGCTGGGCATGCCCCGCATGCAACAGCAGCTCGACACCATCACCCCGGTCGACCACAAGCGCTACATGCACCACTACAACTTCCCGCCCTTCTCCACCGGTGAGACCGGCTTCATGCGCGGTCCGAAGCGCCGGGAGATCGGGCACGGCCTGCTGGCCGAGCGGGCCCTGTTGCCGGTCGTGCCGCCCGCCGAGGACTTCCCCTACACCCTGCGTGTGGTTTCCGACGTGCTCGCCTCCAACGGGTCGACCTCCATGGCTTCGGTCTGCGGTTCGACGCTGTCGCTGATGGCCGCCGGAGTTCCGCTGCGGGCCCCGGTGGCGGGCATCGCCATGGGCCTCGTCTACGACGAGGGCACCTACGTGACGCTGACGGACATCCTGGGCTCCGAGGACGCCTTCGGCGACATGGACTTCAAGGTGGCCGGCACGGCGGACGCCGTGACGGCGCTGCAGCTCGACACCAAGATCGCCGGCCTCCCCGCCGACGTGCTGGCCAAGGCGCTCCTGCAGGCCAAGGAGGCCCGGCTCACCATTTTGGGCGTCATGGCCGGGGCCATCCCCGAGCCGCGTGACCACGTGGCCACCAGCGCGCCGAAGATCGTCTCCATTGAGATCCCGATCGACAAAATCGGTGAGGTCATCGGCCCCAAGGGCAAGGTCATCAACACCCTGCAGCAGGAGACCGGTGCGGACATCGCCGTCGACGACGACGGTGTGGTCGGCACGGTGACGATCGGTGCCAAGGACGGCAACGCGGTCGAAGAGGCCCGGCGCCGCATTTCGCTGATCCTGGACCCGCCGACCGCCGATGTCGGTGCGGTCTACGGGGGCCGGGTGGTGAACATCACCAAGTTCGGCGCCTTCGTCAACGTGCTGCCGGGCCGGGACGGCCTGCTGCACATTTCGAAGCTGTCGTCGTTGGCCGGCGGCAAGCGGATCAACAACGTCGAGGACGTGCTGACGCTGGGCCAGGCCATCGAGGTCCGGGTCGACGACATCGACCCCCAGGGCAAGGTCTCTCTGTCGTTGGCCTCGGCGCCCGAGGGCGGTTCGTCGTCTGGCGGCGGTTCCGGGTCCGGCTCGGCCAATGGTGACGGTGGCGGTGGCGGTGGCGGAGCGTCCTCGCGGGGTTCCTCTTCGTCGGCTTCGGCTTCGGCTTCGGCGCCTACGTCTGCGCCGGCCAAGGTCGACGGCACGTCCTTCGAGGACGCCTTCGAGGCCGAGCTGGTGGCGGACCTCGGCGACCTGGGCCCGGGTGCGGCCGATGCCGGGAACGACCGCGGCGGGGACCGTGGCGGCGATCGCCGGCCCTCGCGTGGGCGTTCGCGCCGTCGTTGATCGAGACATCTGTTCTGCCGTGCGGCATCCGCCTGGTCACCGAGACCATGGCGGATGTCCACTCGGTGGCGATCGCCTATTGGGTCGGCACCGGCTCGCGTGACGAGCCGGGCGAGCTCGCCGGGGCGTCACACTTCCTGGAGCACCTTCTCTTCAAGGGCACCGAGCGGCGCTCCGCCGCCGCCATCGCCGAACAGCTCGACGAAGTAGGGGGCGATTGCAACGCCTTCACGACCAAGGAATACACGACGTTCTACGTCCGGTTGCTCTCGGAACACCTGCCGCTCGGGCTCGACATCCTGAGCGACATCATGTGGGCGCCGGCGCTGCGCCCAGACGACATCGAGGCCGAGCGCACCGTCATCCTCGACGAGATCCTGATGCACGCCGACGAGCCGGCCGACCTGGCGGGGGAGCGATGGCAGGCCGCCCTCTTCCCCGGACACGCTCTCGGGCGGGACACCCTCGGGACGGCATCGTCGGTGCAGCGCATCACCCGCGACGACATCCGGGCCTTCTGCGATGAGCACTATCGGCCGTCCAACATGGTCGTCTCCGTCGCCGGAGATTGCACGCACGAGACCGTGGCGGCCGACCTGGAGCTGCGCTTCGCCGGCGCCTCGGGTGGCGTCGCCCCCGCGCGCACCGCACCGGGACCCGACACGGTCGCGCTCGACGTGGTCCGGCGGCCCACCGAGCAGGCGCACCTGATCTACGGCACGCGCTCGGTGTCGCGCTTCGACGAGCGGCGCTGGGCGCTGGGCGTGCTGAATCACGTCCTCGGGGGCGGCCTCTCGAGCCGCCTCTTCCAGAAGGTGCGCGAACAGCGTGGCCTGGCCTACTCGGTGTGGTCGGAGCGGTCGGCCTATCAGGACAGTGGATCGCTGGCCGTCGTCGTCGGTACGGCGCCTGAGCATGTCGACGAGGTGCTGCGCATCATCGGCGAGGAGTTCGAGCTGCTGGCCGCCGACGGAGTCACCGAACGAGAGCTGACAGTGGCCAAGGGGAACCTGCGCGCCGAAATGCTGCTGTCCGGCGAGGACTCGGGGGCCCGCATGAGCCGCCTCGGCGCGTCCATGCTGCTGCACGGCGAGGTCCTTCCGGTCGACGAGGTGCTCGCCCGCATTGAGGGGATCGAGCGGGCCGACGTGATGGAGGTCGCGGCGGAGCTGGCGCTGACGCCGCGCACACTGACTGCGGTGGGCCCCTTCGACGAACGAGATTTCGAGTCCCACCAGGCCGCCCTGGTCGCCCGATAGCCTGCAGGCCATGCAGAGGGTCGGTGTGGTCGGCGCCGGCGGCCGCATGGGCCAGGAGGTCTGCCGGGCCGTGTCGGAGGCGGCTGACCTGGAGTTGGTGGCTGCCGTCGATCCTGGCCGTGTCGGTGACGACGCCGGTGGCCGCGCCATCGTCGGCGAGGTCAACGCGCTCTCCGACCTCGGCGCCGAGGTGGTGGTGGATTTCACCATCGCCGAAGCGGTGCGCCACAACGCGACGCACTATGCGCATCAGGGCATCCACGCCGTCATTGGGACGAGTGGGTTGTCCGAGAGCGACGTGGCCGCCATGGGGACGCTCTTCTCGGGGAGCGGGACCGGTGCCAACCTCGTCGTCGTACCCAACTTCGCCATCGGGGCGGTGCTCTTGCTCCACCTCAGCCGCATCGCCGCGCCGCACATGGATGGGGTCGAGATCATTGAGCTGCACCACAACGAGAAGCGCGACGCGCCGTCGGGCACCGCCATGCACACGGCCACGGTGATCGCGGCGGCGCGGCGCGCGGCGGGCAGCGATCCGCTGCCGGCCGATCCCACCACCGACGTGGTGCTCGCCGGTGCTCGCGGCGGCGAGGCGCCCGACGGCGTGCACGTGCATTCGGTCCGGTTGCCCGGCCTCGTCGCACACGAGGAGGTGATCTTCGGTGCGCCGGGCCAGAGCCTGACCATCCGCCACGACTCCTACGACCGCCGCTCGTTTATGCCTGGCGTTCTGTTGGCCGTGCGTGCCGTGCCCGGCCGGCCCGGTCTCACCGTGGGTCTCGAGGCGTTGCTGGGATTGTGAGCCCCTGTGAACCCTGACGTCCGGGAACGGCTGCTGCGGGCGACCTATGACTGCGTCGCGCGCTGGGGACTGGCCAAGACGACCATCGAGGACGCGGCCCGCGAGGCCGGCGTGTCGCGGGCGACGGTCTACCGCTACTTCCCGGGGGGCCGCGACGAGCTGCTCTCTGCCGTGGTCGGGTGGGAGTTCTCCCGCTTCTTCCTCCGCCTCTACGAGGAAGTCTCCGACGCCGACACCTTGGAGGAAGTGATGGAGCGCGGGCTGATGTTCGCCCACCGAGCGCTGGTCGACCACGAGGTGCTCCAGCGCATTCTGGTGACCGAGCCGGACATCCTCTTGCCCCGGCTGTCCACCGAGGCGGACCAGACGCATTCGCCCGTGGCCGCGTTCCTGGCGCCCTACCTGGTGCGCCACGGCATGGCGGAAGGCACCGACCTCGATGTGGCGGCCGATTTCCTGGCCCGAATGGTGCTCTCCTACATCAGCTCCCCGGGGCGCTGGGACCTCAACGACCCGGAACAGGTGGCGCTGCTGGTGCGGTCCGAGCTCCTTGCCGGGATCCGGTGAGCGGCTCCGAGCTGGAGCCGCAACCCCAGCCCGTCCCGCCGCCGCGCCTGTTATCGGCACCCCGACCGGGCGGCTTCGGTGCTGTGCGCCCATTGCGATCAACCCATCTGCACCGAATGCATGATCCAGGCGCAGGTCGGCTGGCAGTGCCCCCAGTGCACGTCCGAAGGTGCGAAGCGCTCCCGACACGTCCCGGCATTCACACACACCAGCCGGAATCGGACGGGCGTCGTCGGCGCCACCAATCCGACCCCCGTGGTGCTGGCGATCATCGCCGTCAATGTGGTGGTGTTCTTCTTCGAGGACTTCGGGACCAACAACCGCGTCATCGACCGCTTCGGCCTGTGGCCTGACGGCATCCACTCGCTGCACCAGTACTACCGGGCCTTCACGGCGATGTGGCTGCACGCCAGCTTCGAGCACATCTTCTTCAACATGATCACGCTGCTCATCGTCGGCCCCGCCCTCGAGGTGCTGCTCGGCAAGGTGCGCTTCGTCGTCCTCTACCTGCTGGCCGGGCTGGGCGGGAGCGTGGGTTCGTACATCCTCGGCCCGCACAACGAGGTGGGGATCGGGGCCTCCGGCGCCATCATGGGCGTCCTGGGGGCCTACATCGTGGTGGGGCTGCGCCGCCGGTTGCCGATCGCGCCGGTCGCCATTCTGCTGGCGATCAACCTGGCCCTCGGCTTCACGGGCAACACGGACTGGAGGGCCCATGTCGGTGGCCTCGTAGTCGGCGGCGTCCTGGGCTTCCTCTACGACTACGCCGGCGAATTGCGGGACCGGAACACGGCTTTGGTTCTCACGGTCGGAGGGAGCGTGGCCGTCCTGGCGATCCTGGCCCTCCTCATCACTTCGATCGCCCCGGGTCATTTCAACCTCAATTGAGGACTGAGGACGTGAAGTCGAAAACTTGCACCCACACCGCCGGGGATGGTTGACAGTGAGACAAATATCGCCATACTGTTTCATCAGTGGGTGCAAACGCGGCACAATCTGAAGCCGTAGGGACCGGTCCCCCGACGGGGGCCCGGGACAGTGTCGTCCGGCACCTGGGCGCGGACGATCGTTCGTCCACCCGGGTCCGCCTGGTCGACGGGGCACTGGAGTGTCTGGCCCGCCAAGGGATCACCAAGACCACCGTCGACGACATCGCCCGAGCCGCCGGACTTTCCCGGGCCACCGCCTACAGGACCTTCCCCCGTGGCAAGGAGGGAATCCTGGCCGGCCTCGTCGAGACAGAAGTGGCGCGGCTCTTCTCATCCCTGGCCGTGGCCATGGGCGAGGCGGGTGACCTCGAGGATCTGCTGGTCGCCGGCATGGTTGCGTCGGCCCGCTGGCTGCGCGGGCACGAGGCGTTGACCTACCTCCTGGAGCACGAACCCGGCGCCGTGCTGCCCTACGTCACCTTCGGCGGGTTCGACCGCGTGATGCAGGTCGCCAGCGATCTGGCCGCCCCGTTCTTCGCGCGCTGGCTCGAGCCCGAGCAAGCGTCGAGGGCGGCTGAGTGGGGTGTGCGGATCGTCATGGCGTACACCTCGGATCCGTCGCCGCACGCCGATCTGACCGACCCCGCCGATACCCGGGCGCTGGTGCGCACGTTCGTCCTGCCCGGCATTTTGGCCCTGCGGGTCGATGCTGCAAACACCTCTCCGAGTCGGACATCTCCTTCGACGTCCACTTCCCGTTCTGACCGAAGCCAAGAGCAAGTCAAAGAGCAAGACCAAGAGCAAGTCCAAGAGCAAGACAAAGACAAAGACCGAGTCCACGCATCACGTTCCACCGGACCTACTACCAAGGGGGCGGCACAATGACCACACTCAACGAGAACACCGAGGCCGAGCAGTTGAAGTCCAACCTCGAGCTGATCGGGCGGGAGAACATCGACGACCTCGAGGCCGTCCTGAGCTTCGTCGGCCAGTACGACATGGAGGGGTTCCACCGTGTCGCCGACAATTGCCCGGCTGAGTTCACGTGGGATTATGAGAAGGGCGCCAAGCCCCAGCTCGACAAGCTCTACGAGAAGGCCAAGAAGGCGCAGTGGAACGGGCAGACCGACCTGGACTGGTCGATCGAAGTCGACCAAGAGCGCGTGGTCATCGCCAACGCCGAGGCCAACCCGGCACAGATGCAGTGGGACGAGGCCGCCATTGCCGGCACCGTGTTGGAGAAGTGGGACGACCAAAGGTTCATACAGTTCGGGATCGAGAACCAGAACTGGCTGCTGTCCCAGTTCATGCACGGTGAGCAAGGCGCGTTGCTCTGCACGGCCAAGATCGTAGAGACGGTCCCGTGGATCGATGCCAAGTACTACGCAGCCACCCAGGTCATGGACGAGGCCCGCCACGTCGAGGTGTTCTCGAAGTACCTGGACGAGAAGCTCTCGGGGCACTACCCGATGAACGCCCACCTGGGCCTGCTGCTCGACGACATCGTCGGCGATTCCAGATGGGACATGACCTACCTCGGCATGCAGATCATGGTCGAGGGCCTTGCGTTGGCCGCATTCGGCTTCATCCACGCCATGACGACCGAGCCGCTACTCAAGAAGCTGCTGCGCTACGTCATGGCCGACGAGGCCCGACACGTGGCCTTCGGCGTGCTCAGCCTGCAGGAGTACTACAAGGAGCTCAGTGCGGCCGAACTCCGGGAGCGCCAGGAATTCGCCTTCGAGGCCGCCATTCGCATGAAGGACCGCCTGGTGATGCAAGAGGTGTGGGAGCGCATGGAGGTGCCCACCGCCGACGTCATGAAGGTCATGCAGGCAGCTCCCGAGCGCGACGATTTCCAGATCCTGCTCTTCTCCAAGATCGTCCCGAACCTCAAGAAGCTGGGCCTGCTCGATGCGGCCGACGGCTGGCTCCGCACCAAGTTCACCGAAATGGGGGCCATCGCGTTCGAGAACCTCACCGACTCCACCGAGGACGAGGACGCATTCGCCGACGGCTCGCCCGCCGACCGCCAGGTCGCCTGAGCAGAGTCTGAGTCTGAGACTGACTCCGTCGCGGACGCAACACCTGAGCGCCAGGCATCGCTGGTAGCGTGATGGGGCGATGAGCCCCGTGGAATTTCGACTCGCCCCGTTTCGGGCGGGTGGTCACGGCGATGGTGACCCCCTTCGACGACTACGGGGCGCTCGACGTCCCCGCCGCCGTCGACCTGGCTCGCTGGTTGGCCGCGCACGGCAGCGACGGGCTGGTGCTCAGCGGCTCCACCGGAGAGAGCTCCGTCCTGACCGACGAGGAAAAAGTCGAACTGTGGCGCGCCGTCGCGGAATCCGTGACGATCCCCGTGATAGCCGGCACCGGTTCCAACGACACGGCTCACTCCATCGACATGACCCGGCGGGCGACGCAGACCGGCGTCGACGGCGTGCTGGTGGTGACGCCGTATTACAACCGCCCCTCCCAGGCCGGCCTGTTCGAGCACTTCCGGGAGGTGGCCGAAGCGGCGGGCGACCTGCCCGTGATGCTCTACGACATCCCCTCCCGGAGCGGACGCCGCATCGGGACGTCCACCATGCTCCGCCTGGCCCGGGAGGTGCCGTCGATCATCGGGCTCAAGGACGCCGCCGGCGACGCGCCGACCACGGCGCACCTCGCTGCGCAGGTCCCGGTCGGCTTCGAGATCTACAGCGGTGACGATGTCATGACGCTGCCCCTGATGGCGGTCGGCGCGGTCGGGGTCATCAGCGTCGCCGCGCATTGGATCGCCCCGCAGCTCCGTCAGGTGATCGACGCATTCGTGGCGGGCGACCTGGCCGCTGCCATCTCCGGCAATGCCGAGCTACTGGACTCGTTCGACTTCGAGTCCTCGGAGGACTTCCCCAACCCGCTGCCGGCGAAAGCCATGCTGCGCGCCATGGGCCTCAAGGTCGGTCAATGTCGCCTGCCGATGGGAGCTTCGACGCCCGAGCTCGACGCCCAGGCGCAAAAGATCCTGGCCGCCGTCGGGCCACCAGCCGCAACGGTCGCCTCGCTTGCCTGACCGGGGCGGGCGCGGTGAGCGCGGCAACAAGCCGAAGGCAAAGCCGGTCCGGATCGTCTTCCTGGGCGGTCTCGGCGAAATCGGACGGAACTGTGCCTGCATCGAGGTCGACGGGCGCATCCTCGTCCTCGACTGCGGCATCATGTTCCCCGACCCCGACATGCCGGGCATCGACCTGGTGCTGCCCGAGTTCACGTACCTCTACGATCGCAAGGACCGGGTGGATGGCATCGTCCTCACCCACGGCCACGAGGACCACACCGGCGGCCTCGCCTTCTTGCTGCGAGAGGTGCATGCGCCGATCTATGGCTCCGAGCTCACCGTCGGCCTGGCCCGCCACCGCATAGACGAGGCCGGCCTGACCGGGCACACCAAGTTCATTCCGGTGGCGGACGGCGAGACGGTGAAGGTCGGGGGCGTCGACGTCGAGTTCATCCCGGTCACGCACTCGGTCCCCGAGGCCATGGCCATCGCGTTCCACACGCCTCAGGGCGTCATCCTCCACTCCGGCGACTTCAAGCTCGATCTGCAGCCGGTCGACGGCCGCCGCACCGACATGTCGCGGATGGGGGAACTCGCAAAGACCGAGGGCATCCGCCTCCTCCTGTCGGACTCAACCAACGCGGAGGAGCCCGGCTTCACCGAATCGGAATCCACGGTGGGCGTCACGCTACGCCGGGTCTTCGCGGGCCAGTCCGGGAAGCGCATCATCGTGGCCTGTTTCGCCAGCCACATGCACCGAGTGCAGCAGATCGTCGACGCAGCCGTGGCCAACGGCCGCAAGGTCGCCACACTCGGCCGGTCCATGGGCAAGAACGTCGAGCTCGGCACGCGCCTCGGCATCATCAGCATCCCCGACGGCGTGCTGATCGACATCGAGGACGTCGACAGTGTGCCGCCGGGTGAGGTCTGCGTGATCTCGACCGGGTCGCAGGGTGAGCCCATGTCTGCCCTCTCGCTCATGGCGACCGGCCAGAACAAGTGGCTGCGGATCACCGAGGACGACGTCGTGATCATCAGCGCGCACCCGATCCCAGGCAACGAGTGGTCGGTGGGGCAGGTCATTGACGACTTGTACCGCCGAGGGGCCGAGGTCGTGCACTCGGGTGCGGAGAGGGTGCACGTCAGCGGCCACGCCCGCCAGGGGGAGCTGCGGACGCTGATCTCGGTGACCGAACCGGAATGCTTCGTCCCGGTGCACGGTGAGTTCCGCCACATGGTGCACCACGCCCGCCTGGCCCTCTCCATGGGCCTCGACCCCGCCAAGGTGCTCCTGTGCGAGGACGGCGACGTCATCCAGCTCGACACCAAGGGCATCTCCCGCGACGGCAAGGTCCCGGGCGGCTACGTCTACGTGGACGGCACGGTGGGTGACATCGAGCACGGGGTGTTGCGCGACAGGAAGAAGCTGTCCGAGGAAGGCGTGGTCATGGCCGTGGTCACGGTCGATCGCCAGCAGAACAAGCTCAGCTGTCCGCCGGTGATCGAGACGCGGGGCTGGGTGTACGCGCCGGAGGCCGAGGAGCTGCTCGAAGAAGCGAGCGACGTGGTCGCCGCCGCGGTGACGCAGGCGCTGCGCGACGGGGCGCACGACATTGAGGTGCTCAGTCGCCACACTCGCCGGGCCCTGGGAAAGTTCGTCAGCGAGCGCACCAAGCGCCGCCCGATGATCGTGCCCATCGTCCTCATGGTCTGAGCGAGAGCGCCCCGACCCAGCTCACATCGAGAAGTCTCCGAACGCCGCCGCGAAGAGGATCCCCGCCCCGAGCGCGGTCAGTGTGAGAGCCGCGACCGCGGCGATCTGGGCCCGTGTGACAGGCAGGCCGACCTGGGACGGCGCGGCCATGTCCATGGTCATCGCTCTCACCGGCAGCGGCGTCCCGCCTTCGCCGAGGGCCCGGACGGTCCCCATGCCGTGCTTGAGATGCTTGGCGACGAGCCACACATTGACCGGGTACGCCACGACGAGCCCGACGAAGACGGCCAACGAAAGGACGATCCAGAAGCGTACCGAGCCGATGTCGGTGGTGCCGGCGAAGTCCGTGCGCAGGATCACCATCACTGGGATCATGCCCGCCATGACGCAGTTCATCGACAACCACTCCGCGACGACCGTCGAGGACACCGCGCGCCCGTAACTCCCACCCAGCATGTCCCGCATGAAGAGGGCCTGGAAGATCAGGAGACCGAAGGCGAACCCGAAGACGTACTCGACGATGGTGTCCCCCCACATGGGGAGGCCCGCCGCCGTGGTCACGACCGAGGCGACAATGATGCCCGTCGCGTCGCCGGCCAGGCAGTGGATGGTTGATCCGAGCGACTGCTTCCACAAGGGCCCCACGAATTCCTCGTGCGTTCCTGGGCTGGGCTCCTTGCAGGACAGCACGTACAGCGCCGCCCCGATCGGCCCGATGTACAGGGTGACGAGGACCCAACCCCACTTCATGACGGTCAGTTCGGGGTTCTGGGTGAAGGCGTCGTACGCGACGTAGCCCGCGGAGGCAACCGCGAGCACGATCCAGGTCGCCCAGATCGCGTCCGCCGCCGTCCCGCCCAATGACCCCAACAGGGTCAATGTCGCCGGCATCACCGACGCGGAAACGGAAACAGTCGAGGTGTTCTTTGCAGCTCAATGCCCGACGACCGGAGAACGGTCGCGCGCCGTCGAGGACGTTCAGGATTTCGTGTCGCCCGGGCCGTCATCGGTCTCGCCTCGCCTGGCCTCAGTCTCAGCCCTCGACCCGGGTCCATGCTGGATTCGATCGACCGGACCAATGACTGGCGACGGCAACGACGGCGACGATGGCCAACGCGAGGATCAGCGGAACGGCAACGGGCACGTGGAGGATGAGCGCGGCGCCGGCCAGCGCGCCGAGGAACATCGCCGCGACGGAGATCAGACGCCGGCCCGACTTCGATCCGTTCCCACCTCCGAGCGCACTGTCCGCGCCGATGCCCGTCACGGTCAGCGTCAGCACCGTGGTGGTCAGGTCGGGCACGGCCAGTCGGCGCACGCTGGAGTTCTGCACGCCCATCGCCAGGGCGAGGGACACAATCAGCGCGTACCGCACCCCGCTCCCGAAGGGATTCGTGCCGGCCAGTGCCAGGATCACGGCGACGGCGAGGAGCAGCGCCTGGGTGCCGGTGGCCACCGCAACGTGATGGGCACGATGATCCCCGAACCGTTGGACGATCCTTCCGCCGAGGACGGACCCCAATCCGAACGCCACAAGCGCCACCACCGACGCGCCGATGGAGAAGCCCTGTGCCCCGGCGACCGCAAACCCGAGGAACACGACGTTGCCCGTCATGTTGGCGACGAAGACGTGGCCCAGGAGGAGATAGCTGAAGGCATCGACCAAGCCGGTGACGACGGTCATGGCGACGAGGAGTGGCGGGAGTGGCCCAAAGGGCGCGTCCCGCTCGGGGACCAGCGTCTCGCGGACCTCGCTGAGGAATGTCGTCATGTGCGGGGGTCTCCTCTCAAAATGGTGACGGGGCGTGAGGTCAAAGCGTCTTGATCAGCCCTCCGTCGATGGTGAAGTCGGCTCCGGTGACATTGGCGGCACGAGCACTGGCCAGGAACACCATGAGATCCGCCACCTCTTCGGGGGTGGTGAAGCGGCCGGTCGCCGCATCCGCGGCGGCTTGCTGCGCGACGGCAGCAGCGTCTCCACCGGTCGCCCTCGCCACGGTCTGCGCCACGCCACCCGTTCCGAGCCACAGGGCCGTCGAGACGGGTCCGGGGCTCACCGTGTTGACCCGGATGCTGTGCTGCGCCACCTCCTTGGAGAGCGACTTGGAGAAGTTCGCCACGGCCGCCTTGGACGCGCTGTAGTCGAGGACCGCGGGGTCGGGCAGAAAGGCGTTGACCGAGCTCGTGGTCACGATCGCACCGCTCCCGGCAGCGATCATCGCCGGAAGCACGGCGCGGGTCATCCGCACGGCCGCCATGAGGTTGAGGTTCATGGTGCCGAGCCAGTCCTCGTCGGTGATGCTGAGAAAACCGCCGACGCGGGGGTGGGCCCCACCGACGTTGTTGATCAGGATGTCGATCGCCCCTCGGGCGAGCGCCGCCTCGGCGAGGTCAGCCGGGCCTGAGGCCGTGGACAGGTCGACCACGACCGACTCGGCCGAACCCGATGCCACGAGGGCGTCGAGCTCCTTCGAGCCGTCGCGGGATCCGGCGACCACGTGGGCGCCTTCCGCGGCGAGCGCGGTCGTGACGGCCAGTCCGATGCCATGGCTGGCACCGGTCACCACCGCCACCTTGCCCTGGAGTTCGAGCTGCATGGAGCGTGGCCCTCCTTCGATACGGCGGGGGCTGACCAGGACGGGCCCTGGCGCAACCCAGTGAGTCAATGAGTCAGTGCGATTCTGCCAGCGCCGAGCCGCCCGCGGCGATAAGAATGCGGGAGGAGGTCGCTGCCAAGTGGACTCTGGAGACGGACGTCGATGTCCAGGCCCGAAGGTATCCCATCCGCCCAGGCGCGAACTGCCATCGCGTTGGCAATGACGGACCGGATGATGCGCTGCATGGCGACGCTCTGCGTGACCGCAGCGGGCGTCCTGGCCGCCGTGACATTTGCCGTCGCGTCTCCGCCTTCGCCAGCCGCCGCGGGGGTCCACGCGGGAGGCGCCACCAACGGGGTCTGTCCCACCCTGACCGCGGGCACGTGGCAACTGCCCTACGCCCCGTACACCAAGGGGATGGTGTACGACGTCAAGGTGAATGGCTACGCCTGCACCAAGGCTGACGGGTACATCAAGAAGCTCGTCACGAACAAGGTGGGCAACGGAATCCCGACCACGGTGAAGGGTGGACCCAAGGGTTGGACGTGCACTGCATCGAAGAGCAGGACCGGGCTCGCGTACAGGGCCAGTGCTCGAAGAAGTTCCCCTCCATCGGTGGGCCGTTCTTCGCCTGGAGCGTGGGGTAGCCGGAACGAGGCAGGGGCAGCCGACAGCCGACAGCCGGTAGCGGCCGGAGAGGAATCAGCTCCGAAACACTAGGGTTCAGCGCCATGAACTATTCGGTCACGTATCCCCTCACGTCGCATCCGTACAACCCCGAATTCACGACGAAGGCCGGGCTGACCCGCTTCTGCCAAGTCGCCGAAGCAGCCGGATTCGCAGGGATCGGCTTCACCGACCACCCCGCCCCGACCCACAAGTGGCTGCACGCCGGCGGCCACGACGCCCTCGATCCGTTCACCGCACTCTCGTTCTGTGCCGCCGTGACGGACCGGCTGCGCTTGATTCCCAACATCCTCGTGCTGCCGTATCGCAATCCGTTCGTGGTGGCCAAGGCGGCAGCGACACTCGACGCGCTCTCCGGCGGACGGTTCACGCTCGCCGTCGCCACCGGCTACATGCGGGGCGAGTACAAGGCGCTCGGCGTCGACTTCGAGCAACGCAACGCCCTCTTCGACGAGGCGATCGAGGTGATCCGGGGCGTCTGGAGCGAGGACGAGTTCGCCTACGAGGGCTCGACCTTCAGCGCCAAGGGACAGACGGCGAACCCGAAGCCAACGCCACACCCGCCCATCTGGATCGGCGGGAACAGCCGTCTCTCCCGTCAGCGCGTGGCCCGCTACGGCGACGGTTGGAGTCCCTTCCCCGCCCCCCGCAGCTTGGCCAGCACGGCCAAGACGCGGCCCCTCGAGAGCGTCGACGACCTGCGCCCGATGCTCGACGAGCTCTGGCAGTTCATGGAGGAAGCCGGCCGCGACCCCGCCACCATCGACGTGGCGTTCGGCACCGGCGCCGGCGGCAGCCCCGGCGACGACTCCTTCAATCCCGAGGCTCATTTGGCCGCCGCCGAGGAATTGGCGGCGCTCGGTGTGACCTGGTCGGGCGCCGGCGTGCCCGGCGACTCGCTGGCCCACGCCCTCGAGGCCCTCGAGCGCTTCGGCTCTGCCGTCATCCACTGACGCGCGGCGCTCCGGGCGGGCGCCGCCGATCCCCGCCCTCAGGCCCGCCTTCGCCCTAGATTGTCGCCATCTCGTCCGCCATGGCGAAGGACGAAAAGGGGGCCCGCATGAGGAACCGCACCTTCGATCGCATCGGCGCGTCGAGCGGCCTGGCCTTCGTTGCGCTGGCTGCCCTGTCCGGATTCATCTACCCCCAACAGCCAAGGGTGGACTCGAGCCCGGCCAAGACGGTGGCATGGGTCCACGATCACCACACGGCCCTCCAGGCCGGCATGACCTTCGACTTCTTCGCCGCCGGGGTGTTGCTCTGGTTCGTCGGCTATCTCCACCGCGTCCTGCGGCGCTCCGAGGGCGACGTCGAGTCGCTGTCGCCGATCGTCTTGGGCGCCGGCATCGGCGTGGCCATCACCACTGCAGTCGCGGCGCTGCCCACCGTGCTGCTCGCGTTCATGGATGCGCAGCCCGGTCGCCTCGGCGATCCGTCTCTCGTACGCGCCCTCGGCGATCTGAACACGATCTTCTTCTCGCTCACGTCCGTCATGACCGCCGTCTTCCTCGGCGCGCTCGGGTGGGCGATGCTGCGCGGCGACCTCGCCACGGTCTGGCTCGGCTGGCTCGTCCTCCTCGTGGCCGCCTTCAACTGCGTGGCCGTCTGGATCGGCGTCACCTTCAGCAGCTACCACGGCCATGCCTGGCTGATCATCGGCTGGGGCGCCTACGTCGGCTTCCTCGTCGTGATGTTGATCGCCAGCGTCTCACTGCTCCGCCACCCGGGCGACGCCCAGTGATCCTGGTGCGAAACGGTGTCGCCGCGGACCGTTCGTCCTTGTGCCAACCGCCGCCCGGAGTGCCCGTCCGCCCCGACGCGGCGGTGCCACGCCTTCCCGCCGGACCCGACCGCTCAGCCGGGACTACGGCGGTGATGCCCGTTCGGCCGAGTTAGCGGAGAGCATCGGAAGCCATCAGCGCGCCATCTCCGAACACGAGGGGGCCTTGCTGCTCGATATCGCCGAGTTCGATCACGCGGAGGCCTGGCGCGGCGACGGCGCGCTGTCGATGCGCGACTGGCTGATGGCCCAGTGCCATGTCAGCCGAGCCCGGGCCCGCACGCTGGTCGAGTCGGCGGCGAAGGCGAGAGATCTCCCCGCGCTCTCGGGCGCGCTGTCCGACGGTCGCCTGACCCTCGACGTGTTCGCACCGCTGGCCTCGGTCGCCACTCCCGAGAACGACGCTGAACTTGCCCGGGCATCAGAGCACTGGACGCCAAAGCAGGCCCGCGAGCTGGTGGCCGAGGTCAGGGGGTCCACGGATGCCGAAGCAGCGTCTCAGTTCCAACGTCGCTTCGTCCGCTTCGACGACGAGCGGCGTCTGCTGTGGGCGCAACTCACGGGCGATAGCTACGCCGCGGTCAAGTCCGCCATTCTCGGGAGGGCGCGTCGCCACGATCATCCGAGCGCCAACGATCCCGACTACGTCCGCTTCGAGAGCCGCTGTGCCGACGCCCTGGTTCAGATCTGTGTCGAACAGGGCCGCAAGAAGCCCTCACCCCGTGCCGCCGCCAAACCCGCCCCCGCCGACGCTGGCGACGCCAATGACGACTCCGGCACCACCGACTCGGAGCAGGTCCACGGCGGCGTCCGCACCACCATGATCGTGCACACCGACCTCGACCGCCTCCTCTATGGCGACGGTTATGGCCACGCCTCCATCGAAGGTGTCGGTCCGATTTCGGCCGAGGTGGCTCGGCGTCTCGCCTGCAATGCGCACATCACGCTGTCGCTCGATGCGCCCGATGGCACCAGCCTCGACCAGAAGCAGCTTGAGCGCGACCCCAGCCAAGCCCAGAGAATCGAGATCCGGCGCCGGGACAAGGGATGCCGATTTCCCGGTTGTGGCTGTAAGAACGTGACCGACGTCCATCACATCGTGTGGGCTTCGAAGCAAGGGCCCACGAAGATGTCCAACCTCCTCACCCTCTGCATCGGCCATCACAGCAGAGTGCACGAGCTCGGTTGGAAGATGGATGGCGACGCCAACGCCGAAGTCCGCTTCATCAGCCCGCAGAAAAGGATTTTCGTGTCCTCGCCCTCGCCCACCTGGCGCCGGCCGCGAAAATGAGCGTCGGAAGGGTCCCGATCTCTATCCCTTGACCGCCCGCACGATCTCGTCGGCGACCGCGTCGGGATCCTCGAGAGGAAGCATGTGCCCCCTGTTCTGCAGGGTGACGAGTCGCGCCCCGGGAACGGTTGACACAATCTGATCAGCCTTCTTCGGCAGCGTCAGCGCGTCGCGGGTGCCCACTATGACGGTCGTCGGCACCTCTATCGTGGCTATCCCCTCCAAGAGGTCCATCGTCGACATGGACCGCAAGAAGTCACCCCGCACGGTTGCGTGGCAGCCACCGAAGAGGTCCCGGGTCAGATTTACGTGCGAGCGGACCGGATTCTCGCCGAAGGCGCCGCGGACGAAGACGTGCCCGTTCTTGGATTGGATCGCCCGCGTGACGAGCGGCGACGCCACCAACGAGTTGGCCACCCGTGCCCTCTGCGCCGAGCCCCCGACCAGGTTGGTGGCCGCGGTGGCCACGAGCACGGTTGCCTTCGCCCGCTCCTTGAGCACGTCGGGCCGGTGGGTGGCCAAAGACATGATCGTCATGCCACCCATGGAGTGCCCGGCCAGCACGGCGTTGCGCACGTCCGTGGCTTGCAGCACCGCGGTCAGGTCGTGCGCCAGCGTCTCGATCGTCAGCGGGGCCGTGCCGCGCGTGCTCGCCCCGTGACCGCGCTGGTCATAGAGCACGACGCGGAAACCCTGTTCTTTGAGCCGGCGCGTGACCGGGAGCCAGATCTCGTGGCTGCAGCCCCAACAGTGGGGGAGGACCACCACCGGCGCCTCCGGACCTTCGCCCTCGAGATCCCAGACGGCCAACTGCGCCCCGTCAGGTGTCCGAACGACGGCATGGTCGGGCCGTTCGACGCCCTCGCCCCACCCGAGAGCGAGGCGTAGGTCTTCGACCGACTCGTCGTCGTCTCGCTTGGCTGCCAATCGCCTGTAGGCCACCCCGGCGGCACCGGCCGCGGCCAACGCCGCACCCGCACCGACGAACACCCACCGACCCCGGCCTGCGGAGCCGCCGCCCGCATTCAGGGTTGCAGAGGATCTGGCGGTGGGCTGGGGGAGAGAACTCATGTCTCCGGAGCGTATGTGCCGCATTCGCGGCAACGCGACG
The DNA here is from genome assembly GCA_963850185.1 of uncultured Acidimicrobiaceae bacterium. Taxonomy (GTDB): domain Bacteria; phylum Actinomycetota; class Acidimicrobiia; order Acidimicrobiales; family RAAP-2; genus Bog-473. Next base: position 222,683 of record CAWKKE010000013.1, read on the forward strand.
ACACGCTCCGAACCGACCGATCGACCGACCGCCGGCCGCACCGGGGAGCACGGCCCACCCGGCCGAGAGGGGAGCCGCAGAGGAAATCAGGGTTTGACGTAAATGCTTAGATTCAGAAGAATCGGGAAAAGCTCGATCATGACCCAAACATCGACCCCTCCAACGGCATCAGCGGATCGGCCCCCAGGAACAGAGTCGGACCGGGGCAACGAGACGGACGTTGCGCTCCGCTCCGTCGACCAGCGCATCGAGCGCCTCTCCAAGGCCTCGCTGAAGCGCATCATGGAGCCCGACACCGAGGTCCCCGGCGCCGTCGGGGACGGCCAGTTGCTCCCCGACGAGCTCCTGAGCCTCGCCAACGTCCCCGAGCTCTTCGACCAGCTGAGCGCCGAGCAGAAGCGCACTCTGTCCCGGGAGGAGTTCGCGTCCATCGTGGACACCGGGGTCCGCTTCGAGTCGGTCCTGATGGCTGGATTCAGCATCGACATCCTCTCCCGCAGCGACCTCACCGATCCCCGCGTGACGTACCTGCTGCACGAGATGGGGGAGGAGACCCGCCACTCCCGCCTGTTCGTCCGCCTCCTGGAGCAGGTCAAGCCACTGGCCAAGAACCCGCTCGACAACCGGGTCGGCCGTTTCGCGCTGCAAGCAGTGATGCCGTTCCTCACGGGCATGCCGTCGCTGTTCTGCCTGCTCGTGCTCAGCGGTGAGGAGGTCCCCGACCTGCTGCAGAAGCTGGCCAGCGAGCATCCCGACACCGACCCGATGATCAAGGCGGTGTCGAAATACCACCGCCAGGAAGAGGCACGCCACCTCGCCTTCGGACGCATGCTCTTCCCCGAGCAGTGGGCTGCAGCCGGCCCGATCGAGCGCTTCCTGGTGCGCCACCTCGGCTCCCGCATCGCCAAGACCATGTTCGACACCATCGTCCACCCCGGCGTGTACGGCGCCGTCGGCCTCCCGACCTGGGCCACTTGGAAGGCGGTCAACCGCTCCGCCGGCCGCACGGCCATGCGCCACCGGGCCCTCCGCCCTCTCCTCACCCCGCTGCTCGAGGTGGACGTCTTCCGTGGCGGCCGGGTGCCCCTGGGTTGGCGGAATGCCTGTGGCGTCGACCGCGCCGGTCGTGCCATCGACCCGGTCGTGGCGGCCTGACCCCGTGCCGAGCGAAACCACCCGGCGTGATCGGGGCGCGCCCAGTGCATCAAAGGGCGACCGGACGCGCCAGGCCCTCCTCGACGCCGCCATCATTCGCTTCGCCCGCGAGGGCTATCGCGGAACCTCGGTCGCCGACGTCTGTCGCGACGCGGGGCTCTCCACCACTGCGTCGTATCCGTACTTCGCCAACAAGGAGGCACTCTTCGTCGCCGCGGTCGACGAGGACGTCGCCGGACTGATCGACGAGGCCGTGTCGCTGGTCGTCATCAACCAGGATCCCGAGCAATGGGGCCGCGTGATCATGCGTGCGCTCGTGGCCCACGTGGACGCGCACCCCTTGGCGGCCCGGATCTTGCGCGGTCTGGAGCCGGATTTCACCATGCGGCTGTTGCAGATCCCCGCCCTCGAAGAGCTGCGCAAGACCGTCACCGAGCTCATCCGGGCCCAACAGATGGCGGGCGGCGTGCGTCAGGACATCCATCCGGGGCAGACCGCCAATGGCATGGTCGTGATCGTGATTTCTCTCCTGATGGCCACCATGCAGACCGGAGCGGACGACGGCAGCTACGACCTCGTGGTGGCCGACGTGGAGTCTGTCCTGCACGCGGCGACGCGGCCCTCGAGCTGAGCGAACCCGAGCGGAGCACGGAGCGTCCTTCTCGGTATGGGGCGCTTCCGGGCCGCTGTCACGGCAATCGCAATCGCACTCGCAGTCGCGGGCGTCGTCGGGATCCCGATTGCCGTCACCGCCCCCACGGACGCCGCATATGCGGCGCCGGCGCCGGCCCCCACGATCACCCGCTCGGCCCACGTCGGCTTCGCGAATTGCAACGCGCGGCACATCGTCCTGCGCGTCGCCGTCAACCGGCACGCCTTCCAGCTCAGTGAACCGGTCACCGTCAAGGTCCAGCTCACGAACACCGGGAACTCGACGTGCGGCGGACCACTGGCCGAGCAGGTCCCTCAGGCTCGCGGCTCGCTGACGGTCGGGCCCTGTGGGGTGCTCCCCCTGGTCGTCCGCACCGGGAGCGGCACCGACGTCTACCCCGGCCCGGCGGTCTTCCACTGCCCGGAGGAGACCGGATTCCGACTGGGGCCGCACAGCACGGTCCAGGCCACGGGATTCTGGACCCAGCCCGCGCCGCGCCACCTCGAGCCAGGCGCCTACTACCTCACGGTCGACGGGGCCGTCACGGTCCCCGTCGTCCTGACCTCGGGCTGAACCCTGACCAGGCTCGATACAATCGATCTTCCCCACTCGCCGAGCCGCGGCGCAGGAGGGGACGAGCAGAGCCGAGAGAAGGAACGAGGGCAGCACATGTCGGGTCACTCGAAGTGGGCGACCACCAAGTACCGCAAGGGCGCCCAGGACAAAGCCCGCGCCAAGATCTTCGCCAAGTGCATCCGCCTCGTCGAGGTCGCGGCCCGCGACGGCGGGGGCGACCTCGACTCCAACGCCACCCTCCGCACCGCCTACCAGAAGGCGCGAGCGGCCAGCGTCCCGCTCGACACCATTGAGAAGGCCATCAAGCGGGGGACCGGCGACCTCGAAGGGGTGCGCTACGAGTCCATCAACTACGAAGGCTACGGCCCGGCCGGCGTGGCGATCATGGTCGAGACGCTGAGCGACAACCGCAATCGCACCGGCGCCGAGATGCGCAACCTCTTCAATCGCAACGGCGGCAACATGGCCGAGCCGGGCGCCGTCGGGTGGCAGTTCGAGCGCAAGGGCATCGTGACCGTGGCGCTCGACAACGACGAGGACAAGGTCATGGAAACCGCCATGGAGGGCGGGGCTGAGGACATGACGAGTAACGGCGCCGTCTGGGTCGTCACCAGCGCGCCCGCCGACGTCGAGTCTGTGCGCCAGGCGCTCGACGACGCCGGCATCGCGCCCGAGTCGGTCGACCTGAGCCTCGAGCCGACCCAGCTCGTCCCCGTCCCCGACGAGAGCGAGGCCAAGAAGGTCCTGCGCCTCCTCGAGGCGATCGACGATCACGATGACGTGCAGGCCGTCCACTCCAACGCCGACATCCCCGACGAGGTCCTGGCCTCCTTCGAGGGCTGAGCGCCTCAAGATCGGGCGACTCCGGCCCGGCTCGCCGCCCCGATTCCGGCGGCATCGGCGCGGCGGCCTCCACCAGATCCGCCCCCTGCGCAGCGACCCCGACTATCCTGCGAACGCATGTTCGTATTGGGCATCGACCCCGGGCTCTCACGCTGCGGCTACGGGCTGGTCGCCCGGGCCGAGGGCTCGTCGGCGCTGCGGGCCCACGCCGCCGGGGTGGTGGAGACCGATCCGGCAGCGCCGCTGGCCGAGCGGCTGCTGGTGCTGCACACCGAGCTGCGGGCGCTGGTGCAGGAGCTCGGACCGCAGGCGGTCGTGGTCGAGCGGGTCTTCTTCCAGGTCAACGCCAAGACGGCCATGTCGGTGGCCCAGGCCAGCGGGCTGGCACTCCTCGTGGCGGCCGAGGCGGGCTGTGAGGTGGTCCAGTACACGGCCAACGAGGTGAAGCTGAGCCTGGTGGGCTACGGGGCCGCCACCAAGGACCAGGTGCAGCGCATGGTGGCCCAGGTGCTGGGCCTGCCGGCGGTCGACGGCCCGCCCGACGTGGCCGACGCGCTGGCGTTGGCGGTCTGCCACCTGACCACCGTGCCCTTGCGGCGGGCCCTGCATGCCGCACTCGTGAAGGAGGGAACCCAGTGATCGGACTGCTTCGTGGAGCGGTGGTGCTGCGGACCGGTGAGGGCGAGGTGATCATCGATGTCGGGGGCGTGGGCTACCGGGTCGCCGTCACGCCCGCCACGGCGGCCGCGTTGGTGGTGGGCGGCGGCGAGGCGACGCTCCACGTGCACACGCACGTGCGCGAGGACGCCATTGTCCTCTACGGCTTCGTGCACGACGACGAGCGGCGCTGCTTCGAGGTGTTGCTGGGCTCGCACGGGGTCGGTCCCGCGCTGGCGCTGGCGATCATGGCTGCGCTGTCGCCCGCGGCCTTGTCCACCGCCGTTCTGGAGGAGGACCTCGACACCTTGTGCACGGTGCCGGGCGTGGGGCGCAAGACGGCGGCGCGGTTGCTGATCGAGCTGAAGAGCCGGCTGGACCTCCCGGACCTTTCGCTGTCCGGTGCGGGTGGGGCCGGCGGCGCCGGTGCGGGCGGGGTGGGCGGCGCGGGCGGTGGCGCCTCCCGGACGTCCCGGGCAGAGGCGCGGGCGGCTCTGAGCGAGCTCGGCTACGCCCCCGACGAGATCCGCGGTGCGCTCGACGGCCTACGCGACGATGTCGGGGTGGAAGAGATGCTGCGGTTGGCGCTGCGCGAGCTGGCCTCGCGGTGACCCGATGAGCCCCCGCGCCCGGCGGGAGGTGCTGGCCGTGGATCCGGAGGCCGGGTCCGGGTCCGGTGCGGACCCGTTCGGCGACGACAAGCCGGATGAGCGGGTCGTCGATCCGGCGGCGGCGAACGGCGTCGAAGAGGCAGAGGAAGTCGGGCTCCGGCCCCGGTCGCTCTCGGAGTTCCTCGGGCAGCCCGAGCTGGTCGAGCACCTGGCGATCGTGCTGCAGGCGGCGCGTCAGCGCCGGCAACCCGTGGATCACATCTTGTTCGCGGGGCCGCCCGGGTTGGGTAAGACGTCCCTGGCGGGGATCGTGGCCACCGAGATGCACGCCGGGTTCCGCATCACCGCCGGCCCCGTCCTGACCCGGGCCGGCGACCTCGCCGCGTTGCTCACCGACCTCCAGGACGGCGACGTGCTCTTCATCGACGAGATCCACCGCCTGCACCGCTCGGTCGAGGAGATGCTGTACTCGGCCATGGAGGACGGGCGCCTCGACATCCTGATCGGCAAGGGACCCACTGCCCGGTCCATCCGCCTGGAGCTCCCGAGCTTCACGCTGGTCGGCGCCACCACCCGGACCGGGCTGGTCGCCGGGCCGTTGCGCGACCGCTTCGGCTTCGTGGGGCGGCTCGACCTCTACGACCCCGCCGACCTGCGCGCCATCGTGGAGCGCTCCGCCCGCATTTTGAAGGTGCGCATCGACGAGGAGGGCGCCATCCGCATATCGGAGCGCTCTCGGGGCACGCCGCGGGTGGCCAACCGGCTCCTCCGGCGGGTACGGGACTTCGCCGAGGTGCGCGGCGAGGGCTTCATCGACGGCGCCATCGCCAGCGACGGATTGGAGCTCTTCGGCGTGGACGAGCTGGGCCTGGACAAGGTCGACCGGGCCATCCTGACCACGCTCTGCGGTCGCTTCGGAGGGCAGCCCGTGGGCCTGACCACGCTGGCACAGTGCGTGGGTGAGGAGACGGACACGATCGAGGATGCCTACGAGCCGTTCTTGTTGCAGAGCGGGCTCATCCAGCGGACGTCGCGGGGCCGGGTGGCCACCCAACGCGCCTGGACCCACCTCGGCTTGGAACGGCCGGCCTCGGCCGCCGACGCAATGAACACGCCTCCACTCTTCTGACGGGGCCCTCGTGGTGCACCGCGTGCGCAATAACTCACGTTTCTTGCGCACGATGCGGTCCTCATGGGTTAGCTTTTCGGGGTTGCACCACAAGACGGAAGCGAGGTGACCACATGGCAGGAATGAAGCGGAAGCGCTCGACTCACTCGACGCTGTTCGCGCCCGCCCTCGTGGCCCGGCCGCTCGTCTTCGCGCTTGGTGCCGTCGGAGGGAGGTCCCGGATGGCCGGGCCCGACCTCTGCCCCGCTGGTCACTGACGCCGACCACGACACCGCCGGGCTGACCGCCCGGACGCAATCCGAGGTCCACTGTGCACCACGCGTGCGCTCCTTTCCTCGATCCGCTCGCTTCACCTCCCCACTGGAGACCCTCATGGGTGAACGCACCCTCTTCCCGAATGCTTCGACCAAAGAGACCCTGGCGTACTGCTGGCGCCAGATGGAGCCCGACCGCGCCGCCTTCACCGTTGCCTGCACAGCCATTGTGCTCGGCACCCTGGCCAATGCCGTGGCGGCGCCGCTGATCTTCGCCTCGCTGTTGAGCCGCATATCGCAGCTCGGGCCGCACGCGCACGAAGGGCTCTGGCAGTCTTTCGGCCCGCTGTTGGTGGCCTACGCGGTCGTCCTGGTGGCAGCGACGCTCTTCGGGCGCATCGGCGGCTGGATGAACTGGGGCGCCACGCTGCGCTCGTTCGGCCGCGCCATCACCAGCGGGTACGACCACTTGATGAGCCTCAGCCACTCGTGGCACACCGACAGGCCCTCCGGCGAGGTCATCGCCACATTGGAGACGTCGACGTGGGCCTTCGCGGACATGATCGACGCCACCGTGTGGGGCATCCTGCGCATCGGGGTCACCACAATCGGGGCCATCGTGGTCCTCGGGGTCGTGGCCTGGCCGGTGGCGCTCGTGATGGCCGCGTTGGTCGGCGTGTTCGCCCTGGTGCTGCAACGGCGCATGGGGAGGGTGGTCGCCGCCGAGAAGGAGTTCTCCGACTCCCACTCGCGGGCCACCGGCGTGATCGCCGACACCATCGCCAACCTGACCACCGTCCGCTCGCAGGCCGCGGAAGAGCGGGAGAAGGAACACGTGGGCGCGTTGGTCGCTGATTCGATCGGAGCGGACCTGCGGGCGCGCAAGGTCTTCACCGCGACGCGCATCCAGATGGAGTCGGCCATGTCCTTCTTCAACTGGGCGGCGATCGTCGTCGGTGTGGTCCTCGCGTTGCATCATGTGGCGGCGGCGGGAGCGGTCTACCTGATCCTCTTCTACGCGACGTTCGTCGGCACCAGCCTCGAGGAGTCGTTCGAGTTCATCCGCTTGATTTCACGCGCCGTCGGGCGCTGCGCAAAGTTCGCCGGCATTGCAGCTACGGTGCCGGACATTGTCGACCTGCCCGGCGCGCCCGACATGGTCGTGCCCCACGGGTGTGTCGAGTTTCGGGAGCTGCGCTTCGCCTACCGCTCCGGGGCTCCGTTGTTCGAAGGGTTGGATCTGCGCATCGAACCGGGTGAGCACGTCGGCCTCGTCGGGCCCTCCGGTTCGGGCAAGACGACGCTCACCAAGCTCATGTTGCGCTACGCCGACCGTGACGGCGGGCTCATCGAGATCGACGGCCAGGACATCGCCTGCGTCACGCAGCACTCGCTGCGCGGCCACATCGCCTACGTCCCCCAGGACCCCCAGATGCTCCACCGCACCATCGCCGAGAACATCTGTTACGGCATGGAGAGCGAGTCGCGCCACGCGGGCGGTATGAGTTCCGTCGACATGGGCCTGGTCCGGGCCGTGGGCCGCGCCGCCTACGTGGACGAGTTCGTGGAGCGTCTGCCCGACGGCTATGAGACCGTGGTGGGGGAGCGCGGCATGAAGCTCTCCGGCGGCCAGCGACAGCGGGTCGCGATCGCGCAGGCCATGGCCAAGGGTGCCAAGGTGCTCGTCCTGGACGAGGCCACGTCGGCGCTCGACTCCGAGTCCGAGTCGCTCGTGCAGGAGGCGTTGTGGCACCTGATGGAGGGCACCACCGCGCTGGTGGTGGCGCACCGGCTGGCCACCATCGCTCAGCTCGACCGAATTGTGGTGCTCGACCGCGGTCGCGTGGTCGAGCAGGGCACGCACGCCGAGCTCCTCGCGGCGGGCCGCGGCGGTGTCTACGGGCGCCTCTGGGCGCATCAGTCGGGGGGATTCCTCGCCGCCTGACCGGGTTGGGTCTGGGTGCACGCCGCCGGCGGGCCGGCATCGGCCGGCAGTGGCCAGCGCGGGCCCCAGGCCCGGCCGGGAGGGCTATCCGGTCCGGACGACCGATGCCACGGACGCGCCCAGGGGGAGATAGACCCGGAAGGTGGTCGACCAACCAGGGGTGTCCGCGATGTCGAGAAAACCCTCGTGCGCCTCGGCCACCGACTTGGCGATGGCGAGGCCCAGTCCTGTCCCGGGGACGCCCATTTCGGTCGAGGACGCCAGCCGGTAGAAACGCTCGAAGAGCTGATCGCGCTCGCCCTCGGGGATGCCCGGCCCTTCGTCGAGCACCTGCACCCGGGCATAGGAGTCCACGTTGTCGACGATCACGTGGACTCGCCCGCCGCGAGGCGAGAACTTGATGGCGTTGGAGAGCAGATTGCCCAGCAGCTGGTGCAGGCGGGTGGGGTCCCCGAAGATCGGCACTTCTTCGCCGGGATCGATCGTCAGCACAATCCCTGCAACCGCAGCCGACGTCTGAATGGCGTGTACCGCATCCTCGGCGAGACGGCTCAGGTCCAGCTCGGTGAAAGCGACCCGGAGTCCTCGGCCGGCACCCGGGTCGGCCAACAGGTCCTCGGCCACCCGCTGCAGGTGCTCGGCGTTGCGCTCAATGGTCTGGAGCATGCGCATCTGGCTCTCGGTGAGGTCGGCCGTGGCGTCGAGCAGCAGCTCGACGAAGCCCCTGATGGACGTGATCGGCGTGCGCAGCTCGTGGGAGACGGTCGCCACCACGTCGTCCTTCATCTGGGTCAGCTCGCGCAGCCGGTTGTTCTGTTCGATCAGCGACTGCGTGACCTCTTTCTGAATGGCGTAGAGGCGTTCCCGATCGGCCGCCAGTTCCTCCCGCTCGGTCACGTCGATGGCGACCACGACGTAGCCGCCCGTGGTCGGCTGCTCGCCGTCGCTCTCGGGCACCCAGCCGTCCACGCCGGCGCCGGTGTCCTTCTCGCCGGAACCCGCTTCCTCGCCCCATTCCTCGTCGAGCGCGAGGTCGGGGGTCGGAACGGGCAGCGCACGCACCCGCACGACGCAACGCCGCTGCTGGCCGTCCTTGCGGGTCGCGGTCCAGGGGACCTCGGCGGCCGTCTCCGCGTCCACGGGTTCGAGCGCGGTGCGCATGGCGTCGATCGTCTGGCGACGCTCATCGATCTGCGCCGGGTCGATGAAGTCGGCGATGGAGTGGAACCCCACCACCTCGGCGGCCCGGTAGCCCAACATCTGTTCCGCGCCGGCCGAGAAGAAGGTCACCGTACCGGCCGGGTCGACGCCCAAGATGGCGCTCCCGGTGGCGGCCCGCAACAGGGTCTCGAGCCGGTCGCGGGCGTAGTCCGCCTCTCGGGCGTTCCGGCGGGCGATGCGCGACTGCTGGGCCAGGTCGGTCAGGAACGCCCTGTCCCGCGAGACCATCGTGTACACGGTCGACGCCACCAAGGTGGTGACGGTCGCCATCACCGCCACCTGGCGCCATTCGATCGTGGGGTACCCGGGCGGCCCGATCAGCACGAGAGGGACGAGGAGAGCCAGGTCCATGCAGAAGAGCCCGACCAGCAGATGCAGGCGCCGCCCGTAGAGCGAGAGCCAGACGATGGGGAGCAGGTAGACGACCACCAGGCCGGAGTCGGCGCCGCCCTGGGCGTCTCTGATGATGGCGATGACGGCGATGTAGCCGATCGGGATGATGAGCCAGGCCCAATCAGGCAGGCGCTCCCAGGGCAGCAGGAACGCGGCGGCAATGAGGACGAAGAAGATGACACCGGCGATGGAGATCTCGCGGCGGGCGTCGTGGGGGAAGGGGACCAGGGCGATCAGAATCGTGCCGATCGCCACGAGGGCGAAGACGGGGAGCCGGACCCGCATGGAACCCGAGAAGCCCACAGGGAGCGTGGACCCCGGGAGTTGTGGATCGCGACGCCGGTCGGCGTCGGTTTGGGACTGGAACGACTCGCTCACCGGGTCCGCGAGCGGTAGCGGTATCCGAAGCCCCGCACGGTCTCGATGGGTCCCTCGTCACTCTCGTCCCAGCCGAGTTTGCGCCGCAGCCGCAGCACTGCGTACTTGACACGCGACGGCGCCAGCCCGCTCGGATCGTCCCAGGCGAGCTCGATGAGCTGGTCCGACGAGAGAACTTGCCCCTGGTGACGGGCCAAAGTGGCGAGAAGCCGGTACTCGGTCGGGGTCAGGATGATCGTCTCCCCGTCGACCGTGACCTCCTGGTGCGCGAAATCGATGTGCAGGGTGCCGTCGTCGAAGGTCGTCACCGGTTCGCCTTTTGAAATCTGGCGACGGCCGACCGCCTGCAGGCGGGCCAGGAGCTCGACACGGCTAAACGGCTTGGTCAGGTAGTCGTCGGCGCCGGAATTGAGCCCCCGCACTTTGTCCCTCTCGGTCCCTAAGGCGGTGAGCATGAGCACCGGAACGTCGCTCATGTCCCGGATGCGCTCCAAGACCTGCCAACCGTCCAGGTCGGGGAGCCCGACGTCGAGGATGACGATGTCGGGGTGGCTCTGGTGGAACTGGCGCACCCCGTCGCGGCCTTCGAGGGCCTCCGCGACCGAGTAGCCCTCGCGCTCGAGGAGGGTTCTGAGGAGTTGCCGGATGTCCGCCTCATCCTCAATGACCAGCACTGAGATATGACCATCTCGCATCAGGGTGCAACTGTACTGGGCAAATGGCCAATCCGAGGGATTCGCGACCCTCAGGGCTGATTGCAAAGGACCTGCTCAAGCCGTGAATCGGGTCTCCGGAGCGGGAGAAGGGGTCCGGGCAGAGCCCCCAATGCGCCCTGAGCAGGGTTAAAAGGCCAGCTCGGAAGGGGCTTTCGCGGGTGATCGGCGGAACGGGACCGACTGTTCTCGGGGCTCAGGAAGCCGCGGCGAAACGGGCCAAAAAGGCCGACACGGCCGACACGGCCCAGACGGCCGACGCCAAGGTCTCGTGGCCGGGGCCACTCAAGGGAGCGAAAGGTGCGCCGGTCCGAGTCGTCGGTCCCCCCGGAAAAAATCCCCGTCCGACGGCCTCAGGTGGCCGGCGCACCACTTCGCTGCTCCTTGTCCCCCCACGGTGTTCCCCCCTCGTGAAAGTCCGCTCCCCTCCGTCGGACTCTCACCGGTCGGTCCCCCGAAACGACCAGCACCGTGTGGTTGCTGTACTGATGGATGGGTACTTTGCACAAGAGCTGTGGCAACCCGGGCCACATTGGGTTGCAGTCGCGTTGCCCGGTTTGCGGCGATCGACAGACCACTTCCGAATGGCCGTTGTCCCCGCCGGGAGGCGACCGCCTGCGACTCGGGAGCCACCCTCCCTTCCGTTGGCAGGCACCGGGCCCGCAGCTCATGGATCGCCAGGAACCGCCCCGACCAGGAGGCCCACCCATGAAGGGAGTATCGCCCCGCCCAGCGGTCCTCCTGCGTGGCTCGCCTGCTCCCACGATGGCCCTTCACTGCCCAGGAGAGCGGGAACCCACGCACTAGGGTGGCGCGTCGCACCTGAATTCCGGTCCAAGGATCCCCTCATGACACCAACCCTGGCGGCCTCGCACTTCGTCGTGGCCGCATCAAAGTCCAGCTCCAGCTCACTGGTCACCCTTCTTCCCTTGGTGGCCATCGGACTGTTGGGTTATTTCTTCTTCATCCGGCCCCAGCAGCGCAAGGCCCAGGCGGCGAAGCAGGGCCAGGGCTCTGGATTCGAGGTCGGCGACGAAGTGCAGACGGTTGGCGGCGTGGTCGGCACCGTCCTCGAGGTCCACGGCGATCGGTACACGCTCTTGACCGGTGCCTTGGGCGACGACGGCAACCTCGACGGACCCCAGCCGACCCGCATCGTGTTCGTCCGTCAGGCCATCGCCAAGAAGATCGAACCGATCGAAGACGTGCGGGTCGATGACGAGCCGGTCGAGGACGTGCAGCCGGCGCGGCCCGCCACCAAAGGCAAAGGCACGAGCAACGGCAGCACTACCGGCGACGCGACCAGTACCAACGGCAGCGCCAGCCATGACGACGACATCGACGATGTGGGTGGGGACGGTGCCGCCAGCAGCGGCGACCTCGGTGGGGAGGCCGAAGAGGGGTGAGCCCGAAGTCAGGGGGTCGGGCCCAGCGGCGTCAGCGACGCAACCTTTGGATCAGCGTGCTCGTCGTGGTGGCGATCGCGCTCGGTTCGTTCGCGGCCGTGTTCGCCGCCAAGTGGACGCCCCGACTGGGGCTCGATCTCGCCGGTGGGGTATCGGTCGTGTACACCGCCGAGGGGCAGCACGTCTCGCAGGCGGACCTGGACGAGACCGTCAACATCTTGAACCTCCGTGTCAATGGCCTCGGCGTGTCGGGCGCGCAGGTGCAGACGACCGGGAAGAACCAGATCTCGGTGTCCATTCCGGGCGTCACGGACGCGCAACAGGTGCTCGACCAGATCGGGCAGACGGCGCGCATGTACTTCCGACCCGTGGAGTGTTACGCGTATCCCGAGTCCGTCCCGAAGGGCGCGAAGAACAAAGTGTTGCCCCGAGGCATCGGGACGATTCCCGCCTGTTCGTCGGGATCCGAACTCACGGCGGCCAACCTGGACATCAATACGGCCACCGGCGAGCCGACGAACAACATCCCGCCCGACAGTCAGTACGCGGCGTACCCATCCACGAGCGTCGAGAAGCCCAACTACGCCAATAGCACCGTGTTGCTGCCGGGCCTCAGCGGGGCGTGCGACGGTGCCGAGGTCCGCTGCGTGCTCGGCCCGTCCCAGATGTCGGGCCATTCCATCGCCAGTGCCCAGGCCACGCAGAACCAGACCGGAGCCTGGGTCGTCGACTACACGCTGGCGGGAGCGGCCGGCTCGGCGCTCTGGGACAAGGTGGCCCAGGAGAATTTCCACCAGTTGCTCGGCATCGAGCTCGACGGGCAGGTCTACTCGGCTCCCATCATCCAGCCCAGCCAGGCGGAGTTCTCGTCCTTCGACGGCAAGGGTGAGATCTCCGGTGGCGGCAACGGCGGCCTGTCGGAATCGGACGCACAGAACCTGGCGCAGGCCATGAACTTCGGTGCACTGCCCATCACGCTGAAGGCGGCGACGTCGGAGACGGTCTCGGCCACGCTCGGGCACTCCGCTCTCGTGGCGGGGCTCGGGGCCGGCATCGTCGGGCTCGTGCTCGTGCTGCTCTACGTCTTGTTCTATTACCGCGGCCTCGGGTTGGTGGTCATCTCCGGCTTGTTGCTCACGGCCTTGTTGCTCTGGGCCATCATCTCGGCGCTGGGGCATACATCGGTGGCGCCCAGTTTCGACCTCGCCGGCATCACGGGCCTGATCGTGTCGATCGGTATCACCGTGGACTCGTACATCGTCTATTTCGAACGATTAAAAGACGAGACCAGATCGGGCCGCTCGGTGCGCACGTCGGTCGACCGCGGCTTCAAGAGCGCGTGGCGCACGGTGTGGGCCGCTGACTTCGTCTCGCTGCTGGCGGCCATCGTGTTGTATCTCGTCGCGGTCGGCAACGTGAAGGGCTTCGCCTTCTTCCTCGGACTGTCCACCATCATGGACATGGCGATCACGTGGTTCTACACGCGCCCGCTCGTGATCCTGATGGGCCAGAGCCCGAGGCTGCAGGGTTCGGGTGCCTTCAGCATCGCTACAGGGCTCGGGGCCGGTCCGCAGGCGCAGAGCCCGGCACCGGGTCAAGGTGTGGCCGTCGGCGCGGGTGCCGGTGCCGGAGGTGGGTCGTGAGCGACGACGACCGGTCGAACGGCGACGGCAGCTCCCTCGACGACGTCCCGGAGGAGGAGGTCGAGGAGCTCGAGGAGAGCGTTGACACGAGCGTTCTCGACGAGGAGGAGCTCGTCAGCCTCGATGACGCCGCCCGCGCCCTCCTGGCCAAGCCCCGGCGGGGCCACGGCCCAATCTCACGTCTCTACCGGGGCGAGACGCGCTTCGACTTCGTCGGCAAGCGCAAGATCTGGTTCAGCATCTCGGCGGCCATCATCATTCTCGGGATCGTCTCCATCGTGTTGCGGGGTGGGCTGAACCTGGGCATCGACTTCAAGGGTGGGACCGAGTGGACGATCGCCGCGCCGGGCGTCAGCCAGACCGAAGCGACCAATGCCCTCAGCGGCACCGGCTTGGTGGACCCCCAGGTGGAGCTGCTCGGCACCGGGAGCAAGCAGACGCTCAACGTGCAGTCGGACCTGAACAAGCTGTCGCAGGAACAGCAGGACGCCATCGGCAAGAACGTGGAGAAGGCGCTCCTGGCCGTGACGGCGGCGAACGCGCCCAAGACGCCGCCGACCACAACGACTTCCACGACGGCCAAGCCGACCACCACGACGACGGCCAAGGCCGGGGCCGCTGCCACGTCGGCGTCGACCACGACGACCACCGCGCCCACCAGCACCACCGCCACGACCCCGGCCGACAAGATCAGCGTCACCAATGTCGGGCCGACCTGGGGCTCCTCCATCACCAACAAGGCCATCGAGGCACTGATCATCTTCTTCATCGTCGTGGCGATCTACATCAGCATCCGCTTCGAGCCCAAGATGGCACTGGCCGCCTTCATCGCCATGATCCACGACGTCCTGGTGGCCATCGGCATCTACTCGATCTTCAACTTCCAGGTCACGCCGGACACCGTGGTGGCCATTCTGACGATCCTCGGTTACTCCCTCTACGACACGGTCGTCGTGTTCGACCGCGTGCGGGACAACACCAAGGGCATCGGCAGCAGCGGCCGCCTGACCTATCCCCAGCTCATCAACCTGTCGATGAACCAGACGTTGGCCCGATCCATCAACACGTCGATGGTCGCCATCCTCCCGGTCCTCGCGGTGCTGTTGATCGGCGCGCAGCTGTTGGGCGCCACGACGCTGCAGTCCTACGGTCTGGCCCTCTTCGTCGGCCTGCTCTCCGGGGCGTACTCCTCCATCTTCATCGCTTCGCCGGTGCTCTGCATGATGAAGGAGCGTGAAGACCGCTGGGTGCAGATCGCCACGCGTTTGGCCAAGCGGGGCGAGTCGACGGGGTTCTACTCGGCCGCGGACGCCGCGAGCATGAGCACCGCCATCAGCGTCGCGGCCTCGGGCCAGGTCAGCCGGGGCGGCGCCGCCGCGGCGAAGAAGGCCGCGGGCAAGCGCAGCGGCCCGATCCGGCCGGGCTCGGGCACCGGTGGAGGTGGTGGCGACAGCACCGCTGGAGGCGGAGGCGGGAGCGGGAGCGGGGGGACTGCGGTCATGGACCGACCCTCGGGCACGTCGTCCTCGAGTTCGGCACGGGGCACGTCGGTGGCCCAGGGCGCACGGCCTGCGCAGGCGCCGGCGCAGGGACCCCGGCCGCGCAAGGGGAAGCGCAAGCGCAAGCGCTGAGCTCGGTTGCGCTCCGCAGCACAGAATCGCTTCGCTCTGCAGCACCCCCCGGTGCGTTCGTGCATTTCCCCTGGCGGGTAGCCTGTATGGATGGTGGCCCTGACGCGGGTGACTCCATCATCCGGTACTGACACAGACATCGAGACGAACGCTCGAGACTTCGAGCTGGGGCAGGCGCACGAGCCGGCGGTGCGCGACCTGTTGGCCCCCCTCCTGGCCGAGTTCGCCCGCCACCGCCCCGAGGACGACACGTCCATGATCGTGGCGGCCGGACAGACGGCCGCCACGGCGCACGAGGGGCAGTTCCGACGCTCGGGCGAGCCGTACATCACGCACCCGGTGGCCGTGGCGACGATCGTGGCCGAGCTCGGTCTCGACGAGCAGACGGTCGCCGCCGCACTCCTGCACGACGCCGTGGAGGACACCGGCCTGACGCTCGAGTCCATTGAGAAGACCTTCGGCGAAGGGGTCGCCCGGGTCGTCGACGGGGTGACCAAGCTCGACCGGCTGCAGTTCAACTCCAAGGAGGCGCAGCAGGCCGCGACGATTCGCAAAATGCTCGTCGCCATGGCCGACGACTGGCGTGTCCTGCTGATCAAGCTCGCCGACCGGCTGCACAACATGCGGACGCTCGCCGTCATGCCCGAGTGGAAGCAGCGGCGCACGGCGCAGGAGACGTTCGACGTCTACGCTCCGCTGGCCCATCGGCTCGGAGTCCAGCAGGTGCGCTGGCAGCTGGAGGACCTGGCCTTCGCCACGCTGCACCCGAAGCGCTACGCCGAGATCGAGCAGATGGTGGCGGCCCGGGCGCCGCAGCGGGAGGAGTATCTCGAGCGAGTGCTCGTGCACGTGCGCCAGCGGATGAACGACATGGGCGTCGTGGCCGACGTCACGGGCCGTCCGAAGCACCTCTGGTCCATCTACGAGAAGATGGTCGTGCGGGGTAAGGAGTTCGACGACATCAACGACCTGGTCGCCATCCGGGTCGTCGTCGAGTCCGAGAAGGATTGCTGGGCCGCGCTGGGCGCCATTCACGCCATCTGGGCTCCGGTGCACGGGCGCTTCAAGGACTACATCAACACACCCAAGTTCAACATGTACCAGTCGTTGCACACGACGGTGATCGGCCTGGACGGCAAGCCAGTCGAGGTGCAGATCCGGACCTCGGAGATGCACCACCGGGCCGAGTACGGCATCGCCGCCCACTGGGGCTACAAGTCCAAGGAAGACCATTCCTCAGAGATGGCGTGGCTGCAGCGGATAGCCGACGTCGACCGCCAGACCGACGACCCGATCGAGTTCCTCGAGGCGTTGAAGCTCGACCTGGAGCAGGACGAGGTCTACGTCTTCACGCCGAAGGGCAAGGTCATTGCGCTGCCCGCCCGCTCCACGCCGGTGGACTTCGCCTACGCCATCCACACCGAGGTGGGACACCGCTGCATCGGGGCCAGGGTCAACGGCCGCCTGGTGCCGCTCGAGACCCAGCTCTCCAGCGCCGACACGGTCGAGATCTTCACCTCGAAGTCGCCGACCGCCGGTCCGTCGCGCGACTGGCTCCAGATCGTCGCCTCCACGCGGGCCCGCAACAAGATCCGCCAGTGGTTCTCACGGGAGCGGCGCGAGGACGCCATTGAGAACGGCCGGGAGGAGTTGGCCCGGGCGTTGCGCCGGGACGGCCTGCCGTTGCACAAGCTGCTCGGCTCGACCGCCCTGCAGGAGGTGGCCGACGACATGCACCTGGCTGACCTCGATGCGCTCTATGCCTCCATCGGCGAGAACCAGGCCTCGGCGCAGTCCATCGTGCAGCGCCTCACCAAGGCGCTGCGGGGAGGCGGCGAGGCCGACCAGCAGCTGCCGACGATCGCCCTTCCCGGCACCACCCGGCCGCGGCAGGGGCGCCGTACCGGGACCGGCGTCTACGTCGAGGGCCTCGACGACGTCATGATCCACCTCGCCCGCTGCTGTACCCCCGTGCCGGGCGACCAGATCGTCGGATTCGTGACCCAGGGCCGGGGCGTCTCGGTGCACCGGGCCGACTGCGCCAATGCGGCGTCGCTGGCGGATCGTTCCCGGGAGCGCCTCATGGAGGTCGAGTGGGACCGGGGCAACGACGGGGTCTTCGTCGCGACGATCGAGGTGCAGGCCTTCGACCGGGCCCGGCTGCTGGCCGACGTGTCCCGCGTCGTCTCCGAGCACCACCTGAACATCGTCGCCGCCCGCACCGCAACGACGGCGGACCGAGTCAGCCGGATGGCCTTCGACGTCGAGCTGGCTGACCCGACGCACCTGCATTCACTGATCAGCGCCTTGAAGCATCTTGACGGGGTCTTCGACGCGTATCGTCAGCTCCCTGGCAAGAAAGTCTGACCCCCCGAGCCGTGAGGAGCCTTTTATGAGCGCGGGCTCGTCCGCGCCCAAATCCGGGTCCGGATCGGCAACGCCGCCGCGCAGCCCGAAGGGCATGCACGACGTGCTCTGGCCCGAATCGGCGCGCTGGGAGGCAACGGTGGCCCGCTTCGCCTCGCTGGTCGAGGGTGCCGGCTACGGGCTGACCGTCACGCCGATCCTCGAGCACGCCGGCGTGTTCCTGCGCGGCATCGGCGAGGGCAGCGAGGTGGTCGGCAAGGAGATGTACGTCTTCGAGGACCGGGACGGCCAAATGATGGCGCTCCGCCCGGAAGGAACGGCCCCCATTGCCCGGGCGTACGTGCAGCACCACCCGGTGCCGCCCTGGAAGGCCTGGTACGTGGCGCCGTCGTTCCGGCACGAGAATCCCCAGCACGGCCGTTACCGCCAGCACCACCAGCTGGGCGTGGAGGCACTCGGGCCGGCCGACGCCGACCTCGACGTCGAGGTCGTGTCGCTGGCGCACGACTTCTTCGCCGGCTTCGGCCTGCGCCGGGTGACCCTGCGGCTGAATTCCATGGGCGACGGGGTGTGCCGCCCGGGCTACGTCGCGCTCCTGAGCGCCTTCCTCGCCGAGCGGGCCGACCAACTGTGCCCGGCCCACCGGGCGCGGCACCTCGAGAACCCGCTGCGGGTCCTGGACTGCAAGTCGGAGGAGTGCCGCGCCGCCACCGCAGATGCCCCGCACTTCCTCGACCATCTGTGCGACCCGTGCCGGGCCCACTTCCGCGGGTCCGCGTCGGACTGGACATGCTCGGGGTGCCGTACGCCATCGATCACCGCTTGGTGCGGGGCTTCGACTACTACACGCGCACCACGTTCGAGTTCGCGGCGGAAGCGTTGGACGCGGCGCAGAACGGCGTCGGCGGCGGCGGCCGCTACGACGGCCTGGTGGAACTGTTGGGCGGAGACCCGACGCCCGGCATCGGGTTCGGCATCGGGATCGAGCGGGTGCTGCTCGCCTGTGACGCCGAGGGAGTCTTCAGCACCGAGTCCGTGGCGGCGGGGCATCCGCTGCACGTCTACGTGATCGACACGGCGGGCGGGGAGGCCGCCGTCGCCCTGACCGCCCAGCTGCGCCGGGCCGGCCTGCGGGCCGACCGCGCCTTCGACGGGCGTTCCATGAAGTCCCAGTTCAAGTCCGCCGACCGCTCGGGTGCGCTCGTCGCGCTGGTGGTCGGCCCCCAGGAGATCGAGGCGGGTACCGTGACCCTGCGGCCTCTGCGCAGCGATGCCCAGCAACGGAGCGTGCCGCGGGCTGCCATTGTGGAGGAGCTCGAGGCGTTCCTGGCCGATACGCCCGGGGCAGGGCGGCCCTGATTTCCGCCGACTGCTGACAACCGCACCCGACCGCACCCGACCACGCGAACCCCAACCGCCCGCACCGACCAGACTGAGCACCGAGATCCCCCCACCATGACGACCGAGCCGCAGCGCACAGACCCCGCAGCACAGAACCGCCCCACCGCCCTGCGCACAGACCTGTGCGGCGTGCTCCGCCCCGCCGACGTCGGCCGGACAGTGACGGTCTGCGGCTGGGTGGCCCGGCGGCGCGAGCACGGCGAGCATCTCGCCTTCGTGGACCTGCGGGACCACACGGGCATCATTCAGTGCGTCATCGACCACGCCACCGACGTGCGCTCCGAATGGGTCATCGCCGTCACCGGCACCGTGCGCCAACGACCACAAGGCACGGTCAACCCCGGCATCGGGACAGGCGAAGTGGAGATCGGGGACTGCACCGTCGAGGTCCTCAACGAGGCCGAACCGCCGCCCTTCTCGGTAGACGACCGCGACGAGTCCGACGAGCCCGTCCGGCTCAAGTATCGCTACGTCGACCTCAGAAGGCCGCGTATGCAGCGCAACCTCCGACTCAGGGCGCGGGTCAACGCCGCGCTCCGCCGGGCCATGGATCGTCAGGGCTTCGCCGAAATAGAGACCCCGCTGCTCTGGGCCCCGACCCCCGAAGGCTCGAGGGAGTTCTCCGTGCCGTCGCGCCTGCACCACGGCTCCTTCTATGCGCTGCCCCAGAGCCCGCAGCTGGCCAAGCAGCTGCTGATGGTGGGCGGCTTCGACCGCTACTTCCAGATCGCCCGCTGCCTCCGGGACGAGGACCTCAGAGCGGACCGCCAGTTCGAGTTCATGCAGCTCGATATGGAGTGCTCCTTCGCCTCCCAGGACGACGTCATGGCCTACGTCTCCGAGGCGGTCATCGAGGCCGCGGAGGCGGCGACGGGGGAGCGTCCGCCCCCGATTGAGCGTGTGACGTGGGCCGAGTCGAGGGACCGCTTCGGCACCGACAAGCCCGACCTGCGCTTCGGCATGGAGCTCGTCGACCTGACGGACGTGTTCGCCGGCACCGAGGTCAAGGCGTTCTCGTCACCGGCCGTCAAGGCGATCGTCGTCCCCGAGGGCGCCACCTTCGCCAGGAAGCGGCTCGACGAGCTCACCGAGCAGGCCAAGAAAGCCGGCGCGGCGGGCCTGGCCTGGTTCCGCGTCGTGGCCGACGAGGACGGGAACGGGAACGGCACTGCACTCGACGGACCACTGGCGCGCCACCTCTCGGAGCAGGAGACAGCGACCGTCCTGGGACGCACGGAGGCGGGACCCGGCGACCTCATCCTGGGCGTCTCGGACGAGTACGCCACTGCCTGCGCGGTGCTGGGCACGCTGCGCGTGGCGATCGGCGCGCCTCCCGTGAGCGAGGGCCCGCATCGATACGTCTGGGTCGTCGACTTCCCCATGTTCGACGGGGTCGGGGCGGACGGCCACCCGCAGGCGGCACACCACCCGTTCACCATGCCGTATCCCGAGGATCTGCCGCTGCTGGCGACAGACCCCTTGGCGGTGCGCTCGCAGGCATACGACCTGGTGCTCAACGGATGGGAGCTGGGATCGGGAAGTGTCCGTATCCACCGCCGGGCGATACAGGAGCAGGTGTTCGCCGCACTGGGCATCGGGCCCGAGGAGGCGGAGGCGCGCTTCGGGTTCCTGCTCGGCGCCTTCCGCTACGGGGCGCCGCCGCACGCCGGGTTCGCCGTCGGGGTCGACCGGCTGGTGGCGATCCTCGCCGGCGAGGAGAACATCCGCGAGGTCATTGCGTACCCCAAGACCCAGTCCGGGGCCGACCTGTTGACGGGCGCTCCCACGCCGCTGCCCGCCGCCGCCCTGGCCGAACTGGGCATCAGGGTCGTGGTGCCGCCGGCCACCGGCGTCAGCCCCGGCCCCGGGTCGACCGAGGGCACCCGCTGAGCCTCTTCGCCGACGCCGCCGACCGCCGCCTCCAGCGCCAGGCGCCCCTGGCAGCCCGTCTCCGCCCCCGCACCCTCGATGAAGTCGTGGGCCAGGAGCACCTCATCGGACCCGGTGCCCCCTTGCGTCGGCTGGCCGAGTTCGACCGGGTCGGGTCGTCGATCCTGTGGGGTCCCGCCGGCACCGGCAAGACCACGCTGGCCCGCCTCCTGGCCGACACCACCGCCAAGCACCTGATCACGCTCTCGGCGACGGCCGCCGGCGTGAAGGACGTGCGCGAGGCCCTGGCCGAGGCCCAGCGCCGCCTGGGCGAGCAGGGCCAGGGCACCATGCTCTTCATCGACGAGGTGCACCGCTTCAGCAAGTCCCAGCAGGACGTGTTGCTGCCCGCCGTCGAGGACGGGCTCGTCGTGCTGATCGGCGCCACCACGGAGAACCCGTTCTTCGAGGTGAATCCGCCCCTGTTGAGCCGGGCCTCACTGTGGCGGCTGCACCCCTTGTCGCCGGACAACCTGCGCACGCTGATCCGGCGTGGGTTGGATCTCGAGGGGGCCGACGCCGAGGACGACGCCATCGACGCGGTGGTGGCGGCCTGCGAGGGCGACGCCCGCGCCGCGCTGACCACGGTGGAGACCGCGGTGGACCTGGCCCGGGGTTCCGACGATGCCCGGGTGCTCCTGACCATGGACGACATGGCTCGGGCCCGGGACGGCCGCCTGTTCCACCAGGGCGCCGACGAGCACTACGACCAGATCAGTGCGCTCATCAAGAGCGTGCGGGGCTCGGACCCCGACGCCGGCCTCTACTGGATGGCCCGCATGATCGAGGCGGGCGAGGACCCCCGCTTCCTGGCCCGCCGCATGGTGATCCTGGCCAGCGAGGACATCGGGCTGGCCGATCCTCAGGCGCTCCTCGTGGCCGAGGCGGCGGCCCGGGCCGTCGAGTACGTCGGCTTGCCCGAGGCCGCGCTCAATCTCGCCGAGGCCGTCATCTACCTGGCCCGCGCACCCAAGTCCAACGCCGTCGTGGTCGCCCTCGGCCGGGCCCAGGCCGACGTGCGATCGAGCGTGAGCCAGGAGGTGCCGGCACACCTGCGCGACGCCCACTACAAGGGTGCGGCCACGCTGGGCCACGGTGAGGGCTACGTCTACCCCCACGACGACCCCTCCGGGGTGGTCGTGCAGCAGTATCGTCCTGACGCGCTCGAGGGACGGGTGTACTACGAGCCCACACCGCGCGACGCGGACGGTGCGGGTGCGGCTGCGGACGGGGAGGCTGATTCGTGAACCGAGGCTCGGCGGTGGTGGCTGCCGCCCTCGGGGCCGCTGCGCTCGCAGTGGGCGCGCTGGCGCCCGCCGGGGCCGCCGCGGCCGCCGGAGCCGCCGGAACTGCGCTCCCCGGGCTGGTCCCCCTGTCGCAGGCCGCGCCGCACGTGCCTGCGGGCTCCACTCGCTACGGCGCCCCACCCTCCGGCCAGGTGCTCGACCTCGACGTCGTGCTGGCCGGGCAGGACCCGGCCGGCCTGGCCCAGGCGGTGGCGGCCGTGTCGACGCCCGGATCACCCGAATACCGCCAGTACCTCACCGCCGCGGACTTTGCGGCCCAGTACGGGCCGGCCCCGGCCGAGGTGGCGCAGGTGTCCTCGGTGCTGCGCGGCCAGGGGCTGACGGTCGGGACGCCCGGGCCGGGCAGCACGTTGTTGCCGGTCAGCGGCACGGCCTCGGTGGTCTCGGCCGCGCTGGGCACGCCGCTGGAGTCGGTGCAGGCACCGGGGGAGTCGGCGCGGGCCATCGTCAACACCGCATCGCCGCAGGTGCCCGCCTCGCTGACCGGGGTGGTGACCGGGGTGGTCGGCCTCGACGGCCTCTTCCGGGAGCACGACATGCTCCTGCCGGCCCCGGGGGCGACCACCGAATCGCCGGAGTCCAGCGCTGCGCCCACGCCCACACCCACGCCGGCGGCACCCACGGCGCCCGCACCGAGCGCCCAGGCGCACGCCAGTACGCCCCAGGCCTGCGCCGGCGCCCAGGGTGCGGCGTTCGGGGGCACGTACACCTCGACGCAACTGGCCGGCTTCTTCGGCCTCAACCAGCTCTTCGGGCAGGGTCGCACGGGAATCGGGCAGTCCATCGCCATCGTCGAGTTCGAGCAGTACGCGGTGAGCGACGTCGCCGCCTTCCAGGCCTGTTACGGGTTGTCCAATTCCGTCCGCAACGTCGTGGTCGACGGTGGCGCCGGCGGACCCGCTGCCGGCGGAGGCGAGGCCGCGCTCGATACAGAACTGGCCGCCGTCAACGCCCCCTCTGCTTCCCTGGTCGTCTACGAGGCGCCCAACGGGAGCGACGCTCAGGCGTTCGACCTCTTCAACCGCATCGCCAGCGACGACAGCGCACAGGTGGTCACGACGAGCTGGGGTGTGTGCGAGGCGAGCATGTCCGTCGCCGACCGGCAGACGGAGAACGGCATCTTTCAGCGCATGGCCCTGCAGGGGCAGACCGTGATCGCCGCCTCAGGCGACGCCGGCTCCGAGGACTGCCTCCCGACGAACGGCTCGGACCAACCCGCCGTCGACGATCCCGGTTCGCAGCCCGACGTCGTCAGCGCCGGCGGCACGGCCTTGCCCAACGGGGCGGTCGCCGCGCAAACGGTCTGGAACGATTGCCAGGGCTCGACGGTGCTCTGTTCCCACAACACGACCCTCGGTGCGGCCGGTGGTGGGTACTCCATCGAGTGGCCGGCCAACCCGGGGCAACCGGCCGCCTTGGGGACCGGCGCCAACCCCTGCGGGCTCGGCACCTGCCGGGCGGTCCCGGACTTCTCCTATCCGTCCGATCCGTCGGCCGGCGGGGTGGCCGCCTACTGGAACGGCCATTGGACGGGCTTCGGGGGCACCAGCGTGGCGGCGCCGACCAACGCCGGGCTGTTCGTCGATACCAACCAGGGCTGCTTCAGGGCGCTGGGCCGCGTCGGCCCCGCGCTCTACGCGGCGCAACAGGGCAACAGCGCCACGTTCACCGACATCACCCAGGGCAACAACGACTTCACGGCCACCAACGGCGGGCGCTTCGCCGCCACCAACGGCTTCGACCCGGCCAGCGGGCTGGGCACACCCGTCGACCAGAACCTGGCCCTCGCACTGCAGGGCGCGGACGGCTGCCCGTCCGTCGCCGCCGTCAGCCCGGACACGGGACCGGTCAGCGGCGCCGGTGCCATCACGATCTTCGGGGGCGGCTTCGGCAACGTCACCTCCGTGACATTCGGGACGGTGGGTGGCGGCCGCATCGTGTCGCAGACGGCCACGTCGGTCACCGTCGTCCCGCCCGACGCGGCGTACCCCCGGTGCGTCGACGTCACCGTCGCCAACTCGCAGGGCGTGTCGGCGCAGTCGGCGTCCGATCACTTCGGCTTCGGCGGCGATCTCAACTGCGGGGACGGGTACCGCTTCGTCGCCTCCGACGGGGGGGTCTTCGACTTCGGGGACGCCGGCTTCTACGGGAGTACCGGCTCCTTGCGCCTGAACCAGCCGGTGGTGGGAATGGCCGACACGCCGAGCACGAACGGTTACTGGCTGGTTGCGTCCGACGGCGGCATCTTCAACTACGGCGATGCCGGCTTCTTCGGCTCCATGGGCGGGCGACACCTCAACCAGCCGATCGTGGGCATGGCGGCCACGCCGGACGGCGGTGGCTACTGGCTTGTGGCCTCCGACGGCGGCATCTTCAGCTTCGGCGACGCCACCTTCTTCGGCTCCACCGGTGCCGTTCACCTCAACCAGCCGATCGTGGGCATGGCCGCCACCCCGAATGGCGGCGGCTACTGGCTGGTGGCCGCGGACGGCGGCATCTTCGCCTACGGCGACGCGCCCTTCTTCGGCTCCACCGGCTCACTGCACCTGAACTCGCCGGTCGTGGGCCTGGCGGCGGGGCCGGGTGGCAACGGCTACTGGCTGGTGGCCGCGGACGGCGGCATCTTCGCCTACGGCGACGCGCCGTTCTACGGCTCCACCGGCTCCCTGCACCTCAACAAGCCGGTCGTCGGCATGGCTGCCGGCCCGGACGCGGGGGGCTACTGGCTGGTGGCCGCGGACGGCGGCATCTTCAGCTACGGCGACACCCTGTTCTACGGATCGACCGGCAGCATCTCCCTCAACAAACCGATCGTGGGGATGTCCTCGGCCTGAGCCCGCGGCGGCCCCAGATCCGTTTTTGCCCCCGGTAAGCTGGAGACATGGACGCCAACGGACTGCGGGCGGCCTTTACGCGCTTCTTTGCGGACCGGGGCCACACCATCGTCCCCTCCGCCAGCCTCATTCCGCACGACCCCTCGGTCCTCTTCACCATCGCGGGCATGGTGCCCTTCAAGCCCTACTTCCAGGGGGAGGAGCCTGCGCCCTGGCCCCGCGCCACGTCCGTCCAGAAGTGCTTCCGGACCCCCGACATCGAGATCATCGGGACCGACACCTACCACTGCACCTTCTTCGAGATGCTGGGCAACTTCAGCTTCGGGGACTACTTCAAGGCCGAGGCGATCCCGATGGCCTGGGAGCTCCTGACGGAAGTCTTCGGCCTCGACGGCGATCGCCTCTGGATCACGGTGCACGAGGGCGACGACGAGGCCGAGCAACTCTGGATCGACAAGGTCGGTGTGCGCCCCGAGCGCATTCAGCGCATGGGCGACGAGGACAACTTCTGGGCGATGGGCGACACGGGCCCGTGCGGGCCCGATTCGGAGATCTTCATGGACCTCGGGGCGTCCTATGGCGACGACGGTGGCCCCAAGCACGGTGGCGACTCGCGTTTCGTCGAGATCTGGAACCTCGTCTTCATGCAGTACGACCGCGACGCCGACGGCACGCTGCGCGACCTGCCCCGCAAGAACATCGACACCGGCATGGGCCTGGAGCGGATCCTCCCCGTGGTGCAGGGACTCGATTCCGTGTTCGACACCGACCTCTTTCTGCCGATCATCGACGCGGCGGCCTCCATCCTGGGCACCGCCTACGGCACCGACCCCCTCACCGACGTGTCGCTGCGCGTCCTGGCCGACCACGGCCGCGCCTTCTCCATGCTCGTGGCCGACGGCGTGCTCCCCGCCAACGAGGGACGGGGCTACGTGTTGCGCCGTGTCGTGCGTCGTGCCGTCCTGGCGGCGCGACGCGCCGGCGTGGACAAGCCCATCGGGCCCGCCCTGGTGCAGGCGGCCACCGACGTGTTGGGCGACGCCTACCCCGCGTTGCGGGCCCAGCAGGATCTGGTCGTCAACGTGGTGGCGCGTGAGGAGGCCGGGTTCGACCGCACGTTGCGGGCCGGGTTGAGCCGGTTGGAAGAGGCGTTCGCCACCGGGACGAAGGTGCTCGAGGGCGACGTGGCCTTCACCCTGCACGACACCCACGGCTTCCCGGTCGAGCTCACCGAGGAGCTGGCGCGTGACGCCGGCGTGGACGTGGACCGGGCCGGCTTCGATGCCGCCATGACGGCCCAACGAGAGCGCGCCCGTGCCGCGGCCAAGTCCTCGCGGGCGGGTGACGAGGCGGCGTACCGGGCCCTGCTCGATGCCGAAGGGCCCACCTCCTTCGTGGGACGGGGTCAGGTGAACTACGAGGTGCCGGCGCGCGTGGTCGCGGTGCTCGAGGGCACTGCCGGTACTGGCAGTGGCGGCGACGGCGGCAACGTGGGTGGCGGCAACGAACCTGACGACGGCAGCCGGGATGTCGAGATCTTCTTGGACCGGACGCCGTTCTACGCCGAGAGCGGCGGACAGGTGGGCGACACGGGCACCATCGTCACCGAGTCGGGTATCGCCGAGGTCATCGACACGGTCAACGCCGTGCCCGGGCTGGTCGTGCACCGGGCCCGGGTGACCGGCGAGGTGCGGGCGGGACAGGACGCGCTGGCCACGATCGACGGGGAACGCCGGGACGACATCCGGCGCAACCACACGGCGACGCACCTGCTGCACTCGGCGCTACGGGCCGTGCTGGGCGACCACGTGCGCCAGCAGGGCTCGCTCGTGTCGCCCGAGTATCTGCGGTTCGACTTCTCGCATCACGCGGCTCCGACGAGCGAGGAACTCGACCAGGTCTTCGCGCTGGCCAACGAGGCCGTGCTGACGGGTGTCGATGTGGACACGACCGAGACCTCGCGCGAAGAGGCCGAGGGCATGGGGGCCATCGCATTCTTCGGCGACAAGTACGGCGAGTCGGTGCGCGTCGTGCAGGCCGGATCGGCTTCGCTCGAGTTCTGCGGCGGCACGCACGTCGACTCGCTCGGGCAGATCGGCTCCATCACACTGCTGTCGGAGGGGTCCATCGGCTCGAATACGCGGCGGATCTTCGCGTTGACGGGCCACGCGTCGTTGCAACGCGCCCACGAACGCGAGCGCCTGGTGCAGTCGGCCGCCGAGCTGCTGCGCACCGAGCCCGACGAGCTGGTGGGCGCCATCGGTCGCCTGGCCGAGCGTCAGCGCGAGTCCGAGAAGGAGCTGGCGCGCCTGCGCCAGCAGTCGAGTGACGCCGAGGCCACGACCCTGGCCGCGGCGGCCGCGGCCGACGGCGGCGTCGTGGTGGCCCGCCGCGACAAGGTGGAGCCCGACGCCCTGCGGACCCTGGCCCAGTCGATCCTGCGCCACGACGGGGTGCGCGCCGTCGTGCTCGGCGGGTCGCCGGACGGGACCAAGGTGACGATCGTCGCCGCGACCGGGGGCACCCCGGACGCCAACCAGCTCGTGCGCACGCTCGGACCCATGGTCGGCGGCGGTGGCGGGGGTTCCCCCGAGGTCGCCACGGCGGGCGGGAAGGACCCGTCGGGGATCGAGGCGGCGCTGGCCGAGGCGCAGCGGCTTCTGTCCGCGTGAGCGGCGAGGGGACGTCCGGGCGCGGCCCGGGCCGCGTGGCCGCGCTGGACCTCGGGGCGCGCCGTATCGGCGTGGCCTACAGCGACAGCCGGCGGAGCCTGGCCAGTCCGTGGGGCACCATTCAGCGCAGCGGTGACGCGGGCCGCGATCGCGTTGCCGTCGTCGAGGCCGTGCGCGAGGTCGAGGCATCGACCGTCGTGGTCGGGCTGCCGCTCAGCCTCTCGGGCGAGGTCGGCCCGGCGGCGCGGTCGGCTCTCGACGAGGCGGCGGCGCTGCGGGAACTGCTCGAGCCGCTCGGGGTGACCGTGGAGACGGCCGACGAGCGCTTCACGACCGTGGAAGCCGAACGCTCGCTGCGGGCGGCGGGGCGGACCGGCAAGGCGGCGCGCAAGGTGGTCGACAGCGCGGCGGCCATGGTGCTGTTGCAGGCCTGGCTGGACAACGCATGAGCGGGCCCAGCGGTCCCTTCGACGGCGAAGCCGGTGGTCCCGACGAGGACCTCCCGTGGCCGCAGCCGGAGCCCGAGGCGGTCGAGGCGCCCATCGAGAGCGAGGTCGAGGCGGCCTCCGAGGACGAGGACGAGGCCGAAGGCCAGAGCCGCACGGCGCGCCGGGCGGCGAGGGTGGCCCGGGTGCGTCGCCGGCGCCGGATCCTGCTCGGCATCGGCGGGGGACTGGTCGTCATCATCCTGGCCTTCGTGCTCTGGTACGAGCTGGAGGCCCATGCGCTCGGCTCTCCCGGACCCCAGGTGGTTGTCACCGTGCACGAGGGAGAGTCGACGAACTCCATCGTCGATGCCCTGAGCCAACAGCACGTGATCGGGAGCTCCCTGGCCTTCCAGGTGTCGGAGGTGTTCCACGGCACGCCGTCCGTGCTCCCCGGCAGCTACGCCATGCACCAGAACCTGGCCTTCTCGGACGTGCGGACGATCCTGGCGGCGGGCCCGAACATCTATCCGGTCGATGTCCGGCCCGGTTTTACGTTCTCCGAAGTGGCGCAGCAGGTGGACGGCGTGCCCGGTCACGCCCAAGGGGGCTTCGCCAAGGCCGAGGAGAGCGGCGCCGTGCATTCGACGATCGCCGCGACCGATCCGAACAACCTGGAGGGCATGCTCGGCACCGGGACCTACCTGATCCTTCCCGGCGAGAGCGACACGGCCATTCTCACCGACATGGTGCAGCGCTTCGACCACGCCGCCGCCGCAGCCGGCCTCACCAGCGCGTCGGCCTCCGCGTTGGGCATGACGCCCTACCAGGTCCTCATTGCGGCGTCGATCGTGGAGAAGGAGGGGTACATCCCGGTCAACATGCCCGACACGGCCCGGGTCATCTACAACCGCCTGGGCCAGGGCACGCCGCTTCAGATGGACTCGACCGTGCTGTACGCGTTGGGTCAGGACGGAGGACCGGTGACGGCCCAGGATCTCAAGACCCAGTCCCCGTACAACACCTACCTCAACACCGGCCTGACACCGACGCCGATCTGCATGCCCTCAATGCATGCGCTCCAGGCCGCGGTCAACCCGCCGGCGGGTTCCTGGCTGTACTTCGTGCTGGTGAACAAGAACGGCACGATGGCCTTCTCGGACACCTACGCCGAGCAGCTGGCCAATGAGCAGCTGGCCAAGAGCCGTGGTCTCCCCTGAGCCCGGCCCTGCGGTGACCATCGACGGCGCGCGGGCCGACGCCGGTCCCGCGACACGACTGGTGGGAGTGATCGGGAGCCCGATCGCCCATTCGCTGTCGCCTCTGCTCCACAATGCGGCGTTCGCCGCGCTCGGATTGGGAGCGAGCTGGCATTCGCTGGCGTTCGATGTAGCTCCCGGTCGGGCGGCGGAGGCGCTCGAGGCGATGCGCCGCGCCGATATCAGCGGACTTTCGGTCACCATGCCGCACAAAGCGGACGTGGTGGCACTGGTCGACGAGTGCACCGAGGTGGCGCAGCGGCTCCACGCGGTGAACTGCATCGTGAGCAGGGAGGGCGTGCTGGTCGGCACCAACACCGACGGAGATGGCTTCGTCGCGTCGCTGGCTCGTGGCGCGGACTTCACGCCCGCCGGGCGCCGGTGCGTCGTGATCGGCGCGGGCGGCGCGGCGCGGGCCGTGGTGCTCGCCCTCGCCGATGCCGGGGCGAGCCGCATTGCGGTCCTCAACCGGACGCCCGAACGGGCCACGACCGCCGCCGCGTTGGCGGGCGGGGTCGGAGCGGCGGTGTCGCCCGGTTCGAGTGCCCTGGCCGAGGCCGTCGGGTCGGCCGACCTGGTGGTCAACGCCACACCCTTCGGGATGGCCGGCGCGTCGCCGGCAGGGGCGGATCCGTGGCTGCTGGCACCGCAGTTGCTGCACGAGGGCCAGGTCGCAGCAGACCTCGTCTACGCCCCCCGGCCGACGCCGTGGCTGGTCGCAGCCGCTGCGGCGGGCGCGCGCGGCGTCGACGGGCTCGGCATGCTGGTGCACCAGGCGGCGGCGCAGCTTGTCCTGTGGACGGGGGAGCCGGCTCCCGTCGAGGCCATGTGGCAGGCCGCCGAGGCGGCGGAGGCGGCAGAGTCGGCCGATCCCCCCGGAGTCACCGAGGGCTGACGTTCTCTAGGCCGCAGGCGTGGCGGGTGGTTCGACCGCGACCGGCCAGAGCGATGCCTTCGCCAGCGCTTCGAGCGTCGCCTCGCGCAGGGCGCGAGTCAGCGGATCGCGCTGGGACGGAATGGTGAGCAGGGTGACGCGCATGGTGATCGTCGTCGCGTCGGCGCACTGCAATCCGACCAGGACCGGTGGCTCGGTGCAGTGCCCCGCAAAGGCGGGGCTCGTCGCCACCTCGTGCGCAGCGGCGGCGATGACGGCACGCACCGTGTCGAGGTCGGCGGCCCCGTCACCGGGCAGGGTGAGGTCGACGATGGCGCGGGCCCAGCCGCGGGAGAGATTGCCGACGAGGCGGATGTCGCCGTTGGGGATGATGAAGACAGTGCCGTCGGCACCGCGGAAACGGGTGAGGCGCATGGTGACCTCTTCGACCACCCCGGTCATCCCGCCGACCGTGACCGAATCACCGACGTTGTACTGGTCCTCCACCGTCATGAGGATGCCGGAGAAGTAGTCGCGCACGATCTGTTGCGCGCCGAAACCCGAGCGTGGCGCCGATGATGGTGGCGCTGGCGAGCAACGGCGTCAGGTTGATGCCGAGCATGCCGAGCACGATGGCGCCGGTTACGACGAACACGAAGAAGCGCCAGATGTTGGCGACGACTCCGGACATGGTGTTCACGCGGGCGGCGCGCGCCGAGCCCGAGCGATTCGCCGCCTGGTTGGCCACGCGCTCGAGGAGGCGCCGGATCAGCCTGCTGCCGAGCCGGGCCACAATGAACGCGATGACGACGACGACGAGAATGCCGAGCGGGCGCACAATCAGGTCGGTGACCGTCGATGCCGTGTCCGGGCTGACGCCGAGCTTGGTCAGCAGGTGGTACAGCCAGCCCCCGCCTTGGTCGACCTGATCGGGGCTGCTGGACGCGCCCAAGGTGCCCACCAGGGCAGGGAGCGGCGCCAGGGAGGGTGGGGTCACGGCCGGTATTCTGTCCCCGAATCCGCGTTATGACCACACTCGCCCGAACACACGTTGCCACTCGGCGCAGCGTCCCCCCTTTCGACCTCATCCTTCTCGTCGCCACCCTGCTGGTGTCGGTCATCGGCGTCGTCATGGTGTACACGGCCACGCGGGGCTCTCTGCTGGCCCAGGGCGAGGATCCCAAGACCTTCTTGAAGAAGCAGGGGCTCTTCGTGGTGCTGGGGGTCATCGTCATGGTGGTGGTCGCCCTGATCGACTACCGGCGTCTCGAACCGATCGCCAACATCCTCTACTGGCTGATCATCCTGGCCCTGCTGGGCGTCTTCGCGGTCGGCAGCAGCGCCCAGGGCGCCGCGCGCTGGTTCAGCCTGGGCCCCTTGCAGCTGCAACCGTCGGAGTTCGCCGTGCTCGCGCTCATTCTGGCCGTTTCGGCCTACTGCGCGCGCCGCGAGGCAGATGGCTTGGCCTGGCGCGACGTCTTCCGGCTGCTCATCATGGCCGGTATCCCGATCCTCCTCGTGCTGGTGCAACCGGACCTCGGAACGGCGATGATCATGATCATCGTGACGCTCGTCCTGCTGGCGGTTGCGGGGCTGCCGATCAGGATTCTGATCATGCTGCTCGTGGGCACGGCCCTCTTCGCAGTGGTGGCGATCGAAACCGGTCTGCTGCACCACTACCAGATCGCACGTCTCACCACCTTCCTGAACCCCAACTCCCACAGCACGAACCCCTACGTGCAATCGGCGATCTACAACACGCAACAAGCCAAGAACGCCATCGGATCGGGCGGTCTGTTCGGGGCGGGCATCGGGCACGGCGTCGAGACGAATCTCGGCTACGTCCCCGAGCAGCAGACCGATTTCATCTTCACCGCCGTCGCCGAGCAGTTGGGCTTCGTCGGCTCCGTCGCCGTGTTGGGTCTGCTCGGCGTGATCGCCTGGCGGGTTCTGCATGCCGCAGTGGTGGCCCGGGACACCTTCGGTCGGCTGATCTGCAGCGGCCTGTTCGCCTTCATCGCCTTCAGCGTCTTCCAGAACGCCGGAATGACGATGGGCATCATGCCCATCACCGGCATCCCGCTCCCGTTCCTCAGTTACGGAGGGACCGCGGTGCTGGTGTTCTTCGGTGCCGTGGGCCTGGCGCTGAGCGTCGGGGCCCGCAGGAAGTTCCGATGACCGACGTGCAGCCCCAGGCGGCAGCGGCCGCCGCCGAGGCCGAGGCGACCCCCCAGGCCCCTCTCCCGGCGTTCCGGGTGATGGACGTCGAGGACGTCTCGCTCGACCTGCCCTCGCCCTATCCGGCCGTCACTCTGGTGGAATCGGAACCCCCGATGCGGGCGCTCGTCTTCCCGGTCGGGCTGCCCGAGGCCACCGCCATGGCCCAAGCCCTCCGGCGCATGGACTCGCGCCGACCGATGACCCACGAGCTCTTCATGCACGTGCTGCAACGGGCGCGCATCGACGTGATCGCGTTGCGCCTGGTCGGGCGCGAGGAAGGGAACCTGCTGGCCGAGCTGGACCTCATGACCACCACTGGCCGCGTGCGGGTGGACTGCCGGCCCTCCGACGGGATCGTCCTGGCGCTGCGCATGCCGGTCCCTGCGCCCATCCTCGTAGACGAGCGCCTCCTCGACGGGGTGGGCGACGTCGAGCCCGTGGCCGACGACCCGGCCGACGCCTAAGCCCGAGGTCGTCGAGCTCCGGCGCGCTGCGGTACCCCATGCGGATCTGATCTGATCGCGTCATGACCCTCATCAAAATCAACGCCATCACCGTGCCCGAGAACTCGGGCGACGAGCTCGCCCGCCGTTTCGCGGCGCGGGCCGGCGCCGTCGACGATCAGGACGGCTTCGAAGGTTTCGAGCTGCTCCGTCCCACCGATGATCGTCTGCAGTGGCTCGTCGTCACTCGCTGGCGCGACGAGGAGTCGTTCATCAAGTGGGTCTCGTCGCCCGCGTTCGCCCACGGCCACGCCGGCGCCGACCGGCCCTCGCCCCACGGCGGTCCGGTCTCGGTCTCGTCGGAGCTGTGGTCCTACGAGGTGGCAGGCGGTTCGGACGGGCAAGAAACGGACGGCCCAGCAGAGACGTCGTGACGACGAGCTCGCCCTCGAGGCGAACCGGACGCGCGGCCGGGGCGGGGCTGCGATGTCTGAACGGAGCGGCGGTCTGCCTCAGCGTGCCGGGACCATCGGGCGCTCGCCCGGCCCGGCGGCCGAGCCGGCCGACTGCATCTCCGCCTGTGCCACGGCACCCTCGTCGGAGATGCGCAACATCAAGGCGATGAGGACGTAGTTGGCCAGCAACGAGGATCCCCCATAGGCCACGAACGGCAGTGTGATGCCGGTGAAGGGCAGGATCCGCACCACGCCCGCCATGATGAAGAAGGCCTGGAAGCCCAGGATCAGGGTCAGCCCCGTCGCCATCAGGCGCGAGAAGTCCGAGCGCGCCGTCTGGGCCACCCGGAACCCGGCGCCGACCAGGAGGATGAAGGCCACGACGACCGCGGCACAGCCGATCAGGCCCATCTCGGTCCCGATGGCGGCGAAAATCATGTCGCTCGTCAGCTCCGGGACCGCGCCGACGAAGTGCGGGGCCAAGCCGAGCCCGGTCCCCCCGACACCGCCGGTCCCCATGCTGAACCAGGCCTCGCTCAGTTGGGTGTTGCCCGGGTTCTTCACAGTGGGCCACGGGTTCTGCCATTGTTCGACCCGCAGATGCACCTGGCCGAAATATCGTGCCGCGATATACGCCCCGACGCCGAAGAGCACCAACCCGAGCACCAGGTAGCCGACGCGCCCGGTGGCCACCCAGAGCAGGCCGATGAAGAGGACGAAAAGCAGGGCGGCGAATCCGACGTCGTCCTCGAGGCCGATGACGGCCATGGCGGCGCCCCAGGCGACCAGGATCGGGATCAGCGGCCGGGGGTCGAGGTAGAGGCGGTTGCCGATCTGGGCCGTCGGGATCGACAGCATCTCCTTGTTCTCCGCGAAGTACGAGGCGAAGAAGATGCACAACAGGATCTTCGAGAACTCGATCGGCTGGAACTCCAGGCTGCCCACGTGCACCCAGAGGCGCGCCCCGTAGATCGGCGAGAAGAACAGGGGTGCGACCAGGAAGATGCCCGCCACGAGCAACAGCAGGTAGCGATAGCGCTCCAGGTCGCGCGAGTAGCGCACCACGAGCAGCGTGGCGACGTAGAGCAGCACGCCCAGCGCGGCCCAGGCCGCCTGCCCCTTGGCCTGCCCCGGGTTCCAGCGGGCGATAACGACGTAGCCGATCCCGTTGAGCAGGACGGCCAGCGGCAAAATCACCGCGTTGGCGTTGGGCGCCAACCACCGGTTCGCCATGTGGGCCAACAGTGCGAGCCCGACCACAATGCCGAGGAAGGCGCCGATGTTGTCGGGGATCTTCGACTTCTGTCCCAGCACGGCTATGACGTAGAGCGCGACCACCAGCAGCGAGCCGAAGAGCACGAGGCCCAGCTCCGTCCGGCGCTTGGGCTTCGGGCCGAAGACGTAGCGCGGGAAGGGAGTACGGCGGGCGCGGCGGGCAACGGACGGCACCGGGCGAATCGTAGTGGTGGGGGATAGGATTCAGGGTGACATCCCGCTCCGGACGTGCGGCGTCGCACACCCACCCATGACCCAGACCCAGCCTCAGCACCAACCCCAGGCGAAGCCGGAGCCCCAGGTCACAGGGGATGGGCCGGCCCCTGACACGGCCGTGGACGTCGTCGCAGGCGAGGTCGAGCACCCGACCCCGCCGACGTACCAGCAGATCGAGGCGTTCGGGTATCAGCGCTTCACCAACCGCGAGCAGTCGCGCCTCGATTTTGGTGCCCGCCTGCTCGACTTGGCCGAGGACGACGGCGTCCCCCTGCTGGAGCGGGCCAAGTTCCTCGCCATCTTCTCCGAACTGCTCGACGAGTTCTACCAAATACGAGTCGCCGCGCTCGAGGATCAGGTGGCGGCGGGCGTGCGGACCCGCTCGGTCGACGGCCTACGTCCCGGCGAGCAGCTGACGATGATCCGGGCGCGGGTCGAGGAGTTGGTCCGGCGCCAGGATCACATCTTCTTGGACCTCATCGTGCCGGGCCTGGCCGACGCCGGCATCCGTTTCGCCAGCTGGTCCTCGCTCGACAACGAGGACCGCCGCCATCTCGTCGAGGTCTTCCAACGCCAGATCTATCCCGTGCTCACCCCGTTGGCCGTAGACCCCGGGCACCCCTTCCCCTATATCTCCAACCTCTCGCTCAATCTCGTGGTCGAGGTGCAGGACCCCTCGTCGGGCGAGGGCCGCATCGCCCGGGTCAAGGTGCCCCCGGCCCTCCCCCGTTTCGTGGTCATGCCCGACGGCGAGCGCTTCGTGCCCCTCGAGCAGGTCATCGCCGCCCACTTGGACTCGCTGTTCCCCGGCATGACCATCGGGCATCACCACGCCTTCCGGGTCACCCGGAACGCCGACCTCGCTCTCGAGGAGGACGAGGCGGACGACCTCCTGGTCGCCATCGAAATGGAGCTCCGCCGCCGCCGCTTCGGCAAGGCTCTCCGGCTCGAGGTAGAGGCGGACATGGGCCAGGACCTGGCCGATCTCCTGGCCACAGAGCTCGAGGTGGGCGCCGACGGCGTCTTCCGTGTCAGCGCGCCCCTGGACCTGAGCGGGTTGTGGGGCGTCTACGCGCTGGACCGCCCCGACCT
Source organism: uncultured Acidimicrobiaceae bacterium (assembly GCA_963850185.1). Classification (GTDB taxonomy): domain Bacteria; phylum Actinomycetota; class Acidimicrobiia; order Acidimicrobiales; family RAAP-2; genus Bog-473. The sequence goes on from CAWKKE010000013.1 coordinate 258,659, forward strand.
GCACGGCGAGACCTGGACGCCCATGACGCCGCCCAGGTTGGCCCAGGCGGCGCACGATCCGGCCGAGTTCTTCGCCATGTTGCGCGAGCGTGACGTGCTGGTCCACCACCCCTACGACTCGTTCGCCACCTCCGTGGAGGCCTTCGTCGCCATGGCCGCCGAGGACCCGGCGGTGCTCGGGATCAAGCAGACGCTGTACCGCACCGGCGGCGACAGCCCGATCGTGGCGGCGCTGATCCGCGCCGCCGAGAACGGCAAACAGGTGGCGGCCATCGTCGAGCTCAAGGCGCGCTTCGACGAAGAGGCCAACATCGGATGGGCCCGCGCACTCGAAGAAGTGGGCGTCCACGTCGTCTACGGCATCGTCGGTCTCAAGACGCACTCCAAGACCGCGCTCGTGCTGCGACGGGAAGAAGAGGGGGTGCGCCCTACTGCCACGTCGGCACGGGCAACTACAACTCCAAGACGGCCCGCATCTATGAGGACATCGGGCTCCTCACGTCGGACCCCGAGATCGGTGCCGACGTCGGCGAGCTCTTCAACTACCTGACCGGGTTCTCGCGCCACGCCGACTACCGCCAAATCCTGGTGTCGCCGGTGACGGTGCGCAAGCGCATCATGGCCATGATTGAGGAGCAGGCGGAGGCCGGACCGGCGGGCCGCATCGTCTTGAAGCTCAACGGCCTGACCGACGCAACCATGATCGACGCGCTGTACCGGGCGTCGGGCGCCGGCGTGGAGATCGATCTCGCCGTGCGCGGCCTGTGCCGGCTGCGCCCGGGCATCCCCGAGCTCTCCGAGCGCATCCGGGTCCGTTCCATTGTGGGCAGCTTCCTCGAGCATTCGAGGATCTACCGCTTCGGCGGCATTCCCGTCGACCCGGCGGCCGGGCCCGGTCTGCCCTTGAAGATCTTCATCGGCTCGGCGGACCTCATGGGCCGCAACCTCGACCGCCGCGTCGAGGTCGTGGTCCCGGTGCAGGACCCCGAGCTCCAGGCCCGGCTCTTCGAGGTGCTCGACCTCGTCTTCGCCGACGAGACCAACGCGTGGGAGCTCGGTTCGGACCGGCGTTGGCGCCGCGTGCCGAATCGCCACGGGGTGAGCTCGCAGGAGCGGCTCAAGGAGCTGGCACGCGAGCGCGCCCGCCGTCGGCTCGACACGGACCTCCGCGTCGGAGAGGGTGACGAGCCCAGGCCGCCCGCGTAGCGAGGCCGGGATGCAGCAGGGTCGCCGGTCGCCACGACCGTCCGCAGTGAGTACCGGCGATGCCCTGGCCGTGCGCATGGGCGCCATTGCGTCCAGCCGTGGCTGGGGCTGGCCCGCCCTCGGCGCGGCCTTGGCGTTCGTCGGGGCGACCATCCTGGCCTACGTCCACCAGCAGCTGGACCTGAGCACCTACCTCTTGGGCGGGGCGCACGCGTCCTCGAACGACCTCTTCACCGTCACCTACCCGACCGACCACCTGGGTTTCACCTATCCGCCGTTCTCGGCGTTGTTGTTCGCACCGTTCGCCCATTTCCCCGCCCGCGCCTGTGACGTGGTGTTCTCCTGGGTCAACCTCGCCGCCCTCTTCGGGGTGATCGTCGTCAGCCTGCGGGCCGTGTGCCGCGCTCTCGACAAGCGAACGCTCTTGTGGTGGGGCCTCGCCCTGGTCCTGCCGGTGCTGCTCTTCGACCCGGTGCGCCAGACCTTCCTGCTCGGACAGGTCAACATCATCCTGGCGCTCATGGTCCTGGCCGACTTGACGATGGACCTGCCGCTGCCGCGGGGGATCCTGGTGGGGCTGGCCGCGGCCATCAAGGTGACGCCGATCATTTTGATCCCGTACCTCTTCTTGACGCGACAGGGCCGGGCCGGCGTGCGGGCCACCGCCTCGTTCGCGGCCGCCGCCCTGCTCGCCGTGGCATTCAACGCCTCCACCTCGTGGTCCTACTGGACGCACTACATCCGTGACCCCCAGCGCGCCGGCATGCTGTCGTGGATCGGCAACCAGGGGATCCTCGGTGCAACCGAGCGCATGCTCGGCCACACGGTGACGACGCCGACCGCCTTCGTGATGGTCGCCACCGTCGGGGTGGTGGGTCTCGTGATCGCCGCCGGGGCGTACCGCCGGTCGTCGCCTGTGCTCGGCCTGCTGGTGGTGGAGGCCACCGAATCGCTGGCCAGCCCGGTGTCGTGGTCGCACCACTTCATTTGGATGATCCTCCTGGTCGCCTGGTTGGCGCTGGCCGAGGACCGGCCGCGCGCCGGCGAGTGGTGGGCGCTGGCCGTGGCCGCGCTCCTGTGGGCCGCGCCGTACTGGTGGGTGCCACACGGGCCGGCGGTGCGCTTCGCCGGTCGGGGCTGGCTGCTGCCGGTTGGCAATGCCTATGTGCTCGTCTTCATCGTCCTGTTGATCGGGGCGGCGGTCCGCGTCGTGCGGGCGCCAACCTGGAGCGTCCCCTATGCCTCGGCCCGCCCGGGCGGCGCGCTGGCGCCGGCGGGCGCCGACACCTGAGCCCGGCTGAGCAGCGGCCGCCGATCAGCCGCCTCGTCCCGGGTCGGGCTCGCAGACGACCAGGAGCACGTGGGCGCCCGGGTCGAGGCGGCGTTGCGCCGTCGATTCGGTGTGGGTGACCCGCCAGCCCGTGACGACCAGCAGCTTCTGCGGGTCGCCGGGCCGGAACTCGTTGCGCCGGCGCTCGTCGGTGGCCTGACGGACCACACCCGTGGCGGAGCGCAGCGCCCGGGTGAGCTCGCTCCCTTCGGGCGAGATCGAAAAGGAGGCGACCAGCGCGCTGCCCGGCCCCGCCCGGGCGCGCATTGCGGAGCAGACGGCCGCCGCGGCTTCCAGTGTGAGCGCATCGAAGAGCCCTTCGGCCACGAAGAGCGAGGGCAGGGCGGCATCGTGGCCGGCCGCCTGGAGCGCGGGGGCCAGATCGCCGGTCAACAGGTCGAGCCCGACGTACGTCGTCTCGCGCGCTCGCAACACCGAGCTCGTGCAGCCGTCGGCGCTTGTCCGCTTGTGTGGCAGGACGGTCCACCTCGAACCAACGCACGGCGCCACCGCCGAATCGCAAGGGGCGACCGTCGTCGCCCGCGCCGAGCAGCACCATCTGGGCCGTGCCGCGTCCGAGCGCGCGCGCCACCTCGGCGTCGATCACGCGGGTGCGTTGCGCCAGCGCGGAGGCGCTGCCGAGCGGGACGCGCACGCCGCCCGCAACGGAGCGGTAGAGCCGCCGCTCCGCCTCGACGTCGCCGCCGGGCGTGGACGGGCGCGTCCGTTCCAGCCGGAGCCGTTGGGCCGCCACCCAGCGCGCCTGCAGCGAAGGGTGCCCGAGTTGATGGCGCATCAGCGGCGCGGTGTCAGGAGGTGACCGCTTTGGCCGTCGCCATCCTCGGATGCCCGAAGCGCAACGACAGGTAGGAGGCACCGCCGAAGGGAATGGGCAGCCAGAAGTTCACGAGGCGCCAGCTGAGGACGCCCGCGGCGGCGATCCCGCTCGGTACCCCGAAGGTCTTGAGGACGGCGATGATGGTGATCTCGATCACGCCCAGCCCGCTCGGCGTGATCGGGATCACGGCGAGGATGTTGGCGAGCCCGTAGGCCACCAGGACGTCGATCGGTGAGACGTGGGCGCCGAAGGCCAGGAGGAAGACGTAGAGCGAGCCGCAGTCGAGGAGCCAGTTGGCCGCCGCCCAGCCACCCGCCTTCATGAGGAGATCCGAGCTCGTGAACAGGATCTTCATGCGGTCCGCCACCTTCTGGACGAGCGAGGTCACGGTCTCGGCACGGACAAAGGGGAGCCGGTTGGCCACCCTCTGCAAGAAGACGCTGGCCTGCTTCTCGCCGCGGGTGAGGAAGAAGATGACGGCGGCGAAGATCGCCAGGAGGAGCACGCCCAGAAGGGCGGCGAAGCCGTAGAGCGGGTTGTACCCCCGCAGCGGAATGGAGATCAGCAGGGCCAACCAGAAGATGACGTTGAGGACGACCGCCGAGCCGATGCCCTGGGTGGCCAGACCGAACGCGGCGGTGCTCCCCGACACGTTGGCGTCGGTGAGCAGCTTGTAGCTGGCGGCGGTGCCGGGCACCTGGCCACCCGGGAGCGTGTGGCTGATGGCCAGGGCCCACATGTTGATGCGGAAGATGCGCCAGCGGTCGGGTGCGCCGGGGGAGAGCACCGTGTGCGTGAGCTGGGTGTAGGCCACGAGCGCGGCCACCTCGAGCAGCGCGCCGAGGATCAGCCAGATGAGATTGAGCTGAGACAGCTGGTGCGCTTCACGGCGGGCGCTCGCCAGCTCGGGCAGCAAAATGTATTCACCGACGAAGAAGAGGAACAGCACCATCAACGTGATCTTCACGTTGCGCGGGAGGAAGCGGCGCCGGACCCGGGGTTGCGGGACGGGCTCACCCGGCGGCGGTTCCGCGACGTGCGGCTCCTCTTCCACCTTTGTGTCCTCGTCCATCCGAGTCATGCTTACACGTGGGCCACCCGAGGAACCGCCTTTTGGGAGCCCGCAGCTGCCAAGCTGGGCGCCATGCCCCCGGAGGTCCGCGAGACGTGGCGCTCGAAATTCTCGGGGAGTGCGGATCGTCGCGGCATTCCGCTCGGCACCATTGTGGTCTCGGTCGCCACGATCATTCTGCTGCTCGACCTCAACGCGGCGCTCATTCTCGGGCTGTGGGTCCTGCGCACCATCCTCGTCTATGCGGTGATCGCCTTCTTCATCACACTGCTGCTGACGCCGGCCACGCGCTTCTTGCGCCGGCGGGGCCTGAGCCACGGCGGCGCCACCTTGACCGTCTTCCTGTTGGGCGTGCTGGTGCTCGGCGGCCTGGTGTACCTCTTCACCGAGCCCTTGGTCACGGCGGCGATCAACTTCGGGCATCAGGTGCCGCACCTGGTCAGCCAGACCAAGAAGGGCCGCGGTCCCATCGGGCGCCTGGTCTACCGCTTGCACCTGCAGAAGTACCTGTCCGAGGATTCGGCCAAGTTCACCTCGCAGATCACCAAGGTGCTCAAGCCGGCCACTGCGCTGTCGGTGGGTGCGGCCGCGGCATCGACTCTCGTCACCATCGTGACCATCGCCATCCTGACGTTCTTCACCATGCTGGAGGCCCCGCGCATGTGGGCCGGATTCCTCGGCCTGTTCCAGCCCTCGACCGCGCAACGCCTGCACCGCGTCGTCGACCTCTCCATCCGCTCGGTGACGGGCTACATGCTCGGGAACGGGGCCACCTCGGTGATCGCCGGGATCATCTCTGGGATCACGCTCGCGATCTTCGGCGTGCCCTTCGCGTTGCTGCTCGGTGTCTTCGTGGCCCTGGTGGACTTGCTCCCTCTCGTCGGCGGGTTGTTGGCCGGCGTCCCGGTGGTCATCATCGCGGCCATCCATTCCGTCCCGGCCGGGATCACCATGCTGATCGTCTTCCTCGTCTACCAGCAGATTGAGAACCACGTCCTCAACCCCGTGATCATGAGCCGGACCGTGCAGCTGAACCCGTTCTGGGTGCTGATCGCCGTGCTGGTGGGAGCGACCCTCGGCGGCAGGGTGGCGGGCGGGTTGGGCACGTTCGTCGGGGCTCTGGTGGGTATCCCCGTCGGCGGCGCCATCCAGGTGATCGTGCGGGAGTTGCGGCGGGGGCCCGAGGTCGCCGAGGACGCCGCCCTGCGGGAGCCGCCGCTGCCGGACGAGCGGCCCGTCGACATCTGAGGACGCCCGTCGTGCCTGGGCCGGCATGGATGGGAAACCGGCGGCATCGGGGGAGCGAAGGGGCAGGTCCGGGCGCAGAACCAGGCCCGCCCGCCCCTCCGACGGGCGGCCGGGTTGTCGCGGCAACCTCCCCTACAATGCATTCATGCGTCCGCTGGTGGTCATTCCGACATACAACGAGTCGGAGAACATCGAGCGGATGCTGCACCGGATCCACGAGTGCCTTCCGGGTGCGGGCGTGCTGGTGGTCGACGACGGGAGTCCCGACGGGACGGCCGACCTCGTGAAGCGGGTGGCCGCCGAACTGCCCGACGTCCACCTCCTGGCGCGCGCGTCGAAGTCCGGGCTCGGCAGCGCGTACCGCGCCGGCTTCGCCTGGGGTCTCGAGCGCGGCTACGACGCCTGCATCGAGATCGACGCCGACTTCTCCCACGACCCCGCCGCGCTGCCGACGTTGGTGGCGCCGCTCGAAGAGGGCTTCGACGTCGCCATCGGCTCGCGTTACGTCGAGGGGGGCTCCATCCCGAATTGGGCCTGGCACCGCCATCTGCTTTCGCGCGGTGGCAACGTGTACGCGTCGGCGGTGCTGGGTCTCGGTGTGTCCGACTCGACGGCGGGGTACCGGGCGTACGCGGCCGGGATCTTGCGCCAGCTCGACCTCGACCGGATCCGGGCCGAGGGGTACGGCTTCCAGATCGAAATGACCTATCGGGCGATCCAGCACGGCGCCTCGGTCACCGAAGTGCCGATCAGCTTCGTCGACCGCGCCGCAGGCGAGTCGAAGATGTCCTCGTTCATCGTGGTCGAGGCGCTGGGCCTGGTGACCTGGTGGGGTCTGGGACGGATTGTGCACGGGGCGCGCCGTGTGTCGACGGGCGGGCGACGGGCCAAGGGTCCGTCGGCCGGGGTCGCCGCGGGCGCCGGCGCGGCGCGCTCGGGTTCGTCCCGCGTGACGACGGGCACCGAAGACCCGGTTCGATCGGCATGAGAGGGGACGGGCGGGCGTGACGACCGAAGCACCGCAGTCGCGCATCCTCGTCGTCGACGACGAGCCCAACATCGCCGAGCTCCTGTCTGCCGCCCTGACCTTCGAGGGCTACCAGGTGGGCGTGGCCTCGACCGGGGCCGAGGCGCTCGAGCAGGTGCGCACGTTCCGGCCGCATCTCGTCATGCTCGACGTGATGCTGCCCGACTTCGACGGCAACGAGGTCTGCCGGCGCCTGCGCCATCAGGGCGAGCAGATGCCGATCGTCTTCTTGACGGCCCGCGACACGACCGAGGACAAGGTCGAGGGGCTGAGCATGGGCGACGACTACGTCACCAAGCCGTTCAGCATCGACGAGCTCATGGCGCGCGTCGGGGCCATCCTGCGCCGCGCCGGCGAGATGACGGCCGCCGACACCTCCATCCTGCAGTTCGCCGACCTCACGATGAACGTCGACACGCACGAGGTGTGGCGCGGCGAGCTGGCCATCGAGCTCACGGCGACGGAGTTCAACCTCCTGCACTACCTGCTCGACAATGCCCGCCGCGTCATCTCCAAGTCCGAGCTGCTCGACAATGTCTGGGGCTACGACTTCCACGGCGACCCGAACATCGTCGAGACCTACGTCAGCTACCTGCGCAAGAAGATCGATCTCCGCGAACCGGCACTCATCCACACCATCCGGCGCGTCGGCTACACCCTTCGCCTGCCTCGGGACGGATGAGCCTCCAGAAGCGGCTGGTCGCCGTCGTGGCGTCGCTGCTCGTGATCGGGCTCTTCGTCGCCGACGTCGTGACCTACGCCGAGGTTCATTCGTTCCTCTACGGCCAGGCCGACAACACGCTGGCCCAGAACGAGTCCCTCGGCTTCCAGTACCTCACCTTTGCCGCCGAACGCGACCTCCCGGTCAACCAGGCCGATCTCTCACGCCGTATTTCGGCCGACGTGTACGTGCAACTCCTGAACCATTCCAGCCACGTGATCCTTTCCCGGCCGTCGGGTCCGATGGCGCAACCCGACCCGGCGCCGATCCTGACGAAGGACATCCCGGTGCAAGAGGTGCCGGATCTGGACCGCCGCGTCCGCGTCGGCCGCTACGCCGGCACGTTCCGCCCCGACCCCGACGCTGTCGTGCTCGGGAGCACCGGGGACCCCGACGGCCGCTACCGCACCGTCGCAGTCTCGGTCCCGCAGGGAACCCTCGTCACCTCGCTCTCGCTCAACCCGACCAACGACACGCTGAACTCGCTGCGCCGGGTGGAGCTCACCGCCAGCGTGGCGGTGCTGCTGGCCATGGGGGCGCTGGTCCTGGTGGTGGTGCGCCGGGGGTTGCGGCCACTACGCCAGATGGCGGGCACCGCCGATGCCATTGCGTCGGGGGACCTGACCCGGCGTGTTCCGGAGGGCCGCCCCGGCACCGAGATCGGCCGCCTGGGCTCGGCCCTGAACGAGATGCTGACCCAGATCGAAGGGGCCTTCGCCGAGAAGTCGGCCTCCGAGGAGCGCCTGCGCCAGTTCGTGGCCGACGCCTCCCACGAGCTGCGCACTCCTCTCACCTCCATCCGGGGCTACGCCGAGCTGCTCGGCCGCGGCGGCTTCTCCGACGAGGCAGGGCGGCGGAAGGCACTCAAGCGCATCGAAGAGGAGGCGACCCGCATGGGCGGCCTGGTCGAGGACCTCCTCCTGCTGGCCGAGCTGGACCGGGGCCGGCCGCTGCGATCCGAGCCCGTCGACCTGCACCGCGTCTGCACCGATGCGGTGGACGACTCCAACACGGTGCCCCACGACCACCACCTCACCCTGGAGCCCGGGCCGCCGGTCGTCGTGGTGGGCGACAGCGAGCGCCTGGCCCAGGTGGCGCACAACCTCGTGCGCAACGCGTTGGCCCACACGCCGCCGGGTACCGAGGTCAGCGTGTCGACGGGCGTGACCGGGACCATGGGCTTCATCCGTGTATCCGACAACGGGCCGGGGATCCCGCCGGCCAAGGCCCGCCGGATCTTCGACCGCTTCTACCAGGGCGACCCTTCCCGCTCCTCTTCGGGGACCGGGCTCGGCCTGGCCATCGTGCGGGCCATCGCCGAGGCGCTGCACGGCGCGGCGGCGGTGGAGACCTCCCCGCAGGGCGGGGCGACCATTTTGATCACGGTCCCGCTGGCCACCACGCACGTCGCAGCCACGGCCGGGCCTCCGGTGCCGGCGCGTTCACCGCAGCTGCACTGAGGCACCGGGGACCACCGCATCGAGCACGGTGGCCAGCTTCACGTTGGCCTCCGCCGCCTCGGCGTCGGGATCCGAGCCCGCCACGACACCACCGCCGGCCCGGAGCATGAGGGTCCTCCCGCTGGCGTCCAGTTGCGTGCTGCGGATGCCGATCATCCACTCGCCGTCGCCCCCGGCGCCGACCCACCCGACCGGGCCGGCCCAGTGGCCCCGTGTGCCTGCCTCGTGCCCCTCGATGAAGGCCAGGGCCTCGGGGCGCGGGGTGCCGCCCACGGCCGGCGTGGGATGGAGCGGCCGCAGGAGGTCCAGCACTCCCACGGGGCGGGCCAGCCGGCCCTCGACGCGCGTCCCGAGGTGCGCCACGGATCGAAAGGCCACCACGGACGGCTCGGTCGGGACCGACAGCTCCTTGCAGAACGGTGTCAGCGCGGCGGCGATGGCCTCGACGACGTAGCGGTGCTCGGCGCGATTCTTGGTCGACCCGGAGAGGTCGCGCTGGGCGTCGGCGTCGGTCCGGGCGGTGTCGCCCCGGGGCACGGTGCCGGCCAGGGGATGGCTCGAGACCCTGGACCCGTGCCGCGCCACCAGGAGCTCGGGGCTGGCCCCGAAGAAGGAGCCGGCGGGGACGGGCATGGAGAAGATGGTGCAATTGGGTTCGCCCGCCCGCAGCCGGCGCAGGGCGGCCGAGAGGGAGAGCGCGCCGCTGAGGTGCACCTCCACCGGCCGGGACAGGACCACTTTGCGCAGGGCGGCCCCCGGCTGCGCCATCGCCGCCACGGCGTCGGCGACCATGGCCGCGTAGCCCGCCGAGTCCATGGCAGTGCTCAGGTCGGTCACGCCCACTGCCGCGGCCGCTGCCGCGGGCTCGGCCGGCGTGGTGCCGTACTGCCAGATGACGGCGTCGAAGAGCTCGTCGGTGTCGGGCAGCGCCACGTCGGCCGGCCCGACCGCGGTGGCCCAGCGCCGCGTCACCCCGTCGGCGTCGCGCGAGGTCCCCATGGTGAAGCGCGGCACGACGACATGGCCACTGAAGGCGTCGCTGAACGGCAGCGCGCCGAGGGCGACGGGCCCCGACCCAGCGTGGCGACCTGGTCGTCGCACGGGATGGCGGCGAGTGCGCCCGCCGCCTCGCCGGCGGGGACGAGCAGGGCGGTGCCCCACCCCACCAGCGTCAGACCGGGCCGGTCGAAGAGCACCGTCGGGCTGCCGTCGAACTCCAGCGCGTCAGGCCCGTACTCGAGCGCAACGGTGCGGGCGTGCAGCGCGGTGCCCGCCGTGCCCGCCGTGCCCGTCCCCGTCACGGTGCGCCGGTGCGGGTGGCCACCACCATCTGGCTCAGGCCGCCGGCCAGGGGCCGGATCCCCACGGCGGAGAACCCCGCCGTGCGCAGCATGGCTCGCAGGACGGGCGTGGGGGGCAGGTATGCGACCGACTGCGGCAGGTACCGGTAGGCGTCCCTGTCCGAGAGCGCCGCCCCGAGCGCGGGGACGGCCTTGGTGAACCAGAGGTCGTAGCCGGCGCGCCAGAGCGGCGCGCTGGGCGTGTCCACTTCGAGCACGGCCAGCCTTCCGCCCGGGCGCAGGACGCGGGCCGACTCGGCGAGCGTGGCGGCCAGGTCGGTGAAGTTGCGCAGGGCGTAGCCGCAGACGAGCCCGTCGAAGGCGCCGTCGACGAAGGGCAGCCGGCTGCCGTCCGCCTCGACGAGCGGGGTGGCCGCGCCGTTGGCGCCGAGCATGCCGGCGCTCAGGTCCGTGCCGACGACCCGGTAGCCGCGTCGCAGCGCGAGCCGCGAGAGATCACCGGTGCCGCAGGCAAGATCGAGCACCAGCGCGTCAGCCGGCAGCGCCAGCGCGGCCACCGTGTTGCGCCGCCAGGCCTGGTCGAGCCCGAAGGTCATGAGGCGGTTGATCAAGTCGTAGCGCGGCGCAATGGTGTCGAACATGGCGCGCACGCGCGCCGTCTTCTCGTCGCCGGTGGGCAGCGGCGGCGGTGACCCTGACCCGGTCCGGCGTCGCGCCATGGCTTCAGTGGGTGGCAGGGGAGGTCAGCGGTAGTAGCGGTAGACGACCTGGGCCACGCAGGCGGGCTTGGGCGCGTCCTTGACCTCCATCACGAGGTCGTAGGTGACCTGCACGCCACCCTCGGTCTCGTCGGCGGCCGCGATGGTGACGCCCATGCGCAATTCCGCGCCCACGGGCACGGGGGAGGGGAAGCGGACCTTGTTGCAGCCGTAGTTGACGCCGAACTTGGTGTTGTCGACCCGGATGACCTTGTTCAACAGGACCGGTGCCAGCGAGAGCGTCAGGTAGCCGTGCGCGATGGCCACGCCGAAGGGGCCGCTCTTGGCTCGCTCGGGGTCGACGTGGATCCACTGGTGGTCGTCGGTGGCGTCGGCGAAGAGGTTCACCCGCTCCTGGGTGATCGCCTGCCACTCCGAGTAGCCGAGGTCCTTGCCGACGAGCCCGGCAAAGGCATCGACGCCGTCGATGATGGTGGTCATGGTGTGCTCCTCGCTGGTCAGGGTCTGATTCCGCTGCAGGACGCTACCCGCGCCGGAGTGCCTCACTACGCTGACGCGGGTGAGCTCCCCGCCCGAGCACGATGCGACACCGCCGCACCACCACCGGGATTTCCGGGGCGGCGGGGCCCGGGCGGCCGTCTTCGGCGTCAGCGACGGCCTGGTGACCAACGTCTCGCTCGTGCTGGGGATCGCGGGGGCCAATCCGGGTGGCTCCATCGTGCGCCTGGCAGGGGTGGCCGGGCTCATTGCGGGCTCCTTCTCCATGGCGGCCGGGGAATATCTCTCCATGACGGCGCAGCGCGAGCTGATGGAGCGGGAACTCGACGTCGAGCGGCGTTCCCTCAGTCACAGCCCCGAGGGCGAGGCGACCGAGCTGCGCGGCATCTACGTGCGCCGGGGCATCGATCCTGTCGTGGCCACCGAGATGGTGAACGAGGTCATGCAGGACCCCGACCTCGCGCTCGAGACCCATGCCCGCGAGGAGCTCGGCATCACCCCGCAGAGCCTGGGATCGGCCTGGCAGGCTGCCGCAGCTTCCTTCGTCACGTTCGCCCTGGGAGCCTTCATCCCGTTGGCGCCGTGGCTCTTCACCTCCGGCACGACGGCCATCGTCCTCTCCATCGTCCTGGGCGCCGTCGCATCGGTGGCGGTCGGCATCGTGCTGGCCCGCTTCACGGAACGGCCCGTCGTGGTGTCCGCGTTACGACAGCTCGCCGTGACGGTCGTGGCGGCCGCGGTGACGTTCGGGGTCGGCAAGGCCATCGGCACCGGCATCAACTGAGCCGGCCCGCGGACTGGCGGACCGGCCCTCAGCTCGTCGGGTCGCGCCGGTACGAGCGGTCGACATGATCGACCGTGAAGCCGAGCGAGCGGTACAGCGCGACGGCGGCCGCGTTGGTGGCATCGGTGTAGAGCATGCCGACGCTGATCCCGCGCGCCGCGAGATGCGTGAGCCCGGCCACGGTGAGAGAGCGGCCCCAGCCCTGCCCGTGGTGGCGCGGGTCGACGTCGATCACGTAGATCTCGCCCAGGACGGGTCGCCGGTCGCGGTGCACCTTGGTCCAGCAGGCTCCGATGAGACCGGGCCCGTCCGGGTCGTCGGCGACGAGGAAGTCGTCGAGCTCGACCCAGTCGGCGGCCATGCGCTCCCGGAGCTCGGCGACGGTCCACGCGCCCTGCTCGGGGTGGCCGGCGAAGGCCCGGTTGTTCGTCTCGACCCATGGCCCCTCGTCTCGGCCGACGACGAAGGCCCGGGTCACCAGCGGCCTGGTAGCGGCCACGACCTCCGCGGGCAGGGGGAGCGGGACGCGCATCTGGAGCAGGTCGCGCTCAGGGCTGAACCCCTCGCCGGCGGCGCGCGCGTCGTCGGCTGCGCTGGCCTGCATGACCCAAAAATGGATCGGGGCACCTCCGGGCGCTTCCTGGACGGCCCGACCCAGGAGCGCCTGCTGGAGCGCCGCCGCGCCCGCGGCCTCGGAGGGACCGACCACCACGTGCACGACCGTCGACCCGTCGCGGGCAGGGGACAGGAGGGCCACCCCGACCAGCTCGGACCCTCGCCGGGCCACCACCGTGCGCTCGCCGTCCGGTGCATCGGCGACGTGGGACACGGCCAGCTGCTGCGGCTCCGGCAGGGGCGGGTGATCGTTCGCCGTGTTCGCCCGCGCCAGCAGCGCGAGCAGCGCGGCCTGGTCAGGCGGGGGCAACGCCCGCAGATCGACCACCGCCATGTCCGGAGCGTCCACTCTCGCCAACGTAACCCGGTACCGTGAACCGGTGGCGCGGCCCAGGACAGCGAAAGGTCGGGCCCGTCTGACCATGGAGCGCCTGTCCGAGGTGTATCCCGGGACGGCGACCGAACTGTGTGCGCTGGACTTCAAGGACCCGTTCCAACTGCTGGCGGCCACCATCTTGTCGGCCCAGAGCACCGACGCCCGGGTGAACCTGGTGACGCCTGCGCTCTTCGCGCAGTATCCCGACGCCGCGTCGCTGGCCGCGGCGAATCCCGAAGACGTCGAGGAGCTCGTGCGTTCCACCGGCTTCTTCCGCGCCAAGACGAGGAGCCTCATCGGCATGGCGAGCGCGGTGGCCGACCGCTACGGAGGAGTCGTGCCGACCGCGCTCGAAGAGCTGGTGACCATTCCGGGCGTCGGCCGCAAGACGGGCAACGTCGTACGCAGCGTGGCCTTCGGGCTCCCGGGACTGCCCGTCGACACACACGTGCTGCGGGTGAGCGAGCGCCTCCACCTCACGGAGGGGCTTCCAACACCGGCGCGGCGCGACGCCGTCAAGGTCGAGCACGCACTGAATGCGTTCATCCCGGCGGCCGAGCGTGGCGCCTTCAGCCTCAGAACGATTCTGCACGGACGAAGCACGTGTGTTGCCCGGAAACCCCGCTGCAACGCATGCTCTTTGGCAGATTTCTGTCCTTCAGTCCGGTAATCGGCGCGGGCGGGGGCATTCCCCCCCTTTTTGGGCAATTCGTTGTACTCAAGGTGTAATCGGAAAACCGAGGGGCTACCATGACCTCTGGAACCGGTTCCCGCCACCTGGTTCCGCAAGAGTCAGTGCTGGGATCCGCCTCCCGGCCGACTCGCCCAATGCCGGCCTTCGGGCCGGCATTGGTGTTTCCGGCCAGGTCGGACGGGGTGGCGGCGGTTGGTACTACTCCAGGTGCTACCCTCGGACCATGGTCACCAAGCGCTCTGTCTCGCTCGATGACGAGGTGGCTTCATCGGTCGAAGAGGCTGCCAAGCAAGACGGCGTCTCCTTCAGCGCGTGGTTGTCGTCGGCCGCTGAGAAGCAGCTGAGGGTGCGTCAGGGCTTGCGGGGCGTGGCCGCCTGGGAAGGCGAGACGGGGTCCCTGAGCGCCGAGGAGCTGGCTGCCGGTGAGGCGTTGTTGGCCCGCCTCCGTTCGGGCGTGTCCGGAGTGGCCTCGCGTGTCCGTCGCCGGTGAGCGCGACGCGCCGCGAGGGCCTGGTCTACGGACTCGGCGCACTCCACGCGGCGGCGCGGGGAGACCGCATGATGTGGGCGCTGCACCGCGCCGCACTCTCCAACGGCATTGTGCCCGTCATTCCCGCCGTCACCGTGGCCGAGGGGTACCGGACCGAAGCGCGCAGCGACCGCATCGGCGAGCTGCTCGCCGGAACGGAGGTGGAGCCGTTCAACGGCGAGGCTGCCCGCCGTTCGGGCGAGATTGCCGCGCGCTGTGACACCTCGGACCTCAGCGTCGTGGCGGTGGTCGAGGTGGCGGAGCGGCGCAATTACGCCGTGGTGGCGCAGCGCCAGACCGTGCTGCGGACGGCGGCTTCCCTCCTGGGCCACGAGCTCGTCCTCTACGCGGTGTGACGAGCGGCCCGCGCCCTCAGCGGCGCGAGCCCTTGCCCTGACCGAAGCGGCGGAGGCGACGGAGCGCCCCGCCGAGGGCGCGCTCGACCGCGATGAGTTCGTGCGCCATGTCCTCGTCGCCATTGGCCAGCGCGTTCTCCGCCAGCGCCGTGACCCGATCGTGCAATTCGGACAGGGTGGAGGACAGCGAGGAGATCTCGGCGGCGGATGTCATCCCCCGATGATGGCCCACCCGTACGGACCGACGGCGAACCGGGCCCACCGGCGGCAAGGGCCCTGCGGGGCCCACCGGTAGCCTGGTGGACTCATGTCCCTCCGCACCCTGGACCTCCGCGGCACGCCGCCGCCCTACGAAGCGGTCCTGCCGCGCCCGGCGGCGCCGGGCTCCGACGTGCACGACGTGGTGGCGGAGATCCTGCGGCAGGTGCGCGCCGAGGGCGACGACGCCCTGGTGCGCTACACCGCCGAGCTGGACCGGGTCGACGTGTCCGACGGCCTCCGGGTCCCGCCGGGGGAGATCGAGAAGGCCTGCGCCGAGGCAGATCCGGCACTGTGGCGGGCGCTCGAGGTGGCCTTCGACCGCATCCTGGCCTACCACGCACACGAGGGGACAGCGCCGGGAGACCTCGTCGAGGGCGGCATCACCGTGCGGCACCTCACGCGCGCCGTCGCACGCGCCGGCATCTACGCGCCCGGGGGGCGTGCCCGCTATCCGTCCACGGTGCTCATGTGCGCGGCGCCGGCTCGCGTGGCGGGTGTGGGGAGCATTGCGCTGTGCGTGCCGCCGGCCGCCGACGGCAGGATCGACACGGCGACGCTGTGCGCCGCCTCCCTCGCCGGGGTGGACGAGGTGTACCGGATCGGCGGGGCTCAGGCCATCGCCGCCATGGCCTACGGGACGCGCAGCGTGCCGGCCGTCGACGTCATCGCCGGACCGGGCAACGCCTACGTGGCCGAGGCCAAGCGCCAGCTGTCGGGCGTCGTCGGCGTGGCGTCGGCCTTCGCCGGTCCCTCCGAGATCGTCGTCGTCGCCGGACCGGACGCGCCCCCGTCGTTCGCCGCCGTCGACCTCGTCGTGCAGGCCGAGCACGGTCCCGATGGGCTGGCCTGGTTGGTGACCTGGGATGCCGAGCGTGCCGGGGAGATATCGGCCGAGGTGGACCGCATCGTGGCCGCGTCGAGCCGCCGCACCGACTTGGAGGCGACACTCGCCACGGCGGGGATCGTCTGCCTGGTGGACGGGCCCGAGCAGGCCCTGGCGGTCGCCAATGCCATTGCGCCGGAGCACCTGCAGCTGATGGTGCCCGAGGAGGAGGGGCTGGCGCTGCTGGGCCGCGTGGAGAACGCCGGGGCCGTCTTCGTCGGGCCCTGGTCCCCGGCCAGCATGGGGGACTACATCGCGGGGCCCAACCACGTCCTCCCGACCAATCGCACGGCCCGCTTCGCGTCGGCGCTGCGGGCCGACGACTTCCGCAAGCACGTGCACGCGGTGCGCGTGACGCCCGATGCCCTGCGCGTGCTCGGCCCGCTCGTGGTCACGCTGGCCGAGACCGAGGGCCTGCCGGCGCACGCCGAGTCGGTGCAGCGCCGTCTCGACACGCTCCACGAGCGAGGGCCGACGTGAGCACCGTCCCGCCCGTGCGACCCGACCTGCAGCTGTCGGAGGACTACCACTCGCCCCAGGTGGACGCGGAGGTGCGCCTCAACACCAACGAGTCGCCCTTCGCGCCCCCCGACGCCTGGCGCGACGAGTTGTTGGCCCGGCTGGCGGACATCTCCTTCCACCGTTACCCCGACCGGCCGGCAACCGAGCTGCGGCAGGCCGTGGCCGATCTGCACGGGGTGACGCCCGACGAGGTGTTCTGCGCCAACGGCTCCAACGAGGTGCTCCAGAGCCTGCTGCTGGCCTTCGGGGGACCGGGCCGCCGCGCACTCGTTTTCGAGCCGACGTACGCGTTGCACTCGCACATCGCGCGCATCACGGGCACCGAGGTCGTCGAAGGCGCCCGCGACGACGAGTTCCGGATCGACCCCCGGCATGCGGTGGAGTTGTTGGCGGCGCGGCGACCCGAGGTCACCTTCCTCTGCTCGCCCAACAACCCCACGGGCCGGGCCGAGCCTCCGGAGACGGTCGCCACGGTGAGCGGCGCCGCGCCGGGACTGGTGATCGTCGACGAGGCGTACGGCCAGTTCGCCCCGTGGTCGGCCTTGGCCCTGCGAGGGCCGACCCACCCGGGCCTGGTCGTGACCCGGACCTTCTCCAAGACGTGGGCGATGGCAGGGGCGCGGCTGGGGTACCTGGTGGCGGACCCGGTCGTCGTCGCGGCGTGCGAGTCGGTCGTGCTGCCGTACCACCTGTCGGCACAGACCCAGGTGGCCGGCCTGGTGGCGCTGCGGCACGTGCCGGAAATGGAGGCACGGGTCGCCCGCATCTCCGAGGAGCGGGGGAGGGTGGCCGCCGCACTGCGTGACCTGCCGGTGGACAGCTGGCCCTCCGACGCCAATTTCATTCTGTTCCGGCCCCGGGACCGTGATGCCGACGACGTGTGGCAGGCCCTCCTGGACCACTCGGTTCTGATCCGCAACTGCGCCAGCTGGGACGGCCTGCGCGGCTGCCTCCGTGTCACCATCGGCACGACCGAGGAGAACGACCTCTTCCTCCACGCCCTCAAGGAGATCCTGTGACCACCGATGCCCGCCGCGCCACCAGGGCGCGCGCCACCAAGGAGACCACTATTGAGGCCGAACTGGTGCTCGACGGCAGCGGCCGCACCGACGTCGCGACGGGACTTCCCTTCTTCGACCACATGGTCGAACAGCTGGGGAAGCACGCCGGCTTCGACCTCACGGTGCGCGCCTCGGGCGACCTGCACGTGGACGCCCACCACACCGTGGAGGATGTGGGCATCGTGGTCGGCGCTTTGCTCGCCGAGGCGTTGGGGGACAAGACTGGGGTGCGCCGCTTCGCCTCCATGCTCCTGCCCCTCGACGAGGCGCTCATCGAAGTGGCCCTCGACCTGTCGGGCCGGCCGTACCTGGCCTACTCGCTCGAGTTCGCCCCGGACACGCCCGGGCTCGGCACGCCGCCGTTCGACCCGCAGCTGGCCGAAGAGTTCTGGCGCGCCTTTGCCACTGCGGCCAACCTGACGCTGCACATCCGCCGGCTCGAGGGGAAGAACACCCACCACATCCTCGAGGCCAGCTTCAAGGGGGTCGCCCGTTGTCTGCGCGACGCCGTGCGGGTAGAGGGGGGCGGCATCCCTTCCACGAAGGGCAGCCTGTGACGGGAGGGCCGCGCATCGCCGTCCTCGACTACGGCATCGGGAACCTCCGCTCGGCCGAGAAGGCGTTGCAGTACCTGGGCGCAGCAGCGCGGCTGGTCGACGACGCGGCGAGCGTGACGGCCGCCGACGCCGTGGTGCTCCCCGGGGTCGGCGCCTTCGGCGCCTGCGCGCGGGCGCTGCACGACAGCGGGTTGGAGGACGCAGCCCGAGACGCGCTGGCCGACGGCGTGCCCTTCTTCGGCGTGTGCGTGGGGTTCCAGCTGCTCTACGAGGGCTCGCAGGAGAGCCCGGGCGCGGCCGGTCTCGGGATCTTCCCCGGCGAGGTGCGGCCGCTGCCTGCGGGTGTCAAACACCCCCAGATGCAGTGGAACACCCTCCAGGTGCGCGGCGCCGTGCCGGAGCCCGAGCCGCTGCGGGGTCTGGGTCCGCATCCCTGGGTCTACTTCGTGCACTCGTTCGCGCCGCCGGTCGGGCCCGAAACGGCGGCGGTGTGCGACTACGGCGGCGACGTGGCCGCACTGGCGACGCGCGGCACCTTGTGGGGAGCGCAGTTCCACCCGGAGAAGTCGGGCGCCACCGGCCTGACCCTCCTGGCCAACTTCGTGCGCCTGGCCGAAGAGGCGGCCTGATGGAGCTGTTGCCGGCCATCGACCTCCGCGCCGGCAAGGCGGTGCGTCTCACGCAAGGTGACTTCGGACGCGAGGAGCGCTACGGCGACCCGGCTGCGCTCGCGGAGCGCTACATCGCCGCCGGCGCGCGCTGGATCCACGTCGTCGACCTCGACGCAGCGCGCACGGGTGTGGCGCACGAACGTGACGTACTGGGCCAGATCGTCGGCCTCTGCCGCGGCGCCGGCGTCAGCGTGGAGTTCGGCGGCGGCATCCGCTCCGAGGACGACGCGGCCGAGGTCCTCGAATCGGGCGTGGCGCGGGTGGTCCTGGGCACGGCCGCGCTCGAGGATCCCGCATTGGCAGGCCGCTGCGCCCGCCGCTGGCCGGGACGGATCGCCGTCGGGCTCGACTACCGGGTCGGCGAGGACGGGGTCGCGGAGGCGCAGGCGCAGGGATGGCTCACGGGGTCGGGGCGCGCCGTGTCCGAGCTCCTCGAGCTGTGGAAG
Source organism: uncultured Acidimicrobiaceae bacterium (assembly GCA_963850185.1). Taxonomy (GTDB): domain Bacteria; phylum Actinomycetota; class Acidimicrobiia; order Acidimicrobiales; family RAAP-2; genus Bog-473. The sequence goes on from CAWKKE010000013.1 coordinate 277,834, forward strand.
GGGGAGCCGGTGGGCGCCGTGGTGGCGACGTCCGTGGCGCGCGACGGCATGCTGGCGGGGCCGGATCTCGCCGGTTTGCAGGCGCTGCTCGTGGCGACCCCTCTGCCCGTGGTGGCATCGGGGGGCGTGGCGGGCATCGACGACCTGAAGGCGCTGGCCGGCCTCGCCGCCGCAGGCCGCCGCCTCAGCGGCGCCATCGTGGGCAAGGCGATCGTGGAGGGCCGGTTGAGCGTGGAAGAGGGGATCGCCGCATGCGCAGTGTCCGCCTGATTCCATGCCTCGACGTCACGGGAGGGCGCGTGGTCAAGGGTGTGCGCTTCGTCGACCTGACCGACGAAGGCGACCCGGTGGAGCTGGCGGCCCGTTACGACGCCGAAGGAGCCGACGAGGTCACGTTCCTCGACATCACGGCGTCGTCGGACGAGCGCGCCACGATGGTCGAGGTCGTGGCGCGGCACGGCCGAACAGGTCTTCATCCCCCTCACCGTCGGGGGTGGCGTCCGGGCGGCGGAAGATGCACGCCGCCTCCTCCGGGCCGGGGCGGACAAGGTCGCGGTGAACACCGCCGCGGTGGAGCATCCGGATCTGGTGCGCGCCATCGCGGACGAGTTCGGCGGCCAGTGCGCCGTCGTGGCCATCGATGCCCGAGCCCGCCCCGACGGCGCGGGCGGGTGGGAGGTCCATACGCACGGCGGGCGGACCCCGGTCGGCCGCGACGTGGTGGCCTGGGCCGTCGAGTGCGCGGCCAACGGCGCCGGCGAGATCCTGCTGACGTCCATGGACCGCGACGGCACGCGGGACGGCTTCGATCTGGCGCTGACGCGCGCCGTGGTGGACGCCGTGGACATCCCGGTGGTGGCATCCGGCGGCGTGGGTGTGCTGCAGGACCTGGTCGACGGCGCCGTCGAGGGTGGAGCCGATGCCGTCCTGGCGGCGTCGATCTTCCACCGCCGCGAGTTCACCATCGCCGAGGCCAAGGGCTACATGGCGGCACGAGGGGTCACCGTTCGCCCCGCCTGAGGCGGCCGCTGACCTGGGAGGGCGCGCTCGTGCGGTACCGTGCCTAGGTGCCCACGTCGACGACGAAGAACGGGTCAACCAGCGCCAAGCCCGACACGCCGGCGGTGGATGACGACAAGCAGCCGATTTCGGTGCTCTTCGACCGGGTGATGGTGCAGATCTCGCAGAGCGACGGTGAGCGGCGCTCGCGGGCCGGCATCCTGATCCCGGCCACCGCCCAGATCAGCCGCCGCCTGACGTGGGCGGAGGCGGTCGCGGTCGGGCCGCACGTGCGCACCGTCAAGGTCGGCGACACCGTCCTGTTCAACCCCGAGGACCGCTTCGAGGTCGAGGTGCACGGCGAGGAGTACGTCATTCTGCGCGAGCGCGACATTCACGCCGATCGCGTCGCCGCGCAACGACCGCGGCACGGGGCTGTACCTGTGAGCGCGCCCGGAGCCGAGGCGGAAGCCGCACCGTCGTCAGCCGCACCCGAGGGGGTGCCGCTGACGTTCGACGAAGGGCTGGCGCGCCTGGTCGACTTCGACAAGGCTGGCGGGCTGGTGCCGGCCGTCGTGCAGGACGCCGCCGACGGGACGGTGCTGACCGTGGCCTACATGGATGCCGAGGCCCTGCGTCGCACCCTCGAGACGGGACGCAGCTGGTTCTACAGCCGCAGCCGCAACGAGTACTGGCAGAAGGGCGAGACGTCCGGTGACCGCCAGTACGTGCGCGAGGTGCGCATGGACTGCGACGGTGACGCCGTGGTCGTCCTGGTCGACCAGCACGGCCGCGGGGCCTGCCACACCGGGGAGCGGACGTGCTTCTACCGGACCATCGGCACCGGCCCGGGAGTGCCCGCGCCGTGACCGCCGGAGGCGACCAGGGCCCCCAGCCGTCGGCGGGTGCCCTGGACTTCCGCCCCGACCTCGCCGAGTTCGCCGCGCTGGCCAAGGCGCACACGATCGTGCCCGTCTCCTGCGAGGTGGTCGCCGACACGCTCACGCCGGTGGCCTGCTTCGCCAATGTCGTGGGGGAGGGGGACGGGTTCCTTTTCGAGTCCGTCGAGGGCGGCGAGCGGTGGGGCCGCTACTCCTTCGTGGGGCGCCGCCCGCTGGCCACCCTGACGGCGCGCGCCAGGCGGGTCGAGGCCACCGGGCGGCTGGGCCTGGAGAGCTCCGACGACGGGATCCTGGCGGCGGTGGAGACGTTGGTGGCGCGCTTCCAGTCGCCGTCGCTGCCCGGGCTCCCGCCGCTGCACGGGGGGCTGGTGGGGTATCTCGGCTACGACGTGGTGCGCGAGGTCGAGCGCCTCCCGGGTGTGCCGTCCGACGACCTGGGTCATCCCGACGCCGCGCTCGTCGTCATCGGCCAGTTCTGCGCGTTCGACCACTGGCGCCAGCGCATCGTCCTGATCGACAACGTGGTGGTGCCCGTCCTCTCGGACGGCCCCGACGCCGAAGCCGACCCCGCCGAGGCCGTACGCCTCGCCTACGAGGCGGCCTGTGCCCGGCTGGTCGAGCTGGCAGCCGACTGCGCACGTCCGGCCGACGGTGCGGCCGCCCGGCCCATGGTGGCCGCGCCGCGTGCGGGACTGCACAAGGCGGCGGCAGAGCGGACGGTCAGCGCGGAGGACTACAAGGCGGCGATCGGCGCGGCCAAGGAGTACATCCGGGCCGGTGACATCTTCCAGGTCGTGCTCTCGCAGCGCTTCGACCTGGAGCTCGAGGCGGACCCCTACGACGTCTACCGCGCCCTGCGCCTGCTGAACCCGAGCCCGTACATGTACTTCCTGCGCTTCCCCGAGGTCACCGTCGTCGGCGCATCGCCCGAGCCCATGGTCCGGCTGCGCGACGGCGTGGTCATTTCGCGGCCGATCGCCGGCTCGCGGCCGCGGGGAGAGAACGAGCAGCACGACCGCCTGCTCGAAGGCGAGCTGGCGGAGGACCCCAAGGAGCTGGCCGAGCACATCATGCTGGTGGACCTGGCCCGCAACGACGTCGGACGCGTCGTCCGCTTCGGGACCGAGAAGGTCGACGAGCTCATGACGATTGAGCGCTACAGCCACATCATGCACATCACGTCACAGGTCTCGGGCGAGCTGGCCGAGGGCAAGGGCCCGATCGACGTGCTGCGCGCCACGCTGCCGGCCGGGACACTCTCGGGCGCGCCCAAGGTCCGGGCCATGGAGATCATCGACGAGCTCGAGCCCACCAAGCGGGGCGTCTACGGGGGCGTGGTCGGTTACATCGACTTCTCGGGCAACGTCGACACCGCCATCGCCATCCGGACCATGGTGGTGACCCCCGGCGGGAAGGCCAGCGTGCAGGCCGGTGCGGGAATCGTGGCGGACAGCGACCCGCAGAGCGAGGACGAGGAGTGCGCACACAAGGCGGGTGCGCTCTTGGTGGCCGTCACGGCGGCGCGGGGCATGACGGCGGCCCGCTCCGGCGCCGGCCGGGGTTCGAAATGACGGCGGCCCAGACGCCACCGCTCGACAGCGAGACCCAGGCGCTCCGTCGCGGTGCCGGCGCCTTCCGGTCCGGCCGCGACGTGCTGGCCGCGCGCGGGCCGGACGCCGAGGCCTACCTGCAGGGCCAGCTGAGCCAGGACGTGGCCGCGCTCGCCGTCGGGGCGTCCGCCGACTCGTTGCTGCTCGAACCCGACGGCAAGCTGTCGGCCCTCCTGCGGGTGACCCGCACGGACGGGCAGGGCTTCGTGCTCGATGTCGACCGGGGCTATGGCGACGCCGTGCTGGCCCGCCTGCGCCGCTTCCTCCTGCGCTCGAAGGTCGAGCTCGAGCAGCTCGCCTGGCGCGACCTGTCCCTGCGCGGCGCGGGCGTCGCTCAGGCCGCGGCCGGCTTCCTGACGGTGCTCGCCGAGCGCGGCGTGCTCGCCCTGCCCTTCGAGTGGAACGGCTGGACCGGCGTGGATCTGCTGGGCCCCGAGGACGTGGTGCTCGGGGCGGGTGACGGGGCGCTGCCCGACGGCGTGACGGCCTGTGACGCGGACGTCGTGGAGGCCTGCCGGATCGTGTCGGGTATCCCGGCCATGGGCACTGAGCTCACGAACAAGACCATCGCGGCGGAGGCCGGCCTGGTGGAGCGCACGGTGAGCTTCACCAAGGGTTGCTACACGGGCCAGGAATTGGTGGCACGGCTCGACGCCCGCGGCTCGAACGTGGCCCGGCGCCTCGTCGGCGTGGTTGCGCCGGCCGGGGCGCCCGCCCTGGCTCGCGGCATGACGCTGCATGCCGGCGACGGGCCGCCCGGCGACGCGCCCGCCGAGGACAAGGTGGTGGGAACGCTCACCTCCGCGGCCTGGAGCGCCGAGCTCGGGGCGTGGGCCGCCCTGGGCTACCTGCACCGGAGCGTCGAGGCTCCGGGCCCCGTCCGGGTGCGCTCGGGCGACGGCGTCGGCGGCTCGCGCCCGGCCCGGGTGGCCCTGCTGCCGCTGCTCCCTTTGTCGCCTTTGACCCCGACGTCCGGTCCGGACCCGGGCTGAGCGGAACGGCCGTCCCGGTGCCCGCGACGGAGCCTCCGGCCGGCCAGACGCCGCAGCGAAACCGAAGCCCGCGCCGGCCCGGCCCCCGGTGGGCCGTCCTCGTGGCGGTTCTTGTGGCCTACGCGCTGTACGCCGCGGGCACCACGCCCTTCACCCGGTCCGCCAACATCGCGACGGGCGTGCCCATCGTCGCCGTGGTCGTCATGGCGGTGGTGCGCTGGCCCCTGCGGGCCCGGCCCCTCACGCTTGGCCCCGACTCAGGCCACCCCTGGCGGGCCTGGGTGTGCGTCTTCGGCGCCGTCGTGGCCTGGGAGGTGGCCGAGTACGCGGCCCGGGGCAGCCGGGCCGATCACCCGACCCTCAGCTCCATGCTCGATGCCGTGAATCGCTTCTACGGCCTCAAGGTGATCGTGCTCTTCCTCTGGCTGTATCTCGGCGCCGCCATCGTGCGGCGCGGCGGGCGGCGGCCGAGCCGAACCGGGAGCGAAGCGCGGTGACCTCAGCCGCCTCCTACGCGGTGTGGGCCCTCCTGGGCCTGGCCCTCGTCGGCGTCTGGGTGCGCGCCTCGGTCGGAGGGTCCTCGCCGGCTCGCCCCGGCGTCGTGCTGGAGCGCCTGGCCACCGGCCCGGTTCTCCGCATCGCTCTCGTTCTGGCCTGGGGCTGGATGGGCTGGCACCTCTTCGCCCGCTGACCTGGGATGACGGGTACGGGAGGCGTGGTGAGTGCGCTCTGGCACCCCGATTGCAACCCGCTGTCACCGCACATGACACAACTGGGGAGCAACCTCCTTGCATGGGGGAGGAGCACGGTGAGCGCGAGCAGTTGCCGGCCGACGAGGATGCGGCGCTGCCCGAACGCACCCCGTGGAACTTGGCGGGCTGGATCTTCCGTGACGGCGACTGCGTGGCCATAGAGCGCCGCGGCAACGAGCCCGTTCGGCCTGCCCGGGCGCTGGCGGACTGATGGTCCGGCTCACGCAGTTGGCCGACGACGGCACCGAGCTGGCGGTCGTCGAGGTCGACGACTTCACGATCGAGGTCCTCTATGCGGGCCTGGCCGACATGCTGCGCGACGCCGCGGCGCCCCGCCCGTCGGCGACGGCGCCTTCCTGCGACCTGCCGCCTCAGGCGCGCCAGCGCCGCCAACGGGTCCTCAGCCGCATCCGCGACTGATCCCGCCCCGCGTGGACAGGGGCCGAAAGGGCGCGCCGCTACGCTGAAGCGTCATGCCCACCTACCTGGCGGACATTCTCGCTGCTCATCGGGCACACGCCGAGGCTGATGGCCGCGCCCTTTCCGACCTGGTCGAACAGGCGGCGAGCACGCCGCCGCCCCGGGACTTCGTCGGAGGGCTGCGGGCCGACGGCCTCTCGTGCATCGCCGAGATCAAGCGCCGCTCTCCGTCCAAGGGCGACCTCGACCCGGGTCTGCAGGCCGACCTCGTGGCCAAGGACTATGTCGCAGGGGGCGCGGCCTGCCTGTCGGTCCTGACCGACGTCGACTTCTTCGGCGGGTCGGTGGCGGACCTGGCTGCGGCCCGCGAGGCCTCGGGCCTCCCCGTGCTGCGCAAGGACTTCACCGTGCAGGAGGCCGACGTGGCCGAGGCGCGCCTGATGGGCGCGGACGCCGTGCTGCTGATCGCCGCTGCGCTGTCCGATGCCGAACTGACGGCGTGCGCCGCCCTGGCCGACCAACTGAGCCTGGCCGCGCTGGTCGAGGTGCACGACGAGGAGGAGCTGCAGCGCGCGCTGGGGGCCGGCTCCGTGCTGATCGGGGTCAACCAGCGTGACCTGCGCACGTTCCAGGTCGATCACGAGCGCGCCTGCGCGCTGGCGGCGCGCATTCCGCCCGGGGTCGTCGCCGTAGCCGAGTCGGGCATCCGCGATGCGTCCGACGCCCGGCGGCTCGCCGCGGCGGGCTACGACGCCGTCCTCGTCGGCGAGACCCTCGTACGGGCGGCCGACCGTCCCGCCCAGCTCCGCGAGCTCATCGGGCATCCCGTCGGAGCACGATGACCGAGGCCCTGTTCGTGAAGATCTGCGGCATCACCTCGGAGGCCGACGCCCTGCTGTCGGTCAGCCTCGGGGCCTCGGCCGTCGGCTTCATCTTCGCCCCGTCGCCGCGCCAGGTCTCGGTGCACCTGGCGGGCGACATCGCCAAGCGCCTGCCCGAGCACGTGCTGACCGTCGGGGTCTTCCGCGACGAGGCGCCGCAGCGCATTGTGGACGCCGTCCGCGTCGCCGGCCTGGGCGCGGCACAGCTGCACGGGCACGAGACGGCCGAGGAGACGAAGTGGGTGCGGTCCCGCGTGCCGACGGTCATCAAGGCGTTCCCGGCCGGCGACCGCACCATTGTCCGCTTCGAGGACTTCGGCGCGGACTATCTCCTCGTCGACGGTGAGAACCCGGGCTCGGGGCAGGTGTTCGACTGGCGCCTGGCCGAGGGGGTCACCGACCCCTCGCGCCTGATCGTCTCCGGCGGCCTGCGCCCGGACAACGTGGCCGATGCGGTCGCCCACCTTCGACCGGGCGGCGTCGACGTGGCCAGCGGGGTCGAGGCCGCCCCGGGCCGCAAGGACCCGCTGCTCCTGCGCGACTTCATCGCCAACGCACGCCGGGCCGAGGCCGCCGTCGCGGCGCGGGACCCACTGGACGACCCAGTCGCCGAGGAGCCCTATGACTGGAGGGACGCGTGAGCGACGAGAACGCCGGCCTGATGGGCCGTCCGGGCGCCGACGGCCGCTTCGGCGAGTTCGGGGGTCGCTTCGTGCCCGAGTCCCTGATGCCGGCCTGCCTGGAACTGGAGAAGTGGTTCGACGACGCGTGGGGTGACCCGGCGTTCCGGGCCGAGCTGGACGGGCTGCTCCGCCACTACGGGGGCCGACCGACCCCGCTGACCGAATGCGTGCGCCTCTCGGAGCGCCTGGGTGTGCGCGTCCTGCTCAAGCGGGAGGACCTGGCGCATACGGGCTCGCACAAGCTCAACAACGTGGTGGGGCAGGCGCTTCTCACCAAACGGATGGGCAAGTCCCGGATGATCGCCGAGACGGGGGCGGGCCAGCACGGCGTCGCCGCCGCCACGGCGGCCGCGCTCTTCGGACTCGAGTGCACCGTCTTCATGGGTGAGGTGGACACGCAGCGCCAGGAGCTCAACGTCTTTCGCATGGAGCTCCTGGGGGCGGAGGTGCGGACGGTGACCTCGGGGAGCCGCACGCTCAAGGACGCGGTGAACGAGGCCATGCGGGAGTGGGTGGCGAGCGTGGACACGACGCACTACTGCCTCGGTTCGGTCATGGGGCCGCACCCCTTTCCCTACATGGTGCGCCAACTGCAGCGCGTCGTCGGCGAGGAAGCGCGCCAGCAGTGCGGAGACCTGCTCGACGGGGCGGCGCCCGACGCCGTCGTCGCCTGCATCGGCGGCGGCTCCAACGCGGCGGGGACGTTCGCCGGCTTCGTCGACTCACCGGCCCGGCTGGTTGGTGTCGAGGCAGCCGGTGGCGCAGCGGTCACCAACGGCATCCCCGGGGTCCTCCACGGCATGCACTCCCGGCTGCTGCAGGACGAGGCCGGCCAGATCCAAGAGGCGGAGTCGATCTCGGCCGGTTTGGACTATCCGGGGCTCGGCCCCGAGCACGCACACCTGGCTGCCGCCGGCCGGGCCGAGTACTCGGTGGCATCCGACGACGAGGTGCTCGACGCCTTCCGGTTGCTCAGCCACACCGAGGGCATCATTCCGGCACTGGAGTCGGCCCACGCCGTCGCGTGGGTGGCCCGGTCCGCCGGCACGGAGGCGCTGCCGGCGGGGTCCACGGTGCTGGTGACGCTGTCGGGCCGCGGCGACAAGGACGTGGCGCAGGTGCGCGAGATCTTCGGTCGCCAACGCGATGCCTGAGCTCGAGAAGGAGCTGCGGGCTGCCCGCGAGCGCGGGCGCAAGCTGTTGGTCCCCTATCTCATGGGCGGCATGACCGACGACTGGACGCAATCGCTCGCCGCGGTCATCGCGGCCGGGGCGGACGCGGTCGAGGTCGGCATCCCCTTCTCGGATCCGATGATGGACGGGCCGGTCATTCAGGAGGCGGCGCTGCGTGCATTGACGCGGGGCACGGTGCCCGACCAGGTGCTCGACGGCATCGCACGAGCGGAGGCGCCCGTGCCGGTTGCCGTGATGACGTACTACAACCTCGTGTTCCGGGCCGGGCACAAGCGCATGGCGCGGTCGTTGGCGGAGGCCGGCGTCAGCGGCGCCATCATCGCCGACCTTCCCATTGAGGAGATCGCCCCGTGGGCCACCGAAGCCGATGCGGCGGGCGTCGACACCGTCCTGCTGGTTGCGCCCTCCACGCCGCCGGATCGGGTGGCGCGCGTCTGCGCGCGGGCGCGCGGCTTCGTCTACGCCGTCGCCCGCATGGGGGTCACCGGCGAGCGCGTGGACCTCGGGTCCGACGTGACGAAGGTCGTGGAGCGCATCCGGGACTGCACCGACATGCCCGTGTGCGTCGGCGTGGGCGTGTCGACGCCGGATCAGGCGGCGCAGGTGTGCGAGGTGGCCGACGGCGTCGTGGTGGGATCGGCGCTGGTCCGGCGCCTGCTCCAGGACGAGGGGCCGGACGGGGCGGCCGCCTTCATCCGGTCGTTCCGGGACGCCATCGACTAGGCCCGCCCACCGAGCTGTCGCTCGACCACGGAGGCGATGGCGCGTTGGCCCGCCCCTGTGGGGTGTGCGGCGCGCCACACGTAGTCCTCCAGGCCGTTCTCGGCCGCCAATGCGGAGGCGGCCAGGGCGGCGCAGCTCCTCGAGCGGTGCAAGAGGTCGGTTCCCGAGCAGGCCTTGGCAGCCACAACGTGCTCCGCGGCCGCAGCCAGCGTCGTGTCCGCCACGGGTTCGCCCGAGAACACCCACGGCTGTGCCGTGCAGATCCCATGGCCGTTGAACGCGCTGGACAGGTCGACCAGGGTCACGTTCTTCACGTGGTGCACGCGGGCCTCGGCCACGGCACCGGCTACGGCGTTGTTCAGTGCCCGCAGGACGATCTGCGCCGCAGCGTAGGTGCTGCCGGTATTGGGCTTGAGGCCACTGCAGACCAGGTTCGTGTGGTCCCCCGATGTCGCCGTGCCCTTCACGACCTGTGCCGGTGCGGGGATCGGCTGGTAGTAGTCCAGCACGGCGACGGTCGCCGCGTGGGGCGCCAGCGTCTCAATGGCATGGGCCAGGCTCGTGCGGACGCGGGCCAGGTCGGCCGTGATCTTGGGCGTCACGGAGCCGTCGGCGACGCAGGAGTGCCCGAGTCCGAAGCCGATCCCGAAGACGCGGGCCAGCTGGTATTCCAGGCAGGCGCTGAAGTCGATGTCGTCGGCCCCGTCCTGCAGCAGGACCAGGCGGGCCGGTCGCTGCGCCAGGTTGGCCGCCGCGAGCTCGTCGGCCAGGTTCCGGGCTTGCTGCGGCGGGACCGGGCACTGGCCGTCCCGGCTGGTGTTGTCGATGCCGTCGGCCACGGCTCCGCTGATGGCCAGCTGGTCACCGGTCAGCCGGCAGTTCGTCGGCCGCACGGTCATCGTCAGCCCCAGCTGGCGCGCCACAAGGGTGGGGTATGCCTCCTGCGAAGGGCCTTGCGAGAGCGCTCCGGGGGGCAGGCCTATCTGCGGCGTCAGGTAGGGATTGGCCAGCCCGTGTCCGTACGGGACCGAATCGCCGAGGGCGACTGCCCGGATGGACGGCGCGGGAGAGGGGGTCTTCGTGGGCGTCGGTGGGCTACTGCGGGTCGCCAGCACGACGCCACCGGCCACCAGGGCCACGATCACGACGGCCGCCGTCACCTGGACTCCGCGGGAGCGGCGCGCCGCGGTGCCCCAGGTTTGCAGCCTTCCCATTGACGGACCTCACACCAGTCGCTGCCCCGGCGGCAGCGGAGGTGCGACCTTACTGGCTTACCTCAGCGAGGAGGCAGCAGGACCAGACAGCCGTTGTGGCCGCCGAAGCCGAAGGAATTCGACAGGACGGCGGCCGGCTGCCACGGGCGCGGCTCCCCGTGCACGATCGGAATCGTGATCTCGGGGTCGGGCTCGGCATAGCCGGCGGTGGGGGGGATGGTGGCCCGGTCGATCGTCAGCACGGCGGCGACCGCCTCGATGGCCCCGGCCGCGGCCAACCCGTGACCGGTCACCCCCTTGGTCGAGGTGACGAGAGGACCGGTGTCGCCGAAGACCTTTGTGATGGCGCGTGCCTCCGCGAGGTCGTTGAGGGGCGTCGAGGTCCCGTGCGCGTTGATGTGCCCGACCTGCGACGGCCCGATGCCCGCGTCGACCAGCGCCAGCTCCATGCACGCCACCGCGCCGGAACCGTCCGGCGCGGGTGCGGTGATGTGATGGGCATCGGCGGTGCTCGCCGCACCCGCCAGCTCGGCGTAGATCGTCGCGCCGCGGGCGACGGCGCGGTCCCAGTCCTCGAGCACGAGTGCGGCGGCGCCTTCGGTCATGACGAAACCGTCGCGTCGCACGTCGAAGGGGCGCGAATGACCCGACGACGACAAGGCCGTCATGTTGGAGAACGCGGCCATCGCCACCGGGTGCATGCTGGCCTCGGAGCCTCCGCCGATGGCCACGTCGCAGCGCCCGGAGGCGACCAGCCGCGCCGCCGCTGCAATGGCGTGCGTGCCGGCCGCGCAGGCCGTGCAGATCACTTCGGAGGGGCCCCGCCAGCCGAGGCGCATGGAGATCCCCGCTGCCCCGGCATTGGCCATCATCATCGGCACGAGTCGTGGTGAGACGCGGTCGGGGCCCTTCTCGTTGTAGACGCCGACCTGGGTGGCGAGAGTCTCGAATCCGCCGACGCCGGTGGCGAACACGACGCCCGCCTTGGCCGGGTCGACCGCGAGGTCGCCGGACTCGCTCACGGCCTGATCGGCTGCCACCATGGAGAGCTGGGCGAACCGGTCCAGCTGGCGCACTTCCTTCGGCCCGAACCAGTCGGTCGGCTCGTAGTCGCGCACCACGCCGCCGACCACGTTCGGATGGAGCAGTCCATCCCACAGGGCCTCCACGCCGACGCCGCAGCACGTGACCGCGCCGAGGCCGGTGACCGCGACGCGCCGCCCTCGTATGGGGCCCTCGGCGCCAATCCCGATCTGCATCAGAGCTTCGTCGAGATCAGGTCGAACGCCTGCCCAATAGTCGTGATGTCCTCGAGCTCGGTCTCTTCGACCGTGACGTCGAACGCCTCTTCAAGCGCCATGACGAGCTCGACCAGGTCCAAGCTGTCGGCGTCGAGGTCGTCGGCAAACTTGGCTTCCTTGGTGATCTTGTCTGCCGGCACCTGCAGTACTTCCACGGCGCACTCGCGAAACTTCTCGAACGCTGCGTCGCTGTCCACAATCAGCTCCTTTGTCGTCGGTCCACTGAACGCTACAGGCCCATGCCCAGCCCGCCGTCGACCGGCACCACGGCGCCGGTCACGTACGCGGCGGAGTCGGAGGCCAGGAACCCCACCACGGCGGCCACGTCGGCTGGGTTTCCGGGCCGCCCCAGGGGCACCTGACCAGTCATCAGGGCCACCCGGTCCGCTCCGAGGGCGGCCGTCATGTCGGTGTCGATCAGGCCCGGAGCCACGACGTTCACCGTGATCTGCCGGCTGCCCACCTCGCGGGCGATGGCACGGGCCATGCCCACCAGGCCCGCCTTCGAAGCCGCATAGTTCGCCTGCCCGGGCAGGCCCACGAAGGCGCCGACGGAGGAGACGAAGACAATGCGCCCGGTGTGGAGGCGCAACATCTTGGCCACGGCGCGCTTGGCCACCCGGAAAGAACCGGTGAGGTTGGCGTCGATCACGTCGTGGAAGGCCTGGTCGCTCATGCGCAGCATCAGCGAGTCCAAGGTGATCCCTGCGTTGGCGACCAGCACCTGCACCGGACCCCAGCGCTCCTCGATGGCGGCAAAGGCGGATTCGACCTCCTCGGCATTGCGAACGTCGCAGCGCACGGGCAGAAAGTGCTCGGCGTCGGTCCCGGCGGGAGGCTCAGGAGGGTCGGGCGAGCGATAGGTGGTCGCCACCTGGTCACCGTTGGCCAGGAACCACGCGACACAGGCGGCCCCGATACCACGCGTGCCACCGGTGACGAGGACGATCGCCATCAGCGGGCGTCGTGCACTCTGAGCCACGCCAGCGGCTGGCCCTCCTGGACGCGCTCGCCGTCGGCAGCCAGCCACCCGATCACCTGGCCGGCGAATGGCGTCCGCACCTCCGAGATCCCGACGCGACCGATGAGCTCCCCGACGTCGATCGCCGAGGACTGGTCGGAGCCGATGTCGGTCCCGGGCAGCAGTCCGGTGCCGGGTGCCTGCAGGGACGCTTCGGGGCTGAAGATGCCGCTCGAGGGGCTCACCACGACCCGCTCGGACATGTAGAGGTGCTCGCCCTGGTGCAGGGCCGGCTCGGCCCGCCACGTCCCGGCGGCGCCGATCTGGTCCATCAACGTGTCCAGGTCCTCGGGCTTGGAGACAGCCAGGGACTGGATCTCGGGCAGGCTGCGCTTGGCCAGTCCGCTCAGCACGCCGCCCGGTCCCAGCTCCACCAGTGAGGTGAGGCCGAGGCCGGCGAACGTCTCGAGCGTCTGGCGCCAGCGCACCGGGCTGCAGAGCTGTGCGGAGAGCAGTCCGGGCCAGTCGGCCGGGTCGTCATGGACATGCGCGTCGACGTTGGCGACGACGCGCACCTCGGGCGTCAGGAAAGTCACCTCGGCGAGCGCCTTGCGCAGGTCGGCCCGTGCACCCTGCATCAGGGGAGTGTGGAAGGCGCCCGAGACCGGGATCGGCATGACGCGCTTGGCTCCGAGCGCCTTGGCCAACTCGCCGGCCTTGGCGACCGCTTCGGCCGTGCCCGCGATGACGACCTGCCCCGGCGCGTTGTAGTTGGCGACCCACACGTCGCCTTCGGCCCGCATGCAGGCCGCCTCGGCGTCGTCGTCGGCGATGCCGAGGAGGGCGGCCATGGTCCCAGGCGCCTCCTCGCCGGCTCTCGCCATGGCCTCGCCGCGGGCGACGACGAGCTGGATGCCGTGGTCGAAGCCCAACGACCCGCTGGCGACCAATGCGGTGTACTCGCCCAGACTGTGACCGGCGCAGGCCGCCGGGGTGAGCCCGATGCGCTCGACCGCGTCGAGCACGACGAGGCTGAGCACGGTGGTCGCCAGCTGGGCGTTCTCGGTCCGGGTGAGCTCTTCAATCGGGGCGTGCAAGAGCAGGCGTGCGAGGTCGCGTTCGGCTGCGGCGGACGCTTCCTCGACGACTTCCCACGAAGGATGATCGATCCACGGTTCACCCATTCCGGCGCGCTGTGATCCCTGTCCGGGGAAGGTGAAAACCAACACGTGTCCGACGGCTCCCATCGACGGCGGGCTGAGGAACTCACAGTGTGGCATGCCGGCGCGCCAGCGGCGCGCGTTCAGGCTCACCATCGCACCGCTGGTGGGATCACATGCGCGCTGGGGCAGCGCAGTGCTGGTTACCGGCCGGAAACCGGGTAGGACACCGGGTGCGACCCAGGCCTCGAAAGAGGCCGGGCCTGGGCTGGTTGGCCGAGATTTTCCCCTGTCCGGCGCCGGCCAGGCGATTCGGCGCGCCGATGGACGAGCCGTCGTCCGGCCGGGGCTGTCCACGTCTTCGGCGAAACGAGACGAACGGGTTCCCTCCCGCCGGGGGCCGCGTCTTTCGGCACGGCAGCCGGCGAGCGGTCCAGGTCCCGAACGGCCCGAACCCAATGCCTAAGGCCCTACCACTCGGGTGCCGACAACGAAGGAACAACGATTCGGCAAATGCCCGTGACACGCGTGCCCAGGCGCGCGAGAGCACGGAGAATGGCCCTGGTGGGGCGCTACCCCTCCCGACCCTGGGGGCACCTGTGAGGACGCACAGATGAACGTGTATCGGAGCGTCGTGGGTCGGCTGCGCTTCTTCGTCTCGTGCATGCTCGGGTTCGCCGTCGTTCTGGCGGGCAGCGCCGCGTTCGGTTCAACCGCCACGTCACGCGCTGCCGCCGCCGGAGTCGGACGCGAGAGGCTGCCCGGCCATCAGGGCCTCGTCCCACCCGGGGCCACCCTTGTCGGGCCCGCACCGACGGCGACGACCCTGCCACTCACCGTGACCCTCAAGCCGCGCAATCCCGCGGCGTTGGCGGCGGAGGCGGAACAGGTGTCTGATCCGAAGTCCCCGGAATACCGCCACTTCTTGACGACCGCAGAGCTCGCGCGGCAGTTCGGACCGGCGCCGTCGACGATCGCGCAAGTCACCTCCAGCCTCCGCCAGGAGGGCCTCACGGTAGGGACACCCTCGGCGACGGGCCTGTCCCTACCGGTTTCGGGCACTGTCGCCCAGGTCCAGTCGGCCTTCTCGACGCCGATCTCGAAGTACCGCTTGCCCTCGGGAAAGACCGGATACGACAACTCGACGGCCCCGGAGGTGGACACGACGGTGGCACCGCAGGTCGAGGGCATCCTCGGGCTCGACACACTCAGCCCGCCGCAGCCTTCGACGAGCGTGCCGGAGGCGAATCGGCCGCCGTGCCACATCCCCGCCGAACTCGCGTTGCTCCGCCGCTGGCTCCGGGACAGCCCAACCCGGGCCCGGGCAATGTAGCCAGCGGCACAACAGATGGGGCGGAGGGCAGCACCGGCGCGCTGAACGCCGATGAGCTGGCGCAGGCCTATTCGTTCGACCCGCTGTACTCGTCGAACGACTACGGGGCGGCGGACGATTGCCCTCTCGAGATGTCCGGGCCGGGCTACTCGCGGAGTGACATCACGAACTTCGCGCAATTGCTACGGAATCACGCTCGCCGATGGTCAGATCAGCCAGGAGCTGGTCGGCAATGCCGCGGGCGCGACCGGGAGTGGCACGGCAGAAGCGGAGCTCGACATCGAGACGGTGCTCGTCATGGCCCCGAAGGCGAACATCGAAGTGTACGAGGGCGGAACTTCGGGAAGTTCCGACAGCCTCTACGACGTCTTCAGCCAGATCGTCAACGACGACACCGCCAAGATCGTCAGTGCGAGTTGGACGAACGGCTGCGAGGCATATGTCGGACAAACGACGCAGAGTTCGGAGAACACGCTCTTCCAAGCCGCGGCCGCAGAAGGCCAGTCGATCTTCGTCGCGTCGGGCGACCAGGGTGCGCAGGGCTGCAACATCAATGCGAAGGTGTCCGCGGCCGACCGGCTCGGACCCGGTCGCGCAGGCGGTTGACCCGTCCACTGGCACTCTGTATGTCGCGAACAAGGGGAGCAACACGGTCAGCGTGGACAGTGAGGGGAGCACGAGCAATCCTGCCAACTTCACCACAGCGGGTTCAGTGTCCACCGGCTCTGGCTCTGGCCCTGATGCAGTCGTGCTCGATGCCGCGCTCGGGAAGATCTTCGTGGCCGACCACTCGACCAACGCGCTGACCGTTATCTCAACGGGCACCTGCAACCAGACCGTGACGAGCGGCTGCGGCTCGCCGACCCAGATCGCTTCGGGCGGCCATCTCAACTCCCCGACGGCCCTGGTGGTCAGCGGCTCCGGCTCGACTTTGTACGTGGCGAATGGGAACGGCTCCGTGGCCTTGTACAGCATCGGCGCCACGACCGCCACGTACGTCACGACGGTGACTCTTGCCTCCGGGTCGGTGCCGGCAGCCTTGGCCCTCGACGCCACCAACGGCTACGTCTACGTCGCCGACGCCGCGAGCAACCGGATCGAGTTCTTCAATGCCGCGACCTGTAACGCCACGATCACGACGGGATGTACGAGCCCACCGGCGACCGTCCTCGTTGGCAACTGATCCGGTGGCCTTGGTCGTCGCCGGACGTGCGGGCGACCTCTACGTCGCAAATGCTGGAAATGGAGGGAGGGATCTCGGTGGTCAGCCTGAGCACCCACACGGTGGTCACCACCATTCCGACGAGCCAGAGCCTGAACGGCACGGGGGTGGTCCAGTCCATCGGTCTGTCACCTGACGGCAACGAGGTGCTTGCCGTCCTGAACGGGCTGGAGCTTTCCCGGCGACGTCATGGCCACGATCAACACGTCGACCGAATCCATCAGTTCGACCGTCTCTCTCGAGACCGGAACGGATGCGATGGGTCAGCTCGTCAGCGATGGCACGCTCGACTACGCGTGGGTCCTTGACGAGACGAACAGCGGCGACGTCATTCAGAACCTGAATCTCGCTGTCTCCGACCCGGCCGGCCAGCCGTACGTCACGTCGGTGGGAGGAACCTCGCTGGGGCACGGTGCGGCACAGACTCTGGGCCCCCCGCCGACGGAGCAAGCCTGGAACGACTCGCTCTATTACTCAGAGGGCGCGGGCGGCGGCGGCATATCGGAGACGTTTGCGATGCCGGCTTATCAGCAGTCACTTGGCACGGTCAACGGCAGCAGTGGAACGCCCTGTGCCAGTACGGGAGGGGACTGTCCGCGAGGTCCCCGACGTGTCCGCCGACGCCGATCCGAGCAGCGGCTACATCATTTACGACACGGTCGACGGACAAACCGGCTGGACTGCGCTGGGAGGGACCAGCGGTGCGTCACCGCTCTGGGCGGCTGTCCTCGCCGTGGCCGCATCCGCCCACGGAAGCACCACCGGTTACGGTGCACTGAACCCAACGCTCTATCTGCTGGCCCAAGAGACGCCCGGCACCTACCTGAACGACGTCACGTCCGGGAACATCGACTACAACGCCACGGCCGGCGGACAGTATCCAGCCATGACCGGCTACGACATGGCGACGGGCCTCGGCACGCCCGTGGTATCAGAGCTGGCCTCGGGGCTGACGGCCATCGCGCTGGACGTGGTCGTGTCGGGCTCGCAAACGTACGGGAGCCAATCCCCGTCCGTTACTGCATCGGCCGACTACGCAGGTTCTGGGACAACTCCGCTGGGCGTCACGCTCGACACGAGCGGCGCAAGCTGCACCCAGGTCGACAGCGCGACGCCCATCAGCCCGACGCTGCCGGCGGGAAGCCACACGTTGACCATCCCTTCGTGCGGCGGGGCGACCCTCTCGGGCCCGAATGCAGCCGACTACGTCATCGTCTACACCAGTGCGCCGGGTGACTTCACGGTCAATGCCGCCCCCATGACAGTCACGGCTTCGAGCGGCTCCATGACCTACGGCGGCACGCCACCGACCGTCACTCCCACCTACTCCGGCTTCGTCAACAGCGAGACGCCATCATCGCTGACAAGCCAACCAACCTGCTCGACGACCGCCACGACAGCGAGCTCAGTGTCGGGCAACCCGTACTCGACATCGTGCTCCGGGGCGGTCGATCCCAACTACTCGTTCAGTTATGTCGAGGGCTCCGTAACGGTAAATCCGACAGCGCTGACGATCACCGCTTTTAGCCCCACCATGGTCCAGGGCGGTTCCGTCCCCACGATCGCGCCGATCTATTCGGGATTCGTCAATGGCGACACAGCATCGTCGCTGAACACGCAGGCCAGCTGCACGACCACGGCCACTGGCACCAGCCCGGCCTCGCCACCGACGTACCCGTCCACGTGCTCCGGTGCCTCCGACTCGAACTATTCGATCAGCTACGTGCCGGGCGCCGTGACTGTCGTCGACAGCGCCAACGCCATTGAAGTTTCCGTCTCGGGGTCGCAGACCTACGGGGGCGACCCCACGTTCTCGGGAATCGCCACTTCGCCACCGCCCTCGGGCACCAGCGTCGATACGAGCGGTCTTACCTGTAGCGACGTCACGCCGGTGACGGCGATCGCCCCGACCCTCCCCGCCGGCACCGACAGCCTTCTCGCCCCCTCGTGCAGCGGGGCAACTCTCTCGGGCCTCGGCGCCGCCAGCGACGCCATCGTCTACGCCAATAGCCCAGAACGACTTCACGATCAACCCTGCACCCCTCACCGTGACCGCGTCGAGCGGAACCATGTCCTACGGCTCGAGCCCGCCGGCCATTACTCCCTTGTACTCGAACTTCCAGAACGATGACGATGCTTCGTCATTGAGCGGGCCGCCGTCCTGCTCCACTACGGCGATCAGCGCCAGTTCGGTGTCTGACTCGCCGTATGCGTCGACCTGCAGCGGGGCCGTGGACGCCAACTACACCATCAACTACGTGCCAGGCCTGGTGACGGTCAGCCCTGCGCCTCTCACCATCACCGCCTCGAGCGGAAGCATGGCGTATGGCTCGAGCCCGCCGACCATCACCCCCTTGTACTCGGGCTTCGAGAACGGCGAGATTGCGCCATCAGGCGCACCGCCAACCTGCTCCACGCCGGCGGGCAGCTCAAGTCCAGTGTCGGGCTCGCCGTATGCGTCGACCTGCAGCGGGGCCGTGGACGCCAACTACGCCATCAACTACGTGCCAGGTCTGGTGACGGTCAGCCCTGCGCCCCTCACCATCACCGCCTCGAGCGGAAGCATGGCCTACGGCTCGAGCCCGCCGACCATCACGCCGTCCTACGCAGGGTTCGTCAATGGCGACAGCACAACGTCGCTGGGCTCACAGCCCGTTTGCTCGACCACCGCCACCAGCGGGAGCCCGCCGTCGCCCCCGACCTATGCCTCTTCATGCTCCGGCGCATCCGATCCCAACTACACCATCAGGTATGTGTCGGGTGCAGTGACGATCAGCGACCCGCCGTCACCCCAGACCTCTGTGCCGCCGGCACCGGCGCCCACTCCGGCGTACGGCTACTGGCTGGTGGGATCCGACGGCGGCATCTTCACCTTCGGCTCTGCCCAGTTCTACGGGTCCACCGGGAGCATCAAACTGCAGCGCCCCGTGGTTGGCATCAGCCCCACCGCGAACAAGGCCGGATATTGGCTCGTGGCGTCTGACGGCGGCATTTTCGCCTTCGGCAATGCCGGCTACTACGGGTCGATACCGGGCGTCGGTCTCTCGCCCGCCGGGTCCGGACTGCCGCACAGCCTCAACGCCCCCATTGTGGCCATGGTCCCGTCGTCTGACGGAGGCGGGTACTTCATGGTTGCGTCCGATGGCGGCGTCTTCGCCTTCGGCGACGCCCGCTTCGCCGGCTCGTGCCCCGGCATCGGCGGCTGCTCGGGCACCGCTGTAGCGGTGGTACCGGACGCCTCGGGGAACGGGTACTGGTTGATCACCCAGGCCGGCAACATCTACGCCTTCGGGGATGCTCCGTTCTACGGCGCCCCGGGGAACCAGGGTTCCCCGGTAACGTCCGCCGTCCGCACCGCCGACGGCGGCGGCTACTGGGTCCTCCTCGCCGACGGCGCCGTGTACGCCTACGGGGATGCAGCGTCACACGGCGGTCCGGTGGGCTCGGTCGGGGGCATCAACCCGGCCTCCGCCATCTTCTCTGACGCCGACGGCGGGGGCTACTGGGTGGCGACTGCGAACGGAGCCGTCTTCGCGTACGGCGATGCCCCGAATGACGGGTCCATGGCCGGGAACCACCTGAACGGCT
Organism: uncultured Acidimicrobiaceae bacterium; assembly: GCA_963850185.1. GTDB lineage: Bacteria > Actinomycetota > Acidimicrobiia > Acidimicrobiales > RAAP-2 > Bog-473. The sequence continues at coordinate 297,769 of CAWKKE010000013.1, forward strand.
CCATCATCGCCGCCACTGGATTCTGAATGCCCACTCGCCGGTCAAGAGAACCGGAAGGGTTGCGAGGGACTCCGTAGAACGGCTTTCCCCGCGTCAGGCGCCGTCAGGCGCTGGTTGCCGGAGCGAACGAAGCGATGCAACCCTGCAGCGCCCCAACACCGGCCGCCTCCGTGGGCGGTGCGGTTGTCGTCGTTGACGGCACTGTGGCCTGCGGTGCCGTGGTTGTCGTCGTGGTCGCCGGCACGGTCGTTGTGGTCGTCGTCGGCGGCACGGTCGTCGTGGTCGGTGCCGAGACCGTCGGTGTCAGCGCGTTCAGCGGGATGGTGGTGGGAACCGGCGTCGTGGTCGTCGTTGTCGTTGGCGGAACGGTCGTCGTGGTCGTGCTCGGCGGAACCGTCGTGGTGGTCGAAGGGGCCGTGGTCGTCGTGGTGGTGGTGCTCGACGTCGCGGTGGCGTCCGTGCCGCTGGTCGGGGGTGGCGTGATCGTCACCGTCGCACAGGCTCCCGCGTGCTCGAGGGTCCCGACATCCTTGATGAGTAGGGTCAGGTCCTGGTTCTCCGCGGCCTGGTCCGACGTCAAAGTGACGGCGGCCTGCGCCAGGGCCTTGGAGGCGGCGTCCCGGCGTTGCTGGGCGTCCTTGAAGACACCGTTCGCCGCTCCCTCCTTGGCGAGCAGGTTGGTGGCCGTGACGCCGAGGTACTGCTGCGCCACGACGCCATCGGAGTCCTGGGGCTGACTCACGGCAAGCTGTTGCGACCCTCCGTTGCTGACGAGCGGGGCACCCGAATACAACCCGCTGCTGACGTACTCGCCGACCGCAAATTTCTGTAATGAGCGGGAGGCAGCGCCGAGCTGGCTACGGGCCGTGGCCACATTGGAGTCCGCAGCGGCGAGCGCCAGGTCGCGGATCCCGATCTCGTTCTGATCAGTCGAGACGGCCTCAATCGATTGCTGGTAGCCCTGGAGGTCCGATTTCACGTTGCCGTAGACGTTGAGTGCCGACGAGACGGGTAGCGACGCGGGCAGAGTGTCAGTCCCGCTCAATACCTCGTTGACATAGCACGGCACTCCAGCGGGGGACACGGCGCACCACGCACTCTGGTCGACCACCGCGAGAAAAGCCGATGCTGGAGTCACGTTCCCGGCCCTGAGCGCCGCCGTGATCACCCACATGTTCGGTTGGAAGAGCGTCGCCACCGTCGCCGAACATCCGGCGGCCCAGGTTGAGAAGGCCGGGAAGTTGTTGGAGGTGTCCACCCCGGGAATCGGGGCTCCGGTGACGTCGGTCGTCCGCAGCGAGTTGAAGGGGTTGTATGCCGCCGTGTTGTTGGTCGAGCCGCCTTCGGCGGCCTGCCACTCGTCCAGATCGGCGATGTTGGCCGGAGTGGCCGGCGCGGCGAGGCCTTCCAGGACACACAGTTCCCATCCGGGAGGCAAGGGCGTGTCGGCGCCCGAGGCTGCCGCCGGACCGCCGCTGAACGTCCACGCCAGCGCGCCGCCGCCGAGGCCCACTGATGCCAGGGCCAGCACGAATCCAACGCTCCGAATAATGCGTGTCATAAGAGATCGATCAGGATCGGTTGCTCCGCCTATGGGGTCAAGACTCTGGCCCACGATCTACGCCTGGTTAGCGCAGGACTCCACAAGGTTGGCACGTCGAGCATCCTCGTACGGACCGTAACCCTTGACACATCGGCGGATTCGGCGGGTCTCTGATCCCAGTTGTGCGGAACGTGGGTTGGCCGCTGCGCCGGCCCGCGGAGGCCCGGGGGAAACTCCAGGAACCCTTAGAAAGGCTGATCAGGTCCGAATTGGCTGGTCGCGGACCTATGGGCCAATCGCACGGACTCCGGTCGCGCCGTCGCGGTGGGGTTGAGGAGCGTCCCCAGCAGAAATTTCGCACGCATATGACAGATCGGTGACCACAACGCGAACGCGAGGCAACGCGGCTGCTCTCGAGCGTCGCTTGACCGCTCTTGTGATGGCGACCTCAGCCCGACGGGGTCAAGAAAGTCCGGGAGGTGGTCGCCGTCCCTGAGCGCTCGTGAGCGCGCGGGGCCAGATGGCGTGACCAGCCACGATCGGGACCCGGCTCCGAAAAGACGAAACGGCAGGCCGGTAAAGGACACCGGTACCTGCCGTTTCATCTCATCAGTGGAGTCGGCTCAAGTCGGAGCGCCCACCCCGACCATGCCCACAATCGGAGCGTTCAAGACGATATTGCCCGTCGAACCGTTGAACTTGGCGTCGCCGTAGTTGAAGATCCCACCGTCGGAGGCCACCAGCCAGTAACCGAGGCCGGTTGAGGTGGCCGCCATGCCCACCACCGGCTTGTTGAGCTTCAGACTTCCGGACGAACCGTAGAACTTGGCATCGCCGTAGTTGAAGATCCCACCGTCGGAAGCCACCAGGTCGTAGCCCAGGCCCGTCGGGGTGGAAGCCATTCCCACCACTGGCATGTTGAGCTTCAGACTTCCGGTCGAGCCATAGAACTTGGCGTCGCCGTAGTTGAAGATCCCACCGTCAGAGGCAACGAGCCAGTAGCCGCCACCATCGGGAGTAGCGGCAATGCCGACGATGGGAGCGTTGAGCTTCAGGCTTCCGGCGGAGCCGAAGAAGCCCGCGTCGCCGTAGTTGAAGATCCCGCCGTCGGAGGCCACGAGCCAGTAACCGCCGCCATCCTTCGTGGCGGCAATCCCGACGATGGGCTTGTTCAGCTTCAAGCTCCCGGCGGAGCCGAAGAACTTGGCGTTGCCGTAGTTGAAGACACCCCCGTCAGAGGCGGCAAGCCAGTAACCCCCGGCGTTGCCCGTTGCGGCCATCCCGACCACCGGCTTGTTGAGCTTGATGCCTCCGGCCGAGCCGCAGAACGGAAGGTTCCCGAAGGTGAAGACGCCGCCGTCCGAAGCGGCCAGGTCATACCCAGCGGGGTTCGCGGGAGTGGTGCAGGCGCCGGCGAATGAGATGTTCGCTGTCGCCTGGTTGCCGGTTGCATCAGCCATGGCGATGAGACACGAAGCCCCGGCCGCTTGCTGTGCTGCCGTGGGCGGGCAGGGGAACTTGGCCGCATCGGTCGCAGCGTCGCCGCCAGTTGAGTCGGTTCCGGTGGCCGGAGGGCCGACCGTGCCGGTCGTCACCGTGAACGAGGTTGCGGCGACCGTACCGGTTGCGCTCGTCGTGAAGAGAGTGCTGGCTCCGGGGGCCGGCCCGCACGACACCGGTGCTGCGGTCGACGCGACGCCTGGCTCGACGTCGACGGTCGGCTGCGGAGAAGTGTTATTGCACTCCAAGATGGCGCCCGCCGAGCTGGCGGCGAAACCGGAACCTGAGACCGTGACCGTGGTGGTGCCTTGGGCCTGGAGCCCACTGTTCGGCGTCACCGTGATCGTCGGAGTGGCGGCGCTGGCCCCTTCAGCGAAACTGAGCGCACCCGCGCCCGCAATGCCAATAAGGGCTGCGACTGCCAAAGCACCCCGTGCGACAACTCGCTTGTATCTCTTCACTCTGTCCTCCCCGTTTTCGCCCGGCATGACCCGGCCGCTTCGAATGCACTCAACCGCTGATTGAGAACATGCGGGACGCTAAGAGTCGCAAAGGCTCACGTCAAGCGCGTTTTTGTCTGAGGGTTGTCCTCCCAGTTCGATTGAGAGGTAGTCGGAGCACGGGGCGCGTGGCCAATCAGGCACGCGAAGCCAATGGAGCCACCGCCAAGGCAGTGGACGAGGCATCCAATTCACAAGGCAGGTAAGGCAGCGGATGCAGGACATGGGACCCGCAGCGGGGCTACGAGGAGGTTGCCCTCAAAATGAACAACGTGCCCGGAGCGGGACTCGAACCCGCACGCCCTTTCGGACAGCGGCTTTTGAGGCCGCCGCGTCTGCCATTCCGCCATCCGGGCGAGAACGCTTGATCGTACAAGCTGCGATCTACGGTGACGGGGTGGGAGTGACCTCGCATTGAGGCAGACCGGCGTCGAACTGGTCCAGGTCGACCTCCCGTTTCGGCAGGCCATCGGGACCGCCGCCGGCGTGCACCGGCTTCGTCCGTTGCTCTTCGTCCGGGTCGTCACCGAGGACGGCGAGGGTTGGGGCGAGTGCGCCGCCCTGGAGGACGGCACCGCCGTCGATCCGACCCTGCGGGTGGTGGAAAGGGCGGCGGTCAAAATGGGCGTGCCCCGCCTACACGAAGCGGCGGCCGCCCGGGGCGGTGAGCTGCCCGCTGCGGCCGGTGTGGCACAGCTCTTCGGGGGGACGCCGGTGGATCGCATGCTGGCCGCCACCTTCGAGATGGCGGTCGCCGACGCCGAGCTGCGGGCGGCTGGGCGCTCACTGGCCGACGATCTCGGGGTGGGCGAGGGCTTCGAGTCCCTGGCGGTCGGTGCGGTGGTGGGGATCCCCGACGGCCACGACGTTGCCACGCTGCGCCGGGAGGTCGACGCCGTCGTGCAGGACGGGGCGGCCCGGGTGCGCCTGAAGATCGAGCCCGGTTGGGTGGTCGAGCCGGTGCGCGCCGTCCGCGCCCAGCACCCCGACCTGGTCCTCCAGGTCGATGCCAACGGGTCCTTCGACGCAGGGGCCGAGAACGTGGCGGTCCTGAGCCGGCTGGCCGATTTCGACGTGCTGTGCATTGAGCAGCCGCTGCCACCGGCCGATCTCGTGGCCCATGCACAACTCGCCCAGGTGCTCCCGGTCCCGATCTGTCTGGACGAGTCGCTCTCGACGCCGCGCCGCGTCACGGACGCGTTGCGCAACGGCTCGTGCGCCATGGCCTGCTTGAAGCCGGCCCGGCTGGGCGGCATGCGCGCCACCCGGGCCGCGCACGCCGCCTGCGCAGCCGCCGGGGTGCCCGCCTTCGTCGGCGGTTTCTTCGAGGCCGGGCTGGGGCGGGCTGCCAACCTGGCCCTGGCGGCCCGGCTCAGCCAGGACGCGACGGGCCTGGTCAGCGACGTCGGGGATCCCGCCGACTATCTCGCGGTCGACCCCTGCGGGTACCCGCCCGTGCGCAACGGGTGGGTCCAGGTGCCCGGAGCGCCAGGGGTCGGGAATCCACCCGACAGCGCTCTGTTGGACAAGCTCGAAGTGCGGCGTCGCTGGTTCCCCGCCACCTACACTTGACGCTCCATGCATCGCGTCCTTTTGGAGCGGCGGATCAGAGATGTCCACACCCGGCTCGTCCGGGCGCGGGAGGAGTTGGCCGTGCTGAATGAGCAGTTGGCGGTTGTCCAGGAGTCAGCCGACGAGGCACGCGTGCGCGCCCTCGTGTCGGAGACGCCGCTCGCCAGCCAGGAGCACAACGAGGCGGCGCGCCATGCCGATGCCATGGTGCGGGCGCGCGATTCGCTCGACAAAGCCGTGAGCGATCTCGAGCGCCGCCAGGACGAGCTCCTCGCGGCCGTCGCCACGGGCAAGCAGTGACGGCTCCCCGCCGGGCGGTGACAGCCGGGTCCCGCTCGTGACCCCGGACGAGGGCTCGACCGCGCTGGCGCGCGTCGTCATCGCCGAGGACGAGGCCATCGTGCGCCTCGATCTCAAGGAGATTCTGGTAACGGCCGGCTACGAGGTGGTCGGTGAGACGGGCCGCGGCGACGAGGCGGTGACCCTGGTCGAGGAGCACGGTCCCGACCTCGCCATCCTGGACGTCAAGATGCCGGGAATGGACGGCATACGTGCCGCCCGTGAGATCACCTCCCGCCATCAGGTGGCGGTGCTCCTCCTCACGGCCTTCAGCCAACGCGATCTCATCGAAGAGGCCCGGGACTCGGGGGTGTCGGCCTACCTCATCAAGCCGTTCCAGCCCCGGGATCTCCTGCCGGCGATCGCCGACGTGCTGGCCAAGGCGCGCCAGGACTGGGCCATCGACGACGAGGCCGCCCACTCCTCCGACGGGGCCGAGGACAAGATCGCCACGCGGCGGACCGTGGACGCGGCCAAGCAGGTCCTGATGGACCGCGACGACCTCTCCGAGGACGACGCCTTCAAGTTCATTCAGCGCACCGCTATGCAGACGCGCGCCCTCATGCGCGACGTGGCCCAACAGGTCGTCGACGGCACACTCACCCCGTAGTGTCGACGGCATGACGTCGTCACCCCCGCAGGAGCGATCAGGACCCCTGCTGCTGCTCGATGGCATGTCGCTGGCCTTCCGGGCCTACTTCGCGTTGCCCGACACGCTGGCCACCTCGACCGGCGTCGTCACCAACGCCGTGCACGGGTTCAGCTCCATGCTGGTGTACCTCATCCGCGAGCACCACCCCACCGCCCTGGCGGTCGCCTTCGACGCTCCGGGCGCCACCTTCCGCGACGAGATCCTCGAGGACTACAAGGCCGGCCGGGCCGAGACGCCGTGGCTCCTGCCGCCCCAGTTCGACATGATCCGCGAGGTCATGACCGCGCTGGCCATCCCAGTGGTGGAGGCTCCGGGGTTCGAAGCCGATGACGTCATCGCCACGCTGGCCACGGAGGCGGCGGCGCGCCAGACCGAGGTGGTCATCGTCACAGGGGATCGCGACAGCTTCCAGCTCGTGCAGGACCCGTACGTGCGCGTGCTCTACAACAAGCGCGGCGTCAGCGACTACGCACTCTACGACGAGCAAGGCATATTCGACCGCACCGGCGTGCCCCCGACGCTGTACGTGTTGCTGGCGTCGCTGCGCGGCGACCCCTCGGACAATCTGCCGGGCATCCCGGGCGTGGGCGAGAAGACCGCGGCCAAGCTGCTGACCAAGTACGGCGACCTCGACGGCATCTTCTCCCACCTCGAGGAGCAGACGCCCAAGCTGCGCGAGAACTTGACCGAGAACGAGGAGCTGGCCCGTTCCAACGCGCGCATCATCCCGCTGGTGCTCGACGTGCCGCTCGACGTCCACATCGACCAGCTGACCCTCGGCGGCTGGGACCGGGCCACGGCGGAAGCCACCTTCGAGCGCTTCGAGATGAAGACGGTGTGGAGCCGGCTGGAGGAACTGCTCGACGCCGGCGCCCTCGGCGAGCCCGTCCCCGGCAGCGCCGGCCCGTCGGCCAAGGGCGCCGAAGCGGTGATCGCCGCCGCGGCGAGTGGGCACGTCCTGGCGGCGGAGCCGGCGGCGCCGACCTTCGACCTGCGCGACGTGGCGTTGCCCACGACCGCCGCCGACGTGTCGAAGGAGCTGTCCGCGCTCGGCAACGGCCGCCTCGCCCTCGCCGCCCGCTGGGACGGCATGCCCGGGCGCAGCGATCTGGTGGCGCTCGTCCTCGTGGCCACCGAGGGCGAGGAGGCCGGCCTCGGCGTCCTGGTGCCCGGGGACCTGCTCAGCGCCGCCTCGGTGGCGAAGAAGCTCACCAGCGTGCTGGCCCGGCCGTTCGTGGGCCACGAGGTCAAGGAGGCCATGCGCGCGCTCCTGCCGCTCGGCATCGACGCCACCGGCCTGGAGATGGACACGGGTGTGGCGGCCTACCTGCTCGACGCCTCGACCGGTGAGTACGAGTTGTCGCAGCTGCGCGAGCAGACCGGACAGCTCAGCCTCGACATCACCGAACCCGGCGAGACCGAACGCGACCTGGCCGAGGACGCGGCCGGTGAGGCGGCCGACGTCGCCGGCATGGCGTTGGGCTTCCGCCGACGCCTCGACACCGAGGACATGGCGGGCCTCCACAACGACATCGAGACGCCGCTCGTACGGGTCCTGGCCAAAATGGAAGTTGCCGGCATCGGCGTCGACCGGGTGGAGCTGCAGGCGATCACCGACGTGCTGAAGGAGTCCGCGGCCGCGCTGCAGTCGGAGGTACAGGAGCACGCCGGCCACGAGTTCAACGTGAACTCGACGCCGCAGCTGCGGACCGTGCTCTACGACGAGCTCGGCCTGACGCCGGGAAAGAAGACCAAGACCGGGTTCTCGACCGATGCCCAGACGCTCGAGAGCCTGCGGGGCGCCCACCCGATCATTGACGCGCTGCTCTCGTACCGCGAGGTGGAGAAGCTGCGCTCGACCTACGGCGAGAGCCTGCTGGCCGAGATCGCGCCCGACGGCCGCATCCACGCGTCGTTCGGGCAGACGGTGGCGCGCACGGGGCGCATCTCGTCGGACCGGCCCAACCTGCACAACATCCCGGTGCGCACCGACATGGGCAAGCAGTTCCGGCGGGCTTTCGTGCCGGCCGAGGGCAGCACCTTCCTGGTGGCGGACTACGACCAGGTCGAGCTGCGCTGCATTGCGCACCTGTCGGAGGACCCCGGCCTGATCGACGCCATGACGAGCGGGTCGGACGTGCACCGGACGGTGGCGGCCGCGGTGTACGGGATCCCGCCCGAAGAGGTGACCCACACCCAGCGCGAGTTCTGCAAGATGGTCTCCTACGGCCTCGCCTACGGCATGGAGGCCTACGGGCTCAGCCAGCGTCTCGGAGTCCCCGTCGAGGAGGCGGCCGCCATCATGGAGAGCTACTTCGGCGCCTTCCCACTCGTGAAGCAGTACATGGACCACGCCGTGGCCGACGCCAAGATCCGGGGAGCCACCCGCACCCTCTTCGGCCGCATCCGGCCCCTGCCCGACCTGCACTCGTCGAACTACCGCGTGCGCCAGGCGGCCGAGCGCCAGGCCATGAACGCCGGCATTCAGGGACTGGCGGCCGACATCTTCAAAATGGCCCTGGTGCGTCTCGACCGGGACCTCGAGGCGGAGCAGCTGGCGAGCCGGCTGGTGCTCCAGGTCCACGACGAGGTCATCGTCGAGGTGGCGGCGGGGGAGGAGGGCGACGTGCTCCGCCTCACCGAGTCCGCCCTGACCGGGGCGGCGGACCTCGACGTCCCTCTGACCATTTCCGCGGCGACGGGAGCGAGCTGGGCGGGCGCCAAGGGCTGAGCGGCATGGGCTGGGGAGAACCCTCCTGGCCAGCTGGTACGCTGCTGAGCTTGCCCGCCGGCACCGGTGGCGGTGCAACCCATATTCCTCGAAATTGACCCCGGCGCGGTCCTGCGGGTGCAAGTCGCACCCGTCGCAAGGAGCTTCACCATGGCTGACGCAGCACGCACCTCCCTCCTGTCCCCCGAAGCGATGGGCAGCTTCGACGCCGAGGGCAACTACACCCCTCGCACCATCGTCGACGATGACCTCGGTGACGCCGACCTCGAAAAGGCGATGGGCGACTCCATCATCGAGTTCGACGATGGCGACGTCATTGAGGGAACGGTGGTCAAGATCGATCGCGACGAGGTCCTCCTCGACATCGGCTTCAAGTCCGAGGGCGTCATCCCCGCCCGCGAGCTCTCCATCCGCAACGACGTGGACCCGGCCGAGATCGTCTCGCTGGGCGACCACGTCGAGGCGCTCGTGCTCCAGAAGGAGGACAAGGAAGGGCGACTCGTCCTGTCCAAGAAGCGCGCGCAGTACGAGCGGGCCTGGACGACGATTGAAGAGAAGAAGAACAACGGCGAGATGGTGTCGGGTCCGGTCATCGAGGTCGTCAAGGGCGGGTTGATCGTCGACATCGGCCTGCGCGGCTTCCTGCCCGCCTCGTTGGTCGAGCTGCGCCGCGTGCGCGAGCTGCAGCCCTACGTGGGCAAGGTGATCGAGGCCAAGATCATTGAGCTCGACCGCAACCGCAACAACGTCGTGCTGTCGCGCCGGGCCTGGCTGGAAGAAGCCCAGAAGGAACAGCGGGGTGACTTCCTGCAGAACCTCAAGCCGGGCGAGCGCCGCAAGGGCGTCGTCTCCTCGGTCGTCAACTTCGGTGCCTTCGTGGACCTCGGTGGCATGGACGGGCTCGTCCACGTCTCCGAGCTCAGCTGGAAGCACGTCGACCACCCGTCGTCGGTGGTGTCGGTGGGCGACGAGATCGAGGTCGAGGTGCTCGACGTGGATCTCGAGAAGGAGCGCATCAGCCTGTCGCTGAAGGCCACGCAGTCCGATCCTTGGCAGGAGTTCGCCGACTCGCACGCCGTGGGCCAGCTGGTCTACGGCCGCATCACCAAGCTGGTGCCGTTCGGCGCCTTCGTACAGGTGGGCGACGGGATCGAGGGCCTGGTGCACATTTCGGAGATGGCGGTCCACCACGTCGACCTGCCCGAGCAGGTGGTCACGCCGGGCGAGGAGCTGTGGGTCAAGATCATCGACATCGACCTGCAGCGTCGCCGTATTTCGCTGTCGATCAAGCAGGCCGCCGAGGGCGGCGAGGTCTCCGAGGAGTACCGCGAGGCGTTTGGCGAGCACGCCTACGACGAAGAGGGTAACTACATCGGCTTCGACTACGCCGAGGGCGAATTCACCCCCGAGACCGAGGCCCAGGCGGCCTGGGCCGACTTCGCCGAGGAGACCGGCACCCACGTGGTGCCGCTCAAGGACGCCGACGGGAACGACATCCCAGCTGCCGAGGGTGAAGCGCCAGTCGAGGGTCAAGCTGCAGTCGAGGTTGAGGGTTCGGCGGCGCCTGCTGAGGCTGCCGCGCCTGCCGAGGCTGCCGCGCCTGCGGAGGCTGCCGCGCCGGCCGAGGCTAGCAGGCGCCGGCGCCTGCTCCCGAAGCGGCACCGTAAGGGGTCGGACCGCCGCCCATAGGCGCCCCTCGGGCGAACGAGGGGGCACGACATCGGCGGGGGAAGGTCGTCCTGCGCAATTTCCTGCTCGTGCCGGAGGCGGCGGGTCTACCCTTCAGGGGGGGCGTCGCGTTCGTCGAGGAGAGGTCCCGCCGGGGGAGCTGAAGGAGGGGCACGTGAGACCGACTCCGTGTCAGCCGAGAGGACTGCGGAAGCTGAAGCGCGTGTCCGTCAGACTTCTGGTCCCTGCATGCTTGGCCGCCACCATTCCCGTGATCGCAGCAAGCGTGCCCGCCGGCGCGCAGGCCAGGCCGGGCGTCTCCTGGTCCGTCGACGCCTCTCCGGCGATTTCGTCAACGGTGAACAACGCCCTGAGCGGCGTGTCGTGCGTCGGTTCGACGTTCTGCGCCGCTGTCGGCACGGTGAACGAGTCATGGAACGGGTCGACATGGTCGATCGATCCGAGCCCGACCTCCGACGGTATGAACGCAGTGTCCTGCACCGGCCCGTCGGCGTGTCTGGCGGTGGGGGTTGCGGCGAACGACGAAGCGGGGAGCGAAGCGTGGAACGGGTCGACGTGGTCGAGCGTCCCCGTGGGCGTCGCGGGAACGGATTCCACGTTGCAGGCGGTGTCGTGCACCGGACCGTCGGCGTGCATGGCGGTGGGCATTGACGATCCCGGCAACACCTGTGGCCCGAGGCCACCGTGTGACCAGATCACCCAGGCGACATTGACCGAGTCGTGGAACGGCGCCGCCTGGTCGGTCGTCCCCAGTACCGATGCCCCGTCGTACCTGTCCGACGATCTGACCGGCGTGTCGTGTACCGGTCCGTCAGCGTGCTTCGCTGTCGGCTACGCCGGCGAAGGCACGGGGTCGGAGGCGCTGATCGAGTCGTGGAACGGTTCCGCCTGGTCCATCGTCCCGAGTCCCGATCCCGACACGTCGGGCGATCAGACCGTCGCCCTGACCGCCGTTTCGTGCAGCAACTCGACCGCGTGCACCGCCGTCGGCGAGTACGCCGTCGACGGCTCGTACAACGAGACGCTCGTTGAGATGTGGAACGGATCGGCTTGGTCGATCGTTCCCAGCCCCGACACTTCCAGCCTCGAGTCCGACACCCTCAGCGGCGTGTCGTGCTCCGCCCCGTCGGCCTGTACGGGGGTCGGGGCGTACAGCACTGGCAGCGAGATCCTGACGCTGACGGAGTCGTGGAACGGTTCGACCTGGTCCATCGTTCCGAGTCCGAACGGATCCAATGCCCATTACAACCTCCTCGGGGGGGTGTCGTGCACCGGCGCAACGGCATGTACAGCCGTTGGCATGTCCGCCCCGAATGGGACCCTTGTGAATGGCCAACCGCTTATAGAGTCGTCAGCGAGTATCAGCGACGGCGAGGCCCCGGCCATAACGAGCGCGAACCAGGCAGCGTTCGCAACCGGATTGAGCGGGACCTTCACGGTGACATCGACGGGCACGCCATCCGCCTTCCTCTCCGAAGCGGGTGCACTGCCGAGCGGGCTGGGTTTCCTCGACAACGGGGACGGCACGGCCACTCTGTCGGGCACTCCCGCCGCCGGAAGCGCGGGCGCGTATCCGATCACCATCACCGCGGGCAACGGTGTGCCGCCCGATGCCACCCAATCCATCACGGTGACGGTCGAGGCACCGCCGCCCACCACGAGCGTCCTCATTCCCGCCAACGGGGCCACCGTTTCGGGAACGGCGGCGACCCTCGACGCGTCCGCCTCGAACGCCACCAGCGTCGAGTTCGCGCTCTTCGGTGGCTCCTACGGGCTGAACGGCCACCTGGTGGGGACGGCGACGCCGACGATCTACGGCTGGCTGGACCTCTGGAACACCACCACTGTTGCCAACGGGTCCTACGTGCTGATCTCGTACGCCACGGGTCCGGGGGGAAGCACGGCGAGCACGGGAGTCGGTGTCACGGTGCGGAACGCGCCGCCCACCACGAGCGTCCTCATTCCCGCCAACGGGGCCACCGTTTCGGGAACGGCGGCGACCCTCGACGCGTCCGCCTCGAACGCCACCAGCGTCGAGTTCGCGCTCTTCGGTGGCTCCTACGGGCTGAACGGCCACCTGGTGGGGACGGCGACGCCGACGATCTACGGCTGGCTGGACCTCTGGAACACCACCACTGTTGCCAACGGGTCCTACGTGCTGATCTCGTACGCCACGGGTCCGGGGGGAAGCACGGCGAGCACGGGAGTCGGTGTCACGGTGCGGAACTGAACAGCGTGCCGAGCGCCGGCGACCGGGGCTCGAGCAGACCGGCCAGTTCCCGGGCCAGGGTGACCGCCCCCTCGGGGTGGTGCGGGAAGGACAGCACCGGGTCGAGGAGTTCCAGCTCCAGGACGGCCGGCCCGCCGTCCAACGTCTCCACCATGTCGACGCGGGCGTAGCTGGTCGGCTCGAGGAGGCCCTCGGCCACGGCCAGGGCCCTGGCGGCGACCCGGAGCTGGGTGGTCGTCGGCGCGGCCGGCGCCAGTACCAGGTTGTCGAGCAGGTGTTGCTGGGGCCCGGCGCCGCGCCGGATCATCGGTCCTTTGTGCACGGCATGACTGAAGGTCCCCCCGATGTAGACGAGGCCCGTCTCACCCGCGGCGTCGACCAGGGGTTGGTAGGGCTGCACCAAGGCCGCGCGCCCCGCAGCGATGAGCTCGGCCACGTGCGCCCTTGCCGCGCCGTGTTCGTGGGGTTGGTAGCGCGCGGTCCGGTAGCCGCCGCCAGAGACGGACGGCTTGACCACCACCTCGCCCTGGGGAAGCGGCAACGACGCCACGTCGGCCTGCCGCGTCCCCGGTTCCACCCAGCGCGTCGGCACCGTCGGGACGCCGGCCCGTTCGAGCTCCACGAGATAGTGCTTGTCGATGTTCCAGCGCAGCGTGGCCGGGGAGTTGCGCACCGGCACGCCGCGGGCGGCGAGACCGTCCGCCCAGGCGAGAAACTCCTCGACGTGGTGGATGTTGCCCCAGGCGCCGCTGGCCAGGACGAGGTCGAAGGCGGACCAGTCGACGGCGGGGTCGCTCCAGACCGCGGTCTCCGCGTCGACGCCGGCCGCGGCCAGGGCGCCGCGCAGCAGGGGCCAATCGTCGTGCAGGTCGGGATAGAGGGCGCCCGCGGCGGCCGCCAGTCGTGGTCGGGCCGCTCCGCCCGGTGGAGCGGCGCTCAACTC